>CAKRJP010000004.1 GCA_934351835.1 uncultured Lachnospiraceae bacterium
AAGATTAAACCGCCTCCAGCCCCTTATTTCCAAGGGCTGAAGACGGTTTCCATCAACACATTTTGTCCTATAACTCTAAGAACAATAGCAGATAAAGAGTAACGCCCCCGCGAGACCAATCGGAATCGCGGGGGCGTTTGTGTGTCTTGTTCATAGGATGTGCTAAGGCACATCCTGGCGCTGAGCGCGGTCGCTTGCAACGAACTCTTATCGCGCGAATGCGCATCCTGCCGAAGGCTTTCTTGCCCAGGAAACGAAGGCTTCCGGACAAGAAAAGGCTTCCGGCGAACCGGAAGCCTTTTGAACGCTAATTCTAAAATTATAGATTAACCTTCGATCATATCATCGAATTTCTTGTTGAATGCTAACATAATGAATCCACAAGCAAAGATGATGATTGCAACTGCACCATAAGCTTTGATGAAGTTGAAGTTCTCCAGCCAGTTGTAAAGTGGGCCGTAAGCCTTACCAGCGAAGAAGATGATCAGTGGCCATACACCAAGTAATGTTCCAAGAAGTTTCTTAGGAGAATACTTGTTGATGAACGCATTTCCAAGAGGTGAGAAGATAACCTCACCAAGTGACATACAAACTGATGTCAGGATGATGATCCAGATTCCTACAGGATCTTTTGTTCCGCATCCGCTAAGTACAGCAGCAAGTACCATACAAGCTACACACAGACCAAGGATCATGATACCGATAGCAGTCTTTTTGAACATTCCCCAGTCACCCTGTGGTCTTGCAGCCATTTTAGCCCAAATACCAGCGAAGATAGGACAAAGGATGATACAAAGAAGTCCGTTCATAGAATCGAACCAAGCTGTTGGCATCTCGAAAGAACCGAGGTTCCAGTTAGCCCATCCGAAACCACCCTGAGAAATAGGACCGAATTCGTAGTAAACCGGCATGTAAACCATGTACCAGATCAACCAGAAGATTCCTGAGAATAATGTTACGATCAGGATAGCAGTAACACGTCTCTTTTCAAGAGAAGTAAGTGGTGCATTCTCTGCTTCTGTATCTGGGTGATTAACGTCTTCTTTTGCAACGTCAACCTTGAATGGTTTTTTACCAACATCGCCGAAACTTCTCATTCCGAATAACCACCATGCACAGTCTACGAATAATGCGATACCACATACAAGGAACATTGTACGGTATCCAGCAGAAAGAGCAAGTAAGCTTAAGAATGTTGTTCCACAGAAAGAACCAATATTAACAAACATGTACTGGATGTTGAATACTGAGTTCAGTGTAGACTCATCAGCATCTCCGAACAGACCTCCGTTGATACCAGAAACGTTTCCTTTGAAGAAACCAGTTCCGATTGAGATCAGGATGATCATTGCCCAAAGCATTCCGATGCTGCTTGATTTCCAAGCACATAAGTATCCGAGTCCCATTAAGATCTCTCCGATTGGTACTAAGATTCTTGGACTTACCCAACGGTCAGCAATATAACCACCAATGATTGGTGTTATGTAAGTGAATGCTACCAGGTTGGAGTTCATCAACGCACCATCTGCTGTTGTCAGTCCTAAACCGCCCTGTGCTACAGTAGCTACGATGTAGACTGCCAGTCCCCATTTAGCTGCGTAGTAAGCAAGTCTTTCAAAAGAAAATGAGAGACAGCATACGTAGAAACCAAATGGCCATTTCTTTTTTGTTGTTTCCATTCGTTTACCCTCCAATAGTAATATTTGATTTAATTGGGGTTAACCGTTTAAATCTTACGTTAAAAATGTATCACAAATTCGACTAAAGTACAATAGTTTATTTAAGGAATTATTAAGAAAATGCCTGATTTTTTTAGAAAACCTCAAATACGTTTCTATAGTAAAGTGTGAAAGTATAAAGAAAAGTTATAACTTCATAAAAAAAACAATGTATCTATGATAAAAAAATGTCAAAAAGGTATTGTGATTTGCACAAACTGGTAATATAATACAAATGATTAAAATTTGAAAGGTATCGGATTTTAATTAATTATGCAGGATAAGGACAATATTATGTATAAATATGTAGATATCGTGCATAAAGATGTTCCTTATTAATAAGTTATAGAAAATGGAGGACTAGATTTATGGGCAACATGGCAACAGAAAACGCAGCATGTAACCGTATAGCTGCTCTGCTGGATGCAGGAAGCTTTGTCGAAATTGGTGGCGCGGTAACAGCCAGATCTACGGATTTTAATCTGCAGGAGAAGGATACACCTGCGGACGGTGTTATCACAGGATATGGAGTCATCGATGGCAATCTTGTATATGTATACAGCCAGGATGCTTCTGTTCTTAATGGTGCAGTCGGTGAGATGCATGCGAAGAAAATCGCAAATATTTATGATATGGCGATGAAGATGGGAGCACCGGTGATCGGACTTGTAGATTGTGCAGGTCTGAGACTGCAGGAGTCAACAGATGCATTAGAGGCATTTGGAAGCGTATACCTGAAACAGGCAAAGGCATCAGGAGTAGTTCCACAGATCACTGCAATCTTTGGGTCTTGTGGCGGCGGACTTTCTGTAATTCCTGGACTTACAGATTTTACATTTATGGAAGAAAAGAGCAAATTATTTGTGAATTCTCCGAATGCAATTCCGGGCAATACAGTGAATAAGTGCGATACGGCTTCTGCTTCTTATCAGAGTGAGAATGCCGGACTGGTAGATGCTGTCGGAACAGAAGAGGATATTTTAGAGGATATCCGTACACTGATCTGCTTGCTGCCTTGTAATAATGAAGAAGACGCTTCTTATGAAGAGTGTCAGGATGATCTGAACCGTGCATGTGCAGAGATTGAGAATGGGGCTGAAGATACAGCAATTGCACTGGCAGAGATTTCAGATTCTAATATTTTCTTTGAGACAAAGAAAGATTTTGCAAAAGATATGGTGACAGGATTTATCAAATTAAATGGTATGACTGTCGGAACTGTTGCGAACCGTTCAAAAGTATACGACGAGAATGCAGAAGTTGTGGCAGAGTTTGATGGATCGTTATCAGCAGACGGAGCAAGAAAAGCAGCAGAATTTGTAAACTTCTGTGATGCATTTAATATTCCGGTTCTTACTTTAACTAATGTGGCTGGCTTTGCAGCAACAGAATATGACGAGAGCCACCTGGCAAAAGAGGTCGCTAAGATGACATATGCATTTGCTGAGGCAACTGTTCCAAAGGTGAATGTGATTATAGGAAAAGCATACGGAAGCGCTTATATCGCTATGAACAGTAAAGCTACAGGTGCTGATATGGTGTATGCATGGCCGCAGGCTGAGATCGGTATGATGGATGCAAAACTCGCAGCTAAGATCATGTATGCTGACAAAGATGCAGCTACAATCAATGAAAAAGCAACAGAATATAAAGAACTTCAGTCAAGCCCGCTCTCTGCTGCCAGAAGAGGTTATGTAGATACGATCGTTCAGCCGGCAGATACAAGAAAGTATGTGATCGGTGCATTTGAGATGTTGTTTACAAAGAGAGAAGAGCAGCCACTGAAAAAACATGGAACGGTTTAGAGAGGTGAGGTAAAGTGAAGAAAAAAATTAGCTTATTGCTTTGCGTGCTGATCGCAGTGCTTGGCCTTACCGCATGTGGTAACAGTGATAAGAGTGCACTGGAATATGATGAGAGTACGCTTGTGCAGGCATCTGATTTTGTTATTGATTATTGCTCGTCTGCGGATGATGCAACGATCGATCAGATTGAATCTATGCCGGAATTTAATTTGCAGTTACAGTTGACACAGGCAGGACTTCCATTTACTCCGGATAGTTTCCTGGGTGCAATCGATTCCTGGAAGGCAGCTTCCAAAGAGTGTGGTGCTTATGTAAGCCACGACGACTATAAAATCGAAGCTGACAAGGACGAAGTGAAAGTGACAACAAATGCGGTGTTTGAAGACCGCAAGGCAACCATTACATTTATCTATGATGATGAGATGTATCTTGACAGCGTGACAGTTGATGCCGACTATACTACCGGCGAGATTATGAAGAAAGCAGGGCTGAACACTGTTCTTGGTATGGGAACTGTATTCGTAGTACTGATCTTCATTTCATTCTTGATCTCATTCTTCAAGTATATTCCGATGATTGAGGATAAGCTGAAGAATAAGAACAAAAAGACAGAACAGCCAAAAACTCAGGCGGCAAAGGCAGAAGAAGCAGTTGCAGATACAGAGACAGTAGAAGATGCAGAACTTGTTGCTGTGATCGCAGCGGCAATCGCAGCGTCAGAGGGTACAACTACAGACGGATTTGTCGTAAGAAGTATCAGACGTCGTTCATCAAATAAGTGGAATTCATAAAGGAAATAACAGGAGGACTATAAGAATGAAAAATTATACGATTACAGTAAATGGAAATGTATATGATGTAACAGTTGAAGAAAAGGGAGCCGGAGCAGCACCTGTTGCACCGAAGGCAGCACCTGCACCGAAAGCGGCACCGAAGCCAGCACCTGCACCAAAAGCAGCAGCTTCTGCCAATGCAGGATCTATCGAAGTAAAAGCCGGAGCAGCCGGTAAAGTATTTAAATTAGAAGCGAGTGTAGGACAGAAAGTTGCAAAAGGTGATGCCGTAGTTATTATCGAAGCAATGAAGATGGAAATTCCGGTTGTTGCACCAGAAGATGGTACAGTAGCAAGCATCAATGTGGCTGTTGGAGATGCAGTTGATGCAGGAGCAGTATTAGCTACATTAGATTAATATCATCATCCTTGATGTGTGATAACGACTGGAGGTTAAAAAATGGAATATATAACAACGACATTAGGTAATCTCGTGCATCAGACAGCTTTCTTTAGTCTGACATGGGGAAACCTGGTCATGATCGCAGTTGCATGTTTCTTTCTGTATCTTGCGATCAGACATGGATTTGAACCTTTACTTCTGGTGCCGATTGCATTTGGTATGCTTCTTGTTAATATCTATCCGGATATTATGTTGCATGCGGAAGATGCAGCAAATGGAACTGGCGGATTACTTTATTACTTTTATAAATTAGATGAGTGGTCAATCCTTCCGTCACTGATTTTCCTTGGTGTTGGAGCAATGACAGATTTCGGACCGCTGATCGCTAATCCTAAGAGTTTCCTTTTAGGAGCAGCAGCACAGTTTGGTATTTTTGCTGCTTACCTTGGAGCTATGATGATGGGATTCTCTGATAAAGCAGCGGCAGCTATTTCTATCATCGGTGGAGCGGATGGACCGACATCTATCTTCCTGGCTGGTAAATTACAGCAGACGGCGTTGCTAGGACCGATTGCGGTAGCAGCTTATTCTTATATGTCACTGGTACCGATCATCCAGCCACCGATCATGAAAGCACTGACAACAGAAAAAGAACGTAAGATCAAGATGGAGCAGCTTCGCCCGGTTTCTAAATTAGAGAAGATCCTGTTCCCGATCATCGTTACAATTGTAGTGTGTACAATTCTTCCTACCACAGCACCACTGGTTGGTATGCTGATGCTTGGTAACCTGTTCAAAGAGTCAGGCGTTGTAAGACAGTTGACAGATACAGCATCAAATGCACTGATGTACATTGTAGTTATCCTTCTCGGAACATCTGTAGGAGCAACTACAAGTGCGGAGGCTTTCCTGAATATGGATACTTTGAAAATCGTAGCTTTAGGACTGATCGCATTTGCGTTTGGTACAGCGGCAGGTGTCCTATTCGGTAAACTGATGTGTATTGCAACTCACGGAAAAGTAAACCCTCTGATTGGTTCGGCAGGTGTATCTGCGGTTCCGATGGCAGCCAGAGTATCACAGAAGGTAGGTGCGGAGGCAGATCCTACGAATTTCCTTCTGATGCATGCGATGGGACCAAACGTTGCAGGTGTTATCGGTACAGCGGTAGCTGCCGGTACATTTATGGCGATCTTTGGTGTAGGTATATAGTTTGAATAGTAGACAGGAGGGCCGAGTAATGGCAGAAATAGAGAAAAAACCAATTAAAATAACAGAAACTGTGCTGCGTGATGCACACCAGTCTTTGATCGCTACCCGTATGACTACAGAACAGATGCTTCCGATCGTAAGCAAAATGGATGAAGTCGGATATCATTCTGTAGAGTGCTGGGGTGGTGCTACGTTCGATGCTTCCCTTAGATTCTTAAAAGAAGATCCATGGGAGAGACTTCGCAAATTCCGTGATGGATTTAAAAAGACAAAATTACAGATGTTGTTCCGCGGACAGAATATCTTAGGATATCGTCCATATGCCGATGATGTGGTAGAGTATTTTGTAAAGAAATCTGTGGCAAACGGAATTGATATTATCCGTATTTTCGACTGTTTGAATGACCTTCGTAACTTAGAAACAGCTGTAAAAGCAGCAAATGCGGAAAAAGCTGAGGCACAGGTTGCACTTTCATATACATTGGGAGATGCTTATACTACTGAATATTGGGTAGACAGAGCAAAGAAAATCGAAGATATGGGTGCTAATTCTATCTGTTTGAAAGATATGGCTGGTCTGTTGCTCCCTTACAGAGCAACAGAACTGATCGGAGCATTAAAAGATGCAGTTGATATCCCAATTCAGCTTCATACACACTATACATCAGGTGTAGCTTCTATGACTTACTTAAAGGCTGTAGAGGCAGGCGTTGATGTTATTGATACAGCAATGTCACCATTTGCACTGGGAACATCTCAGCCGGCAACAGAAGTTATGGTAGAGACATTCAAGGGAACTCCTTATGATACAGGACTGGATCAGAAGCTTTTGGCTGAAATTGCCGATTACTTCAGACCGATCAGAGATGAAGCACTTGACAGTGGACTTTTGAATCCTAAGAATCTTGGCGTTAATATCAAGACTCTGTTATATCAGGTGCCGGGTGGTATGTTGTCCAACTTAACATCTCAGCTTGCAGAACAGGGTGCAGAAGACAAGTTCTATGAGGTTCTGGAAGAAGTGCCGAGAGTTCGTAAAGACCTCGGAGAACCGCCACTTGTAACACCATCGTCTCAGATCGTTGGTACACAGGCTGTATTTAACGTGCTGTTAGGTGAGCGCTATAAGATGGCTACAAAAGAGACAAAAGATATCTTAAGTGGTAAATATGGTGAGACTGTAAAACCATTTAATGAAGAAGTAAAGAAGAAAGTACTGGGAGATAATCCGGAAGTTATCACCTGCCGACCGGCAGATCTGATTCCGGATGAGTTAGATACTCTCCGCGGCGAGTGTGCACAGTGGATTGAGCAGGATGAAGACGTTCTGTCTTATGCATTGTTCCCACAGGTGGCTACGGATTTCTTCAAATATCGAGAGGCGCAGGAGACAAAAGTAGATCAGACTGTTGCTGATACAGAGAATGGAAGCTATCCAGTATAATCATTTTCTATAATTTAAAGGGATGGAACTGTGTATGAAAATATACAGTTCCATCTCTTTGTTTATGGAATCTTCATATCCTTGTGAAGTAAATAACTTGAATAATCAGATAGAAAGCTATATAATAAAAATAATGTCATTTAGAAAAGGATAAGAATAATGAGCAGCAATAATAACGAGTTGTTAAAACAAATAGACGAAGGATATGCCAAGTTCAGCAAAGGGCAGAAAAAACTGGCAGATTATATTCGTCAAGAGTATGATAAAGCGGCATTTCTAACCGCGGCGAAGATGGGAGAAGAAGTAGGTGTCAGTGAATCTACAGTCGTACGTTTTGCGACGGCTCTTGGATATGACGGATATCCGGAATTTCAGAAGGCTTTAGGGGAAGTTGTCCGCATGAAATTAAATTCCATCCAGCGTATGGAAGTGACTTACGGAAGGATTAGTCAGGGAGAGATCCTTGCATCGGTTCTTCAGTCAGATATAGAGAAAATCAAGCAGACGATGGAGACGATCGATCGGGATACGTTTGAACTGGCAGTGGATACGATCTTAAGTGCCAGAAAGATTTATGTGATCGGTATTAGAAGTTGCGCACCGTTAGCAAGTTTCCTGGCATTCTATCTGAATATGGTATGTGACAATGTAGTATCAGTGAGTACTAACAGTGCCAGTGAGATTTTTGAACAGATGGTGCGTATTGGAGAGGAAGATGTCATTATTGGTATCAGTTTCCCGAGATATTCCATGCGCACATTGAAAGCCTTAGAGTTTGCCAGCAACCGGAAAGCGAAAGTGATCACACTGACAGACAGCATTCATTCGCCTATGACACTGTATTCTTCCTGTAATCTGATCGCCAGAAGCGATATGGCATCCATTGTGGATTCTCTGGTGGCGCCACTCAGCATTATTAATGCGCTGGTAGTTGCATTGTGTATGAAGAAACAGGATGAGGTTGTGGAGACCTTAGAGATGATGGAACAGATATGGGACGAGTATCAGGTTTACAGTAAGGATGAACTTGATATGGTCAAGGAGAAGGTGGAATTGTCAAGACCGGATACATTAAAGAGAACTGAGGACAAAGAATATGAGTAAAGTACTGATTGTCGGCGGTGGAGCAGCTGGAATGTTTGCGTCAGTGTGGGCGGCACGCAATGGACATGAAGTGTTGTTATTCGAGAAAAATGACAGGCTGGGTCGAAAACTTTTTATTACAGGAAAAGGACGCTGCAATATTACCAATGCCTGTGAGGATATAGAGACATTATTTTCTTCGGTGACATCCAATTCTAAGTTTTTATACAGTGGATTTTATGGATTTACGAATCAGGATGCGATCGCGTTTTTTGAAGAACTGGGTGTTCGCACGAAGGTGGAGCGGGGAGACAGAGTATTCCCGGTATCAGACCATTCTTCGGATGTGATTCGTGCCCTGGAGCGGGAGATGGACCGTCAGGGTGTGCAGATTTATTTAAAAACTTCTGTAAAGAAATTACAGATCGAAGATAAAAAAGTGGTTGGTATTGTACTGCAGAATGGACAGAAAGTTTTAGGAGATGCCTGTATTGTGGCGACAGGAGGACTGTCTTATCCAATCACAGGATCCGACGGAGACGGGCTGGAGTTTGCCAAAAAAGCAGGACATAAAGTAACAGAATGTCTGCCATCTTTAGTTCCGATGGAGACAGCAGAAGACTGGGTACGTGACCTTATGGGACTTTCCCTCAGGAATGTCAAGGTACAGATTTTTGACGGCAAAAAGAAGTTGTATGAAGATTTCGGAGAGATGCTTTTTACACATTTTGGAGTCAGCGGGCCGCTGGTATTAAGTGCCAGCAGCTATGTAGGTAAGAAATTGAAAGATCATCCACTTAAAATGGTGATTGATCTGAAACCTGCACTGAGCAGAGAACAGTTAGATAAACGTGTACTGAGAGATTTTGAGGAAAATCAGAACCGGCAGTTCCATAATGCAGTGGGAGGACTATTTCCATCGAAATTAGTTCCGGTGATCATTGAACTAAGTGGAATTGCACCGGATAAGAAAGTGAATGTAATATCTAAAGAGGAACGAACACATCTGGTCGATCTGATCAAACATTTGGAACTTACGCTTACAGGTCTTCGTGATTATAATGAAGCAATCATCACGAAGGGCGGTGTAAAGGTCAAGGAGATTGATCCGGGGACTATGGAATCTAAATTGGTAGAAGGTCTGTATTTTATTGGAGAGGTATTAGATCTGGATGCACTGACCGGTGGGTTTAATCTGCAGATCGCATGGTCAACGGCGTATGCAGCAGGAAATAATATACAATAAAAATAAGTTAAGAGAGGTATAAGGATGAACTGGAAATACAAAGTGGACTATGTGGAGAATGAGAAGACAATCGGAGATTTGTATAAGATCCATAGATTAAGATCTGTAAACTTGAGTGCAAGAGTACTTCCGGCATGTATTATGATTATTGCGTTATATGTCAGCTGGCGTGCAGGATTCATGACAGGAGAGCAGGGAAGTGTCCCGGTGTTCTGGCTGAAATTTATTCTGGGCATGGTCATTTTATTTGGACTGGGTGAGGTGTATAGCCGTACTTTTGGAAAGAGCGGAAGTGTTGCGGAGGCAGAACAGAAGGCGAAAGAAATCTATGCAAAGAGACGTAAATTAGGAGAAGTTCGGGTAGAGTTTAAGTTTTACGAGGATTATTGCGAGACCATTTCCAAGATGGAAGATGCAAAGTTTGCCTATGTAAATGTGCGCTCGCTGTTCGAGACAGAGGATATGATCGGAATGACCGTAATTAATGAACGCAATCAGAAATTATTATACGGAATTCCGAAAGCCGCGATGAAAAGATGCAATATTGAATGGGATGATATGAAAAAATGGCTGGAGAGCAAATGTACTTCTGTCAAGAAAGGATTCATTCAGTTAGAATATTAGTAGGTAGAGGGATGAACATTTACGGATAAGAATGTCTGTGAATCGTGAATAGAGAGTAAGAAAAAGTGGGAGGATTGTAACATGGGATATAATGTTGCGATTGATGGACCGGCGGGAGCCGGAAAAAGTACAATAGCAAAGCTGGTCGCAAAAGAAAAAGGCTATATTTATGTGGATACAGGAGCGATGTATCGTGGGTTGGCAATCTGTTTTTTAAATAAGGGGATTTCCCCGGAGGAAAAGGAAAAAGTAATCGAAGCTCTGAAAACGGCAGATGTGACGATACGTTATGAAGACGGGAAACAGCAAGTGTATCTAAATGGAGAGAATATCACAGCGAGACTCCGGGAGGAGGCAGTAGGAAACATGGCCTCTAAGACGTCCGCAATTCCGGAGGTGCGTGCGAAACTCCTGGAACTTCAGCGAAATCTGGCGAGAACTTCAGATGTGATCATGG
This sequence comes from uncultured Lachnospiraceae bacterium, assembly GCA_934351835.1. Lineage (GTDB taxonomy): Bacteria > Bacillota > Clostridia > Lachnospirales > Lachnospiraceae > CAKRJP01. The sequence continues at coordinate 10,766 of CAKRJP010000004.1, forward strand.
ATGGGCGAGATATCGGAACCTGTGTACTTCCGAATGCAGATGTGAAGATTTATCTGACGGCGAGCACCCATACTCGTGCAAAACGTCGCTATAACGAACTATGTGAAAAAGGTATTGAATGTGACCTGAAAGAAATCGAAAAAGATATTGAAGAACGTGACCACAGAGATATGACGAGAGAAATTGCACCGTTAAAACAGGCGGAAGATGCAATCCTTGTGGACAGCTCTGACCTGACGATCGAAGAAGTGGTAACAAAGATTATAAGTTACTGCAAATAAATAGGAGACGGTAAGAATATGAAAGTAATACTTGCAAAGACCGCGGGCTTCTGTTTTGGGGTCAAGCGAGCAGTTGATACAGTCTATGAACAGTTAGACACGCACAAAGGTGAAAAAATCTATACTTACGGTCCGATCATCCATAACGATGAAGTGATCAAAGATCTTCAGTCGAAAGGCGTAGAAGTCCTTTGGTCGGAAGAAGAACTGGAGAATCTGTCAGAAGGAATTGTAGTAATTCGTTCCCATGGTGTGTCGGAACATGTCTGTCAGAAAATTGAAGAAAAAGGACTGCAGTATGTTGATGCTACCTGCCCGTTTGTAAAGAAAATCCACCAGATTGTACGGAGAGAGAGCAGTGAAGGTGCATATATTTTAATCATCGGAAATGCAGAACATCCGGAGGTGCAGGGGATCATGGGATGGGCCGTGAACCGAGATGTGACAGTTGTACAGAATGCGGAAGAGGCAGAGCAATTTAAACTGCCGGATGAAAGCCAAAAAATATGTATTGTTTCACAAACGACATTTAATTACAATAAATTTCAAGAATTAGTTGAAATAATTTCAAAAAAGCGTTATGATATACTTGTTTTAAATACGATTTGCAATGCGACAAAAGAGCGTCAGGATGAGGCACGTCAGATTGCAGATAGAGTAGATGCTATGATCGTCATAGGCGATAAACATAGTTCTAATACTCAAAAGTTATTTGAAATCTGTAGGAATGCATGTTTGAATACGTACTATATACAGACACTTGGAGATTTGGATTCGAATCAATTGAGGTCCGTGGAAACAGTAGGTATTACAGCAGGGGCATCCACGCCCAATAATATAATTGAGGAGGTTCAAAGCAATGTCGGAATTAACTTTTGAACAGATGTTAGACGAGTCTTTTAAGACAATAAGAAATGGAGAAGTGGTTGATGGTACGGTCATCGATGTAAAACCTGATGAAATCATTTTGAATATAGGATACAAAGCTGATGGTATCATTTCCAGAAATGAGTACACAAACGAATCAAATGTAGATCTTACTACAGTTGTATCTGTTGGTGATCAGATGACTGCAAAAGTACTGAAGGTCAACGATGGAGAAGGTCAGGTATTATTAACATATAAGAGACTGGCTGCAGAAAAAGGTAACGAGAGATTAAAAGAAGCTTTCGAGAACCATGAAGTATTAAAAGCTCCTGTTGTACAGATCCTTGGTGGTGGTCTCAGTGTAGTAGTAGAAGGCGCAAGAGTATTTATCCCTGCAAGCCTTGTATCTGATACTTATGAGAAAGACCTCAGCAAATATCAGGATCAGGAGATCGAGTTCGTAATCAGCGAGTTCAATCCTAGAAGAAACCGTGTGATCGGTGACAGAAGACAGCTTCTTGTAGCTGAGAGAGCTAAGAAACAGGAAGAACTGCTTGCTAAGATCCAGGTTGGAGACAGAGTAGAAGGAACAGTTAAGAATGTTACAGACTTTGGTGCATTTATCGACCTTGGCGGAGTAGATGGATTATTACATATCTCTGAGATGTCTTGGGGACGTGTTGAGAATCCTAAGAAAGTATTCCAGGTTGGTGAGACACTGGAAGTTATGATCAAAGATATCCGCGATACAAAGATTGCACTCAGCTTAAAATTCCCGGAGACTAACCCATGGGCTAACGCTACAGAAAATTATGCTGTTGGCACAGTGATCACTGGTAAAGTTGCAAGAATGACAGATTTTGGTGCGTTCGTTGAGTTGGCACCAGGCGTTGATGCATTACTTCATGTATCACAGATTTCAAGAAATCATGTAGATAAACCATCTGATGTATTATCAGTAGGACAGGAGATTACAGCTAAGATCGTAGATCTGAACGAAGCTGAGAAGAAGATCAGCCTGAGTATGAAAGCTTTGGAGAATGCTGAAGAAGCAAACGAAGAAGAGTAAGATTAATAAAAATTATGAAATGATAATAGAGTCGTGTTTGTGCAGATGCATGAACACGACTTTTTTTGAAATCAAAAACCAGATTCCAAACGGAAAATTGTATAAAGAAGTCTGACAAATTAATAACGAGAAAAGTTTGATAAAAAATACACAAAAGTAACATAAAATAGACAAGAAATGAAGAAGTAAATTGTACATTTTGTACAAAAAAATGTTTGATATTTAGGAAGAAAGAACGATGAAAAAAACCGTGGTCTGATTTATAATGTGTAAAGTATAAAAATCTAAAAAAATTCGTGCAACAATGAAACAGTGAATTTTACTATTTGAATATTTTTGAAACAGATTATGTTGAAAAGATATACAGAATAAAAGAAAAATGTATTGTGAAAAACTGGCATGGATTTTGCTATTTATTTATATGTTAAAATTATTAGTATTTACACAAATTTTAAAGAGAGGAAGGAAAAAGGGATGGCATTGTTAACATTTAAGGGTGGCGTTCACCCGGATGACGGCAAGAGCCTGGCGAAAGAAAAGGCGATTGTAGAGTTAAAACCTCAAGGTGACCTGGTTTATCTTTGTTCCCAGCATATCGGAGCACCGGCGAAACCAGTCGTAGAGGTAGGCGAACGTGTTTTGAAGGGCCAGAAAATAGCAGAGGCTGGAGGATTTGTTTCAGCACCTGTATATGCTTCAGTTTCCGGAACTGTTAAGGCAATTGCACCTCATCTTAATCCTGCTGGAGGAACTGTTTCAGGTATTATAGTTGAGAATGATGGACAGTACGAAGAAGTAGAGTATCCAGCTGTGAAACCGTTGGACGAGATGTCTAAGGAAGAAATATTAAATGCAATCGGCGAAGCTGGTGTTGTTGGTATGGGTGGTGCAGGTTTCCCAACCAAAGTAAAATTATCACCGAAAGAGCCGGATAAGATTGATTATGTTATTGCAAACTGTGCAGAATGTGAGCCATATATCACTGCTGACTACAGACGTATGCTGGAGAATCCGGAGAAACTCGTTGGTGGTATGAAAGCAGTTTTGAAACTTTTTGATAATGCAAAGGGACTGTTTGGCGTTGAAGATAACAAACCGGATTGTATTGCAAAATTAAAAGAACTGACAAAAGATGAGCCGCGTATGGAAGTACTTGCACTTAAGACAAAGTACCCACAGGGTGGTGAGCGTCAGCTGATTTATGCTACTACAGGAAGAGCAATTAATTCTTCTATGCTTCCGGCAGATGCAGGATGTGTAGTTGATAACGTAGAGACGCTGATCAATATTTACCGTGCAGTAGTGGAAGGCAAACCTTGTTATGAACGTGTACTTACAGTCAGTGGAGATGCAGTAAATGAAACAGGTAACTTCCTGGTTCCGATCGGTATGAGCCAGAAGGAAATCGTAGAAGCTGCCGGTGGATTTAAAGTAGAACCAGAGAAGATGATTTCCGGTGGTCCGATGATGGGATTTTCAATGTTTACATTGGATGTACCTGTTACAAAGACTTCTTCATCAATTCTTTGTTTCACAAAAGATGAAGTCTCAAAAATGCAGCCTAGCGCTTGTATCAATTGTGGACGTTGTGTAGACGCCTGTCCAAGTCGTTTGATCCCGTCCAGATTAGCGGATTATGCAGAGCATCATGACGAGGAAGCATTCACAAAACACGAAGGACTTGAGTGTATGGAATGTGGATCATGTAGTTTTGTATGCCCGGCAAAACGTCCGTTGAAACAGGCGATCGGTTCTATGAGAAAGATTGCACTTGCAAACCGCAAGAAGAAATAAGAGAAGAGAGGAAGAGGTGAACAAACGTGAGTGAACAGAATTTAAAAATGTCATCTTCGCCGCACATTCGTTCAAGCATTACTACAAATAAGATTATGTTATATGTAGTGATCGCGATGTTGCCAGCCTGTGCGTTTGGTGTATGGAACTTTGGTATGCCGGCACTGATCATGCTGATCAGCACAACGGTGTCTGCGGTATTGACGGAATATATATATGAGAAACTGATGCATAAACCAATTACAATCGGTGATCTGAGTGCCGTTGTAACCGGTATGTTGGTAGGTATGAATATGCCTTCAACAGCTCCATGGTGGATGGGTGCTCTTGGTAGTGTGTTTGGTATTCTTGTTGTTAAACAGTTATTTGGTGGTTTGGGACAGAACTTTATGAACCCTGCACTTGGTGCAAGATGTTTCCTTCTGATTTCCTTCGCCGGACAGATGACAAACTTTGTATATGACGGAGTGTCAGGAGCAACTCCTCTGGCTCAGTTAAAAGCCGGTGAGACTGTTGATACAATGAAGATGTTAATTGGTACAATTCCTGGAACAATCGGTGAGACTTCTGTAATTGCAATTGTTATAGGAGCAATCTTCCTGATTCTGATGGGAGTTATCGATCTTCGAATCCCAGGTACATATATTGTAACATTTGTGATTTTTGTAGGTATCTTCGGACATTTCCAGAATTCAGCAGTTGGATTCTTTGATCCACAGTACATTACAGCACATCTTTGTGGTGGTGGTCTTATGATGGGAGCATGGTTCATGGCAACTGACTATGTAACATCACCAATCACGAAGAAAGGACAGTATGTATACGGTATTTTGCTTGGTGTCCTGACTGGATTGTTCCGTCTCTTCGGAGGATCTGCAGAAGGTGTTTCCTATGCGATCATCATCAGTAACTTATTAGTACCGTTGATCGAAAGAGTTACTCTTCCGAAACCATTTGGCAAAGGAGGGGAAAAATAATGAATAAAATTGTTAAAAACACAATGATTCTTACAGCGATCACTTTGGTCGCAGGTTTACTCCTTGGAGTTGTATACGAAGTAACAAAAGCTCCGATTGCAACAGCAAATGAAAAAGCGAAAAAAGAAGCATGGCAGGCTGTATTCCCGGATGCAGATCTGAATGATTTTGAAGCTGTTGATGTAGATGAAAAGATTTCTGCATCTGTAGCAGATAGTCTGGGAGAAAAAGTTGCAGTTGATGAAGTGTGTTCTGTAGGTGATGAAGGTTATGTCATCACAGTAACTGATTCTGAAGGATATGGTGGAGATATCCAGGTTACAGTTGGTATCACATCCGATGGAACTGTAAATGGTGTATCTATCTTATCAATCAGTGAGACGGCAGGACTTGGTATGAAAGCAAAAGAACCTTCATTCTATGAGCAGTATGTAGGTGTGCAGACATCTCAGTTCTGTGTTTCAAAAGATGGCGGAGACGGAGAACCGATCGATGCGATCAGTGGAGCAACTATTACATCTAGAGCAATGACCGGTGCTGTGAATGAAGCTCTTGGTTATTTTGCTGAAGCATTTTAGGGGGTAGTTATTATGAACAATTGTACCGAAAGATTATATAACGGTCTGATCAAAGAAAATCCTACCTTCGTATTGATGTTAGGAATGTGTCCGACCCTGGCGGTTACAACATCCGCTACAAACGGTGTAGGTATGGGACTGTCAACAACAGTCGTACTTGTACTTTCAAATATGTTGATTTCAATGCTGCGTAAGATCATCCCGGATTCTGTCAGAATGCCGGCATTCATCGTAGTCGTAGCTTCCTTCGTAACTATTGTACAGTTCTTGTTAGAGGGATTTGTTCCAAGTCTTTACAGTGCACTTGGACTTTATATCCCATTGATCGTTGTTAACTGTATTATTCTTGGTCGTGCCGAGAGTTATGCGTCTAAGAACCCTGTACTTCCATCTCTCTTTGATGGACTTGGAATGGGACTTGGATTTACATTTGGTCTGACTTGTATCGGTATTGTACGTGAGCTTATCGGAGCAGGTGCAATTTTTGGAGTGCAGATCCTGCCATTAGCTGACAGTGCTACAGGTACTGTAGGATATACTCCGGTTACGATCTTTATCCTGGCACCTGGTGCTTTCTTGGTACTTGCCGGATTGGTAGCATTACAGAACAAGATCAAAAATAAAGCCGCTAAGAAGAATAAAGCGGCTCAGGCAGAGTAGGAATGGGAGGAGTACATAGATGAAAGAATTATTACTTTTAGCAATTGGATCAGCAATTGTAAACAACGTAGTACTTAGCCAGTTCCTTGGTATCTGTCCATTCCTTGGTGTATCCAAGAAAGTTGAGACAGCATCAGGTATGGGTGGAGCTGTTGTCTTCGTTATCACAATTGCATCATTTTTTACAAGTTTGATTTACAAATTTATTCTGGTGCCATTAGGATTTGAATATCTTCAGACAATCGTATTTATTCTGTTCATCGCAGCATTAGTACAGTTTGTAGAGATGTTCTTAAAGAAATCAATGCCTTCATTGTATAACGCACTTGGTGTGTATCTTCCACTGATCACAACAAACTGTGCCGTACTTGGTGTTGCATTAACAAACGTACAGAATGATTACAGCATTCTTCAGGGTGTTATCAACGGTGTTGGTACTTCTGTAGGATTTGCAATCGCGATCGTGATCATGGCTGGTATCCGTGAGAAGATTGAGTACAACGATATCTCAGAGTCATTCCAGGGAACACCGATCGTGCTGATCACTGCAGCACTGATGTCAATCGCATTCTTTGGATTCTCAGGATTAATATAGGAGGGAACGTATTATGAGTATAACAGGTATTATCATTGCTGCTGTAATCGTAGGCGGTACCGGATTATTCATTGGTGTTTTCCTCGGTGTAGCAGGTAAGAAGTTTGCAGTAGAAGTAGATGAAAGAGAAGAAGCTATCGCAGGTGTGCTTCCGGGTAACAACTGTGGTGGTTGTGGATATGCAGGATGTTCCGGTCTTGCAGCAGCTATCGTAAAAGGCGAGGCTGAAATCGGAGCATGTCCGGTTGGTGGAGCTCCGGTAGCAGCAAAGATTGGTGCTATCATGGGAGTGGAAGCCGGTGAGCAGGTAAGAGAAGTTGCATTTGTTAAATGTGCAGGAAACTGTGATGTGGCAAAACAGGAGTATGATTATGATGGATTACATGATTGTACTTTCGTTAATATGATGCAGGATGGCGGACCGAAGAGCTGTAACTATGGATGTCTCGGAGAGGGATCTTGTGTAAAAGCTTGTCCGTTTGATGCAATTCATATTGTAAATGGTGTAGCAGTTGTAGATAAAGAGGCATGTAAAGCCTGCGGAAAATGTATCGCAGTTTGTCCGAAACATCTGATTGAGCTGGTACCTTACAGCCAGAAATGTATGGTACAGTGTAGTTCTAAAGACAAGGGCAAAGATGTAATGAAGGCATGTTCAGTTGGATGTATCGGATGTGGACTCTGTGCTAAGAACTGTCACTTTGATGCAATTACACTGGAAGATAATCTTGCACACATTGATGTGTCTAAGTGTAAGAATTGTACACTTTGTGCACAGAAGTGTCCAAAGAAGATTATCACTCCAAAGCCGGCTGCAAAACCAGCAGCTCCTAAAAAACCAGCAGCTCCAAAGGCAGAGGCTCCTGCTGCAAAAACAGAGCCGGTAGCTGAGAAACCTGCAGAGGAGAAAAAGGCTGAGTAAGATTTACGAAAGTAACAGGGAATGAGAAGTAAAATAAAAGATTTTTTATGTCAGATATTTAATAGAATATGGAAAGATATAGAAAATGCAAGATGGGCGATTATATTTATAATCGCCTATTTTGCGTTCTTAAAAATCATTACCGGAAGTGCGTGTCCGGTGGTGGCGATAATAGGATATCCTTGTCCGGCATGTGGACTTACGAGAGCATTTAAGTGTATTTTACGTCTGGATTTTTCGGGGGCCTTGAAAATACATGCATTTATTTATGCTGTGATTTTATATCTGCTGGTATTTTTCTGGAACCGTTATATAAGAGGACAAAGAGCAGGAAAACGATTACTGGTATTAGGCGTGGTACTGATTATCTCTATGATTGTATATTATATCTGGCGGATGTGGATATATTTCCCCGGAGAGCCTCCGGTGAGTTATTATTATCGGAATCTGTGGAATATGGTGAGAAGTTTGCTCGCAGGAAAAGGCTGACAGATTTAGAAGCTACGGTCAGATAGTTTGTCTAAAAATGTTGAAAACAGAAAAGCTACATGCTATGATAACGATAGTGATTAATACGAGGAGGATTTACTTATGGAGGATAATTATAATAATGGGGGAGAAAATCAGACTCCACAGTATACAGACCCGAACGGGACACCGGAGAATACAATCGGAAATGCACCGGATGTGGTGGAGAGTAATATGACGGAAACAGCTACAGAGAACGTGTATACAACAGCGTCTGCAACGACTTCAAAAGAAAGCACAGAAGATTTGAATCAGAATTATCGGTATGGTTCCGGAGATTACAGCCAGAATCAGAACTATAACCAGAATTATAACCAGAATTATAACCAGAATTATAATAATCAGAATTACGGTCAGAGTTATAATCAGGGCTATAATACCCAGAACTATAATCAGAATTACAATATGAATTATGATCAGGGAATGGATATGGCACCACTTTCTATGGGACAGTGGATACTTACAATACTGGCAGCGTGTATCCCATGTGCGGGAACAATTCTGTATCTGGTATGGGCATTTAGCAAGAACGGGAATATTAATCGTAGAAATTATTGCAGAGCAGCACTTATCATACAGTGTGTAATTCTTCTGTTATATCTGATTTTTGTGGTTATATTCGGAGTTGCTCTGGCGGGAGCAAATTCAGTATATTAAAGAATTGTTCAGGAGATTTATTTACGTTGAAATTCATAACGAATATACATCATCGCGCTTAACAGCTCGATGTGTACGAAGTATACAAAACGAGTAGGTATCAGCCTACTCGTTTCGTTTTAGTTGATAAATCAAAGCCTGAACTTACTTAGGGAAATTATCCGAATAGTGAAGTTTATTATCTGAAGTGATAAATACGGCTTCAACATTATCTGTACTGTTTACCAGTTTCATACCATCATTGAGTCCAAGTGCGAAACAAGTGGTGCTCAGTGCATCGGCATTTACAGAAGAATCGGTGACGATTGTTACACTGGATAATCCGTTGTCATACGGATAACCGGTTGATGTATTCAAAATATGATGATAAATCTTTCCGTCTTTTTTAAAATAGCGTTGATAATCTCCGGAAGTAACTACAGACTGGTCCGCAATCTTTACAGAAGTAATCGGGTCGCCGGTGGAATCAAAGGGTTTCTGGATCCCTATATTGTAATCAGAGCCATCCGGCTTTTTGCCGATGGCGAGGACGTTCCCACCAAGATTAATCATAGCGTGTTTGATGCCTTCGGATTTCAGGTAATCTTTTAATTGGTCGGCAATGTATCCTTTAGCAATACCGCCCAGATCAATGGCTGCATCAGGATCTGCCAGAGAAACCTGATTTCCATTGATTTGGATATTTTTATAGTTTACATGAGTGAGAGCTGACTGTATGTCTGCATCGTCAGGAACTTTCGGGTCTTCAGCCTGGAAATCCCAGAGAGAAGATACAGGACTGATCGTGACGTCAAAAGTCCCGTTTGAAATATCACCATAGTGAATCGCGGTTTTTAAAAGGCTGATCGTGTCATCGGAAACTTCTACGGTTTGACCTTTGGCGTTGTTTATTTTAGAAATCTCACTGTTTTCGTTTGTGTTAGAGAACATATTGTCATATTTGGTGCAGATCTCTTTGCAGTTATCAATGAGTGATTCGTCGTCCGAATCGTAAATCTGAACACTGATGACTGTATCGAACAAGGAATCTGTATAAGTCAGAGACTGGCTTGTACCTGATTTTGAACAGCCCGTGAGTAAGAATAAAAAAAGTGCTGATAAAGTAATTAATTTTAAATGTTTCATAAAAATCACCCCATTATATAAGTGTTACTGTAAAAACACGATGGTTTATTATAACATGAAATGAGAAAAATGGGGGATGCAGATACCTTTTCTTGTTTGAAAAGTATTTTCATGATATAATTAACCATATTTTTAGTAAAATCGAAAAAGGAAAGAGGATATGATGAAAAGAAAACATTTAGCCAAAAAATTATGTAGTATTGCATTGGCGTGTATGTTGTGTGTGCCTGCTTCGGTGAGCGTAGCGGCTGCTGAAGGGAATGCTAATGCGTATGAAGATGTACAGAATCCGGATGCCGGACAGAATGATGCCGGACAGAATGGCGGGCAGGATTCCGGTGTATCCGGGGATCTGGATGCAGGAAAAGATGGTGTATCCGGGGATCTGGATACAGGAAAGGATGGTGCATCTGACAATAACGGTGATAATGCCGGTGGTGGGAATGAGAATTCAGGAAACGGTGTTACTATAGATGGATCATCTTCGGGTGAAGGAAATGATGGCTCCCAGGAGCAGGATACACCTTCGTCTGATAATGAGCGCAAGACAGTAGAGACACTGACTTATTCTGCGCATGTACAGTCTATCGGATGGCAGAAAGAACGCAAAGATGGCGAGATGGCAGGAACTACAGGAAGAAGTAAACGTGTGGAAGCTATCAAGATTCAAGTAAAAAGTGAGCCGGTAAAGTCTGAAGAATCATCAGAAGGTACAGATGAAAGTAAGAATCAGGCAGAGATTGCGACTGCGGCTCAGGAGAATACTGACGGAGAGACGACAGGGGAAGATACATCGGAAGAATTAAAAGGCCTTACAGGATCTGTAGAGTATCAGGCACACTGTCAGAGCTATGGCTGGATGAGCTGGGTCAAAGATGGTGCCATCGGTGGAACTAGCGGAAAAGGTAAGCGAATGGAAGCTATCAAGATCCGTCTGACAGGTGAACTGGCAGAGAAATATGATATTTACTATAAAGTCCACAGCGCATCGTTTGGTGACCTTGGATGGGCAAAGAACGGACAGATCGCAGGTACTGCAGGTTTTGGAAAATCTATCGAAGCGATTACGATCAAACTGGTTGAGAAGACTGCGACTGACAAACCGGCACAGACGAAGAGAAGCTATCTTGGAACGAATGATCTGGGAAATATAACATATTCCTCTCATTGCCAGAGCTATGGCTGGATGAGAAATGTGGCAGACGGTGCTATGAGTGGTACTAAGGGAAAAGGTAAACGTATGGAGGCAATCAGAATCTATGCGGGTACGATTTATGATGAAGAAGGCAATAAGATTGAAGGATCTGTAGAGTATCAGGCATATTGTCAGAGTTACGGCTGGAGAAACTGGGTGAAGGACGGAGCCGTAGGCGGAAGTACCGGAAAAGGTAAACGTATGGAGGCAATCAGAATCCGTCTGACCGGAGATCTTGAAAAGAAATATGACGTTTACTATAAGGTCCACTGTGCAAGCTGGGGAGATCTTGGATGGGCATCTAATGGTGAAATTGCGGGAACCCTTGACACTGCAAAGGCTATAGAGTCTATTCAGATCAAGCTGGTGGATAAGAACAGTACGGAGAAACCAACATCAACCGTAAGTTCATCTATCGAGATGAATAGACGTGGAAGCATTGAGTATGAGACATATGCGGAAAATGTAGGATGGACAGCTGCTAAAAAGGGACCGGCTGTTTCAGGTACAACTGGAAAATCTCAGAAGATCGTAGCTGTCAGAATGCGCTATAATAAGGATCGCTATGATGGTGGAATTACTTATCGCGTATATTTGCAGGGATCCGGATGGCAGAACTGGGTAAGTGACGGAGAAATTGCGGGTGTAGAAGCCGGAGATAAGAGAATTGAAGCTATTCAAATTAAATTAACCGGTGATATTAGTAAATATGCAAGCGTCTATTATAGTTCTCATATTCAGGCATATGGATGGCTTGGCTGGGCGAAAAATGGAGCATCTTCCGGTTCGCAGAACTGTTCTTACCGTATGGAAGCATTAAGAGCGACGATTCTGGCGAAGACGGTATCGGCACCGGGAAGTACAAGTGGGGCATTCAAGACGACAAAGTATAATCACAAGATTGCAAGCTTTACAACTGTATCAACGAATAATGCAAATAGTACGTATAATATGACAAAAGCCTTATTGTCATTCAATGGAAGAGTGATCAAACCGGGACAGACATTGTCGTTCTTTGGAGTGGCAGGTCCATGTGGTGCTGCACAGGGATATCGTCCGGGTGGTGTTGTAGGAGGAACTGCTTACGGCGGAGGAATCTGTCAGGCATCGACAACGTTGTATGGTGCTGCATTAAGAGCAGGTCTTACAATTGTAGAGAGAAGAAATCACAGTGTGCCATCTACTTATGTACCGATTGGTCAGGATGCTATGGTCAGCTATGGATCTTCTGATTTCAAGATCAGAAATGATTTTAATTTTAATGTTACTTTGAAGACTTACGTTACAGGGAAAACGCTTCATGTTGATATTTATGGAGGAGATCCGGGCTGGTTTGACTCAGTACAGGTCAGATCCTGGTATACGAGTAGTAATTCAGCGGCAGCTGAACGTATTTTCTATAAGAATGGAAAGATTGTAAAAAGACAGGCACTTCCAAAATCTTATTATTACTAAGATGAAGATTAAAATCTGGGGCAAGCATTTGCCTCAGATTTTTTGTGTGTTGCAATCGAACATAAGGTTGCCTCTTTTTATACCTTATGCTAAAATAATGCATAGTGATGTTTAAGAGGTATTATTGATGAAAGCAGGCTTGAAGAAGAAAGATTTAATATTAATCATATTGATTATAGGTGTAGCATGTGGATTTTATCTGTTCCATGAGCTTACAGGAAAGACAGATGCAGGGCGTGTGACAGTAAAGGTAGATGGAAAAGTGACCGGATCATACAGTTTAGATAATGATCAGGAGATAGAGATTAACAACGGCAGTAATATTCTGACGATAAAAGATGGAAAAGCGAAGATGACAGAAGCGGACTGTCCGGATAAGCTGTGTGTACATCAGCGTGCAATTTCAAAATATCATGAAAGCATTATCTGTTTGCCAAATAAGGTGGTTGTCGAAGTGACAGTCGGAGGAGACAGCGAGTTCGATGCGATTGTGAATTAGGAGGACATAGAATGAAAAGCAGAGTTGCATATTTTGGAGTGTTTACTGCGCTTGCATTGATTTTCAGTTACATAGAGACTTTGATACCGATCAATTTTGGAATCCCTGGGGTAAAACTTGGACTGGCGAATCTGATTATTGTAGTTGCTTTGTATAAGATGCAGTTAAAAGAAGTATATATGCTGGCTGTTGTCAGAATCCTGTTGTCAGGCTTCATATTTGGAAATTATTTCAGTATTATTTATAGTCTGGCGGGAGGACTGCTTAGCCTTACGGTTATGGCACTGCTGAAAAAGACGGATGGATTCAGTGTGATGGGAGTTAGTATAGCGGGCGGCGTATTTCACAATGTGGGACAGATGATCGTTGCGGTACTGGTCGTAGAGACGTTTAGCATTTCCTATTATCTGCCGGTTCTTATGATCGCAGGACTTGTAACAGGACTTGTGATCGGACTGGTGGCAGATGGCATGTTAAAGAGACTTACGAACCTGACACTTTAAAAGAGGAGGAGTTATGATATCATTTTTAAGGGGAACATTATCCTGGTTAGAGGAAGATAAAGTGATGATAGATGTGGGCGGTGTAGGCTATGGAGTTTATATGTCTGGACGGGATATGGGACTTTTGCCGATGACCGGTTCGGAAGTTATGATCTATACTTACCTGAATGTAAAAGAGGACGCAATGCAGTTATTTGGTTTTCTGACCAGAGATGAACTGGCTGTATTTAAATTACTGATCACAGTGAATGGTATCGGACCTAAGGGGGCACAGGGTATATTATCAGCGCTGAGCCCGGATGACCTGCGTTATGCAGTGGTGTCAAATGATGTGAAAGCCATCTGTGCGGCACCGGGGATTGGTAAAAAGACAGCAGAAAAGTTGATTTTAGAATTAAAAGATAAACTACATCTTGAGGATGCACTGGAGCATCTGGAACAGCCATCGGGGGGACAGACGGGTGAAACAAGTAATTTCGGAGACGTACAGGGGGATGCCGTACAGGCGTTGGTTGCACTGGGATATGGCAACACGGAAGCCCTAAAGGCAGTCCGTCAAGTTGAGATTACGGATGCGATGAGCGTAGAAGATGTATTGAAACAGTCATTAAAATATTTGTCTTTGTAATAATATTAAAATAAAAGAGGCTTGACACATGAGTAGAAGAATTATCACAACAGAGAATCTGGAAGAAGATGTCAAAATTGAAAATCATCTGAGACCACAACTTTTGAGTGATTATATTGGACAGGAAAAAGCAAAAGAAACTTTGGAAATATATATAGAGGCGGCAAAAGCCAGACATGAGGCGTTAGATCATGTATTGTTCTATGGGCCACCAGGCCTTGGAAAGACAACGCTTGCAGGGATTATCGCCAATGAGATGAATGTAAATATCAAAATAACATCCGGTCCGGCAATTGAAAAACCGGGAGAGATGGCTGCTATTTTGAATAATCTTCAGGAAGGAGATGTTCTGTTTGTGGACGAGATCCACAGATTGAACCGTCAGGTGGAAGAAGTTTTATATCCGGCGATGGAAGATTATGCAATTGATATTATGATAGGAAAGGGCGCGAGCGCAAGATCCATAAGATTGGATCTTCCGAAATTTACACTGGTGGGGGCGACTACCAGAGCGGGCATGCTGACGGCACCGTTAAGAGATCGTTTTGGAGTGGTGAACCGACTGGAATTTTATACAGTGGAAGAATTGAAGACGATTATTTTGCGTTCGGCAGGAGTTCTGGAAGTTGGAATTGATGAATCTGGGGCATATGCGCTTGCCAGACGTTCCAGAGGAACTCCGAGACTGGCAAACCGTTTGTTGAAACGCGTACGTGATTTCGCGCAGGTCAGATATGATGGCTATATCACAGAAGAAGTTGCAAATTATGCATTGGATCTTTTGGATGTCGATAAAGAAGGATTGGATCAGACTGACAGAGGAATGCTGCTTTCGATGATTGAAAGATTTGGAGGCGGTCCGGTGGGATTGGATACACTTGCGGCATCGATAGGAGAGGATTCGGGTACGATCGAAGACGTGTACGAACCGTATCTGTTGAAAAATGGATTTATTCAGAGAACCCCGAGAGGGCGTGTTGTTACTGAAAAGGCATACGCACATTTGGGAATTTCTCATGAAATTGAATAAAATAGTTGGTTTTTAGGCCAGATTAGTTTATAATAAAAAGAAGATTACGGAGAATTCGAGGAGGCTTATATGGCATCATCAAAAAATTATACAGAAGTATTAATAGGTGGAAAGGTATTTACACTGAGTGGATTTGAGAGCGAAGAGTATCTGCAGAAGGTGTCTACATACCTGAATCATAAAATTGACGAGTGCGGTAACAACGACGGGTATCGCAAGCAGAACTCCGAGACGAGAAGTATTTTGTTAGCACTGAATATTGCAGATGATTATTTTAAGGCCAAGAAACAGGGCGGTAGTCTTGAACGTGATATAGAAGTGAAAGACAAAGAGATGTACGAGTTGAAGCATGAACTGATATCTGTGCAGATTAAGCTTGAGAATGCAGAATCGGCGCTGGACAAGTTAAAAGAAGAGAATAAAGAACTCCAGATGAAGATTGTTCAGTTAGAGACCGAGATTAAGAATAATGAGGAAAAATAACAATATGCAGGCTGTCGGTTGGCAGCCTGATTTTTGTATGAAGATGAGTTGAGACTTGTGCTTACACGAGGCTTTACGATTGAGGATAGAGATATATGAGTAAAAATGTTGAGATTCTGGCACCAGCCGGATCATATGAGTGTTTGAAAGCAGCAGTCCTGGCGGGGGCTGATGCAGTTTATATAGGCGGTGCAATGTTTGGAGCCAGAGCCTATGCGAAGAATTTATCGGAAGAAGAACTGTTAGAAGCGATAGACTATGTACATATCCATGGAAGAAAGCTTTATTTAACAGTAAATACATTGCTAAAAGACAAAGAATTAGAAGGATTGTATGAATATCTTTTGCCTTATTATCAGAGAGGACTGGATGGTGTTATTGTGCAGGACATAGGTGTTGTACAGTATATCCAGGAGTGTTTTCCGGAACTTCCGGTGCACGCCAGTACACAGATGACGATTACAGGAGCTTTTGGCGCTGAAGTAATGAAGCGTCAGGGGCTTACCAGAGTAGTACCGGCAAGAGAACTTTCTTTAAAGGAAGTAAAAGAAATAAAGGAAAAGACTGGTCTGGAAGTGGAATGCTTTGTTCATGGAGCGATGTGCTACTGTTATTCCGGACAGTGCCTTTTGAGTAGTATGATCGGAGGACGGAGCGGTAACAGAGGTCAGTGTGCACAGCCTTGCAGACTTCCATATCATCTGGAGGGAAAGAAACCATCGGATCTTATGAGCCTGAAAGATATGTGTACGATCGAATTGCTTCCGGAGCTTATCGAGGCAGGCATAGATTCTTTTAAAATTGAAGGAAGAATGAAACAGCCGGAGTATGTTTACACAGTGGTCAGTATGTACAAGAAATATGTGGATTTATATGAAACCTCCGGGAAAGCCGGCTATCAAGTGAAAAAAGAAGATCTTGAAAAACTTTATGCTGCGTACAGAAGACGGGGCTACAGTGAAGGTTATTATAAGCAACATAACGGGAAGAATATGATTTCTTTTAAACGTCCGAAAGATTCGGATGAAGTTTTGGCGGTTCCGAACGATAAAGTGCAGGAAAAAATTAATGGTAAATTAATTCTTTTAAAGAATAAATGTGCTAAAATTATCTTACAGTATGCAGAAATCCAGATTGAATGCGAGGGCGCAGTGTGTGAAGAGGCGCAGCGTCAGCCGTTAGATGCAGCCAGAGTAGAAAAGCAGCTCAGAAAATTGGGAAATACAGAATACAAACTGGATGAATTAGAAATCAATATGGATCCGGATATTTTCTTACCTATGCAGGCGCTGAATGAGCTTCGCAGGATGGCGGTGGACAGACTGTCGGAAGAAATCCTGAGTGCTTTCCGAAGAAATTTACCAGCCAAACTGTCTGACAGACTAATGAAGCCAGACTCAGAAACTGGGCGCAATGTAGAAAATGAAGAAAGCATATATGATGAGAAAGAAAGAAAATTATCAGTACTGGTGCGTACGGCAGAACAGTTTAAAAGAGCAGAAAATACAGAATATCTAAGTGCTGTATATGTAGAATCTCCACTGTGCCTGCAAAAGAAAGCGACAGAGCAGGCGACCGGGATGCGCCAAAAAGGTAAAAAAGTATACGCAGCATTGCCATATATTTTCCGTACACCGGCTGTGGAACAGTTTGATGGAAAATATGAATTATTAAAAGAGGTTTATGACGGTGTGATGATTCGTAATTATGAGGAGCTGGAATGGCTGCGTGAGCATTCTTATGATAAAGAAATCCGGTCAGATTATAACATGTATATTTTTAATCAGTATGCAAAAGACTGGATGAGGAAGCAACGTGTAGATATGTGCACAGCTCCGGTGGAACTCAATGAAAGAGAACTTAAGAATCTGGATATCCGGAATTGTTCTTATATAGGCTATGGATATCAGCCGGTGATGATCACTGCAGGATGTATTCAGAAGACAACGGCGGGCTGTGACAGTAAAAATAACAGATTGAAAATATACGATCGTTATCAGAAGGAATTTCAGGTAAACATGTGCTGTGATTACTGCTATAATGTTATTTATAATACATCACCTCTTTATCTGGCAGATCAGCCGGAGGTCTTGAAGAGACTGAGTCCGA
The DNA here is from genome assembly GCA_934351835.1 of uncultured Lachnospiraceae bacterium. Classification (GTDB taxonomy): domain Bacteria; phylum Bacillota; class Clostridia; order Lachnospirales; family Lachnospiraceae; genus CAKRJP01. The sequence goes on from CAKRJP010000004.1 coordinate 28,721, forward strand.
AGGAGTTGCGGTTGGATTTTGTGAATGAAACAGGAAAAGAGATGCAGATGATATCAGAGGCATATCAGAAAGCCTGGATATATAGAGAAAAAGCAGATGTTTCTGGTATGGAATATACAAGAGGACATCTCAAAAGGGGAGTAAAGTAGGTGGAAAATTGGTAAATATTATTGTTGAATTATCAAAATATCTGATGATCGTGCTGATGACGGTATATACTTACCTGTGTTTCAGTATTTTTGGATATCAGAATCCGGACAAGAAAAAACGAATGCTAAAGCGCCAGAACTGGATCATGTTTATGATACATATCGTGGCCTTTATGGTAATGTATCTGGAAACGGATGATATGAAGATACTTGTATTTTATCTGATGCAAGTAGTTCTATTTGGAGCTACTATTATATTGTATACGTTGATCTATCCGAGGGTTTCCAGACTGGTTGTAAATAATATGTGTATGCTGCTCTGTATAGGAATGATCATGCTGACACGACTGGATTACACCAAGGCGTTTAAACAGTACATTATAGCGGCAGGAGCAATCGGACTCAGCTTGATTGTTCCGGTGATTATACGTAAGTTTAAATTGTTATCGGAATGGCGTCTGTTCTATGGAATTGCAGGAATTGTTATGCTGGCGGTAGTAGTAGTGATCGGACGTGTGTCATACGGAGCGATGCTTGGATTTACAATCGCTGGTATTAATATTCAGCCGTCAGAGCTTGTAAAGATTATTTTTGTATTCTTTGTGGCAGCAAGCTTTAAATATTCCTTAGAGTTTAAGAATATTGTTGTGACAACAGCATTAGCGGCCTTTCATGTACTGATCCTTGTAGTGTCGAAAGACCTTGGTGCGGCGCTTATTATATTTGTAGTGTATCTGACGATGTTGTATGTGGCGACTCACCAGCCGTTGTATCTGATTGCGGGAATCGGATCCGGAAGTGTGGCCTCAGTGCTGGCATATCATTTGTTTGATCATGTAAAGACGCGAGTAGTGGTTTGGAAAGATCCATTTGCCTGCTACAATGAAGGCGGATATCAGGTGGCACAGTCATTGTTCGCAATCGGAACCGGGGGATGGTTCGGAATGGGACTTTACCAGGGGGCGCCGGATACAATCCCGGTTGCGGCAGAAGATTTCATTTTTTCGGCAATCTCTGAAGAAATGGGACTTATATTTGCACTTTGTATGATTTTAGTGTGTGTGAGCTGTTATGTTATGTTTTTAAATATTGCCATGCAGCTTCACAATATGTTTTATAAGATGGTAGCTTTAGGTCTTGGAACCTGCTATATCTTCCAGGTGTTCTTGACGATCGGTGGTGTGACGAAGTTTATACCGTCTACAGGAGTAACGCTTCCGCTGGTGAGTTACGGAGGAAGTTCACTTGTAAGTACACTGATTATGTTTGCAATTATTCAGGGCTTGTATATATTAAGGGAAGACGAGGAAGAAAAGATTGAAAGAAAGAAGAAAGAAAAGTTACGAGCAAAACGAAGCAGAGAAGAAATTGAGACGAAAAGAAGAAAAGAAAGCTATGAGCCGAGAAGAGCGCAAAGCGGCCAACCGCAAAGACCGAAAAAGAGCCAGAGCAAAGCGCGCAAGAAATAAGGAATTTGCGAGGGTGACATATGTGTTTGTGGCGTTGTTCCTTGGAATGATGGCATATATCGTATATTTTCAGCTGGTGAAGAGCCCGGACATTATAAAGAGTTCTTATAATGCAAGACAGGATTCGAACGCAGAACGTGTGACCAGAGGTCCTATTGTGGATCGCAATGGCAATATACTGGCACAGACAAATACGGCTGAGGATGGGACAGAGTCCAGAGAATATCCATACGGAAATATATTTGCGCATGTAGTCGGTTATAGTGTGCAAGGAAAAACAGGAATTGAATCGGAGGCAAATTATGAACTTCTGACTTCAAATGCATTTTTCCTGGAAAAGTTAAAAAATGAATTTCAGGACCAGAAGAATCCGGGAGACACAGTTGTAACAACTCTGGATGCCGACCTGCAGACAGCAGCTTATAATGCCCTGGGTAGTTACAAAGGCGCGGTAGTGATCATGGAGCCGAGCACAGGTAAGATCCTTGCGATGGTATCAAAACCGGATTATGATCCGAATACAGTGGCTGATAACTGGGAAAGCTTAAATGCAGATGAAAATGGTGTCCTTTTGAATCGTGCGATGCAGGGACAGTATGCACCCGGTTCTACATTTAAAGTGGTTACTGCTCTTGAGTTTATGCGTGAAAATTCCGATTATGCTTCCTACAGTTATGATTGTACAGGTTCAATTCAGCATGGAGATGTTACGATCCAGTGTTATAACGGAACAGTACATGGACCGGTGAATCTGGAACAGAGTTTTGCATATTCATGTAATACATCTTTTTCAAATATTGGCTTGTCACTGGATGTTTCGAAATTCCGCGATACAGCGAAAGAATTATTATTTAACTCAAAATTGCCGTATGTATTGCCTTACAGCAAGAGTAGCTTTTCACTGACTTCCAAGTCTGTGGATGGAGATAAAATGATGACGGCTATGGGACAGGGAGATACAGAAGTAAGCCCTTATCATATGGCTCTTATTACATCGGCGATTGTAAACGGCGGAGTTCTTATGAAACCATATCTGATCGATACCATTGCAAATAATGGGGGAAACCAGGTGAAAAAGACTAAGACAAAGGAGTACGGAACGATGATGACTTCCTCGGAAGCAGCACAACTTAAACAGTATATGACAAGTGTTGCAGAATACGGAACAGGCTCTGTACTTAGTGGACAGTCTTATACAGCGGCAGGAAAGACAGGAACAGCTGAATACAGTTCGGATGCGGAGAAAGACCATTCATGGTTTATCGGAATGACGAATGTCGATAATCCGGAGCTGGTGATCAGCGTGATCGTGGAACAGTCGGACGGTTCTGCCAGTGCCGTGAATATCGCAAAACAGATATTTGACAGTTATTATTATAATTAAGCGGAGTTGTAATAAATGAGATTTTATCGACATCTTTACCTTTCAGACGGGCTGGAAAAGAAAAAAGAAAAAGTTATCCGAAAACTGGAGAAAAATAAATTACAGTATGACCTTTATCTGGTGACGCTTCCGGTGACGGAAAAAAATCAACTGGAAATTTACAACAGTGCGCTGTTTAAACAGCCGGATTATCCGGTGGGAGATTTATTTGTAGTAGGGCTGGCGAAAGGTTACGACACAGCATTGGAACTGGTGGAAGAAATTACCCGGACAGTGTATAATGAGACCAAAGGAACAGATATTCGTTCCTATATATTAGAAAAAGAGCGAGAAGAATGATATGCTACATATACTGTTGTTAATATTGAAAATCATAGGAATCATAATTGCTGTAATACTGGGAATCTTAGTATTGTTGCTGTGCATTGTATTGTTCGTTCCGGTGCGTTATGAAGTGAAAGCATCCTTCGATGGGAAGATTACTACTGCCAAAGCGGTGGCGGAGGTAACGTGGCTGGCCAGGTTATTAGGTGTGAAAGTTCAGTATAAGGACGGTAGCCCGCATTTTCGTGCAAGGATTGCATGGAAGACGCTGAAGGCAAGCGGAGATTCAAAAGATGAGCCGGAGTCAGAAAAGTCAGAAAAACAAGAAAAGTCAGAGAAACAAGAAACGGCTGTGCCTGATAAAGCGGCATCAGAAGATAGAAAAGAAGAGAAAGGAAGATTAAAGGTCGATGAAAAAGAATCAGAACATGAAAAAAAAGTTAAAGAAAGCACGGAAGATGAGAAGAAAATATCTGAGAAAGTTCTTGAAGAACGCAAGAACGTACCACAAAAGGTGGAGAAGTCAGAAAAAGAACTGGAAAAAGAGCATGAAGAATCTGAAGGAGAGCCTGGCAAAAAGCGACTGGGCATTATGGAAAAACTTCAGAACATATATCACAAAATAATAAGCACAAAGAAAGCGTTCTGTGATAAAATAAAGGCGTTATCCGGGAAGATTAAAGAGTTGTCCGGAAAAAAAGAAAAAGTGATGTCATTCCTTCAGAATGAAGATCATAAGAAGGCATGGGGAAAAGCTAAAAAAGAAATCTTGAAGCTATTAAAAAGATTATGGCCGAAATGTTTGAAAGCAGATATCAGATATGGATTTGAGGATCCAAGCATTACAGGTAAGATCCTTGCCGGATTTAGCATGATATATCCATTTGTGGGTGAGAATGTCCATGTCTATCCGGATTTTGAACAGTCTGTGATTGAGGGAAAACTCTATATCAAAGGAAAAATCAGAGTAGTGACCTTTATCAGAACGGCATGGAATCTGTTCTGGTGTAAGGCGGTCAGAAAGACCTATCACGATATCAGAGAATTTGAATTATAAATCTTAAGGGTTATAACAATTCGATTATAAAACGATTATAAAAAACAAATCAGGAGGAGAAGACAATGGCTGACAGTAATTTTAAAGGAACTGTAGAAGCACTTTTTTCAGGAATGAACGGAGTGATTTCTTCTAAGACAGTAGTGGGAGATGCAATCCATATCGGAGATACCATTATCCTTCCGTTGGTAGATGTTTCATTTGCAGTTGGAGCAGGTGCGTATAATGAGGATAAGAAAGATAAAGGAGCCGGCGGATTAGGCGGTAAGATGACACCTAGCGCTGTGCTGGTTATCCAGAACGGAACGACACGTCTGGTAAATATTAAGAATCAGGACACGATAACAAAGATCCTTGATATGGTTCCTGATGTTGTGGACCGTTTTACCGGCGGAAAGCAGAATAAGATGACGGAAGATGATGTAAAGGACATCCTGGATTCGGCAGAAGAATAAAGTATATTTCAGAAGATAACAGAATAGAATATAGAGACGCAGGCTTTGTCTGAGGTGTTTCTATGAAACGAGTGATAGGGTTTGCAATATTTTGGCTGGCAATGGGGATTTTGCTTTCTATGATCTTGCCGAATATGTTTCTTCAAGTGTTATGTATTCTGCTGGGGTTGTTGATCGCATATAATTTATTCTGTTGTTAGAAAAAAGTACTTGCAATTCTAAAAATAATCTGGTACAATTACCAGTGTTGTGAGTCTGCATAGGATAGAAGGCAGACGATATAGGAGCGTTAGGAGGTGCAGTCATGGCAAAATGCGCTATTTGTGAAAAGGGTGCTCACTTTGGAAACAACGTAAGCCACTCTCATAGAAAATCACCAAAGATGTGGAAGTCTAATGTTAAGTCAGTTCGTGTAAAGACAGAGAACGGTGGAACAAAGAAGATGTATGTATGTACTTCTTGTTTAAGAGCCGGAAAAGTAGAACGTGCTTAAGTAATTTAAAAACTCAGGTTTCATGCGAATGGAATCTGAGTTTTTTAACGTTATGTAGGAAATGGAATGAAGAGTAATAAAAAGTATTGGAAGATTATTTTTTTCATCATGTGTATAGGTGCAATTCTGAGAATAGTTTGCTGTTTTTGGGGACGTCCATACTATCAGTTACATCCGGATGAGGGAACAATTGTAAATAATGCTATAGATATGCTTTCCAGGCATTCGTGGGAGGCGTATGTATATAACAGACCGGATCAGTTTGAAATCAAATGTTGCGCTTTAATATTTCAAATAGGTTCTTATTTGCGATATCATATCCCGGCATATGAGGCGTTTGCTGCGCATCAGGGATATTTCTATGTATTGGCAAGATTATATACTGCTTTTTGGGGAATTATGTTAATTCCTTTGAGTGCTTTACTGGCGGGAGAAATCTATAAAAAAGACGATGTAAATGTAGGTTGGATTCAAGTTTTTACAGCTGGAATTTTTGCATTTTCATATATTTTTATTCAACATTCCGGTTATGCTACTCCGGATGTAACTTTGACCTTTTTTGTTGTAGCAATTGCATACTGTTCAACCAGGTATATAAAAACTGGCGCAAATAAAGATGTTTATTTTCTTGCGGCATTAACGGGAATAGCAACAACAATAAAATATCCGGCGATTATTATGGCCGGGTATATAGCTCTTATCGTAGTTTATAAAAAAATACAAGAAAAGAAATTCCTGGAAATTATTCAAATAGGAGTAGTTTGTCTGTTGATTGCTTTAGCAACAATGTGGGTTATAGCTCCAAATTTATTTACAGATTTCGGAAGTGTTGTTGATACTTTTCGATTTGAAGCAAGAAGTACTCACCTGGGAGCTGACAGACTGGGATTTTTTGGCAATATGCGTTTCTATTTTGAACAAATATGCGAATCTATGGGAAGTATAAGCCTGATTACTTTTTGTGTGGGTATTATCCAGATATTCAGATTAAGAAAAAAAGAATATATGCCACTTTTATGCAGTGCTCTTTACTGGATATTTCTTAGTGTTATGAAGTTACATTGGCAAAGATGGGGAGTGCCTATGTATGTTGCTTATGTGATTATTTCTGTTGCCGGATTTTTCTGGATGATAGAAATTTGTAAAACAAAAATAAAGGAAAGAAAAAAGGTATTATTTGCAAAAAGTGTAGTTTATTGTCTGGGAGGAATATCTGTCATAAGTATATGTATGTCCGGAATTGGAATGGCTGTATGGAGCTCAAAACAGGATGCAAGAATCCCAGGAATCGAATTGTGTCAAAAGAACAATGTAACTGTTGATAATAGTATTGCAGAAGGGTATACACCGTTGTCGGTGAAATCTGAAAAGTCGGGTGTAGAAGAGTTTGAATTGACCTCTGATGGTATAAGAGCAAAAGATGGACAAAAAGAGTATTTTGTTATGACAACGAATTTCTTGGAACGGTATCAAGAAGAGCCGAAACGATATAAAAATGAAATAGAAATTTATAAAAGGATTGAGAAAAATTACACTCCGGTTTTTAAAATAAAAGGATGGAAGTTCCAATCAAATATAAATGAATTTATTAATATAAAAGATCAAATAGAAAACATATCAAATACGCATAAATATACAGGGTGTTCTATTTATGTATATGATTTGAAAGAAAGCGGGGAAAAGAGATAATGATACCTAGTTTATACATAGTTATACCATGTTATAATGAGCAAGAAGTATTACCTGTTACAGCACCGGAGTTCGCAGAACAAGTGAAAAAGATGCAAGAAAAAGGACTGGTATCTGAAAAAAGTAAAATATTATTTGTCGATGACGGAAGTAAAGACAATACCTGGAAAATTATAAAAGAATTATCGGAATCAAATAATGTATTTTGTGGAATTAAACAGAGTAGAAACAGAGGACATCAGAACGCAGTTCTTGCAGGTCTTATGGAGTCAAAGGATAAATGTGATATTACAATTTCCATAGATTGTGATGGACAAGATGATATAAGTGCAATGGAGTCTATGGTAAAAGAGTATCTTGATGGATGCGAAGTCGTATATGGAGTGCGTAGCAGTAGAAAGACAGATACGTTTTTTAAACGATTTACAGCAGAATCTTTTTATAAATTTTTGAGTTTTATGGGAGCGGAGGTTGTATATAATCATGCAGATTACCGACTGATTTCTTCCAGAGTATTGCAGGAGTTTGCAGATTTTAAGGAAGTGAACCTTTTCCTTCGAGGAATGGTGCCACTGGTAGGATTCGAAAGCGGAACGGTATATTATGAACGTCATGAGAGAATTGCAGGAGAAAGTCATTATCCATTAAAAAAGATGCTTGCACTTGCATTTGATGGAATTACCAGTTCGAGTGTAAAGCCGTTAAGAATGATAACAATGATGGGGACGGGAATCTCTATACTCAGTGTGATCAGTATAATTTGGGTAATTATTTCTTACTTTGCCGGAAGAACAGTTGCGGGATGGTCTAGTATTGTATGTATCATGTGTTTCCTGAGCGGAGTACAGCTTGTGGCTCTTGGCGTGATTGGAGAGTATATTGGAAAAATCTATATGGAAGTGAAACACAGACCGAGATATATTATTAGTGAAAAAGCGGGAATGTAATTAATTAAGGATTATCGTCTTGATTATAGAGAAAATAGAGTAGAAGTGATTTTACAGGGCATTGTGTAAAAGGTGCTATAGTTGCTAGAAATATAAAAGAGTGATATAATATTGTATATTAGTGAGAAAATTATATGAGTAATAATAAAAGTGAAAAAAAGGAAAAATCAGTTGCTGTAAATCTTGTGGCAAATGGAATTAAGACATTGATGAGTGTGTTATTTCCACTCATAACATTTCCCTATGCTTCAAGAATATTAGGCGCTGAGGGAATTGGAAAAGTTAATTATGCGAATTCTATTATTTCTTACTTCTCTTTAGTGGCAGCCCTAGGGATAAGTACGTATGCTATACGAGAAGGAGCAAGAATCAGAAATAATAGAAAAGAATTTAATAAATTTGCAAAAGAGATGTTGAGAATCAATATGGTAACAGCAGTAGTTACTTATATTGGATTTTGTGTTTTTTTATGTCTTCCGATACTTAAGTCTTATAAAACTTTGTTAGTAGTATTTAGTCTGGGAATTTGGTTCACTACCATAGGAATGGAATGGCTGTTTGTTATTCAGGAAGAGTATGAGTACATTACTAAGAGAGCTGTTCTGTTTCAGTTTGTTTCGCTGATTCTATTATTTGCGTTAGTCAGAAGCAGAGAAGACTATGTATGGTATGCTGCATTGACTGTGATTTCATCAGGTGGATCAGCAATTCTTAACTTATGGCATTCAAGAAAATTAGTGGATTGGCGTCAGAAATGTCAGTATAATTATCGGCAACATATTAAACCGATTTTATTGATATTTGGGACAAGTGTTGCTTCCAATATATATATGACGATGGATACAACTATGATTGGTGCTTTACAGGGAGATGCGGCAACCGGAATTTATACGGCAGCATCGAAAATAAATCTGGTTATCAGTACATTGATCGGAACGATATCATCAACGATATTACCACGTGTATCCTATTATATTGGAAATGATCTGCATGAAAAATATAGAGAACTGATGAAAACATCGGCTAATATTTTGTTCCTGATATCAATGCCGGCAGTCATTGGAATGATCTGTACCAGTGACCTACTGATTCTACTGTTTAGTGGAAAGGAATTCATTGCCGGAAGTCTTGCCGCGAAGATCCTTTCAGTCAGAGTATTGGTTGGAGCGATTAATAGAATTTTGGCTTACCAGATCTGTATACCTTATAAAAAAGAAAAAGATGTATTGGTATCGACGATAGCAGGGGCAGTGTTCAATTTGATTGCGAATACATTGCTGATACCATTGTGGGGAACAACAGGAGCGTCTATCGCAACTTTATGTTCAGAGATTGTAGTTTTTATTGTTTTGACCATGTATTCAAAGAAATTTTTTGATACCAGAATCTTGTATGACAGATTACCGGTTTACTTCTTAGCGACAGTTTGGTTCTTTGCAGTAAGATATGTGGTAAATATATTTGCAGTGGGAATTATTATGAAGTTATTGATAACAGTAGCTATTTGTGGTGCGGGCTATTTCGCGGTTTTATTAGTTATAAAAGATAAATTTATTGTGGACATAATGCAAATAATAAAAGAAAGAGTATCGAAATGATGCTTTAGAGTCATTTGAATTAAAAAAGAGGAGCGATAGTATGGAGCATAGTATAGGTTTTATTGTTCTTCATTATAATGCGATAAAAGAAACGATAGATTGTGTAGAATCCATTAAAAAAAGAATAGACACAGACAAGTGTTATATTGTTGTTGTAGATAATGCTTCACCGAATCATACTGGAGAAGAATTGGAGAGAAAATATCACACAGACGATAAAGTGGTTGTGCTCAAATTAACATCTAATCTTGGTTTTGCAAAGGGAAATAATGAGGGTTATCGATATGCAGTTGAAAATTTAAAGTGTGATTTTATATGTGCATTGAATAATGATACATTGTTGATGCAAGATGATTTTTTTTCTGTGATTCAAAAAGAATATAAAAAAAGTCAATTTGGAATTTTAGGACCAAAGATATTGTTGAATGAGGGAAAAGTTCAACCAGTTTATTATCATTTCCCGAATGTCGAGTATTTTGAGGAAGAGCTTGCAATTCATAAAAAGGATTATTGGTTAATGAGATACAGATTGAATTATATAGTTGTTCCTTGCAAGCTTATCAGAAATTATTTATATAAAAAAATAGGGAAACAAAAGGAATCTAGATCACGTCATATTCAATCTTTAAAATATGTGGATAAAAGAATGGAGAATGTGGTACTACATGGTTGCTGCCTTGTATTTTCTCCTTTGTATCTAGCTGAATATGAGGAAGGATTTCATCCGGATACCTTTTTATATAAGGAAGAAGAACTATTATATCTAAGATGTAAGCGAAAAAAATTAAAAACAGTATATAATCCTGAACTAAAGATTCGTCATTTGGAAGATGTGTCTACAAATTCAACGACGATGAGAAGAAGGAAGAAAATAATGTTTTGGCTTCGGAATCAAATTGATTCATTAGAAATTCTGATTAGAGAATTAAAAAAAGAACAGAAATAGGGAAAATATTATGGAATTAGTATCAGTAGTTATACCGGCATATAACAGGGAAAGTACAATAAAAGAAGCTGTAGAGAGTGTTTTGGAACAGACATATACAAACCTTGAAGTGTTAATTGTAGATGATTGTTCAACTGACAGAACTGTAGAAATTGTAGAAAGTATTCCGGATGAGAGAGTAAAAATAATTCGGTGTAAGGAAAATGGAGGGGCTTGTAGAGCAAGAAATATAGGAATAGAAAATGCAAAGGGAGAATATATAGCTTTTCATGATAGTGATGATATATGGCATGCTGATAAGCTGGAAAAATCAATGTATTATTTAAAAAAGGAAAATGTAGACTTTGTTTTTTCGGCATTAAATCGAAAAGAAATGAAATCAGGAAAAGAGGAAATATTACCATCGTATAACTTGAATATGGAGAAAGATAAGCTTGGCAAGCTTTTAGCATTTAATTGTGTAAGCACACAAACAATATTAGTAAAAAGAGAAGTGTGTGAAAAGTGCAAGTTTGATATTGCTCTTCCAAGATTTCAAGATTGGGATTTCGCAATTCAAATTTTAAAAAGTGGATTTTCAGTGTATTATATCGATGAACCCTTGGTTGAGTGTTTTGTTTTAAATGACAGTATCACTTCGAACGGTGAAAAAGGGAAAAAAGCACTTTGTATTTTTGATAAAAAATATAAAAATGACTATATTATAAATAAAGAATCCGGGAAAGAATTTTATTTTCGAGCAGCTGTTATGATGGAAAAGATGGGGTATAATGGAAAAAAATATTTCCGAAAAGCATATGCAGCAGAAAAAGGATTAGGAATGTATATTAGATATTTAATGTCCGCAATAAGAATTTACAGACCGATTAATAAGATATTTGATAGAATAATTAATGGTATTTAAATAGTTACGGGAGAAAATTATGGTAAAAGTAAGCATTATTATGCCAGTTTATAATTCAGAAAAATTTTTGAAAAAGGCAGTGGATAGTGTTTTGAATCAAAAATTCGAAGACTTTGAACTGATATTGGTTGATGATGGAAGTCCGGATGCCAGTGGAAGTATTTGTGATGAATATGCAAAGAAGAACAGTAAAGTAAAAGTAATACATAAAGCTAATGGAGGAATCTGCTCTGCACGGAATGCGGGATTGGATATTGCTCAAGGAGAGTATATTGGTTTTTGCGATAACGATGATTTATTTCTCGCAGATTTAATACAGGATAATTATTTTCTTGCAAAACAACATGATGTTGATTTAATGCGCTATGCTAAAATTAAACGGATAGAAAAAGATGATGGTCGTATATGGGAGATTCATGCAAAAATACAGGATATGTTTATTGAAAAAAAACAATTTCCTGAATATTATCAAAATATAAGACGCGAAGATACAGTTTGGACAGCATTTTATCGTAGAAGTATTATTGAAGAATTTCACATTAGATTTGATGAACAATTTAAATATGGGTCTGAAGATTTGAATTTCAACCTACAATTTCTTTTACATTGTGAACGATTGGGATTTAATTCCAGGGAATATTATTCGTGGACTCAGCGAGAAATCCATAGTACGTCCAGAAAATTTCACAGAGATTATTTGAAAAAGAATAAAATTAATATGGATTTAGAATATAAATTTATGGATGAAAGTTGTTCTAATAAGGTTGATAATATTATGAAGAATGTGTTTCTGATAAATTTATACGTATATCCATTGGTTGATTATATGTCAATAAAGTCATGTGATATGTCTATGAATGAAAAGGTTAATTATATGAAAAAATTAAGACAACACGCACTTTTTGATCGGAAAATTTCAAAAGATACATTGAAAAAGGTGAAGAAAAGTAATTACAGAGTATATCTCACGATGAAATTGTTTTATGAAGAAAAATTTAAGCTACTTATATTTATTTTGAATAAAGGAACAGATTTTTTAGCGAAATTTCGTTTTAAATAAGATAAAGTTGGAGTTGAATATGTACGGAGAATATGAACCACAAATTTTAGAAAAATTACATAGTGTGGAATTATCAATGTTGAAAGATTTTATGAAACTATGTGATGATAATAATATAGAATATTTTGCTATATCAGGAACGGCTATAGGAGCTGTCAGGCATCAAGGGTTTATTCCATGGGATGATGATATTGATGTGGCACTTTTGCGTAAGGATTATGAACGCTTTGTGAAAGCGATGAAGAATAATAAAGAATTCTGCGAAAAATATGATTTGTGGGGACCTGATCAGCCACATAAATATTATAATCTTCAGCCGACATTGATGTTAAAAAATACAGTGTTTGTAAATGAAAATGCTTATGCAGGAAAATACAGGCCAGGAATTTTAATGGATATTTTTATTTATGACAATATCCCGGAAGATAAGAAAAAGGCTGATTTGATCATTAAAAAGTGTAGACGCTATAAGATTCTTTATATCGTTCGAAATGTGAATCACTTTAAACTACTTAAAGGAAAGGAACCAGTACAGAAGATAAAAAATATAATTTGTGGATTTTTAAGGATACTATTAAAAATGTTCCCAAAGAGTGATGAAATCTTGTTTAGAAGATTTATGATGTATGCAACTATGTACAAAAATCAGACTGATAAATACACGTGTTTATTTGATCCTGGATCTGCAATTATGGATATTCATAAAAGCAAGTCTTATCCGACTGTTAAATTGCCATTTGAAGGTACTGAGATTCGATTGGTTAAGAATTATGATGAACAATTAAGACAGCATATGGGAAATTATATGGTGGTTCCACCGGTTGAAAAGAGAACAAATCATTGCCCTGTAGAATTAGACTTTGGAGATAACGCATGAAAAAGAAAAAGCAATATAAAGAATATGATGATATTACATTAAAAAAAATTCAAAATGTAGAATTAGAGATACTGAAAGACTTTATGGATATCTGTGATAGACATGAATTGGATTATTTTGGTATTGCAGGTACCGGCATAGGTGCGCTAAGACATCAGGGATTTATTCCATGGGATGATGATATTGATGTTGCTATGCCTCGGGAAGATTTTGAAAAGCTATTGCGATTAGTTGAAAAAGAGATGGGAGATAAGTATTTGATTATGAATACGGAACGTTATCCTAATTATCCTCTTATGACAACTCGTATGACAATGAGAGGTACAAGTTTTAAAGAAGAAGCATTGAAAGATATAGATGCTCCGTTAGGAATATTCTTAGATTTGTATCCGTTGGATAAAGTAAGCGATAATCCGAAAGAAACAAGAAAACAGGCAAGAGATGCATGGTTTTGGAGCAAAATTTTGATTCTTCGCAGTATCCCGTTCCCGATGTTGGGATTTTCTGGATGGAAAGCCAAGGTTATACATGCGGTCTGTGGATTGGCTCATCTGTTTTTGAAAGTTTGTCATGTACCTAAGATATGGATCTATAAAAAAGCTTATGAAGCAGAAACTAGAAGTAATCATTATGCAAAAACTAAAAATCTGAATTTCTTTTGTGATACAACTCCATATATGAATTTGTATGCAGTGAAAGATATCTATCCGTTGAGAAAACTACCGTTTGAAGATACAAAGCTGAATTTTCCTCATAATTTGCATAACAATCTAACAGGAATGTATGGAGATTATATGCAATTACCACCGGAGGAAAAGCGAAAGAATCATTATCCATATGAATTGAAATTTTTTAAGGAGAATTAAAATGATTAATTTTACAGTAGGACCAGTTCAGTCCAGTGATGAAGTGAGAAAAATAGGACAGGAACAAGTGCCATATTTTAGAACAACTGAATTTTCAGAGGTTATGTTTGAAAATGAGCGTTTAATGATTGAATTTGCTAAAGCAGATGAGAAGGCAAGAACTGTTTTTATTACAGGATCTGGGACGGCGTCTATGGAAGCAGTAATTATGAATACATTAACAACGAAAGATAATGTACTGATTGTGAACGGAGGTAGTTTTGGTCAGCGATTTGTGGATTTGTGTGAAATTTATGAGATTCCATATTCGCAGATTAAGTTGGAAACAGGAAAGCCTTTAACAGAGGAAATGCTGGAACCGTATGATGATAAAGATTATACAGCGTTTGTAGTAAATGTACATGAGACATCTACAGGAGTTCATTATGATATGGATCTTATTAGTAAATTCTGCAAAAAAAATCATCTATTTTTGATTGTAGATGCTATAAGTTCGTTTTTAGCTGATGAGTTTAATATGAAAGCTTGGGATGTTGATGTGATGATTACTGGCTCTCAGAAGGCACTGGCATGTCCTCCGGGAATTTCGGTTATTGTGTTGTCGGAGTGTGCAATTAAGAGAGTGGAAAAAAACAATCCAAAATGCATGTATTTGAATTTGAAATCAGCATTGAAAAATGGAGAAAGAGGGCAGACTCCGTTTACACCGGCAGTTGGTATTTTGCGACAGATTAATGTGCGTTTGAAAGAGATAAAGGCTGCGGGAGGCGTGGAAAGCGAGACAGAAAAGATTGCTGCAATTGCGAATGATTTTAGAAAGAAGATAGCCGATTTACCGTTTGAAATTGTATCAGAGAGTCTGTCGAATGCGGTCACTCCGTTACATCCATTGAATGCGTCTGCAAATGAGATATTCCTTACATTAAAAGACGAGTATGGAATATGGGTTTGTCCGAATGGTGGAGAGTTAAAAGATAAAATTTTTAGAGTTGGTCATATTGGAGATTTGTCTGTAAATGACAATGATGAACTTATTAGAGCATTGAAAGATATGCAAAAGAGAGGTTTAATCTAATTCTTTTCAGAGGAGGATTGTAATGAAAAAAGTAATTACATATGGAACATATGATTTGTTACATTATGGACATATTCGTTTGCTGGAGCGTGCAAAAGCATTAGGAGACTATTTAATCGTTGGAGTGACTGCGGATGATTTCGATAAAAATCGCGGGAAAATAAATGTTCAGCAATCTTTGATGGAAAGAGTAGAAGCTGTGCGGAATACCGGATTGGCTGATGAAATTATTATTGAAGAATACGAAGGTCAGAAGATTGATGATATCCAGAAGTACAATGTTGATATATTTACGGTTGGAGATGATTGGGTTGGAAAGTTTGATTACCTGAAAGATTATTGTAAAGTAATATATCTGGAACGTACAAAAGGAGTTTCGAGCAGCGAATTACGTCAGGAAAAAAGAAATTTACGTTTGGGTTTAGTGGGTGAGTCTACAATTTTAAGAAAAATTGTAAATGAAAGTTCCTATGTAAATGGCTTGATAATTGCAGGAGCTTTTTCGGAAGAACAAGAGACATTAAAAACAATTCTTGAAAATGTACCAGTTTATGATTCATATGAAGAATTATTGGAGCAATCTGATGCGCTTTATCTTATTACAAGTCCGATACATCATTACGAAGATATAAAAGCAGCACTGAAAATGGGGAAACACGTATTGTGTGAGTCTCCGATAGCATTATCAGGAAGTCAATGTCGGGAACTTTTTGAACTTGCCAGATTGAATAAGTGTATTTTAATGGATGCTATAAAGACAGCTTATTCAACGGCTTATCATAGAATGTTATTGTTAGTAAAAACAGGAATTATCGGTGAACCGAAATGTATTGATGCAACATGTACAAGTATAAAAGAATTCGATCAATCTGATACAAAAAAAGCAAAATATACATGGAACAGTATCAGTGCCTGGGGACCGACAGCCATGTTACCGGTATTTCAAGTATTTGGGACCGACTGGATTGATGAGCGAATTTTAACTTGTATAGAATCTGAAGAGTATCACTATGATTCTTTCACCAAAATAGATTTCCATTATCCTGGAGCAGTAGCATCTGTGAAAGTAGGACAGGGCGTGAAATCAGAAGGAGAACTGGTGATTTCAGGAACAAAAGGTTATATCTATATTCCGGCACCTTGGTGGAAGACGGAATATTTTGAGGTGAGATTTGAGCAGCCGGAAAATAACCGAAGATATTTCTTTCAGTTAGATGGGGAAGGAATTCGTTATGAATTGGTTGCATTCGTGCGTGCTATTGAACTTGGAACTTCATTAGCAAATGTAGATGAGAGAATATCGTGTGCAATTGGACAGATTATGGAGAAGTTTATGAACGACGATGTAATTAGAGTTGATTAACAAAGGTGGGGGAAAATGAATTATGCACTAATATTTGCCGGTGGTTCTGGCAAAAGAATGAATACAAAATCAAGACCAAAACAATTTTTGGAATTACATGGTAAAGAAATTATAATATATACAATTGAACATTTTGAAAAACATCCAGATATTGATGGAATAGTAGTTGTATGTATAGAAGAATGGATAGATTATTTAAAGAAAATTTTAAAGAAAAATGGAATTGAGAAAGTAAAATGGATTGTTCCAGGTGGAGATTCTGGACAGGATTCTATATATAATGGTTTGAAAGTGTTACATGATAATTGTTCAGAAGATTCAATTGTGTTAATCCATGACGGAGTGCGTCCGTTGATTAACGAAGAATTGATTTCTGCAAATATTCAGTCTGTACATGAACATGGATCAGCGATTACAGTTGCTCCTGTAATTGAAACAGTTATGCTTGCAGATGATGATAAAGTTTATAAGAGTGTAGAACGAAGCAAATGTAACATGGCTAAAGCACCACAAAGTTTCTTTTTAAAAGATATTTTCTCAGCACATCAACAGGCGAGAGAAGATGGAATCCACGATAAGATTGATTCGGCAACAATGATGAGTGATTATGGGCATTCTTTATATAGTGTAAAATGTGGAACGGAGAATATTAAAATTACAACGCCATCAGATTATTTTATTTTCAGAGCATTGATTGATGCGAAAGAGAATTCCCAAATATTTGGGATATAGACAGAATGTAATAAGGAGACCGGTTATGAGTATTTTACAAGAAGATTGTAAATATATTGCAAATTCTAACATTATAGACTGGAAGAAGTTAGAAGGAACAAGCATTTTGATTACGGGTGCATCTGGGCTTATTGGTTCTCAGATTGTTTTATCATTAGATGAACATAATAAGAAGTGTTCAAAGAAGATTATCATATATGCATTAGTTCGAAATGTTGAAAAAGCAGCCAATAAATTTAAAGATTGTAGCGATTCAGTTAAAATTGTTAAAGGCGATGTGTGTCAGAAAATCAATTTATCGGATCAGGTGGACTATATTATCCATGGCGCAAGTGTTACAAGCTCCAAAGAATTTGTTGATTATCCGGTGGAAACGATTGCAACCGGAATAGATGGGACAAGACAAATATTAGAAATGGCAAAGGAAAAGCAGATAAAAGGGTTGGTTTATCTGTCATCTTTAGAAGTTTATGGTGTTACTGATTTTTCCTTACCAAGTGTAAAAGAAAATCAGTATGGTTATATTGAACAGTTATCACCGCGCAGTAGCTATTCGGAAGGAAAGCGAATGATAGAATGTATGTGTGTATCTTACGGGACTGAGTTTGGAGTACCGGTTAAAATAGCACGTTTAGCACAAACTTTTGGCCCCGGAGTAGAGTATTCCGACAATAGAGTATTTGCACAGTTTGCGAGGGCTGCAATAGAAAAGAAAAATATTATTTTAAAAACAAAAGGTGAAACTTATAGAAATTACTGCTATACAAGAGATGCCGTAACGGGAATATTAAGTATATTGTTAGCAGGAGAAAATAATGAAGCGTATAATATTGCAAATGATTCGACTGGAATAACTATTTACGATATGGCGAAGCTTGTAGCAGAAAAGATAGCTCATAATGAAATTGAAGTTAAGGTGGATATTGATAAGGACATAGAAAAACTTGGATATGGTCCGACAATAAAAATCGCTTTAAATACAGAAAAAATTCAGAAATTAGGTTGGAGAGCGGAAATAGGGCTGGAAGAAATGTATCAACGAATGATTGAAGATATGAATTAGCACAAATATAAGTAGTGGGAGAAAAAGATTAGAGGAGATATAACATAAAGTTATGGAACAAGAAATAAAAAATAGAGACTACCAGATGGATAATATTAAAGCATTATTATTGTTTTTGGTTGCGTTTGGACATACTTTAGATGTATATAAAGGTGATTGGAATATTAATATGTATTTGATGAAATATTTGTATTTATTTCATATGCCTTTGTTTGCGTTTATCACAGGATATTTTACAAAGAATATGGAAAAAGCGAGAAGTCGTGCGATTGAAAAGTGTCTGATTCCGTATATATTATTGCAAGCGGTATATGTATTAATGGGAAAAATAATGATATATGCCGGAGCGGCTAATTTTAATAGTAGTGTTTTTAATGGATCTTTATTAGTGCCATCTTCGGCCTTTTATTATTTACTTGCGGTTTTTGTTTGGAAATTAACGGCAAGAGAATTTATGAATTTACGTCATCCACTTGTAGTATCTATATTATTGGGATTGATAGTAAGCATTACTAAAATGCAGGAATTTCATATGGGATATGGTGCGATTTTTGCATTATTACCTTTTTTTGTAGGTGGTATTTTATGTGATGGGGCTGCTATAGCGAAAATAAGACAGAGTAACAAGATAGTGAGTGTTGTAATATTAATATTAGGAATTATACCGGCAGTAGTATTACCATACAGTATACATAGTGTGAGATCTTCATATGCAAGTTCTGGATTTTCAAATTTGATTGGTGTAGGATATCGGTTGATATTTTATATGATAGCTATGTTAATGGGAATAGCTTTGATTAATTTGATGAGTCAGAAAAAGACAGTGTTTACACATATTGGGGAAGCGTCTATTTTAGTATATGCGGGATCTACTTTTTTGGCGCCACATGGATATATTATTTTAAATAAAATATTTGGATTTTCAAAAAATAATTGGTTTAATTTGGCAATGATGACTCTTTATTGTATAATACTAGTTTGGGTATGTGCCATTCCTGTTTTTTTGAAATTGTATAATTTAGTTTTGGATAAGATAAACTCTATTTTATTTAAGAAAGAACATAAATAAGGGCGGAGAAAAGGAAAGATAGTATGAAGAAGAAATGTGCTAAAAATCATACTTTTATAGTATGTGCATATAAAGAAAGTCCATATTTGGAGGAGTGTATACAATCATTAGTTGCTCAAAATATAAAAAGTAATATTATGATTGCAACATCAACGCCGAACGAATATATTAGGAAACTGGCAGAAAAATATGATATTCCAGTTAAGGTTAATGAAGGTGAATCAGGAATAGTGCAGGATTGGAATTTTGCTTATCAGCAGGTGAAGACGGACTATCTTACGATTGCGCACCAGGACGATATTTATTTGCCAAATTATCTCGAAGGATTTTATAAAAGAATCCATAACGTACAAAGTCCCCTTATTTATTTTTGCAATTATGGAGAAATCCGAAATGGGAAAGCAGTTGATAAAAATAAATTATTGACTGTAAAAAGAATAATGCTAAAGCCTTTAGAATGGAAAAAGTTCTGGAATAGCATCTGGATCAGAAGAAGGGTGCTGTCTTTTGGATGTGCGATTTGTTGTCCATCGGTGACTTTTAATAAAAAAATTATTAAGCAACCACCATTTGAAGTGAAATATCGTTCTGATGAGGACTGGCAGGCGTGGGAAAAATTATCCAGAAAAACGGGAGCATTTGTATATAATTCAGAAATATGTATGAGACATCGAGTGCATGAGGAATCTGAGACAAGTATCATACTAAATGATGGTGCCAGATCAAAAGAAGACTATGAAATGTTTTGCAAATTCTGGCCTGCTTTTATTGCAAAAATATTAGTGAAATTCTATTCCAGTAGTGAAAAATCGAATAAGATGGAGTAAAACGTATGAAGAAGTTAATAATTATACCGGCTTATAATGAGGAAAGTAATATAGAAAAGACAGTGAAATCAATTCAGGAGAATGCTCAAGGATTTGATTATGTTATTATAAATGATTGTTCCGGAGACCGAACACGACAGATATGTGAAGAACACGGATATAATATTGTAAATTTGCCAATTAATTTGGGAATCGGTGGAGCTGTGCAGACGGGATATAAATATGCATTAGAACATGGATATGATGTTGCGGTACAGGTCGACGGAGACGGGCAGCACGATCCGGAATTCCTTAGTGTTATGGCAGAACATCTGATGGACAACCAGTTGGATATGGTAATTGGTTCCAGATTTATAGAAAAAGAAGGATTTCAGTCATCAAAATTACGTAGAGTAGGGATTATATTCTTTTCAAAATTGATAACATTACTTACAGGAACGAAAATAACGGACCCGACATCAGGACTTCGTATGGTGGGAAGAAATGTGATGGCACTGTTTGCTGTAGATTATCCAAGAGATTATCCGGAACCTGAGAGTGTGGTAGCAGTACTCAGAAGGCATATGAAAGTGGAAGAGATACCAGTAATAATGAAAGAACGAACTGGTGGTGTTTCTTCAATTTCTTTGAAAAAATCAGTGTACTATATGATCAAAGTTACATTGGCTATTCTGATTGAACGTATTAGAAAGTACTAGGGGTGAAAGTATGAACATAAAAATTCAGATAATAATAGGGATTATTGTAATCTTAGCTTTGGGTGTAATTATTAATATGATTCGAAAAAAAAGATTGGAACTTAGATATGCATTGGCTTGGCTGATAGTGGGAGTAGGAATATTAGTATTAGATTGTTTTCCACAACTCATTTCGTATTTAGCTAAAATATTGGGAATTGCAAGTCCGATCAATATGTTATTTTTTATGGGATTTTGTTTTTCGCTAATGATTATTTTTGTATTAACAGTTGCTGTGTCCAGAGCGTCTATACGCATTAAGCAGTTAGCGCAGGAACTTGCATTATATGAAAAAAAACAGGAGAATAGTAAAGACGTATGAAAAACTATAAAACTGAAATTTTAAAAGAGAAAAAGTATATTATTGTATGCTTGATTTTATGGCTTATATTTTGTATTTCTTTAATAATTTCGTATAAAACAGAATGGGCAACAATGATGAATCAGCCTCATATAGTGTCAAAAGTGGGAGACAAAGGAACTGGTGAATCGGTTGTTTTAAAAGATAACGATGAGTTGACTCAAAAAATAGAACTTAAGGACACGGAAATGACAGCATTTGCATTGAACTTTAATGCAGGAAATGCAGAAAAGTGTTTGATTAAAGTTGAATTGATTGATGAGAAAAACGGGGAATGCCTGCAAAGCTGGGAAAATGATATCTGTGGAATAGAGAGTGGTAACTATTATAATTTTGTGTTGAAAGATACGGACCAAATTGCTCCTGATAATAATTATATTATTAAAATTAAAGTGTTGGAAACAGATGGTCAGCCAGCTCGAATTGATTTATATGATGCAGAAAAATCAAATTCAATGCTATGTTACAATAAGCAGGCGATGAAAGGCATCATTTCTTATAAAATAGGAAACGGAATACATTTAGCTATAAAAGCATATGCCGTTCTTCTTTTTGCCGGATCAATTTTATGTTTTGCTGGAATGATGATCGGAGTTTTAAAAAAAAGAAAAATAGAAGAATTGTTTGTAATCAGTGCATTGATTGTTGGAATTATGTATATTTTTACAATTACACCATTTTCTGTACCAGATGAAGCGAGACACTTTGTTACAGCATATTCACAAAGTTCTAGTGTAATAGGACAACAGGCATTAGATATGGATGGAAATGTTATATCAAACTCAATGTTATGGGAACAGGGAATTGATCCTACTCGTGATAGTTATGTAGATACGGTTCATGGATTAACAGGAAATTATAAAGACGGAAAAACAATTAGTACGATTCCACCATTGAATGGCCCTTATTATTTAGCCTATATACCACAAATAATAGGTTTGGTCTGCGCAAGAATTGTTGGATTGAATTTTCTTCAAGTGATTTATGCGGGGAGATTGAGTGCATTGCTTATATATTGCTTAGTTATGTACTGGGCAATAAAAATTATTCCATATAAGAAAAGTATGTTATTTATTATTGGAATGTTGCCAATAACATTACAACAAGTAATGTCATATAGTTATGATTCTACATTGATAGATGTTACTTTTTTAATGATAGCGGTTTTGCTGAATAAGCTAGCAGATAAAAATCATGGTATGAGTAAAAAAATGTGGTTGTTGTTTGTAGTGAGTATGGTAATCGTGGCAAGTATTAAGTTTGTATATTTACCAATATGGGGATTGATTTTATTTGTTTCTTTAAAAAATAAAAATGATAATATACAAAAATATTCTGCTTGTGCTGTCGGAGGAATCATAAGTTTAGCAGTAATTATATTTGGAAGGACAAAAACTCTTAAGTCTGCAATGCAGATTGGAGGTGCGACAGCAAGTATTACTGCTAAAAATGTTTCTTTGGGATATTGTCTGGCAAATCCCATATGGTCCATAGAAGTGGTGTGGCGTACATTAGAGAGAGTGAGTTCTGAGTACTTGGGACAATTAATAGGAACCTCGTTAGGAAGACTAAATATTTCGATACCGACGGTGATTCTTGTTGGATTTATATTGATTTTTTTAATAAGTACTTTGGAAGTAAAGAATGAATATATACCAATATCTAAGAATGTTAAATATTGGAGTGTTTTTTGTATTATAATAATAGGCGGATTGGTGTTACTTTCTATGTTTTGGAGTTGGACTCCAGTATCAGCAAATGTAATTCAGGGTGTGCAAGGACGATATTTTTTACCGGCATTGCCATTGGTTGGGATAGTCATTAATAATAAGATGATAGTTTTAGAAAAAAAGGCAGATAAATATCTGATGATTGTAAGCCTTTTCTTAAATTGCTATACATTGTATTTTGTTATGCTTTCAGCAATTGTCCGAGAAGTAATATAAGATGAGCAAAGGAAGATATGCTGCAAAGAGATTAGTGTCGTACATATGCCTATAGTTGCAAAAAATAATGTCAGGTGCTATACTTTACAAGTTAAAGTCAAGAATATTACATTAAAAAGAGGAAATATAATAAAAAATGAAAGAAAAAAAGACGGAGTCAAATAAGTTAGGGAAAAAAGAAAAAAGTATTCTTTTTTTACAGCATTGTGCAGCACATCCGAAAGATGTGTTACGCCTTAGTAAGGCTACAGTTCTGTATGGATTAAAAGGGGGAAGAGCCAGAGCTGAAGGACTTGCAAGAATGGAGTGGGAAAAAAGAAGAAAGGAAGTTATAGGAAAGAAGAACGAAAGAATCAAATTTTCTTTTGTTATGCCTGTATATAATGTTGAAATTAAATGGTTGGAAAAAGCGATTGATTCTATTCGGAAACAGACCTATAAAAATTGGGAATTATGTATTTCTGATGATGCCTCTACACAGAGTGAAGTAGCAGACTATTTAAAGAACTTAAAGGATAGTAATATTAAAGTCACGTTCGCAAAAGAAAATGGTGGTATATCACAGGCTTCAAATCTGGCTGCATCTATGGCAGATGGAGATTATTTGGTATTGATTGACAATGATGATGAAATCGCACCAAATGCATTAGAATCATTATGTAAAAATATCACTAAAACAAAAGCGGATATTGTATATAGTGATATGGATATGATAGATGAAAATGGTGTACATTCATGTCCGTTATATAAGCCGGACTGGTCACCGGAACTGATGTTGTCCCAGATGTATATGGGACATATTGTTGCGTTCAAAAAAACACTGTTTGAAGAGTGTGGTGGATTTAATAAAGAATATGATGGGGCACAGGATTATGATCTGATTCTCCGTATGTCTGAGAAGGCAAAGGTTATTTCACATGTTCCGGAAGTGTTATATTCCTGGCGTACATTACCTACTTCAACGGCAGCCAACGCAGATGCAAAACCATATGCACAGTATGCCGGACAGAAAGCAATCCAGGAACATTTAAATCGTACTTTGGGAGCTGGAAAAGCTGAGGTTGTAGAGACGGACAATTTGTTTGTATACGATGTCAGATATAATCTGGAAAATAAACCATTAGTATCGATCATCATACCAACCAAAGACCATGCAGATGATCTGGATGTAGCATTAAAGAGTGTTTATGAGAATACTACGTATCCAAATTTTGAAATTATTATTTTAGATAATAATTCCGAGAAAGAAGAGACGCAGACATATTTTGCAAAAATTCAGAAGGAATATGATAATCTCAGAGTAGTTGAGGCTAAGTATGAGTTCAACTGGTCTAAATTAAATAATCATGGAATCAGGGAAGCAAAGGGAGACGTTTTTGTTTTCTTAAATAATGATGTGAAAGTTATAGAACCTACATGGCTTGAAAGGTTAGTTGAAAGAGCTGTTCAACCGGAAATTGGTGTTGTAGGCGGATTATTGCTTTATGAAGACAATACAATTCAGCATGCTGGCGTTGTAGTTGGTATGGGAGGTTGGGCTGATCACGTATACAAGGGTACAGCACCGGTTCATAATGGAACTCCATATATTTCCGCAATGGTTACAAGAAATGTATCGGCATGTACAGGTGCATGTATGGCTATTTCACGAGATGTAATAGAGAAAATAGGTGGATTTGATGAGAGATTTATCATCTGTGGCAGTGATGTGGAGATCTGTCTGAGAGCAATGGATGACGGTTATAGAAATGTATATATTCCACAGGTTAAATTATATCATTATGAGTCCAAAAGCAGAGATTCTTATATTCCACAGATAGATTTTGATTTGTCTGATATTATGTATTCAGGTTATAGAAAGGGTGGAGATCCTTATTATAATAAGAATTTAGATATTAACAGCTGTGTACCAAAAGTTGCAGAGAAGAAAGCCCCGGTTCAGAAGAAGAAAGTATTAAAGATTGATAAAGGACCAATAAGAGAATTACGGTTCAGGAAAGTTACAAGAGAAAACTATCGGCTGAATCTGATGTTGCCGTCATTAAATGCAGAGCATGTATTTGGTGGAATAGCAACAGCATTAAAGGTATTTGAAGCTTTGGTAGATTCTTTGGACTGCGAATCAAGAATCATTTTGATTGATGCAGAGCTTAATGACGAGGCAATCGAAAAATATAGTAAACGTTATCAGGTAGTACCTGCCGAAGAAATGAGTGACGCAAAGCATCAAATTGTTCCGATGATGGATAGAAAATTAAAGACATTAGCTGTATCAGAAAAGGATCAGTTTATGTTTACATCCTGGTGGTCTGCATATCTTATTCAGAGTGAATATATGTGTTGGGAAGATGAAAATGGTTTGAATCCTCGTCCGTTTATTTACTTAATCCAGGACTATGAGCCAGGTTTTTATGCCTGGTCTACGAATTATGCGTTGTCAGAAATAACTTATAGATGTAAGTATCCGCAGATTGCAGTGTTTAATTCACATGAATTAAGAGATTTCATGCTGAACAAAGGATACAAATTTGATGAAGTTTATTGTTTTGAACCTGTATTAAACAATACTTTAAAAGAGCAGGTGTTGAAATTAGATGATACAGTTTATAAGAGAAAGCAGATATTAGTATACGGAAGACCTGGAGTGGAAAGAAATGCTTTTGGTGTGGTAGTAGACGCTCTGCGCAAGTGGTGTGAAATTCAACCGGATGCTTCCAGCTGGACTGTTTTATCGGCAGGTGAGAAACATGATCCGGTGTATTTAGGAGAAGGAGTATATTTAGAGTCGGTTGGAAAACTGACAATTGAAGAATATGCTAAAGTTCTTCAGGAAAGTTATGCCGGAATATCACTGATGGTTTCACCGCATCCGAGTTATCCTCCATTGGAGATGGCTACTTTTGATGTACAGGTAATTACGAACCAGTATGATAATAAAGACATTTCAGCATTTAGTGAAAATATTATTTCAATGGAAAATATCAGTTCTGTTCAGATTGCTGAAAAATTAAAAGAAATATGCAGCAAATATCGAATTGTAGTGCCACACAAACCGGTAAATAAAGAGTATGTATATACGGATAATCCGTTTGCGTTTGTTGAGAAATTAAAATTAGATATTTTAGAACAGAACAGAAAATAAAGGAGGTTCACTGTGGTTAGATATATGCAGGGATTTATAAAATTCAGACCGCTGTTGAATGAGCTGGTAGCAAGAGATATTAAAATCAAGTACCGTCGTTCTGTATTGGGCGTATTGTGGACTTTATTAAATCCATTATTAATGATGATTGTACTTTCGGTGGTATTTTCAAATATTTTCAAATTTGATATTGAAAATTTCCCATTGTATTTGTTAAGTGGACAGATTGTATTCAATTTCTTTAATGAATCTACAACGAGTGCAATGTCTTCAATTATTGTGAATGCATCATTGATAAAGAAAATTTATGTACCGAAATATTTGTTTGTTATTTCCAGGATAATATCCAGTTTTATTAACTTACTTGCATCGCTGACGGCGCTTATTATCGTTATGCTTGCAATGAGAGCAGAATTACATTGGACTGTATTGCTGGCTCCGATTCCGCTTTTCTTTTTAGTATTTTTTTCACTGGGAGTCGGTTTGATTTTAGCGGCGATTACAGTTAGATTTAGAGATATCATGCATTTATATTCTGTATTTACTACAATGTTAATGTATTTAACACCTGTAATTTATCCAATGTCAGCATTGCCGGAATGGTTATCTAAACTGGTTATGTTGAATCCATTGACTAATATGTTGATTATGCTGCGAAATGTTATGATTTATGGAATGGTATTTAGCTGGCAGTCATTGGTAGTAGCAATTGTGGAAACGGCTGTTTGTATGGCATTAGGCTTATATGTATTTTATAAAAATCAGGATACATTTATTTTGAATATTTAGAGGTGGATTTTTTATGGAAGAAAATTTAGCGATAAGAGTAGATCATGTATCTATGAGATTTAATTTGGCCAGCGAAAAATTTGATAGTTTTAAAGAATACTTTATCAAAAGTTTGAAGGGACAAGTTGCGTATAATGAATTCTGGGCGCTTAAAGATGTTTCTTTTGATGTGCAAAAAGGCGATTCACTGGGGCTTATTGGTTTGAATGGAAGCGGCAAGAGTACTATGTTAAAAACGATTGCCGGAGTCTTAAAGCCTACGAAGGGCAGTGTGCAGGTGTTTGGAAATGTTGCCCCGTTGATTGAGCTGGGAGCCGGATTTGACGTAGATCTGACAGCAAAGGAAAACATATATTTGAATGGAGCACTTTTAGGCTATCCGAGAGATGTTATGGAGAAACACTATGATGATATCGTAGCTTTTTCAGAGTTAAAAGATTTTATGGATGTTCCAGTCAAAAATTTTTCTTCAGGTATGGTATCACGACTGGCATTTGCCATTGCAACGATAGGAATACCGGATATCTTGATTGTTGATGAGGTGCTTTCAGTAGGAGATTTCCGTTTCCAACAAAAATGTGAAGAAAGAATCCGCCATATGATGGATCTGGGAACAACAATTCTATTTGTTTCACATAGTATTGACCAGGTAAAATCAATCTGTAATAAAATTGTCTGGTTAGAGCATGGAAATGTAAAAATGCTGGGAGATGTAGACTCTGTTTGTGATGCTTATAAGCAGGCATATTAGTGGAGAGAGAATATGAAGAGTAAAAGCAAAAAAATAGTAGGAATTATAATAGTTATAATACTTGCTTATCTTTATGCTCATATTGCGAAAGTAAATGCGATATATGATAAGCATGTTGACAATAAAGATTATATTTCAACAGGAATAGTACAAGGAGAAATCGAACAGGAATTTGTCTGTGTGGAAGATACCTTGGATGGTATTACCGTAAAATGCTCAGTTCCTGAAAAAGTAGAGAATATTTTTGTAAATCTTACAGTTTATGATGAGTCTGGTAAAAAAGTGGCAGAATCTGAATTGAACACCAACGACATGAAAAACAGCAAATTTAATGTGTTTAAATTTGATACAGTAGAAAATTGTAAAGGAAAGAAATTCCGAGTAGTATTTAAAAATGTAAATGCGAGATTTGATGAAGGTGTAGGAACCAGTTTCTTTTATGAAGGAAAAGTAGAGGATGGTTCTGCGTTAAAGATTGACGGAAAAGATGTAGGTGGAACATTGATCATGAAGTCAGTGACGAATCGTTTTGATCTGGAAACAATGTTAGTTCTACTTGTATTTATTGCATATATTGTTGGATTTATGAGGGTACTATATAAATTATTTAAGTAGTTGAGGAGTCACAAGGTGAAAAAAAATAATCCGTTTGAGTTTTGTAGAAAATTTATTCGCTATATAAATTTAAAAAGAATTAAAAAAGCGATACAATATGTACGTAAAAATGGAGTAAAAGGATTGAAACATCGTGTGATAGCGAGGGTCAATGCAGAAGGGCTCCCTTATAATAAATGGTATGAGCTTCATAAAATTACAGAGGAAGAACTGGGAAAACAGAGAAAGACAGAATTTGAAAAACAACCGAAGATTAGTATTATTGTTCCGACTTATAAAACTCCGGTAACATATCTCAGAGAGATGATTGATTCAGTCATCTCTCAATCGTATGTAAATTGGGAATTGTGCATTGCAGATGGTAGCGAAGGCGATGTGGCTGTTGAAAAAGAACTGGAAGCATATAGTGCTGCTGATGATAGAATAAAATATGTTTTATTAGAAAAAAATCTTGGAATAGCGGGTAATACAAATGCAGCCCTGGAGTTGGCAACGGGTGATTACATCGGACTTTTTGATCATGATGATATTCTGGCGCCTAACGCATTGTTTGAAGTTGTAAAAGCACTTCAAGAGAAGGAGTATGATATCCTGTATACGGATGAAGACAAAATAACAGGAGATGGGAAAAAGCATCTTGATCCTAATTTTAAACCAGATTTTAGCATGGATTTATTTAGATCCCATAATTATATTACTCATTTTTTTGTTGTAAAGACGTCTATTATTAAGGAAATTGGCGGATTCAGAAGCGAATATGATGGCTCCCAGGATTATGATGTGATGTTCAGGTGTATTGAAAATGCAGAGAAGATCAAGCATATCCCGATGATTTTATATCATTGGAGAGTTCATATGAACTCTGTGGCTGGAGATCCTTCAAGCAAGATGTATGCATATGAAGCGGGAAAACGTGCAATTGAAGATCATCTGAAAAGAATGCACACAGATGCCACAGTCGAGCATCTGGGATTATGGGGTATGTATCATGTGAAATATAAGATCCATGGAAATCCATTAATCTCAATCATTATTCCAAATAAAGACCATATAAAAGATTTGAAACGTTGTGTTGATTCTATATATGCAAAAAGCAGTTATCAAAATTTTGAAATTATTATTGTAGAAAATAATAGTACTGAGAAAGAAACTTTTAAATATTATGAACAGTTAAAACAGGATCATTCTAATATTAAAGTAGTAGAGTGGAAAACAGGATTTAATTATTCTGCGATTAATAATTTTGCTGTAGATTATGCGGCAGGAGATTACTTGTTATTTTTGAATAATGATACAGAATTAATCAGTGAAAATGCATTGGAAGAAATGCTGGGATGTTGTATGCGCTCAGAAGTGGGAGCTGTTGGAGCAAAACTGCTTTATGCAGATGATACCATTCAGCATGCCGGAGTTGTAGTTGGAATATGTGGCTATGCATATCATGCTAACAGAGCAATTGGAAGGGATGACTATGGCTATATGGTCAGAGCCAGAATCAACTGTAATTACAGTGCTGTCACAGCCGCATGTATGATGACGAAGAAAGATCTATTCCTGCAGCTGGGGGGATTTGATGAAGAATTTGCTGTGGCATGTAATGATGTAGATTATTGTCTGCGGTTAAGAGCAAAAGATAAGTTGATCGTGTATAATGCATTTGCAGAATGGTATCATTATGAGTCGAAATCCAGAGGATACGAGGATACAGAAGAAAAGAAAGAAAGATTTAATAGAGAACTTTCGAGATTCCGGGGAAAATGGGAATCAATATTTAAAACGGGAGATCCGTATTATAATGTGAATTTTTCTACTTCTGTACCGTTTACTTTGCAAAAATAAAGAGGAGTATTGGGGATGCATTCTTCAAAACAAAGACCGGAACTAGTTTATTTTATAATAATTATGATATTTGGCATAGCATCAGTTTTTTTAACCTTTCCACTGGCGAATGGAGACGAAGGTTATCATTTGAGTGCATGTTATAATATCTTTTCATCAAATCATCCAAAGAGTATGGAAAATCAGACAGTTCGTAATTTGGAATATCAGGCAATAAATTTGGATGAGAAAATGGAACAATTTGATGTAGAGGGATTTAATAAAAAGGTTCTAAAAGATGTAGAATCTGACGGAATATCATTGGATTTACAGAAGGATCCAAACATAACAGCTAAGGTTGACATTGCGCATCTACCCGGTGCAATCGGGGTTTTGATTGGACGTGTTATATATCCGAGTTATGGAATGATGTTGTACTGTTCAAGAATTAGTTCTTTGTTGTTTTTCGCTATTTTAATGAGTTTGCTTATAAAGAAAAGTAGGGATGGAAAATGGTCTTTATTTTTAATGTTTTCGATACCTTGTATGCAGAAATTAGCAAGCCCCAGTTATGATATTTTTTCATATGTGTCATTGGCAGTATTTTTTGTGAATATAATAGATTTGGCAAAAGTACAGTCTATACGAGATTTGAAAATAAAAGATTATTTATATACCTTATTTACAATAGTATTGCTTTTGTTTTCAAAAAGAAATTATATATTCGCACTAGTACTGATAGTTTTCCTGCCTATGATTACGGATCCAATATATAAATGGATTAAGGAAAGTAATGTTAAGAAGATATTTTGTATAGTATTGAGCGGAACAGTTGTAATAGTGTCAATATTATTTTTGAATGAAAAACTAAATCTGATATTATTTGCTAAAATATTTATAAAGAATTATTTGAATACGGCAACTATGGGAAGACGTGCGAAAACGATGTTTACAGTTGTACCGACAATTCTTCCGGAGTTATTCAATTTGTTGTGGATGTTTACGACCTTTTTAATATTTATGACTGAAAAGCCATTTAAGTGGAAATCCACATTTGCGGTAGGCTGCAGTATCGTTTTTCTCATTAACTGGGTAGGCATATATACCGGATTTTATATTAGTTATAAATCTCAGGCAATTAATTTTGATGAATTACACGGAAGATATTTACATCCATACATTATCTGCTTTTTGCCACTATTACAAAAATTTGGTGCGGCCAATAATCTAAAAATCAGTAAAAATACTTGTGAAATATTGTCTGTTGTAACCTGCACAATTATATTTAGTGCATATTTAGTAGTCTGTTATTATAGAGGTTATGTGCTTCATGTAACACCGACTTGGCTGAGTTGATGGAGAAAGAGAGGTGCCATATGAATCCGAAAGTAAGTATTGTTCTTCCAAATTATAATGGTGGGAGATATATTAAAGAAACTATTTTGAGTGTTTTAAACCAGACGTATAAAGATTTTGAATTAATCATTGTAGATGATGCTTCTACTGATGAATCTAGAGAGATTATTGAAAGCTTTTTGGATGAAAGAATTATCAAGCATTATTCAAAAGTTAATCGACATGTTGCATATACGACCAATATCGGTTTTAATATGGCGAGAGGAGATTATATAGCACGTATTGACAGTGATGATCAGTGGGAAAGAGAAAAACTGGAAAAACAAATAGAATTTATGGAAAGTAATCCAAAATATGGAGCTTGTTTTTCAAAAGTAAATATCATTGATGAAGACGGAAAAATGGCCAATGACGCACATCAATGGGTTGCAGATATGTTCAATAATGTAGAAAATAAGACTCAGAAAGAATGGCTACAATATTTTTTCTTCACAGGAAATTGTTTGTGTAATCCTTCAGCATTGATAAGAAGAAAAGCATTGGACGAAATAGGAAAGGCATATAATCTTTCTTATGTTCCGGCACAGGATTTTGAAATGTGGACTCGATTGGTGGTGAAATACCCTATTTATATTATGAATGAACGATTAGTAAAATACCGATGGACCACGGAAGAATCTAAAATAAGCGGAAGTACAAATGGAAAAGAATACGCTTTTCTTAATGTGCAGATGCTTGTGAGGAAGAATTTTTTTGATTTTATGTCAAATGAAGAATTTGTTGAATTTTTTGGGGATCATTTTCTGAATAGCGATTCCGGAACAAAACTCGAATTGGAATTTGAAAAGGCGCATCTTTTAGAAAAATGTGCAGGAGATAATATAAATTTTCTGGGATTGGAAAAATATGAAGAATTATTGAGAATACCGGAAAATTTGAAACTATTAGAAGATAAATTTGACTTTTCGTTAAAAAAGTTTTATCAATTATATAGAGTGCGGAATTTTGGTATGATGCAGGATATTCAAAAATATAATCTGAAGATTAATGAATTACAGCAAGAACTGGATCAATATAAATCAAATTTGGCCAATTCTGAAAGGGATTTGAAAAATTACGTCAATGAACTGGAAACTTTGCTTAATTCCACTTCGTGGAAAGTTACCCAACCTTTACGCAAGATCAGTTCATTAATAAAAAAGAAAAATTAAACACCACAACCCCAGGCAGATTGGCAACAAAATCCAGTCTGCCTAACTTTTTCGTTGTAATATCCCATGAAACAGAGTATAATATATCTGATTTTATGTCTTAGTGTATTTGAACAAAGATGGAGGTTATATATATGAAAGGACGTATTAGTACAGATTTAGGTATTATTACAATTGATACAGATGTCATCGCTATGTATGCCGGAACAGTCGCTGTAGAGTGTTTTGGTATCGTTGGTATGGCTGCAGTGAATATGAAAGATGGATTGGTTCATCTTCTGAAGAAAGAGAGCCTGACCAGAGGTATTCAGGTTTCTATTTCTGAGGATAATCATATCAGCATTGATTTCCATATTATCGTTGCCTATGGAGTCAGCATTTCTGCAGTGACAGACAACCTGATCGGTAATGTGAAGTACAAAGTAGAAGAGTTTTCCGGTATGCCGGTAGATAAGATCAACATCTATATCGAAGGCGTAAGAGTCATCGATTAGTTAAGGAGGAACATAGAAAGTGGCTACTAATACAATTAATGTGGAACTGCTGTCACGTATGTTTTTAGCAGGTGCACAGAATATTGAAGCAAAGAAAGAATATATTAATGAGTTAAATGTATTCCCGGTTCCTGATGGAGATACGGGTACAAATATGTCTATGACGATCATGGCGGCTGCAAAAGAAGTTGCAGCTCTTGGGGATGCTGCAGATATGAAGAGTCTGGCAAAAGCGATTTCTTCAGGCTCTCTTCGCGGTGCCAGAGGTAACTCAGGTGTTATTTTATCACAGCTTTGCCGCGGATTTACAAAAGCCATCCGTGATGAGAAAGAAG
Organism: uncultured Lachnospiraceae bacterium; assembly: GCA_934351835.1. GTDB lineage: Bacteria > Bacillota > Clostridia > Lachnospirales > Lachnospiraceae > CAKRJP01. Next base: position 62,623 of record CAKRJP010000004.1, read on the forward strand.
TAGATGTGATGTTACTTGCAGCAGCCTGTGAGCGTGCAAAGACTACCGCTTATAAGGCTGTTATGAAACCAAAAGAAGGTACGATTCTTACTGTAGCAAGCGGTATCGCTGATAAAGCTGCAGAGATGGCTGAGGAGACTGATGATTTAGAGGTATTCTTCCCGGCTGTGATTGAATATGCTCAGGAAGTTTTAAATAAGACTCCTGATATGCTTCCTGTTTTAAAAGAGGCAGGTGTTGTGGATTCCGGCGGACAGGGACTTTTAGAAGTAATTAAAGGTGCTTATGATGCTTTTTTAGGGAAAGAGATTGACTACAGTGCGATTTCCGCAGAGGCTAAACCGGCAGCTCCTAAGGCAGAGGTACAGAGCGAAGTAGATATTAAATTCGGCTACTGTACAGAATTTATCATAATGTTAGAGAAAGAATTTACGAATAAAGATGAAGCCGAATTTAAAGCGTTTTTATCTTCTATCGGAGATTCTATCGTATGTGTGGCTGATGACGAAGTTGTCAAAGTACATGTACACACCAATGATCCTGGACTTGCGATCCAGAAAGGTCTGACATTTGGACAGCTTACTCGCATGAAGATTGACAACATGCGTGAGGAGCATCAGGAGAAGGTCATCCGCGATGCAGAGAAGGTTGCTGCAAAGCAGGCAGAGGAGAAGAAGCTGGAAGAGCCGAGAAAGGCAATGGGATTTATTACAGTTTCTATAGGTGAAGGTTTAAATGATATCTTCAGAGAACTCGGTGCTGACTATATCATCGAGGGTGGTCAGACCATGAACCCAAGTACAGAAGATATGTTAAATGCAATCGATCAGGTAAATGCGGATAGTATTTTCATTTTGCCAAATAATAAGAATATCATTCTGGCAGCGAACCAGGCGAAGGCGCTGGTAGAAGATAAAGAGATTATCGTAATCCCTACAAAGACAGTACCGCAGGGAATTACTGCGATCATTAACTTCATGCCTGATTCTGATGCAAAAGCAAATGAAGAGGCAATGCTTGAAGAGATTAAGAATGTCAAGACCGGACAGGTAACTTATGCGGTCAGAGATACTCATATTGATGACAAAGAAATCCATGAGGGAGATATCATGGGTATCGGTGATGCAGGTATTCTTGCAGTAGGAAAGGGCATCGAGGAAACTGCCAAAGAGATGCTGGCAGAATTAGTAGATGAGGATGCTGAGCTTATCAGTCTGTATTACGGTGAGGATGTATCAGAAGAAGATGCAGACAAATTTGCAGAGGAACTGGCTGAACTCTATCCTGATGTGGATATTGATGCTCATTTCGGAGGACAGCCGATTTACTATTATGTACTTGCAGTAGAGTAAGATGATAGAACAGACAAATATAAAAGAACTCAAAGGAATCGGGGACAAGACAGCGGGATTATTTTCCAAAGTCGGTGTAGAGACAGTGGGAGATCTGATCCGTTATTATCCGAGAGGGTATGATGTCTATGAAGATCCGGTTCCGATCAGTGAATTAGAAGAAGGAAAAGTACAGACGGTCACAGGCATGATCTATGGAAAACCACAGATGGGCGGCAATCGCAACATGCAGATTGTGTCGGTCCACATAAAAGACATTACGGGGACAGTGAAAGCAATATGGTTTCGTATGCCTTTTTTACGGAATACCTTATCCGGTGGTGGGGTCATTACGCTCCGTGGTCGAGTGGTGAACAAAGGTGGCAGTCTTGTGTTGGAACATCCGGAGATGTTCTATCCTTCGGATAAATATAAGGACAAACTGTACACCCTGCAGCCAATCTATGGATTGACGGCAGGGCTTTCCAATAATATCGTAACGAAAGCGATGAAGCAGGCACTGGATCAGTTGGATCTGTCGAAGGATTATCTCCCGGACGAACTGCGCTTGCGGTTGGGAATGGCGGAACATAATTATGCGATCCGCGGAATTCATTTTCCGGAAGATAAAGAAGTATTTTACCATGCCAGAAATCGTCTGGTATTTGATGAATTCCTGGAATTTATTTTGCTTTTGAGAGATCTGAAAGAAAATAACGAGAGACTTGCGAATGAATATCCGATCGAGCGCAAACCGGAGATGGATCAGTTTGTCAAAGATCTTCCCTTTGAACTTACAGGTGCACAGAAAAAGGTCTGGGAAGAGATTGCAAAAGATATGGCAGGTGAGACTGCCATGTCCAGACTGGTGCAGGGAGATGTAGGCTCCGGAAAAACAATTGTTGCGGTGCTGGCACTTTTAAATGTGGCGTTAAATGGATGTCAGGGGGCCATGATGGCTCCAACGGAGGTTCTGGCAAGGCAGCATTATGATTCTATTACAAAATTATTGGAAGAACATCAGATTCCGGTGAAGGTAGAACTTTTGACGGGTTCTATGAAGGCGAAAGAGAAACGGAGAGCTTATGATCGGATCGAGTGTGGGTACGCCAAGATAATCATTGGTACCCATGCGCTGATACAGGACCGTGTAAATTATGATCATCTGGCACTGGTTGTCACGGATGAGCAGCATCGTTTTGGTGTAAAGCAGAGAGAGACCTTTGCAAGTAAAGGCGGTGTTCCGCATGTTTTGGTTATGAGTGCGACTCCGATACCGAGAACCCTTGCGATTATCTTGTATGGTGATCTGGATATTTCCGTAATCGATGAATTGCCGGCGAACCGTCTGCCGATCAAGAACTGCGTGGTGGACAACGGATATCGCAAGACTGCATATCAGTTTATGCGAAAACAGATTGCAGAGGGAAGACAGTGTTATGTGATCTGTCCGATGGTTGAGGAAAGTGAGAACCTGGAAGCAGAAGATGTCATGAACTATGCGGCAATGCTTCAGTCGGAAATGGGTGATCAGATTAAGGTGGATTACCTTCATGGTCGCATGAAGCAGGAATTAAAGGACGATATTATGGATCGTTTCGGAAGAAATGAGACGCAGATCCTGGTATCTACGACAGTTATCGAAGTTGGAATTGATGTTCCGAATGCGACAGTGATGTTGATCGAGAATGCTGAGCGTTTCGGACTGGCACAGCTTCACCAGCTCCGTGGCCGTGTGGGACGAGGCAGGTATCAGTCTTACTGCATTTTCATGAGCAATTCAAAATCAAAAGAGACGAAAGAACGACTGGATATTTTAAATCACAGCAATGATGGATTTAAGATCGCAAGTGAAGACTTAAGGCTCCGCGGACCGGGAGATCTGTTCGGAATCCGGCAGAGTGGTCTGATGGATTTCCGTTTGGGAGACATTTATCAGGATGCAAAAATTTTGCAGAAAGCAAACGAGGCTGCCGATGAGATTGAAAAAATGAATTTATCGCTGCAACAGATTTTTCCAAAACATGAAGGAACTTCTAGTGTAATAATCTAATTCCTCCATATACTAGGATTGTAACAAATAACAAAAGTTACAAAAAGGAGGAGTATAAAATGGCAAATCGTTCATCAAACAAAGCAGCAGTACCAGAAGCAAAAGGTGCATTAGACAAATTTAAATATGAGGTAGCAAGCGAGCTTGGGGTACCGTTATCAGACGGATACAATGGAGACCTCACTTCAAGACAGAATGGATCCGTAGGCGGATATATGGTCAAGAAGATGATCGAGCAGCAGGAAAAACAGATGGCAGAGAAATAACAAAGATGTACGAGAAAGACCGGAGCGGGAAAGCTTTCGGTCTTTCTTTTTTAGACTTCTTTTTGGTCATATTTTTTATAGAAGATTATTAAAATAATAGTAAAAGATCCTGACAGGGAGTCTGTAAATGATGAAGCGTATTCTGGCAATACTGCTCAGTGTGATGCTGTGTGTCCTATGTGTGGGTGTGCTGCCTGCTGCCGGAGAAGAAACGGACAGTGGAACCAATACTTTAACTGAAGAAAATACAACGGAAGATACTGTGGACGTAAGTGCGCCGTCGGCGATTCTCATGGAGGCATCCACCGGACAGATATTGTATGAGAAATCCGCAGATGAGGAGCTGCCGCCGGCAAGTGTGACGAAAATCATGACGTTGCTGTTAACGTTTGATGCCCTGGCATCCGGGAAGATTAAACTGGAGGATGGAGTGTCGACTTCTGAGTATGCCGCTTCGATGGGAGGCTCACAGGTCTTTCTGGAAGTGGGTGAGACGCAGACGGTAGATACGATGATAAAATGTATTTCCGTGGCAAGTGCCAATGACGCGGCGGTGGCTATGGCTGAGTACATAGGCGGCAGTGAGGCCGAATTTGTCAAGAAAATGAATGAGCGGGCGAAGAACCTAGGGATGGAACATACGAATTTTGTGAACTGTAATGGTCTGGATACGGATGGTCATCTGACGACTGCCAGAGACATTGCGCTGATGTCCAGAGAACTGATCACGAAATATCCGCAGATCCATGAATATTCAAAAATCTGGATGGAGAACATTGTACACGAGACCAGAAAAGGTTCCAGTGAATTTGGACTGACCAATACGAATAAACTGATTCGACAGTATGCGTATGCTACCGGATTAAAAACCGGATCCACCGGGCTGGCGAAATTTTGTATCTCGGCGACTGCGGAGAAAGACGGGATCGAACTGATTGCGGTGATCATGGCAGATCCGACACCGAAAGAGCGGTTTAAAGACGCCGTAACGCTTCTGGATTATGGATTTTCAAAATGCAGTCGGTATACAGAAGAAAATGTAAAGAAATTATCACCGGTGCAGATTTCCGGAGGTCAAAAAGAAAGTGTAAAAGTTGCACAGGAGAAACCATTTACATATGTGACGGTAACGGGGGGAGAAACCGGTAAACCGGAGCGGAAAGTGAAATATAAGAGCCATTTAAAGGCTCCGTTAAGGAAAGGCGAGAAAGTCGGAGAAGTACAGTTCTATCAGGGCAAAGAGAAAGTAGGAAGTGTGGCAATCCTGACAACAGAAACAGTAAAAAAAGCAACCTATGCCAGTACTCTCTCGAAAATTGTAAGAAAGTATGCTTTTCATTGCATATTTACTCCGGAAACTATATAATAAACTCTGTAGGCTTTAAGATAAGATATAATCGCAGGAGAGTATATTATTGAATATCGGAATCGTAAGTGTTAGTGTGATCCTTTTTTTGGCGATCACAGGATGTTTGATAGAGAATAGAAGAGAACTGCGTACTTTTCAGGTAACAAAGTACCAGGTGACTTCCGAAAAATTGAGATCCCTTAAGAGGAAGAGAAGAGTTGTATTTTTAAGTGACCTTCACAATTACAGTTATGGGGAGCACAATGAAAAATTGTTTGAAGCTGTCAGAGATGCCGACCCGGATATGATTCTGATCGGTGGTGATATGCTGGTGAGAAAAGACGGAACCTCTTATGAAGAAACGTTGAGATTTTTGGGCAGACTGCCGCAGATCGCCCCGGTTTACTGCGCAAATGGAAATCATGAGCAGAGATTAAAAGAATATCCGGAAAAATATGAGCAGTCCTATCAGGCATATAAAAAAGGCCTGGAGAAAGCGGGGATCCGGCTGCTTGAAAATGAATCGGTAAATCTTTGCTGGGATGGTGTCCCGGTTTCTGTTACCGGATTGGAGATTCCTTTGAGGGGATACCAGAAGTTCAGACATTCGAAGATTGAAAGGAAAGAGATCGATGGCCGGATCGGCAAAGCTTCGGATGCTTATCAGATATTAATGGCACATCATCCGGCGTATGTGCCATTGTATAAAGAATGGGGTGCGGATCTTATTCTATGCGGTCATCTGCACGGAGGTGTGATGAGACTTCCGTGGGTCGGCGGCGTGATAGGACCGGACTTTCTATTGTTTCCGCATTATTCCGGGGACATTTACAGAGAAGATAAAAAGACGATCGTTGTCAGTAAGGGCCTGGGGGTACATTCTGTGCCGATCAGACTCTGGAATCCGGCAGAACTGGTCGTATTAGAAATCGATGGAGTTAGAGGTGTATAGATGGGAAGTGGAATTCCGGTAAAGCTGCAGGTCTTCGAGGGACCGTTGGACTTGCTGCTGCATTTGATCGATAAAAATAAAATAGACATTTATGATATCCCAATTGTGGAGATTACGAATCAGTACATGGATTATATTAAGGCCATGGAAAAAGAAGATATGAATGTGATGAGTGAATTTCTTGTCATGGCTGCGACACTTCTGGATATTAAATGTAAGATGTTACTTCCGAAAGAAGTGAATGAAGACGGTGAGGAAGAAGATCCGAGACAGGAACTGGTAGAACAGCTTTTGGAGTATAAGATGTACAAGTATATGTCTTATGAACTCAAAGACCGGCAGATGGATGCAGATTACATTATGTACCGTGAGCCGCATATCCCGGAGGAAGTGCGTTCTTATGAGACTCCGGTGGATCTTGATGAGTTGATCGGTGATCTGACATTGCATAAATTAAATCAGATTTTTCAGGAAGTCATGAGGCGCCAGGTCGATAAAGTTGACCCGATCCGAAGTAAATTTGGAAAGATAGAAAAAGAAGAAGTTACGGTGGAAGAAAAGTTAGATTATGTGTATGAATATGCGAGAGAACACCGCCGTTTCAGCTTCAGACAGTTATTGAAAAAGCAGAGTTCAAAAGTTCAGGTAGTTGTAACGTTTTTAGCAATCCTGCAGCTTATGAAAGATGGAATGATCAAGATAGAACAGGAGCAGCCGTTTGATGATATTCAGATTCAGACGGTGGATACAGAGAAGATGCCGGAACGGGATGAGACAGAACAGAAGGAAGGATAGGAGTTCGTGGAGATTAAGAAGATAGAAGGAATAATAGAGGCGATTCTTTTTACCATGGGAGAATCTGTAGAATTAGAGAAAATTGCGATGGCGATCGAGCATGATGAAGAGACAACCAGAAAGATTATCCATCAGATGATGGACAAGTACGAGCGGGCAGACCGTGGAATCCGTATTATTGAACTGGAGGATTCTTTTCAGTTGTGTACGAAGAAAGAGAATTATGAGTATCTGATCCGGGTGGCTAAGCAGCCAAAGCGGTATGTGCTTTCCGATGTTATGCTGGAAACATTATCGATCATCGCATATAAACAGCCGGTAACGAGGCTTGAAATTGAGAAAATCCGTGGTGTAAAATCGGATCATGCAGTTAATAAATTAGTAGAGTATGGACTGGTGGGTGAAGTGGGAAGATTAGATGCCCCGGGAAAACCAATCTTATTTGGAACAACAGAAGAGTTCCTTCGGAGATTTAGTGTGCAGTCACTTGATGATCTTCCGAGCCTGAATCCGGAGCAGATGCAGAACTTTAAGGAAGAAGCAGAAGAGGAAGCACAGTTAAAGTTAAATATCTAAGACAAAGTTTGAAAATAGATTTTAATACATAGGCAATGGAACATAAGCATATTGTTAGATATAGCAGTCTGAATATATGGGAATGGTGATGCTTATGGGTAGGGAAAAAAGAAGATTATTTTGTGTATGTCTGATTATTTTTGCAATGCTTGGAACGCCTGTTTTTGTACATGCAGAAGATCAGATAAGTACGCCGAAGGCAGAAGAACTATACGCCCGGTCTGCAGCAGTGATAGATGCAGACAGTGGGCGTATTTTATATGGGAAAAATGAACATGAAGTCCGCCCGATGGCAAGTACCACGAAGATCATGACCTGCATACTGATACTGGAAAATATGACGGAAAACCAGGTGACCGAAGTTTCGGAAAATGCAGTGAACCAGCCAAAGGTCCGACTTGGAATGAAAATGGGTGAGAAATTTTATCTGCGGGATCTTTTGTATTCGCTGATGTTAGAATCCCACAATGATTCAGCAGTGGCGATTGCTGAAGCTGTGGGCGGTTCAGTAAAAGCATTTGCAGAAAAAATGAATGAGAAAGCTGCAGAAATCGGATGTAAAGATACTTATTTTATCACACCGAATGGTCTGGATGCTTCGGATGAAAAAGGGATACATTCCACAACGGCAGCAGATCTCGCCAGGATTTTGAGATATTGTGTAATGGAATCGCCGAAACGGGCAGAATTTCTGAAAATCACCAGGACAAAGCAGTATACATTTTCAGATATAGACGGAACATCACAGTACAGCTGCTATAATCATAACGCACTTCTTACGATGATGGATGGAGCACTGACGGGAAAAACCGGATTTACGGCAGATGCAGGATACTGTTATGTCGGGGTGGTGAAAAAAGAGGACAGAACATTTATCGTAGCACTTTTAGCTTGTGGCTGGCCGAACAATAAAGGGTATAAATGGAAAGATATGAAGACGTTAATCTCCTATGCAGATGAAAATTTCCATTACAGAAGTCTGGGACGGAAGGTAGATATTCCTGATATTCCGGTCTGGAACGGTGTAGAAACCAAAAATCCTTACGAAACCGATGTTAAGATCAGACTGAAAATAAAAGGCTGGGACCCGGATAAAAAAATATTATTAGGAAAGAATGAAAAGCTGACAGTAAAAACTACCTGGAAAGAATATCTGAAGGCACCGGTACAAAAAAATCAAGAAGTGGGGAAGATTGAATACCGATTAAACGGAGAGGTGATAGATAAATACCAGATTGTAACCGCGCAGACGGTGGATAAACGGTCTTATTTTTTGTATCTGCATCTGGTTTTTCAGAGATTCTTGCATAAATATGAATAAAAAACAGGATAGAATTTCAATTATTATGTAAATAACACTAAAAATGAAAATATAAGCAGAAAATATGAAAGATACCATTGACGAAACGTCATAAATTGTATAAAATAACACTCGTGAAAAAAGACTGGAGGAGATTGGTATGATCGCATATAAAGATATGACTACAGAAGAGCTTCTTGCATTAAAAGCAGAGTTAGAAGCAAAATTCGAGGATGTAAAAGGTAAGGGATTGAATTTAAATATGGCCAGAGGTAAGCCGTCAGCAGCCCAGCTTAATCTGTCTATGGGGATGATGGATGTACTGAACAGTGATACGAACCTTCTGTGTGACGATGGAACAGACTGCCGTAACTACGGTGTGGTAGATGGTATTCCTGAGGCAAAACAGTTGATGGCTGATATGATGGAAGTCCCAAGAGATAATGTTATCGTATTTGGTAATTCCAGTCTGAATGTAATGTACGACATGGTTGCCCGTGCAATGACACACGGTGTTATGGGAAGCACTCCTTGGGCAAAGCTTGATAAAGTAAAATTCTTATGTCCGGTTCCTGGATACGACAGACATTTCAAGATAACAGAGCATTTTGGTATCGAGATGATCAATGTGCCGATGACACCGACAGGTCCGGATATGGATATTGTAGAAGATCTTGTTTCTAAGGATCCGATGATCAAGGGAATCTGGTGTGTGCCGAAGTATTCTAATCCACAGGGTATTACATATTCTGATGAGACGGTTCATCGTTTTGCATGTCTGAAACCGGCAGCAGAGGATTTCCGTATTTACTGGGATAATGCTTATGGTGTACATCATTTATATGAAGATAAGCAGGATTATCTGATTGAACTTCTGATGGAATGCAAGAAAGAAGGAAACCAGGATCTGGTTTACAAATTCTCATCTACATCAAAGATCAGTTTTCCGGGTTCAGGTATCAGCGCACTTGCAGCATCAGATGCAAATATTGCAGATATTAAGAAACAGATGAGCATCCAGACAATCGGACATGACAAGGTAAACCAGCTTCGTCATGTAAGATTTTTCGGTGATATTCACGGTATAGTGAAACATATGAAGAAACATGCAGAGATTCTGAGACCTAAATTTGACGCTGTTTTAGAGACTCTGGAGAAAGAACTCGGTGGACTTGAGATTGGTTCATGGTTGGCACCGCGTGGAGGATATTTTATCTCCTTTGATTCTATGGAAGGCTGTGCAAAAGCAATCGTAGCAAAGGCAAAAGAAGCAGGACTGATCATGACAAATGCAGGAGCTACCTATCCATACGGAAAGGATCCAAAAGATCAGAATATCCGTATTGCACCATCTTATCCGACATTAGAGGAACTGAAGCTTGCAGCAGAGATTTTTGTTCTCAGTGTAAAATTAGTAAGTATTGACAAATTACTTGAAAATCGATAAATCACAATATAAATAAACCCACTCAGAGCCGTCTGTTTATGCAGGCGGCTTTGAATATTTTGGCATGTTTGCTGCCCTGTAAAAATACTTCAGATTTTTGGACCTTTGTGATAGTTCAGTTCTTTGGACTTTTGTGGCAGAATATTGACGGAACCGAGAAGATGTGGTATCTTGAAAATAGTTATGGGGTTATCAATAAATTCTGGCAGCTTCCTGTGTTCTGTGGGAAGATTTCCAAGTTATAATCAGAGGATAAAATTGACAGATATGTTTTTAAGAACTTCTCAGGATTCTTAGAAAAATTTGTTGACATTTTGGAACAAGTATACTACTATAATAAACAGGAAACGAACATTAGTTCGTTGCTTCGAAAAGGAGATTTAACATGGCAATTGAGAATAAGAATAAAAAGCAGGCATTAGATGCTGCGATTGCAAAATTAGAGAAAGATTTTGGAAAGGGAACTGTTATGAAGCTGGGAGATCCTGCAGCGCAGGTAGCGGTTGAGACAATACCGACAGGATCCCTTAGCCTGGATCTTGCACTTGGACTTGGTGGAGTTCCGAGAGGACGTATTGTGGAGATTTATGGTCCTGAATCCAGTGGTAAGACGACAGTTGCGTTACATATGATTGCAGAAGTCCAGAAGAGAGGTGGAATTGCAGGATTTATTGATGCCGAGCATGCACTTGATCCGGCATATGCCAAGAATATAGGTGTAGATATCGATGAACTTTACATCTCGCAACCAGACAGCGGTGATCAGGCGCTGGAGATTACAGAGACGATGGTAAGATCCGGAGCGATGGATATTATCGTTGTGGACTCAGTTGCAGCATTGGTTCCGCGTCAGGAGATCGATGGCGATATGGGAGATTCTCATGTAGGTCTGCAGGCACGACTGATGTCCCAGGCACTCCGTAAGCTTACACCGGTCATTAGTAAGTCGAATTGTGTAGTTATCTTTATCAACCAGTTACGTGAGAAGGTTGGTGTGATGTTCGGTAATCCTGAGACAACGACAGGTGGACGTGCATTGAAGTTCTATGCTTCGATCCGTATGGATGTCAGAAGAACAGAGACTCTGAAGCAGAGTGGAGAGATGGTGGGTAACAGAACCAGAGTTAAAGTGGTTAAGAACAAGATCGCACCTCCGTTTAAGGAAGCTGAGTTTGATATTATGTTCGGAAAAGGAATTTCCAAAGAAGGAGATATCTTAGATCTTGCAGTAAGCATTAATCTGGTAAATAAGAGTGGATCATGGTTTTCTTATAACAATGATAAGATTGGTCAGGGGAGAGAGAATGCCAAGTCGTATCTTACAGAACATCCGGAGATCATGGATGAGTTAGAGCAGAAGATCAGAGCACATTATCATATCGGAGGCGAAGGGGAAGAAAAGAGTGCCGAGGATTCTAAGAAGGATGCAAAGGCAGAAGCAAAGACAGAAGAATAAGATGGGAGTATCGTTATGACGGTTACAAAGATTGAACCGATGACTAAGACGAGATACAAGGTATATTTAGACGGACAGTTCGCTTTTGTGTTGTACAAAGGCGAGCTGTCTCGCTATCATATCGAAGAAGAGTCAGAACTTGAGGAGGCAGTCTATGATACGCTTGTTAAGATTGTGCTAAAGCGTGCTAAATTGCGTGCAATGCACCTTTTAAATGACATGGGACGTACAGAGTCTCAACTTCGTACAAAATTGCTTCAGGGCGGTTATACAGAGGATATCGTGGAAGAGACCATCCGGTATGTGAAGTCCTTTGGATATATCAATGATCTGGAATATGCCAGGAACTACATTTTGGGAAGAAAGATATCTAAGAGCAAGCGTGAAATCTATGCAGGGCTTGGACAGAAAGGCCTGTCTGGAGAGATTATTTCGCAGGCGATGGAGGAGTGTTACGAGGAAGATGATGTCGCAGAAACAATTATTTCGTTGATGAGAAAAAGAAAATTTGATCCGGAAAATGCAGACGAACAGAGCCGTCAGAAGATGATAGGATATCTTGCCAGAAAAGGTTTTGGCTACTCGGATATACAGCATGTAATGCTTGACATATTTTACAAAACAGTATAAAATTTAAGTGTTGTATTTGTATACAATGAAAATTAAATAAGGAGGTGCTCCTGTGCCGAGTGGGATTATAATTGCTGTAGCAATTGTGTTAATCGTCGCAGCCGCTGTTATCAGTCACTTTGTGACAGTATCGAATCTTAGAAACAATGCTGAGTCTAAGATTGGGAATGCTGAGAATAAAGCAAGAGAGATTATTGATGATGCGGTAAAGACAGCCGAGGCCAAGAAAAAGGAGTCTCTCTTGGAAATTAAAGAAGAGTCGATTAAGAACAAGAATGAACTTGAAAAAGAGACTAAGGAACGCAGAAGTGAATTACAGCGTTATGAAAAGCGTGTCCTTTCCAAAGAAGAGGCTTTAGACAAAAGAGCTGACGTGATTGAACGACGTGAGGCAGGGTTTGCAGCTAAAGAAGAACAGCTGAAGCAGCGCGAAGCGAAAGTGGATGAGCTGAGTAAGCAGAGAGTACAGGAACTAGAAAGAATCTCAGGACTTACCTCCGAACAAGCAAAAGAATATTTGTTAAAAACTGTTGAAGAAGATGTGAAGCATGATACTGCTAAGATGATTAAAGAGATGGAAGCGCAGGCAAAGGAAGAGGCCGACAAAAAGGCGAAAGAGTATGTTGTAACTGCGATTCAGAGATGTGCGGCAGATCATGTTGCGGAGACTACAATTTCAGTTGTACAGCTTCCGAGTGATGAGATGAAGGGAAGAATTATTGGACGTGAAGGCCGTAATATTCGTACATTAGAGACGCTTACAGGTGTAGAACTTATTATTGATGATACACCAGAAGCGGTTGTGTTATCAGGCTTTGATCCAATAAGACGAGAGGTTGCCAGAATTGCGCTTGAGAAACTGATTGTGGATGGTCGTATCCATCCGGCAAGAATTGAAGAGATGGTAGAGAAAGCGCAAAAAGAAGTAGAGACTATGATTCGTGAAGAAGGAGAGGCAGCGGCACTTGAAGTAGGTGTTCATGGAATTCATCCTGAACTGATTAAGCTTCTTGGACGAATGAAGTTTAGAACAAGCTACGGACAGAATGCATTGAAACATTCAATCGAAGTAGCACAGTTGTCAGGACTTTTAGCTGGAGAGATCGGACTTGATGTCAGAATCGCCAAACGAGCAGGTCTGTTACACGATATTGGTAAATCTATCGATCATGATGTGGAAGGATCACATATTCAGATCGGTGTAGATCTTTGTAGAAAATACAAAGAGTCTGCAACGGTTATTAACGCTGTTGAAGCACATCATGGTGATGTAGAGCCAGAATCTCTGATTGCATGTGTAGTACAGGCTGCAGATACTATTTCCGCAGCAAGACCAGGTGCAAGAAGAGAGACATTAGAAACATATACAAACAGGTTAAAACAATTAGAAGATATCACCAACCAGTTCAAGGGAGTTGATAAATCTTTTGCAATTCAAGCAGGTAGAGAGATTCGCGTTATGGTAGTTCCAGAGCAAGTATCTGACGCAGATATGGTATTGATGGCCAGAGATATAGCTAAACAGATTGAATATGAGTTAGAATATCCGGGACAGATTAAGGTTAACGTGATTCGTGAATCACGAGTAACTGATTATGCCAAGTAGAAGATAAATATAACAGGACCGGTAAGAAGCCGGTTCTGTTTTCGTTTATATAGCGATATACAATAGGAAAATAAGGAGACGGACAATGAGTGAAAATGTAAAACGAACAAGAAGAACTCTGGTGCATGAGGGGACTGTTCTTAAGATGTATCAGGATCATATGGTGTTTGCCAACGGTAATACCGAAGAGTGGGATTTTATTCATCATGATGGAGCCGCTGCCGTTGTACCGGTATTAGAAGACGGCAGGATCATCATGGTGAAACAGTACCGAAACGCACTGGAACGAGAGACGCTCGAACTTCCGGCAGGAAAATTAGATGATCCGAATGAGCCGGGAATTAAATGTGCGGCCAGAGAGTTGGAAGAAGAGACCGGGTATCGTTCGGATTCCCTGGAGTGGCTTTTGACACTGCGTACTACCGTGGCATTCTGCGATGAAAAGATAGATATCTATCTTGCCAGAAATCTGGTGCCGACAAAGCAGAATCTGGATGAGGATGAATATGTGGATGTCGAAATCTTTACGTTAGAGGAGTTGAAAGAATTGATCTTTACAGGAAAGATTGAAGACTCCAAGACAATTGCAGCGTTACTTGCATATGAGTCGAAATATGTAAGATAAATGAGTGACTGCAAATCCGATTAAAATATGAGTAAAAGTTATATTATAAAAAACCCGTCATATAATACAGTAGTTATGCTGAGAGGAGTGATTTTTTGAAAATCAGGGACAGCAGGAAATACTTGATTGTATTATATCTGACGGGCTTTTTTGTTGGAATTATCGGTACGAATATAGAGTCTAAAAAGATAATCTTATATAGTGGGATTTTCAGCGAGACTTTTTTGAATCAGTACCGGCAAGTAAATATAGAACCAGAAAAATATTTGTGGTATGTGGTGCGTATCCGCTTATTTCCAGTGATATTATTAGGGACACTTGGATGTACGCATTTTAAGAAAGTGATCGTGGCGGTGTTTTTAGGGTGGACAGGTTTCTTGAGTGGAACTGGAGTTACATTGGCAATATTAAAAATGGGTGTCAAAGGATTGCTTCTTGGCATTGTATCTCTGACACCACAATTTATATTTTATATAAGCGGATATTCTATCATGCTATGGTATTTATACCAATATCCAAATGTTCGGTGGAACGGGAGTAAGACCATAGCGGTATGCCTGGCACTTCTTACGGGAGTTGTTCTGGAAACCTGGGTAAATCCCTTCCTTATACAGCTTTTTATCCGTGTGTTATAAAAAATTACAGTAGCATTATTCCGCAAGTTCCTCCCATAGTTCGTAGAGTTTTTCAAGTTCCTCCAGAATATTAGCTTTTTCTACGGAAAGTTCCTGGCATTTTACCGAGTTGGTGAAAATCTCTTCCCGGGACATTAGTTCATCAATTTCCTGGTCGCGTTCTTCCAGAACAGAAATACGTTCTTCTGTTTTTTTGAGCTCGTTCTGACGTTTACGTTCCTTTGCCTGAGCTTCTTTTTGTTCCTGCCAGCTGAGCTTTGATTCTGAAACGGAATCTGTATCTGCGGAAATAGTAGAAAAATCCGGTGTATTAGAGTAAGCAGCGGTCAGTTCTTCTTTTTTCTCAAGATAATAATCGTAATTGCCGATATAATTTACAAAGGTCTGGTTAACCAGTTCCAGAATACGGGAAGCAGTCTGATTGATAAAATATCTGTCATGTGACACATAAAGGACTGTACCGGTGTAGTCATTCAGGGCATGTTCCAGAATTTCTTTGGAAGTGATATCCAAATGGTTGGTCGGCTCATCCAGAATCAGAAAGTTTGCTTCTGAGAGCATTAATTTGGCGAGAGAGACACGACCGCGTTCGCCACCACTCAGATCACTGATCAGTTTGAAAACGTCATCTCCGGTAAAAAGGAATGCAGCAAGTACATTGCGGATCTGTGTATTAGTGAGTGATGGATAATCATCTGAAATTTCATCAAAAATCGTTTTGTCCATATGTAATACATGGTGTTCCTGATCGTAGTAACCAATTTCGACATTCGTTCCCAGCGTAAAAGTTCCGCTGTCTGCAGGGAGTACCTGGTTTAAAATCTTTAATAGTGTTGTTTTACCGGTACCGTTGTCTCCGATAATTGCAACATGTTCTCCTCGTTTGATTTCAAAATTACAATCTTTGAAGAGTACCTGTGATGGAAATGCCTTGCTTAAATTTTTGACGGAGAGAACATCATTTCCGCTGATCCGGGAAGGCTCCAGTGTCAAATGAATGTCAGTATTTAATTCTAAAGGTTTTTCAATGCGGGTCATCTTATCTAACATTTTTTCACGGCTTTCTGCGCGTTTGATTGATTTCTCGCGGTTGAAAGACTTTAATTTCTCGATGACAGCTTCCTGGTGTTTGATTTCCTGCTGCTGATTTAAATATTCTTTTAATCTGGCGTCGCGGATGTGCTGCTTTTTGGTTGCATAATCATTGTAATTTCCCTGATAGATCATGAGATGTCCCTGCTCAATTTCAAGAACCTTTGTTACAACCTTATTTAAAAAATAACGGTCATGGGAAACGATAAGAACTGCTCCCGGATAGTTGATCAGATAAGTTTCCAGCCATGCGATTGAGTTCAAATCTAAATGGTTTGTTGGCTCATCTAATAATAAAATGTCCGGTTTGGTCAAAAGCAGCTTGCTGAGAGATACACGGGTTTTTTGTCCGCCGGAGAGAGTATCTACCGGTTTGGAAAATTCATCTTCGGTAAATCCGAGTCCCTTTAAAACTCCAACAACTTCGCTTTCATAAGCGTAACCGTTTTCACGCTCAAACTCAGCCGTCAGCCGGTTGTAAGTGTCAAGTCTTGCAGCCAGAGCTTCTCCGGACAAATCTTTTAATTCAGTTTCGATGCTTCGGATTTGTTGTTCTGTCTCAAGAATCTCAGGTTTGGCCAGACGGACTTCTTCATATATAGTTGTCCCGCCTTGCATCTGCTGGTGCTGAGCAAGATAACCGATGGTCTTGCCCTTGGTCAGGATGACCTGCCCGTCATCGGACGGTAATTCTCCGATGATCATTTTGAGAATGGTCGACTTTCCGGCGCCATTAATGCCGACCAAAGCAACCTTTTCTCTGTCTTCTATATGAAAGGAACCGTTAGCTACGATAACTTCTTCACCAAAAGCTTTGCTGATTCCATGACATGCTAATACCATATCGTTCCTCCTTATGTGCTATGATATCTGGCGATAGTGCCGTATTACAGAATTTATTATATCGAAAATATGGCAAATTACAACAAAAATGTTTGACATTAATATCACAAAAGTATATACTGTTAATAGTATGAGAGAATAGAAGGTGGAATGGATATGTCAAAGGAAATATCACAGGCGGTAGTAAAAAGACTGCCGAGATATCATAGATATTTGGAAAATTTATCTAATGAAGGTGTGGAGAGAATATCTTCAAGTGATTTGAGTAAGCGTATGGACGTTACAGCTTCCCAGATTCGTCAGGATTTAAATAACTTTGGTGGATTTGGACAGCAGGGATATGGATATAATGTCAAATATCTATTGAAAGAAATCGGTAAGATTCTTGGATTACAGGATCATCATAAGATAATTATTGTTGGTGCCGGTAACTTGGGGCAGGCGCTTGCGAATTATCAGGGATTTGATCACGAGGAATTTGAGATTGATGCATTGTTTGATGTGAATCCAAGGTTAAAGGGTGTTTCAATCAACGGGGTTCCGATTTTGATGATGGATGAGCTTCCTGAATTTGTAAAAGAAAAAGAAATTGAAATTGCAGTACTTGCTATTCCTAGAGATCAGGCAGTTTCAGTTGCAAAAGTTCTGGTTGATAATGGGGTGAAGGCATTGTGGAACTTTACTTACACAGATTTACATGTGCCGGAACATATCATTACAGAGAATGTACATTTGACAGACAGTCTTTTACAGGTTACTTACAAGTTGCATCATGAAAAAGGTGATGACGAGGAAGAAGAATAATACGTAGAGATTTTAGAGGTTTTTCGTAGAGTGATTTTATGGAAGACCTCTTATTTTGTTTTATGATTATTTTACAAAGCTTTTAATCATGTGGACTTTACATGGTCTTTTTTTTGTCTTACAATAAAAAGAGTGTATAAATACGGGGGAGGGATAGAACCTTGAGATATCTTGTAAATGGAGAACAGATGAAACAAGCGGATCAGTACACGATCAACACCTTGGGGATTCCTTCATTGGAACTTATGGAACGGGCATCAGAAAGCTGTGTGGAAGTTATGCTTGAAGAAGGTCTGGATCTTAGCAGGGTTTGTGTGGTCTGTGGTTCCGGAAATAACGGGGGCGATGGGTTTGCAATAGCACGTATACTGTTACAGAAAGGATACACGGTTACCGTGTGTTTTGTTGGTAATAAATTACATTGTACCGATGAGGTGAAAAGCCAGATTGAGCGTTTGCAGGAAGCGGGAGGCGATTTTACAGTCGGATATATAGAAGATACTTACAGTCTGATTGTAGATGCTGTTTTTGGAGTTGGACTCAGCCGTGAGATCCAGGGAGAATATCAGAATGTAATCAGACAGATGAACAGAGCGACATGTGTAAAGTTTGCAGTGGATATGCCATCGGGTATTGCCTCAGGTACGGGGAATGTACTGGGGATTGCATTTAATGCAGATATTACTGTGACATTTCAGCTGGCAAAATTAGGCCAGATATTATATCCGGGAAAAGATTATACAGGAAAATTGTTTGTAAAGGATATTGGGATCAATGCAGATATACTGGCGGAAGACAGAACAGTGGCATACACTTATGATAAGAGTGATTATGCAAGACTTTTACCGGCTAGAAAGCCGGATTCTAATAAAGGTACTTATGGAAAACTCCTGATCATAGCCGGAAGCAAAGGAATGTCGGGTGCAGCTTATCTGAACAGCCTTGCAGCGTATACAGCCGGTGCCGGTCTGGTAAGAATTTATACACCGGAGTCTAACCGTATTATCTTGCAGGAACTGATTCCGGAGGCAATCATAACTACCTATAAGACATTTGAGAAGATTGACGTTTTAGAACTTTTGGAATGGGCAGATGTTGTATGCATCGGATCAGGGATTGGGACCGGAGAGGTTGCCAGACAGATTTTGGAACTGGTCATGGAAGAAGTGAAAGTGCCATGTCTGATTGACGCAGATGGATTGAACTTGATTTCGGAAAACAGAGAACTTTTGAATAAATTAAAAGACGGAAAATATGTGCTGACTCCACATATGAAAGAGATGTCAAGACTTTTGGATGTACAGGTCGGAGAACTAAAAGAAAAGAGAACAGAACTTTTAAATGAATTTGTAAAGGAACACAGGGTGATTTGTGTATTAAAAGATACCAGAACGATGGTGTTCAGCCACAGATGCGGCCCATATGTGAATCTGTCGGGCAATCAGTCTATGGCAAAAGCCGGATCTGGGGACGTACTTGCGGGAATCATCGCTGGATTTATGACACAGGGCATAAGCATGATTGATGCAGCAGATCTGGGCGTGTATCTCCATGGAAGGTCAGGAGATTATGCGAGAGATGATAAGGGAAGTTACAGTGTGTTGGCCAGAGATTTGATTCATTATTTAAGCTATGCACTGAAAGAACAGGAGGAAATTTTACGTGAAACCGTATACTAGAGTCTGCGCCAGGGTGGATTTGGATGCAGTTGAATATAATATGGAGAGAATGAAAGACAATATTAAGGATGGTGTTCAGATGCTGGCTGTCATTAAGACGGATGGCTATGGACATGGAGCCGTACAGATTGCAAAGATGCTGGAAGAGAAAGCATATATCTGGGGATATGCGACGGCTACTCTTGAGGAGGCGGTGCTCCTTAGACATTCGGGAATAGAAAAACCGATACTGGTCCTTGGATGTATTTTCCCGGATGAGATGGATGAAGCAATCCGGAACGAAGTGCGTATCACGACTTATACTACGGAGATTGCACAGATGTTATCAGAACGGGCAGTTTCTCTTGGGAAAAATGCTTATGTTCATATTAAGCTGGATACCGGTATGGCGAGACTGGGCTTTCAGATCACCGAAGAGAGTGCTGATGAGATTGAAAAGATAGCAAAACTTCCGGGGTTGTCGCTGGAGGGGATGTTTACTCATTTTGCAAAAGCAGATGAGACTGATAAGACCTACACAGATCAGCAGTTTGCTAACTATATGTGGATGAAAGAGATCCTTGAAAAACGAGGAGTGACATTTCCGTATTATCATTGTTCAAACAGTGCAGGAATCATAGATATAAGAAAGACGAATCTGGATTTGGTGAGAGCCGGGATCTCAATTTACGGATTGTATCCATCCGAAGATGTAGAAAAGAAAAATGTTCCTTTAAGACCTGCGATGGAATTGATAAGCCACGTGGCATATGTGAAATGGGTGCCGGAACATACGTCTGTCAGTTACGGTGGAACATATGTGACGGACAAAGAGACGAAGATCGCAACGATTCCGGTAGGTTACGGGGATGGTTATCCAAGGTCTCTTTCTAATAAAGGATATGTTCTTATTCACGGAAAGAAAGCGCAGATACTGGGACGTATCTGTATGGATCAGTTCATGGTAGATGTCACAGATATTCCGGAGGTGAAGTTCGGAGATAAGGTAACGCTCGTTGGAAATGATGGAGAGGAAAAACTTCCGGTAGAAATATTAAGTGATCTGTCGGGCAGATTTAACTATGAATTTGTCTGTGATCTTGGCAAACGAATCCCGAGAGAATACATTCGTCACGGGAAAGTCGTAGAACAGATGGATTATTTTGAATAGTCGAGAAGATGACAGAAATTAAAAAGTTATATGCATAATAGAATACATCCGAGAAAGATGGAAATAATAATTTTATCTTAAAATAATCGGAGTGTGAAAAACGTGCAGGTAAAGCGTGGAGATATATATTATGCAGATTTAAGTCCGGTCGTGGGCTCTGAACAGGGAGGAATAAGGCCGGTACTGATCATACAGAATGATGTAGGAAACAGGCACAGTCCTACAGTGATATGCGCTGCAATCACATCGAAAATGAACAAAGCAAAATTGCCGACACATGTTGCAATTGATGCCAGAAGATATCAGATTGTCAAAAATTCTGTAATATTATTAGAACAGATCAGGACCATTGACAAACGGAGGCTGAAAGACATGGTGTGCCATTTGGATCAGGAAATTATGAATAAAGTCGATGAAGCAATCAAAGTGAGTTTTGAGCTTCATACATAAAAGGAGTAGAAGAATAGAAAATTATGGATAATGGAAGTTTGTTCCACAGAATGCATCAGATCTTTCAGGTGGAAGAAGAAATGGATGATGATATGAAGAAGGAGGCAGCAGGCCTGATTCGAAATATTTTCCGTTATATGGATAAAGATGCGAAAGATATCATGACTCACAGAAAGCACATCGTAGGATTGGACGGAGACAAGACATTGGAAGAAGCACTGGAGTTTATGCTCGGTGAAAAATATTCCAGATTTCCGGTGTACGAAGATGGTATAGACGAAATCATAGGTACCTTTCATTTGCGGGAGGCAATGACTTGCTATTTGAAACCGGAATTAAGGAAGATTCCTGTTAAAGAGTTAAAAGACTACATACGTCCGGTTTCGTTTGTCCCGGAGACTAAGAGTATCGACACTCTTTTTAAAGAGATGCAGGCGAAAAAGAAACATATCGTAATTGTGTTGGATGAATATGGCCAGACGTCAGGACTTGTGGCTATGGAGGATATCCTTGAGGAAATTGTTGGGAATATTTTGGATGAATACGATGAAGAAGAAGTGTTGATCACGAAACAGGCAGACGGAAGCTATATTGCAGATGGCTTTATTGGTCTGGAAGATCTTGAAGAATATATCCCGATCACATTTGAAAAAGAAGATTACGAGACTCTGAATGGGTTCCTGATAGATCAGCTTGAGAGAATTCCATCTGCAGATGAAAAGTGTGTAGTGATTTATGAAGGATATCAATTTGCGGTTCTTTTAGTAGATAATAAAACAATCAAAAGGGTTAAGATTGAAAAAATATCAGAAGAGTGATAGAATAGAAAAGTATTTGCTTAGAAAGATAAGATAGAAGAGAGGTAGAAAGATATGTCAGGACATTCAAAATTTGCCAATATTAAACATAAGAAAGAAAAAAATGATGCAGCAAAGGGTAAGATTTTTACTAAGATTGGTAAGGAACTTGCAGTAGCAGTTAAAGAAGGCGGAAGCGCAGATCCTGCAAATAACAGCAGACTTCGTGATGTTATTGCAAAAGCCAAAGCTGCAAATATGCCGAACGATACTATTGACAGAAATATCAAACGTGCAGACAGTGATGCAAGTGCAGCAAACTACGAGCACATTACATATGAAGGATATGGACCTAATGGTACAGCAATTATTGTTGAAGCTTTGACAGATAACCGTAATCGTACTGCTACAAATGTAAAAAATGCATTTACAAAAGGAAATGGTAATGTAGGAACTCCGGGATGCGTTTCTTTCATGTTTGACAAGAAAGGGCAGATCGTAATTGACAAAGAGGAGTATGAGGGAGATTCCGACGAACTTATGATGATGGCATTAGATGCGGGGGCTGATGATTTTGTAGAGGAAGAGGACAGCTTTGAAATCCTGACTTCTCCGGAAGATTTCAGCACAGTTCGTGATGCAATCGAAGAAGCTGGAATCGCTATGGCGGCAGCAGAAGTTACAATGATTCCGCAGACATACGTAGAACTTACGGATGCCAAAGATATCGCAAGTATCCAGAAGACATTAGACATGCTGGATGATGATGACGATGTTCAGGATGTATATCATAACTGGGATGAATAATCGGTAGTGAACGGAGGTGCAGCCTTTGGAGAATATAGCAAGATCTCTGACAGAGATGTATGATGATATGTTTGGTTATCTTAATAAATTTAAACATAATGATTATCAGGCGATTATGGAAGAGATGCAGGCAAAATACAGTGCGCTGATCGAAGAATGCCGACAGATATATGCAGAGGCCAAGGAGCAGGAAGTAGTTTTGGATGCTTTTGCGAATGCGGTAGCGGAACATGTGATTGAACTTATGGATCAGGTGCCAAAGCGTAAGAAAGAAGTGAAAGCTGTTGATTTCAATATGGTTATGGCAGTTTATTTTCTTCCGAGTCTTCGTTACACGCATTCTTCTGAGGGAGATGCAATCGCTGAGAGAATCGTTAAAGTATGGAACGAGAGGCAGGTAACACCACTGGTATTACAGAATTCCAGTTATGATGAAGTGCAGGGCGGATTTAAGAAAAATATTCTCTGCTATATTACAACTGCTGTCTGTGAATATCAGAACAAACCAGATGACTGTTATGAGCTTGAGATACTTCGAAGATATCGTGACACCTATTTGATGCAGACAAAAGAGGGGCGTAGTCTTGTTCAGGAATACTATGACATTGCCCCCCGTATTGTATGGGCGATTGATATGCAGCCGGATAAAGATAAGATTTACCAGGAACTGTACAGTGAATATCTGATGCCTTGTATCCATTATGTGGAAGAGGAATGGAACGAGGAATGTAAAGATTTGTATGTTGATATGGTAAGAAGTCTGGAAAAGAGATTTATCTCTTAGAAAACGCATTAAAAACGCATTTTAAAATAGAGTATAAAAAGATTCAAACATCTTCATACTAAGAAAAAGTATGGAGGTGTTTTTTAATGGCAATATTTGAGAATAATGAAGAAAAACGGGAACAGATCAGAGAACTTGGAAGTCTTGATCTTGATGGCAATCCGGAAAAACATAATATTAAAATGTTGATGATCATAGGCGAGATAGAAGGTCACGAGGCGGTTTCGGGGAATACCAAAGCGACGAAATATGAACATTTGCTTCCGCTTCTGGCTGAAGTAGAAGACAGTGATGAGATAGAAGGTCTGCTGATTTTGTTAAATACACTCGGCGGTGATGTAGAAGCGGGACTTTCTATTGCAGAAATGATCGCATCGTTAAGTAAACCGACTGTTTCTTTAGTGCTTGGCGGCAGTCATTCGATCGGAGGACCTCTGGCAGTTTCAGCAAAGTATTCTTTCATTGTTCCGAGTGGGACGATGATCATACATCCGGTGAGATCGAGCGGAATGTTTATTGGAGTGCCACAGAGTTTGCGGAATATGATAAAAACCCAGGATCGTATTACCCGGTTTTTATCCGAACATTCGCATATTACACAGAAACGGATCGAGGAGTTGATGCTGAATCAGGCGGAACTTGTAAAAGACGTGGGAACAATGTTAGAAGGCCAGGCAACGGTAAGAGAAGGCCTTATTGATGAAGTAGGAGGAATGAGCGATGCATTGCATAAATTACATGAAATGATCGATGAAGAAAGACAAAAAAAGAACAAAAATAAGTAATGACAGTGTTTTTTGAAAATGATATACTATAAATAGTATCGTCTAAAGTGAGGAGTGGAGTATAGATGGCTGCAAAGTCAAAGAGACGCAGTAATACTAAAAAGACGGGCAATAAAAAGACAACGAGCAGAAAGTCGACAGCGAAAAGAAATGTTGAACAGAGTTTTATCAGGGAAGAGATTGTTATCTGGTCGACACTGGCGGTCAGCATTCTGATGTTACTAAGCAATTTTGGAATGGGCGGATTTATCGGGGAAGCAATTTCAGGATTTTTGATTAAGATGTTGGGATTGGTGGCATATCTGTTCCCATTTGTGTTTTTTATT
The DNA here is from genome assembly GCA_934351835.1 of uncultured Lachnospiraceae bacterium. Classification (GTDB taxonomy): domain Bacteria; phylum Bacillota; class Clostridia; order Lachnospirales; family Lachnospiraceae; genus CAKRJP01. The sequence continues at coordinate 87,160 of CAKRJP010000004.1, forward strand.
GTGGTAGCTTTTTGTTTTGCAAACAAGGGAAATGGAGAAGCATATATAAAAACAACGGCCGGTATACTGGGAATGGTGCTGATCTGCACCTTTCTCCAACTGGTGCATGAAGCCGGCGGAAAGCTTGGAAACATTTTGGTCAGTCTGCTGACACCTGCGATCGGTACGGCTGGTACATATGTGGTAGTGATTATTTTGTTTATCATATGTCTGGTGGTGATTACTGGAAAGTCTGCACTTAGTGGTGTGAAGAATCAGAGTGGAAGAGCATACGAGAGAGCCAAAAAAGATGCAGCAAGGAGAAAAGAACTTTCAGAGACCAGAAGATTAGAGAGACAGAGACTGAAAGAAGAAAAAATAATGCAGGTGGAGCCGGTAGAAGAAGATTGTGCTACCAGGAAGAGTACATTAAAAAAACGCCGGGATAATATTGTGGATGGCGTATCGTTTGATACAACTCTGAAAAAGACAGAGGCTGTTAAAAAGCCAAAGGTGAAGGAATTAAAGGCAGAGGTGGAACTGAAAGAGGCAGATCCGGTTACATCAAAGGCTGATAAAAAACCTGAATTTGTAATCCACCGTGCCGAAGAACCTGAAGTATCAGATGCTTTGACAGGTAGTTCAATGGATCAGGAAACGGTAAAAGCAACTACTGAGATGGCAGACGCAGACAGTCGTGGACGCAACGCAAGAAAAGTTCCTAAGATGGATGCAGATCAGGCGGCAGGAGAGATGGCAGAGATGGAAACTGCGGTTTCTGCGCATGAAAAAGCACCTAAGAAGAAATATAAATATCCGCCGCTATCTCTTTTGAAGAAAGGAAAACGCGGCGGTGGAGAATCAGATAAGAGCCTGCGTGAGACAGCAATGAAACTCCAAAAGACACTGGAAACATTTGGTGTGAATGTAACGGTGACGAATGTAAGTTGCGGTCCGTCTGTTACACGGTATGAGCTTCAGCCTGAGATGGGAGTGAAGGTCAGTAAGATTGTCGGTCTGGCTGATGATATTAAACTAAATCTGGCGGCGGCAGATATCCGTATCGAAGCACCGATCCCGGGGAAGGCGGCGGTAGGTATTGAGGTACCGAATAAAGAAAATTCTTCTGTTATGTTGAGAGATCTTCTGGAGTCCGCAGAATTTCAGAACAGTGCATCTAAGATCTCCTTTGCGGTTGGTAAAGATATCGGAGGAAAAGTTGTTGTCACAGACATTGCGAAGATGCCGCATGTGCTGATTGCGGGAGCGACCGGTTCAGGTAAATCGGTATGCATTAATACGTTGATTATGAGCATTTTATATAAAGCGAAACCGGAAGAGGTTAAGTTGATCATGATTGACCCGAAAGTTGTAGAATTGAGTGTATATAATGGGATACCGCATTTGATGATTCCTGTGGTGACGGATCCAAAGAAAGCTGCCGGAGCATTGAATTGGGCAGTTGCAGAGATGACACGCAGATATCAGGCGTTTGCTGAATATGGTGTCCGTGATATGAAAGGATATAACGAGAAGATAGAACATCTGTCGGGAGAGGACGGGGAAGAGCTGAAACCAATGCCACAGATAGTTATTATTGTAGATGAGCTTGCGGATCTTATGATGGTGGCACCTGGAGATGTGGAAGAAGCTATCTGCCGTCTGGCACAGCTTGCAAGAGCTGCCGGAATTCATCTGGTGCTTGCTACCCAGAGGCCGTCAGTAAATGTCATCACCGGACTGATCAAGGCAAATATGCCATCGCGAATTGCATTTTCTGTTTCTTCGGGAGTAGACTCAAGAACCATTATTGATATGAATGGTGCAGAGAAGTTATTGGGAAAAGGTGATATGTTATTCTATCCGTCAGGATATCAGAAACCGGCCAGAGTTCAGGGGTCTTTTGTCAGTGATCAGGAGATCCAGGATGTAGTAGATTTCTTGAAGAAAAGCAATGAAGATGTTGCATACAATGAAGAAGTGGTCAACCATGTGAATACTGCGCAGGTAGGCGGAAGTAGTTCGCAGATCGCTTCAGAAGGGAATGAACGTGACGTGTATTTTGCAGATGCAGGTCGCCTCATTATAGATAAGGATAAGGCATCCATTGGAATGTTACAGCGTACATTTAAGATTGGATTCAACCGTGCGGCGAGGATTATGGATCAGCTTTTCGAAGCAGGTGTTGTTGGTCCGGAAGAGGGAACGAAACCCAGGAAGGTCCTTATGACAGCAGGAGAATTTGATCAGTATGTATCCGAGAATGTCTAGGAGCACATTAATGTAGAATGAAAAAGAAAGGGTTTTGGAATTATGAAAACAGATATTCAGATTGCACAGGAAGCAGAAATGAAGCATATCAAAGAAGTCGCTGCATCGATTGGAATCGAAGAGAACGACTTGGAAATGTATGGTAAATACAAAGCGAAACTTTCGAATGATCTGTGGAATAAGATTAAAGACAACGAAGACGGTAAACTGGTATTAGTAACTGCAATTAACCCGACCCCGGCCGGAGAGGGAAAGACAACAACTACGATCGGTCTTGGACAGGCTCTTGCAAAGATGGACAAAAAAGCAGTGATCGCACTGCGCGAACCATCTCTTGGCCCTTGTTTTGGTATCAAAGGCGGTGCTGCAGGCGGTGGATATGCACAGGTGGTTCCGATGGAGGATCTGAACCTTCATTTTACAGGAGATTTTCATGCAATTACGTCCGCAAATAACCTGTTAGCAGCAATGTTAGATAACCATATCCAACAGGGAAATGCTCTTCAGATTGATCCGCGCCAGGTAGTATGGAAACGATGCATGGATATGAACGACAGAAGCCTTCGTAATATTGTGGTAGGACTTGGAAGAAAAGTTGATGGAATGGTAAGAGAAGACCATTTTGTGATCACTGTTGCTTCTGAGATTATGGCAATCCTCTGTCTTGCAAATGATATTAATGATTTAAAAGAACGCCTCGGAAAGATCATCGTGGCATATACATTCGGCGGGGATCCTGTAACTGCAGATGATCTTCATGCTACGGGAGCTATGACAGCTTTGTTAAAGGATGCAATCAAGCCAAACCTGATTCAGACACTGGAACACACACCGGCACTGGTACATGGAGGTCCATTTGCAAATATTGCACATGGATGTAACAGTGTGCAGGCAACAAAGATGGCATTAAAACTTGGAGATATCGCAATTACAGAGGCGGGATTTGGTGCTGACCTTGGTGCAGAGAAATTTATGGATATCAAATGCAGAAAAGCAGGTTTGAAACCAGATGCTGTAGTTTTGGTTGCAACTGTACGTGCTTTGAAGTATAATGGTGGGGTTGCTAAAGCAGACCTTGGTGAGGAAAATCTGGAAGCACTGAAGAAAGGTATCGTAAACCTGGAAAAGCATATTGAGAATATTCAGAAATATGGGGTACCAGTGATCGTTACATTGAATTCATTTGTTTCAGATACTGATGCGGAGAATGAATTTATCCGTAAATTCTGTGAAGAACGCGGATGTGAATTCGCTCTTTCAGAAGTATGGGAAAAAGGTGGAGAAGGTGGAATAGCTCTTGCAGAGAAAGTATTAGATACACTCGAGAATAAAGAAAGTCGTTTCCACCCATTATATGAGGACGGATTATCATTAAAAGAGAAAATCGAAAAAATCGCTACAGAGATTTACGGAGCAGACGGGGTGGTTTATGAACCGGCAGCTTCAAAACAGTTAGCAAAGATTGAAACAATGGGGTATGGAGACCTGCCAATCTGTATGGCGAAGAATCAGTATTCCCTTTCTGATGATGATAAGAAACTGGGACGTCCGACAGGTTTTGATATACATATTCGTGAAGTGTATGTAAATGCAGGTGCAGGATTTGTAGTTGCTCTTACAGGTGCGATTATGACAATGCCTGGATTGCCGAAGGTACCGGCTGCAAATGGCATTGATGTTACAGAAGATGGAAAAATAACAGGATTATTTTAGAAGGTAGTAGTGAAACGGGAGGTTTCATAGAATGAAATGTAGATATTGCGGGGCTGCAATACCTGATGGTGCATTACGCTGCAGCAGATGTGGAAATGAAGTGCGTATTGTACCGGATTATAACCCTTTGGATGACATGCTTACGGCACATATCAGAGGTGCGATCAGCGAAGAGGACGAGGGATACGAAGAGTATATGAGTTATGTAGAGAACGAGCCTCAGAGAAATCGCGTGAATAATGTGCAGAGAAATAATGTACAGAGAAACAGCGCACAGAGAAATAATGCACAGAGAAATAGTACAGGACGAACTCAGCATAGCCGTTCGGATGTAAGAAGATCAGGCGCAGGCAGAACAAATACCGGTACCGGACGTAGTGCTGCCGCAAACAGCAGAGATTCAGCGAATCGTTCAATGACTCCGGAAGAGCGGGAACGCAGACGCAGAAGAGCTGAAAAACGACGCGAGATGAAGCGAAGAAAAAGAAGACGTCTGATCATGATCATGCTGCTTATATTGGTTGCTATCATAGGCGGTGGAGTGCTGATCTATCAGAATTCTTATACGGGTATTGTCAAAAAGGGATATAAAGCAATCAGTAAAAGTGAATATGATAATGCAGCGGCTTACTTTAATAAGGCAATCAAAAAGAATCAGAAAAAGGCAAATGCATATTCTGGTCTCGCGCAAGTCTACATGAGTAAAGGAGATGCAGATTCGGCAGAAAAAGTATTTACGGATGCGATAGATGCACAACCGGATAATGCGGACATTTATGAGGCTTGTATACAGTTTTACATTGATAGTGAGCAACAGGCAGAGATTCCGTTGCTTTTGGATGAGGCTAGCGATGCGGTAGTTTCAACATTGTCGGATTATGTTGTGAAAGTCCCTAAGTTCAGTTTGGATGATACCGAAATATTTGATGATGTGCAGGAAGTTTCTTTATCGGCAGGTGAAGGAGATACCATTTATTACACGACAGATGGAAAGAACCCTACTGTAAAGAGCAAAAAATACAGCAAACCGATTCAACTGAGTGAGGGAAAAACGACTGTCAAAGCGATTGCTGTTAACTCAGATGGAATTCCGAGCATGGCAGAGACGAAGAAATATAAAGTTGAACTTCCGGTAGAGGATGCACCTGCAGTATCACCGTCGACAGGACAGTATACGACGGCCACAAAGATACAGATTAAGGTCCCGGATGGATATGAGGCATATTATACGATGGATGGGACTGACCCGACAACGGCATCTTACAAATATACAGAAGCCATCGATATGCCGGAAGGAGAGACGATCTTCAAGGCTATTCTTGTAAATAAAAAAGGAAAAACCAGTGGAATCACGACGAGAAATTACACACTCGAGTCTGGAGAGGTTTCAAGTGACAGTTCAACAGGTGATTGGTATGGCAATTCCGATAGCGATAATGCCGATAATTCCGCGACATCGTCGGATTATTAACGAGAGCAAAGAAAATTAAATGAAAAAATACTTAAAAAGTGGTTGAAAACCGCATGAGAATGCGGTCTTTAATCACTTTTTCTGTTAAATGCGAGACAAACAGAGTATTTTTTTAATTAGTTTTCAACCACTTGAAATTTGTCTTTTCATAGCATATCATGTATAAAGACAAAGTAATAGGAGGACGGTTATGTACAAAATTGTAAAGGCCAGAAAGTTGGCAGATATTATATGTCTGATGGAGGTAGAAGCCCCAAGAGTAGCGAAACACTGCCTTCCGGGACAGTTTGTAATTGTAAGTGTAGATGAGAAGAGTGAACGTATTCCACTGACAATTTGTGACTATAACAGAGAGGCTGAAACCATTACAATCGTATTTCAGTTGGTAGGAGCTTCCACACATAAAATGGCAGAATTGAAAGAGGGAGATTATTTTAGAGATTTTATGGGACCTCTTGGAAATCCATCTGAATTTGTGGAGCAGGATGTGGAAGAACTGAAGAAGAAAAAGTTTTTATTTGTAGCCGGAGGAGTCGGAGCGGCACCTGTATATCCACAGGTGAAATGGATGAAAGAACATGGCGTAGATGTAGATGTAATCGTAGGTGCCAAGAATAAAGATCTTGTGATTTTAGAGGATGAGATGCGTGCAGTCGCAGCCAACTACTATCCTTGTACAGATGATGGGTCTTATGGACATGCAGGTATGGTTACAACAATGATTGAAAAACTGGTTAAAGAAGAAGGAAAACATTACGATGAATGTATTGCTATCGGACCGGTGATCATGATGAAATTTGTATGCAAGCTGACAAAGGAATTGGGAATTCCGACAATAGTCAGTATGAACCCAATCATGGTAGATGGTACAGGTATGTGCGGAGCCTGCCGTCTGATCGTAGGTGATGAGATTAAATTTGCATGTATTGACGGACCTGAATTTGACGGACATCTGGTAGATTTTGACAGTGCGATGAAGAGACAGCAGATGTATAAGACGAAAGAAGGACGTGCCAAATTAAAGGCATTAGAAGGTGACACACACCACGGTGGATGTGGTCATTGCGGAGGTGACGAGTAATGATAAAGGCAGAGAGAGTACCTGTAAGAGAGCAGGACCCAAAAGTAAGAGCAAGAAACTTCGAAGAAGTTTGCTATGGATATAATAAAGAAGAGGCAGTTGCAGAGGCAAGCCGTTGCTTAAACTGTAAGAACCCACAGTGTAGAAAAGGATGTCCGGTATCTGTAAATATTCCGGGATTCATTCAGAGATTAAAAGACGGAGACGTAGAAGGTGCATACCAGGCAATCAGCGAGGCTTCTTCACTCCCGGCAGTCTGTGGTCGTGTGTGCCCACAGGAGTCACAATGTGAGAGTAAATGTGTGCTTGGAATTAAAGGAGATGCAATCTCTATCGGTAAGTTAGAGCGATTTGTAGCAGATTATGCACTGGATAATGATATCAAACCTGAAAAACCAGAAAAGACAAATGGACATAGAATTGCTGTTATCGGATCAGGACCTTCAGGACTGACCTGCGCAGGTGATCTTGCAAAACTTGGCTATGAGGTTACTGTATTTGAGACACTTCAGGAACTGGGAGGTGTACTGGTATATGGTATTCCGGAGTTCCGTCTTCCGAAGAAGAAAGTCGTGATGCGTGAGATTGAAAAATTAAAGGATCTTGGGGTAGAGTTTGAGACAAATGTTGTAATCGGACGTTCTGTAACAGTCGATCAGTTACTGGATGAAGAAGGTTATGAGGCTGTTTACATAGGATCCGGTGCCGGACTTCCGACATTCATGGGAATTCCGGGAGAGATGGCAAATGGAGTATTCTCTGCAAATGAGTATCTGACAAGAAGTAACCTGATGAAGGCGTTTGATGCAAACTATGAGACTCCGATCATTGCGGGAGATAAGGTAGCTGTTATTGGCGGCGGAAATGTGGCAATGGACGTTGCAAGAACAGCACTCCGTCTTGGCGGCTCAGAAGTGCATATCGTCTACAGACGTGGCGAGGAAGAATTACCGGCCCGTGTAGAAGAAGTACACCATGCAAAAGAAGAAGGCGTCATTTTTGATCTTCTTACAACACCGACAGAGATCCTTGTAGATGACAATGGATGGGTAAGAGGTATGAAACTGGTTCGTATGGAACTTGGTGAGCCGGATGCATCCGGAAGAAGAAGACCAAAAGAGATTCCGGGATCTGAGTATGAGATGGAACTGGATACGGTTATCATGTCACTTGGAACTTCTCCTAACCCACTGATCGCTTCTACGACAAAAGGATTAGAGACCAATGCTAAGAAATGTATCTTGGTAAAAGAGGAGAACGGACAGACATCCAGAGTACCGGTATTCGCAGGTGGAGATGCGGTAACAGGTGCAGCTACGGTTATTCTGGCGATGGGAGCCGGAAAAGCAGCAGCTAAGGGTATCGATGATCTGTTTAACGGAAGATAACAGAGGAGAAGATAATCCTTAACGGAAGATAACAGATAAAATAAGAAAAGTCTGCAGGCAGTTCATAAAAGAAATTTTATGGACTGCTTTTTATATGGGGGTTTTGATGATTGGGCAGTACTGCCTTTCCATGGATTGTAATTGACTTTTTTGCAAGATTGAGGTATGATTTATTCATTATTTGAAAAGAGGTGGACCAGTGAAAAAGAAATTGATATTTTTATGTGCAGTACTTTTGGTGCTGACTGGTTGTAGTGCGAAGAATGATAGAGTGAAGATAGGAGCAGCGGGATTGGGTGGAACATACCGTGTGTTTTGCGATACATTTGCGGATATAGCGTCGGATGGCGAGGACAGTCCGGTGTTGGAAGTGAAGACGACGGCAGGTTCCGCAGCCAACTTAAGATTGTTGTCAGAGGATTATATCCAGCTTGCGGTTGTGCAGAATGATATGGCAAATAATGCATATTACGGCGTGGAAAATTTCAAAGGTAAGGATGCGTACCAGGGGTACGGTGCAGTGGCAGGACTGTATACGGAAAGCTGTCAGATTGTAGTGCGTGCGGACTCAGAGATCAAGTCCATCGATGATCTGCAGGGAAAGACAATCAGTATTGGGGAAGAAGAGTCGGGAACAGAATTGAACGCGACCCAGATCCTGGATACCTATGGGCTCAGTGATAGGCTGGTCAAAAAAGTCAGCCTGAATTATGCGGATGCGGCAAAAGAATTAGAAAATGGAAAAATCGATGCGTTTTTCTGTACAGCCGGTACACAGACTACGGTCATTGAAGAACTGGCAAAAAATTGTGGAATTCGTTTACTTGGTATTGATGATAACGGAAGAAAGAAACTATTAAATTCCTATGATTCTTATAGTGAATGTGTGATTCCGAAGGGAACCTATCAGGGACAGGAAGAAGATATTCAGACCGTAGGGGTAAAAGCTTTGTTACTGGCAAGTAACAAGTTATCTGCGGATAGTGTAAAAGAGTTGACAAAGCTGCTGTTTGAAAATGAAGAAAAATTGCAGTATACACTCCCGGTAGATATTTCGTTGGATGAGAAGACAGCGGTAGAAGATATTACGATACCATTCCATAAAGGAGCGGCAGCTTATTATAAGGATAAAGGAATCAGTGTAAAAGAAGCGGCAGAAGAGTAAGACGGATCGGAGAGAAGTAAGTAGATGAAGATTCAATTAGATATGTATCAGACCATTGCGGTGGCCGTAGTGGTATTGATGTTAGGTAATTTTTTAAAGAAAAAAATAAGTATGCTGGAGCGTTTTTGTATCCCGGCACCGGTCATCGGAGGAATTTTGTTTGCAGTATTTACCTGTATCTGTTATGTGACAGGAATTGCAGAATTTTCGTTTGATGATATTTTAAAAGAAGTATGTATGGTATTTTTCTTTACGTCGGTTGGATTTCAGGCTAATTTGAAAGTATTAAAAAGCGGAGGAAAATCCCTGATCGTATTCCTGGGATTAGTGATTGTACTGATTCTTTCCCAGAACTTCCTTGCAGTAGGGCTGGCGAAAGTATTACATATTGAAACTCTGGTAGGTCTTTGTACCGGCTCTATTCCGATGGTTGGCGGCCACGGTACTTCCGGAGCTTTCGGACCGGTTCTGGAAGATTTTGGAATTTCGGGGGCGACGACGCTTTGTACTGCGGCGGCAACCTTTGGTCTGATTGCGGGAAGTATGATGGGCGGACCTCTGGGAAAAAGACTGATTGAAAAGAAAAATCTTCTGGAAACAGTAGTTACCGAGGACGACAGTCTGCTGGTAGAAGAAGAAAAGAAACATGAGCGTCATACCAGTATGTATCCGGCGGCGGTATTCCAGTTGATTATTGCAATGGGAATTGGAACGATAATTTCTCATCTTTTATCATTGACAGGAATGACCTTTCCGATTTATATTGGAGCTATGATAGCAGCGGCGTTTATTCGGAATATCGGAGAGTATTCCGGAAAGTTCATGATTTACATGGGTGAGATCAACGATATCGGAGGTATCAGTCTGTCACTGTTTCTCGGTATTGCGATGATCACTTTGAAGTTATGGCAGCTTGCAGAGCTGGCACTTCCACTGATCATCCTGTTGGCAGGTCAGACAATCCTGATGTTTGTATTTACAAGATTTGTCGTATTCAATATTATGGGCAGAGATTACGATGCGGCAATATTGGCGGCAGGTGTATGTGGATTCGGTATGGGAGCAACACCGAACGCAATGGCAAACATGCAGGTACTCTGTGAAAAATATGAACCTTCCGTGAAAGCATATCTGTTAATTCCGTTAGTGGGAAGTTTGTTTGCAGACTTCTTAAACAGTCTTGTTGTTACATTTTTCATTAACTTTTTATAGGGGAGAACGTATATGTTTGGACTGAGACACAAACGAAAACATGCATCAGAGTATAAGATCGACAGTGAGAATCTGGCAGTTCCGGAAGTACATCTTGGAGAAGTAGAAGGTGACGATGATAAGGGTGAAAGTGAAGAGAGTATCGTTTATGATAATGTCGCCATACCAGAGATTCATATTAAGAGACGTAAGAAGAAAGAGTAACCGGAGCGGCTATGAAGATTACATTAGTAACAGTTGGTAAGATTAAAGAAAAATATTTACGAGATGCGATTGCGGAGTACAGCAAGAGACTCAGCCGCTATTGCAAATTGGAGATCATAGAAGTTGCGGATGAAAAGACGCCTGACCACGCAAGCGAGGTGGTGGAGGCGTCTATTCGTGCGAAAGAGGCGGAAAGAATTTTAAAATATGTAAAAGATGATGCTTATGTGGTCACGCTAGAGATTCTGGGAACGCAGCTTACTTCAGAATCGCTGGCAGATAAGATTGACCGGCTGGGGATTCAGGGGGTCAGTCATATCATGTTTATTATCGGCGGTTCTATAGGGCTTGGAGAAGAAGTTCTGAAACGTTCGAATTATGCACTCAGTTTCTCAAAAATGACATTTCCGCATCAGCTTATGCGTGTTATACTACTAGAACAGATTTACAGAAGCTACCGCATCATCAACGGAGAACCATATCATAAGTAAATGTTCGATGTGCTTCGAATTGTTAAAAATAAGGATTAGCAAAAAATGAAAGAAAAACTTGGGAAATTATTAGATATTACATTTTGGAAATTTATTCTGGTAGGTGTGGTCAATACATTTGTGGGAACAGCAGTGATGTTTTTGTGTTACAATATGTTCCATTTTGGGTATTGGCCGTCTTCTGCAGCTAATTATATTGTTGGAAGTATTGTCAGTTACTTTTTGAATAAATACTTTACATTTAAAGACAATAGTAAGTCTGCCGGTCAGGTCTTACGATTTGTTATAAATATTACGATTTGCTATCTGATTGCATATGGTGTTGCAAAACCATTTGTATTATGGGTGTTAAAGGATAGTACAAAAGTAATTCAGGACAATCTGTCAATGTTGGTCGGCATGGGATTGTTTATAATCTTAAATTATCTGGGACAGCGCCTGGTGGTATTTAAGAAAGATGAGGAACTTTAATTTAAGGAGGAAAAAGAATGAAATTTAAAGGAAAGATTGCCCCTTGGTGGTATATCGTGACAGGAGTGATTAATGGACTTGCAATTGCAGCAATCATACATTATAGAGGATACGGACCGTATGTTACATACCTTCCACTGACAGTGTTTATTGATTTATATCTGATTCCGGTGTATTTTAGAAATTATGTAACTATCGATAAAAAATTTATCACGGTGCAGTTTGGACTGCTTAAGAAAGTAATCATGACAAAGGATGTACTTACAATCCAGTCGTCAAACAGCATGAGTTCTTCGTTCAGTGCATCGTTTGACCGCCTGGCAATCAAGCCAAAGAATAAGACCGTTGTCTATATCGCACTGGAAGATAAGCAGGGATTTGTAAAGGAATTGATGCAGTTAAATAAAAAAGTAAAATATTTTGGGTAGGGACATAGAATAAAGACATAAAGGAAGTTGTATATGGAATATTGGGATATTTACGATAAGAACAAGAAAAAGACAGGACGTAAAATGAAACGTAATGACTGGTGTCTGAAGGATGATGAATATCATCTTACGGTACTTGGAGTTGTGGTGAGACCAGATGGGAAATATCTGATTACGAAACGTGTCATGACCAAAAACTGGGCGCCGGGTTGGTGGGAAGTATCCGGAGGTGCTGCACAGGAAGGTGAAGAGTCAAGAGAGGCTGTGAACCGGGAAGTTCTCGAAGAGACCGGACTGGATGTATCTGGATGTGAGGACGGTTATGTCTTTACCTATCACAGAGAAAATCCGGGAGAGGGAGATAACTATTTCGTAGATGTCTATCGTTTTGAACTGGATTTTGAAGAGTCGGATCTTCATTTGCAGGAAGCAGAGACGGATGGATACCGTCTGGCAACTGCTGCCGAGATCAAAGACCTTGCGGATCAGGGGATTTTTCTGCATTATGAAAGTATCAAACGAGTTTTTATTTAATGATTTCCATAGTATTTTCAAGGACACCAGATGTTTGACCGGTTCAAAACCGGCCGACACTGGTGTTTTTAGTATGTGAAGTTATAAGTATTTATCAGTGTTCATAGATTATTATAAATCCGAATCATGGGCAGTTTTTATGAAACCAAGAAAACAGGAATCAATCGAACATTTTGTGACGTCCGGGAAAAATAAACTGACGGAACAGGCCGGACTTCCCAAGGATGTAGTGCTGGGTCTGTCAATTATCACGATTACCGGAACAACAGAATTTGTGTTGGAAAATCATAGAGGAATATTAGAATACACAGAAGAAAAGATAAGAATTCTGACCAGACAGGGGAGAGTCCAGGTAACCGGGAAGAATCTTCAGATTATTTATTATACCAGCGATGAAATGAAAGTAACAGGAAAGATAGAGAACATGGAATTTTCAGAGCTGTAAGGGGGGCGTCCGTATGTTGATACAGGGAATCCGGTATATGAAAGGATACGTTCGGATTCGGATGATCGGATATTCGGCAGAACGTTTTCTGAATGCCTGTGCTTACCGCAATATCTATATCTGGGGACTTCGTACGGTCAATGGGAACTACGAACTAAATATATATGCGAGAGATTTCCTTACGTTGAAACCAATTCTTAAAAAAACGGGGATACAGGTTCGGATCCTAAAAAAAACAGGCTTCCCTTTCTGGCTGCATCGTTATAGAAAAAGAAGAATGTTTTTCTTTGGGGCGGCAGGGAGCGTTACATTGATTATTTTATTTTCCAGTATTATATGGAACATTGATATTAGCGGAAATTTGACAAGAAGTGATGATACCCTTTTGAGATTTTTGAGAGCAAATGATGTGAAAAGCGGAATGCTTAAAACTCAGGTGGACTGTGAGCGGATTGTAAAAGACATCCGGAAAGAATACGATGATATTGTCTGGGTATCTGCATCAGTGGAAGGAAGCCGGCTAAAGATACAGATTAAAGAAAATGAAGATGCAGATTTGAATATTGAAAATGGGACAGTGGATCGGGGACAGGATCCTTACACAGCACAGGTCAGCCGGCCAATGGATATCGTGGCAGATAAAGATTGTGTGCTTACTAAAATCGTTGTCCGAAAAGGTATTACAGAGTTTGCAGAAGGGATGGAGGTAAAAAAAGGAGATGTCCTGGTTTCAGGTCAGGTTCCTGTAAAAAATGATGCCGGAGAGATTGTTGATTATCAGTACTATGAATCAGATGCGGACATATCCGGGCAGGTAAGAATTATATATCAGGATTCGATGGAACCTTTTTATATGGAAAAAGAGTACCAAAAGAAATGTTATTCATTTTTTATAAGAACAACAAAACAGGAGATGGAGATTTTACCACAGAAATCCAGGGTGGGAATGAAATGTGAAAAGTGGAGTGAGGTTTGGACGGGAGTGACAGGAAGTCCTTTTGAAGTGCCGGTGTCCTGCGGAATTAAACGTTATTTCTTTTATACAGAAAAAAAGAAAAAATATACAGAAAAAGAAATAAAAAGCCGGTTAGCTGTGCAATTTCGCCGATATTGCCGGGATTTAGAGAAAAAAGGGGTAGAAATTATTGAGAATAATGTTAAAATATACACGGGATCTAATGTGACAGAGGCGAAGGGCGATCTTGTCGCGATTATGCCAATTGGAGAAGAGGTCACATCTGTATTGTTAGAACCACAAACTGTTGAAGAACAAGAAGAATCAGGAGAATGATGCATGGGATTAATGGAAGCAGTCATTGATATACCGGCAGAACATGAAGCAAATGTGTTCGGCCAGTTTGATGCTTATGCAAAGAAAATAGAACGGACACTGAAGGTGTCTTTGATCGCCCGCGGCGAGAGTGTAAAGATTATGGGAGATGCGGCGGCGGTCGAAAAAGCCAGAAAAGTTTTAAATCAGCTGGTGGAACTGTCACGTCGTGGCAATACAATTGAAGAACAGAATGTAAATTATACATTATCATTGGTAATGGAAGATTCAGAAGAAAATGTACTGGAAATTGATAAAGATGTGATCTGCCATACATTACAGGGAAAACCCATCAAGCCAAAGACCCTTGGACAGAAAAAATATGTCGATGCGATCAGGAATAAGATGATTGTGTTTGGTCTGGGCCCTGCCGGAACCGGAAAGACCTATCTTGCGATGGCAATGGCTATTACGGCGTTTAAAAATAATGAAGTAGGAAGAATTATTTTAACAAGACCGGCGATTGAGGCGGGAGAGAAACTTGGATTTCTCCCGGGAGATCTGCAGAGTAAGATCGACCCATATTTAAGGCCGCTATACGATGCACTTTATCAGATCATGGGGGCAGACAGCTTTCTGAAAAATTCTGAAAAAGGTCTGATCGAGGTAGCACCGCTTGCTTATATGAGGGGCCGTACACTGGATAATGCATTTATTATCCTGGATGAAGCACAGAATACGACACCGGCACAGATGAAGATGTTTTTGACGCGTATCGGATTTGGCTCAAAGGTTGTGATTACCGGGGATTCCACGCAGAAGGACTTACCGGCCGGTCAGATTTCGGGTCTGGATGTGGCGACGAATGTTGTGAAAAATATTGAAGATATTTCTATCTGTCGTCTAACCAGCAAGGACGTTGTCCGGCATCCGCTGGTACAGAGGATTGTAAAAGCTTATGAGGAATATGAAAGTAAGTCAAACAGAAATAAAGGAAGAGAAAAGAGACGAAGATCATGACATTATACTTTGAAGAAGAAGGTGAACTGACACTGGATATCGAGTGTGAAGATATTGCAAAAAAAGTCATAGAAACCGCACTGGATTACGTGGAATGTCCATATGAGGCAGAAGTGAATTTGATGCTTACTATGAATCGGCAGATTCATGAGACGAACCTGGAATTTCGTGGGATTGACAGACCAACAGATGTTCTGTCTTTCCCGATGTTAGACTATGAGACACCGGGTGAGTTTGATTTTTTAGAGGAGCGACCGGACTGCTTTGATCCGGAGACCGGCGAACTGGCACTGGGCGATATTATGATCTCAAAAGAAAAAGTTGTTGAACAGGCCGAAGAGTACGGGCATTCGATTTTAAGAGAATATGCTTTTTTAATTGCACATTCTATGTTACACTTAACAGGATATGATCATATGGAGGAAGAGGAACGTGTGGTCATGGAACAGAAACAAAAAGAGATTATGGAAAGATTAAATATCTTGAGATAATGAAGAGTACAACAACAGGACGGAGTTAATTTATGACAGAAAAACAAAAAAGTCATGAGAAAAATTTCCTGGTACAGGGTTCTATTCTTGCAATAGCAGGAGTGGTTACGAAGATTATAGGACTGATATACAGGATTCCCCTGATGAATATCGTAGGGGATGAAGGAATGGGCTACTATAGTGTGGCTTTTTCCATTTATACGGTGGCACTTATGCTGACATCATACAGTCTTCCTCTGGCGGTATCAAAACTTGTATCAGAACGAATGGCATTAGGGCAACATAAAAATGCATACAAAGTATTTAAAGGGGCATTGGCATTTGCCGTGATTGCCGGAGGACTGACCTCAGTGATAATATTTTTTGGCGCTGATTTTATTGCGTCAGTCATGATGTCCATGGATCTCAGTGCTTATGCACTCAGAGTTCTGGGACCATGTATCCTGATCGTGGCATTGCTTGGGGTGTTCCGTGGATTTTTTCAGGGAATGGGTTCTATGGTGCCGACAGCAATTTCACAGGTGCTGGAGCAGATTGTTAATGCGATCGCATCTGTAGCAGGAGCATATATGCTTTTGCAGGCCGGTAAGAATGTGGCAAAACAGATGAATGATAAATCGTATTCATCCGCTTATGCAGCGGCAGGTGGAACCATCGGTACGATTGCAGGAGCATTTTTTGCATTACTGCTTTTGATCGCAATTTATTTTGCCTATAAAAAAATATTAAAAAGGCAGATGAGAAGAGACCGTACAAAGAAGAATGAAAGTTATCAGCTGATCTTTAAGATACTGCTGGCAACCATTGTTCCGGTTATTTTGAGTGCGACTGTTTATAATATCAGTGATTTTCTAGACAGTGCGATCTTTAACAAGATCATGGCATTACAGGGTTATTCAAAAGTTGAATATGCAAGTCTTCTGGGTATGTTCAGTGGACAGTTTACAACTTTGATTAACGTGCCGACATCTATCTCCAGTGCGCTGGCAGCATCACTGATTCCAACATTAGTTATGACGGCGCAGACAGGAAGCAGAAAACAGATACATGGAAAGATTTATACGGTCACAAGATTTACGATGATACTTGCAATCCCTTGTGCTGTAGGATTTTTAGTACTGGCAAAACCAATTCTGGATCTTTTGTTCTATACACAAGATAACACAAAACCGGCTCTGATGCTTCAGATCGGAGCAATATCGGTAGTGTTCTTCTGCCTGTCTACTGTGACGACAGCGGTGATCCAGGGATTAGATGATATGATCACGCCGGTGAAGAATTCTGCCATTGCATTGGTAGTGCATGTGATTGCACTGGTACTTATGATGGTTATATTCCACTGGAATATTTATGCAGTCGTTATGAGCAAGACTATTTTTGCACTGGTTAATACAATCCTGAACGATCATACATTACGTATGCAGGTGGGATATGTCCAGGAAAGCCGCAGGACTTTTGTAATTCCAATTATTGCGTCAGCGGTTATGGGCGTAGTCGCATTGGTAGTACATCTTCTGTTTGTGCTATTTGCAGGCGAGAAGATTGCAACAGTACTTGCGGTTCTGGTTGCAGTTGTTACATATGCAGTAACACTTGTTCTGATCGGTGGTGTGACTGAGTCAGAGATGAAAGAGATGCCGATGGGAATAAAAATGATTTCTATCTGCAAAAAATTACATTTATTACGAGGAGAAAGTAAATAATGAGACCAGTGAAAAAGGTTGCATTGCTTCATGATATCTGCAGTGTAGGAAAAGCTTCTATGACCAATATGATGCCGATCCTTGGAGGGATGGGGGTAGAATCCTGTCCGATTCCGACGATGTTATTATCGACTCATACGGGCGGATATGATACCCCGGCGGTTCATAAGATCCCTGGCAGTTATATCAAGGCCTGTGCAGATCACTATAAAGAACAGAAAATCCATTTTGATCTTATTTTTGTAGGATATCTTGGCGATACGGAATTGATTGATTCAGTGATTTATTTCATTGAATCTTTTCCGGGTACGAAGGTTATCGTTGATCCGATCATGGGGGATCACGGAAAACTGTATTCCAATTTTACGGAGGAATACCCAAAGTCACTTCGCAGATTACTGCCGTACGCTGATGTATTGCTCCCAAATCTGACTGAATGTTTCCTGTTGTCAGGAATTCCATACCAGAATCCGGATGACCACAGATATGTACTGACTCTTTGCAGAGAACTTACCAAACTAGGGGCAAAAAATCTGATCATTACCAGTGTCGAAAAGGACGACTGTAAAAAGGGTATTGTTTTGTATGAAAATCAGGCGTTTTTATATATAGGCAACGGTGAAGAAAGTGGTGAGTATCACGGAGCCGGAGATGCTTTTGACGGGATGTTTGTAGCAAAACAGATACAGGGATATTCCCTTTTAGAAAGTGTACAGGCTTCCCATGCATTTGTCTGTGCATGTATCAGAGAAAGTATGAAATATAACTATCCTGAGAGGGAAGGACTTTTGATTGAGAGTACGTTGAAAAAGCTTGTATAAAAAGTGATGAAGAAACCGATACTATACAAAAAGGAGTGACCTTGATGAAAAAGAAGTATGGTATTGGTTTTTTGGTTGTTTTGTGTATAATATTGGTTGGAATATCTGTTGTTTATGATGTCAGCTATCGCAGTGCGAAAAAACGTGAAGAGGCCCGGCTGAAAACAGAACAGACGCAGGCAGAGAGTTCGGCGAAGAAGCAGGTGGCTGTCGAGGCAAAGGGAAAAGCAGTGGAGGATGATGGATATTATCTTGCGGAGAAGAATGGATACGTTGTCGTATATCTGTCTGATAAAAAGACGGTATATGAATATACGGATATTCTCTTCAGAGATTTGCCGGAAGAGCTGCAGGCAGAAATAGAAACAGGCAAACCGGTAGAGAACACAGAACTTTTATATGGATTTTTAGAAAATTATTCCAGTTGATAGACAGATGAAAAGGAGGATATCGCAGGATGGATGAACAGAAGATAGCAAGAATTAACGAATTATATCATAAATCAAAAGCGGAAGGTTTATCTGACGCAGAGTTAAAAGAGCAGCTCCTTTTAAGAAAAGAGTATCTGGATACGATCCGGAGAAATTTGAGAGGCCAGTTGAACAATATTGATGTGAAAGAACAGGATGGCTCTATTGTCAATCTTGGAGAAAAATATGACAAGAAAAATGCAGAAAAAGGAAATTAGATTATTGGTCTACAAATTCCGCAGGGAAATGTCTGAGGAAGAATGGCTTAAATCGACAGACCGGATTGCACAGCGTGTGATGGAATCCCAAAGATTTCAGGAGGCAGAAGAAGTCTACTGCTATGTCGATTACAACCATGAGGTTGGGACAAGACAGATTATAGAAGCCTGTTGGAAGTTGAAAAAGAAAATCTTTGTGCCTAAAGTTTTTGAAAATGAGATGGAATTTTTTGAAATTTTGTCGTTTGATGATCTGAAACCCGGAATGAAAGGGATTTTAGAACCGATACAGACGGCTGAGGTTTTTAAAGGTACAGGAGAGTCTGGGCTTATAATCATGCCGGGAGTTGCGTTTGACAAAAGATTTCACAGAATAGGTTATGGTGGCGGTTTTTATGACCGTTATTTGGAGAAACATCAGAATCTTCAAAAGATTGCGGTCGCTTTTGAATATCAGTTACTCGAAACTGTCCCGGCGGAGGCGTTTGACATTTGTCCGGATCAATTGATCACGGAGGCAGCAATTTACGAAAAGGAGCTTTGATATTATGGAGATGGGACTTCCCAAAGATCCGATGCTATTATTAAGCGTTGTAAATACAAAATTAAGAGATTATTATGGTTCTCTGGATGCATTGTGTGAGGACATGCATGTAGAAAAACAGCAGATAATAGATACATTGAAAGGAATCGATTATGAATATGATGAAGACAGACATCAATTTGTCTGATGTGGCACCGGCAAATGAACCGGAACGTCAGTATTATTACATAGAAAAAGCAAAGCAGTATGTGAAAGCAAAATCCGAAGAAATTGGACGTCCACTGACATTCTGCGTCACAACCTTTGGTTGTCAGATGAACGCGAGAGACTCAGAGAAACTTAGAGGAATCTTAAAAGAGATCGGTTACGAAGAACAGCCGGAGGAGACAGCAGATTTTGTAATCTATAATACCTGTACAGTCAGAGAAAATGCGAATACAAGAGTTTATGGCCGTCTGGGACAGTTGAAACCCAGAAAGAAGAAGAATCCGAATATGATGATCGGTCTCTGCGGATGCATGATGCAGGAGCCGGAAGTCGTGGCAAAACTGCAGAAGAGTTACCGTTATATAGATTTGATTTTCGGAACTCATAATATTTATAAATTTGCAGAATTAATCGTAACCAGATTTGAATCTGAAGATATGGTCATTGATATCTGGAAAGATACGGATAAGATAGTAGAGGATCTTCCTGTAGAAAGAAAGTATTCTTTTAAGTCCGGCGTCAATATTATGTTTGGCTGCAACAATTTCTGCAGCTACTGCATTGTCCCTTATGTAAGAGGAAGAGAGAGAAGCAGGGATCCTAAGGCAATCATTCGCGAGATTGAACGTCTGGTAGCTGATGGCGTTGTAGAGGTTATGCTGCTGGGGCAGAATGTAAATTCCTACGGAAAGAATCTTGATGAACCGATGACATTTGCAGAACTTTTGAGAGAAATTGAGAAAATCGAGGGATTGGAGCGTATCCGTTTTATGACTTCACATCCGAAAGATTTATCCGATGATTTAATTGAAGTAATGAGTCAGTCTAAGAAAATCTGCAAACATTTGCATTTGCCGGTACAGTCCGGAAGCAGCCGTATCTTGAAACTGATGAATCGCAGATATACCAAAGAGCAGTATCTGGAGCTGGCATTAAAGATCAAAGAGCGCGTGCCGGATATTTCACTGACGACAGATATCATCGTGGGATTCCCGGGAGAAACGGAAGAGGATTTCCAGGAGACTTTAGATGTTGTGAGAAAAGTACGTTATGACAGTGCATTTACATTTATTTATTCCAAACGTACCGGAACGCCGGCAGCGACGATGGAAGATCAGGTATCGGAGGAAGTAGTAAAAGACAGATTTGACCGTTTGCTGACAGAAGTTCAGTCAATCGCAGCAGAAGAATGTTCCGTGCATGAAGGAAAAACGGTTCGTGTCCTGGTTGAAACTGTCAGTGATCATGATGCTACGATGGTGAGCGGAAGAATGAGCAACAATCTTTTAGTGCATTTTAAAGGTGATGAAAGTATGATCGGTACATTCGTAGATGTACATCTGACAGAGTGCAAGGGATTCTATTACCTTGGAGAAAAAGTATAATACTTCCATCCATAATATGAACGAAAAACGTCCACACTATATATGAAAAGTGAGGGCGTTTTTATTATGAGAAAACTTGGAAAATATCTTTTTATGTGGGGCCTTGGCGGCTGTATTTATTATAGTTTTGAAGTTTTATTTCGTGGATTTTCGCACTGGTCGATGTTTGTGTTGGGTGGGGGCTGCTTTTTGTTTATCATAAGACAGGGGGAACTGGTTCACTGGTCGGAACCGCTCTGGCGGCAGATGTTTAGAAGTGTGGTGTTTGTAACTTCTATGGAATTTGTAACAGGGATTATCGTAAATAAATGGTTACACCTGGCAGTATGGGATTACACGGATCAGCCGTTTCAATTATTTGGTCAGATATGTCTTCCCTTTATGATTATTTTTTCTGGATTATGTACGATTGGAATTTTGTTTGGCGGGTATCTGGAATGTCTGTTGTTTGGAGCAGAAAAGCCAGAGTTCCATGTGCTGTAAGCATATTTTTGTATGCTTTCTACAAGAAGTTACCTCTTTTATCTTGTTCGCAAAAATGATATAATAATATGTAAAAATGTTTGCAAAAGAGGAGATTGAAAAGTGGCAGAATTAACACCTATGATGCAGCAATATATGCAGACGAAGAAAGAATATCCGGATTGCATATTGTTTTATAGATTGGGAGATTTTTATGAGATGTTCTTTGATGATGCACTTACAGCATCGAAGGAACTGGAAATTACATTGACAGGGAAAAACTGTGGACTCGAGGAGCGTGCACCGATGTGCGGAGTTCCTTATCATGCAGTGGACGGTTATCTGAACCGTCTGGTATCCAGGGGATATAAAGTTGCGATCTGTGAGCAGGTAGAAGATCCGGCAACTGCCAAGGGACTGGTAAAAAGGGAAGTTGTGCGAATTGCAACACCGGGCACGAACCTGGATATGCAGGCACTGGACGAGACGAAGAACAACTATATCATGTGTGTGGTTTACGTTGAAGATCGTTTTGGAATGTCGATTGCAGATGTCACCACAGGAGAATATCTGGTGACGGAACTTGGAGACAGTGAGAAGCTGTTCGATGAGATTTATAAATATATGCCATCAGAGCTGATATGCAATGAAGCATTTTATATGAGTGGTGTGGATCTGGAACTTTTGAAGGAAAAGTTAGGAATTGTGATCTATTCTCTGGATGCCTGGTATTTTGATGATGATATCTGTGAGAATACCTTAAAAGAGCATTTCCATGTGAAAGCTTTAGAGGGACTGGGAATTCAGGATTACGACAGTGGAAAGATTGCCGCAGGAGCATTATTAAAATATTTGATCGAAACGCAGAAACGTGATTTGTCGCATATTACAGCATTATCCGTCTATGCATCCGGAAAATATATGCTGCTTGACAGCGCTACCAGAAGAAATCTTGAACTTTGTGAGACGCTTCGGGATAAGCAGAAGCGAGGCTCTCTTCTGTGGGTACTGGATAAGACGAAGACTGCGATGGGTGCAAGAACCCTTCGTAAATTTATAGAACAACCGTTGATCGACCGGAAGATGATCGAAGACCGGTTGGATGCTGTAGATGAATTAGTACATAACGCGATTTCCAGAGAAGAAATCCGTGAGTATTTATCTCCGGTATATGATCTGGAACGGTTGGTTTGTAAATTTACATACCAATCTGCGAATCCCAGAGATCTGATCGCATTTCAGACTTCGTTGAGTATGCTCCCTTCTGTGAAATATATTCTGGAAGAGATGCAGTCACCACTTTTAAAAGAACTCTATGAGGAACTGGATCCACTGGAAGATTTGAGCGCGCTGGTAAAAGAATCCATCTTAGAGGATCCACCTCTTGCCATGAAAGAGGGTGGAATCATAAAAGACGGTTATAACGAAGAAGTTGATCGTTTACGAAATGCTAAATCTGATGGAAAAGAGTGGCTTGCAAAGCTAGAGGCAGATGAACGTGAGAAGACCGGAATCAAGAATCTGCGGATTAAATATAATAAAGTATTTGGTTATTATCTGGAAGTTACTAATTCGTTTAAGAACCAGGTACCGGATTATTATGTAAGAAAGCAGACACTGGCAAATGCAGAACGATATATTACGCCGGAGTTAAAAGAATTAGAAGATACAATTTTGGGGGCAGAAGACCGCCTGTATGCATTGGAATATCAATTATATACAGAAATACGAGACAAAATCGCTTCCCAGATCGCCCGTATCCAGAATACCGCAAAAGCTGTGGCAAACATTGATGCATTGGCTTCTCTGGCACTGGTGGCAGAACGAAATCAGTATGTAAGACCGAAAATTAACGAGAAAGGTGTCATCGATATCAAAGACGGAAGACATCCGGTGGTTGAAAAAATGATCCCAAATGATATGTTTATTGCAAATGATACCTATCTGAATGATAAAAAAGACCGGATTGCGGTAATCACCGGACCAAATATGGCGGGTAAATCTACTTATATGCGTCAGACAGCGCTGATCGTACTGATGGCACAGATTGGTTCTTTTGTACCGGCATCCAGTGCCAATATTGGGTTGGTGGATCGGATTTTTACCCGCGTAGGTGCTTCCGATGATCTGGCAAGCGGACAGAGTACTTTTATGGTAGAAATGACAGAAGTTGCAAATATCTTGAGAAATGCAACCAGCAAGAGCCTTTTGATCCTGGATGAGATAGGACGCGGAACCAGTACTTTTGACGGGCTGAGTATTGCGTGGGCAGTAATTGAGCATATCAGCAACAGTAAACTGCTGGGTGCGAAGACGTTATTTGCAACGCATTACCATGAGCTTACTGAATTAGAGGGAAAGATCAGTAACGTCAACAATTACTGTATTGCGGTCAAAGAAAAGGGTGACGATATCATTTTCCTTCGTAAGATTGTAAAGGGTGGTGCAGACAAGAGTTATGGTATTCAGGTGGCAAAATTAGCCGGAGTACCGGAATCTGTTACAAACCGTGCGAAGGAGATCGTTGAAGAGTTGGTAGAAGCCGATGTAACGACCAGAATCAAGGATATAGCGTCTCAGGGTATGGACGGTCAGGTAGGAACTAAGACAAAGACAAAGCATTATGATGATGTGGATCTTGCACAGATGTCGCTGTTTGATACCGTGAAAGATGATGATATTATTCAGGAATTAAAAAATCTGGATTTGAGCAATATAACACCGATCGATGCAATGAATACCTTGTATCAGTTTCAGAATAAATTGAAGAACAGGTGGTAGACATGGGGAAAATACAGGTATTAGATACCGTTACAATTGATAAGATTGCTGCAGGAGAAGTAATCGAACGTCCGGCTTCTGTTGTAAAAGAGCTTGTAGAAAATGCCATTGATGCCGGTTCTACAGCAGTTGTTGTGGAGATTAAAGAGGGTGGTATCTCTTATATGCGTATTGCGGATAATGGGAGCGGAATCCGGAAGGATGATGTAAGAAATGCATTTTTAAGACATTCTACCAGCAAAATCCGTAAGGTGGAAGATCTGACACATATTCATTCTCTGGGATTTAGAGGTGAGGCACTTTCCAGTATTGCAGCTGTATCACAGGTGGAACTGATCACCAAGACCAAAGACGATGTATATGGAACGAGATACTGTATCTCCGGGGGGAAGGAAGAAAGTCTTGAAGAGACCGGAGCAAAAGACGGAACAACGTTTATCATCCGGCAACTATTCTATAATACACCTGCCAGACGGAAGTTTTTAAAGACTCCGATGACAGAGGCAAGCCATATTGGTGATCTGATGACCAGACTGGCGCTGTCGCATCCGGAAGTGTCCTTTCAGTTTATCAACAATGGACAATCGAAGGTGCATACATCCGGAAATGGTAACCTGAAAGATGTGATTTACCATGTGTATGGTCGTGAAATCGCGGCAAATCTATTAAAAGCAGAACAGAAAAATGACTGGTTTTCTATTCGCGGATATCTTGGAAAACCGATCATTTCCCGTGGAAACCGTAATTTTGAAAACTATTTCATTAATGGGCGATATATTAAGAATAACATCATAGCAAAGGCAATTGAGGACGCTTACAAAGATTTCAGTATGCAGCATAAGTATCCGTTTGTCGTACTTCAGATGGATATCGACGGCGAGTGTGTGGACGTAAATGTACATCCTGCTAAGATGGAACTCCGGTTCAATAATCAGCAGGAAGTGTACAATGCAGTCTACGATGTGGTGAGTCAGGGATTGCATGAAAAAGAGCTGATTCCACATGTAGAGATTGATGTGCCAAAGATGTCGAAACCTCCGGAGGAGCGGATGTCAGTGAGACCGGCGCAGAGAGTGAGCGCGTCAGCCCCGACTGCATCGAAGACTGGAAATGCACCGCTCGCACAGAATGTGTCACCGCCTGGAAATGCACCGCTCGCACAGAATGTGTCGCCGTTTGGAAATGCATCGCTCGCACAGAATGTGTCGCCAGCTGGAAATACACCGACTGTCGCAACCGCGCCACAGGCCGGCGCAGGTACAACGCCAGCCGGCGAGCGTAATTTGGATTATTTTATGCAGAAGATGCGGGAGCGTGTGACGGCATACTATGAGCAGGAGAAAGCTGACACCAATGTGGTGGAGAACACAGCGGAAGATCTGCCGGAAGATGTTTCTGAAAAGAATCCTCAGATAAAAGAAGAAATTAAGCAATTAGATCTTTTTGAGGAAAGGCTGCTTTCAAAAGAAGCGTGCAAAGAACATAAAATCATTGGCCAGGTGTTTGATACTTACTGGTTGGTGGAGTTTAAAGATAGCCTTTACATTATCGATCAGCACGCAGCACATGAGAGAGTTCTGTATGAACGGACTTTAAAGGAAATGAAGACAAGAGAATTTACATCGCAAATGATCAGTCCACCAATCATTCTTAATTTAAGCATGCAGGAGGCAGAGCTGTTAAGAAAATACATGGATCAGTTTGTGCGGATCGGATTTGAATTTGAAGAGTTTGGCGAAGAGTCCTACGCAGTCCGGGCAGTTCCGGGTAACCTGTTCAGTATCGCCAAGAAAGATCTGTTGCTTCAGATGTTAGACGGTCTGTCGGATGAGATTTCAAGAAATGCATCCCCGGATCTGATCGATGAGAAGGTGGCTTCCATGTCATGTAAGGCGGCGGTCAAGGGGCATATGAAATTGTCTGTTTCGGAAGTGGATACTCTGATAGGAGAATTGTTGACATTGGAAAATCCGTATCACTGTCCACATGGGCGTCCGACGATCATCGCGATGAGCAAGCGTGAACTGGAAAAGAAATTTAAGAGGATAGTATAAATGAAGAAGAAACCGTTAGTGGTACTAACTGGGCCTACTGCTGCAGGAAAGACAAAAGCATCAATAGAACTTGCAAAAGCAATCGGCGGAGAAATCATTTCCGCAGATTCCATGCAGGTATATAAATATATGGATATCGGATCGGCGAAGATCCGACCGGAAGAAATGCAGGGAGTTCCTCATTTTCTGGTGGATGTTTTAGAACCGACGGAAGAATTTAATGTTGTTCGTTTTAAAGAGATGGCAACAGAGGCGATGGAGGAAATCTACCAGAGGGGACATATCCCGATCATTGTGGGAGGAACCGGATTCTATATTCAGTCAGTATTGTATGACATTGATTTTACGAAACAGGACAACGATCAGGCGTACCGGGAAGAACTGGAAGCTTATGCGAAAGAGCATGGTGCACAGGCACTTCACGACAAACTGCGTCAGGTGGATGAAAAAGCAGCATCTGAGATTCATGCCAATAATATAAAACGAGTGATCCGTGCATTAGAGTATTACCGGCAAACCGGTCAAAAGATTTCTGAACATAACGAAAAAGAGCGTGAAAAAGAATCTCCTTATGAATTTTTCTATTTTGTATTAACTGATGAAAGAGAAACGCTCTATGAGAGGATTGACAAACGTGTGGATCAGATGATAGAAGAAGGCCTGGTGGAAGAAGTTAAACATTTAAAAGAAATGGGCTGCACGAGAGACCTTGTTTCCATGCAGGGACTTGGATATAAAGAAATTTTAGATTATCTGGATGGGTTCTGCACGCTGGATGAGGCGGTCTATAAGATCAAGAGGGATACCAGGCATTTTGCAAAACGCCAGCTTACGTGGTTTAGAAGAGAACGTAAGGTGCGCTGGATCGATAAATCAGAGTTTGAACATGATGAAGTAAAAATAATAAACGAGATGCTAAAACAGATGGAGGGAGTACAATGCTGCGAAGATTAATCGGGGGGTCGAAATTTGTAAAAAGATTAAATACATTAATGGGCGTTTATGCGGAAACGCAGGACACCCACACGACATATCTGGAACTGTTAAAGCTGAAACCACTGGTAAAAACAGTAGGGGAGGATGCTTTGTATGAATTGAACAGGGCATCCCTTTTGTATGATATGAAGCACTACCGGGAAGCAGCGGATGTTGTACTGGAAATTCCGTCGATCAACCCGGAATTTGATGCAAAATGTGCAATCGTAAAGACAAAGATTATGGACGCAATGTAAATACGGTGATAGATCAGGGAAAATATAAATTGTAATGAGTAATACTCAAAGTGGATGATTAAAAGAGATAGAGAAATTATAGAAAGAGAAGGAAGAAGACATATGTTAGATATGCATCAGATATATGAACAGATTGGCATTCGAAAATCTGTATTTGAATTTGGAAACAAAATAGAGGCAGAATTAAAAGAGAGATTTGAGGCTATTGATAAAATGGCAGAGTATAATCAGCTGAAAGTAATTCATGCCATGCAGGAGAACCGTGTAAGCGAAGCGTGCTTTAACTATGCAAGCGGCTATGGATACGATGATCTTGGAAGAGATACATTGGAAAAAGTATATGCATCTGTATTCCATACAGAAAGCGCCCTGGTCCGCCCGCAGATCACCTGTGGAACACATGCGTTGGCACTGGCACTTGCTGCAAACTTACGTCCAGGGGATGAACTTTTATCTATCGCAGGAAAACCTTACGATACTTTAGAAGAAGTAATTGGCATCCGACCGTCTAATGGATCTTTAGCTGAGTATGGAGTGACTTATAAACAGGTAGATCTGTTAGAAGATGGAAGTTTTGATTATGATAAGATCAAAAAGGCATTAAATGATAAAACAAAATTGGTGACAATTCAGAGATCTAAGGGATATCAGACCCGTCCAAGTTTTTCGGTTGCTCAGATTGGCGAAGCGATCGCTTTTGTAAAATCACTTCGTCCGGATGTGATTTGCATGGTTGATAACTGTTACGGAGAATTTGTAGAAGCGTTAGAACCAAGTGATGTAGGTGCGGATATGGTTGTAGGTTCTCTGATTAAAAATCCAGGAGGCGGACTTGCTCCGATCGGAGGCTATATCGCTGGTCGTGAAGATCTGATCGAGAACTGCGGTTATCGTCTGACTTCCCCGGGACTTGGAAGAGAAGTGGGTGCTTCTTTAGGTGTTATGCGTTCTTTCTATCAGGGATTATTTTTAGCACCGACGGTTGTCTCAGGGGCTTTGAAAGGAGCCATCCTGGCGGCAAATATTTATGAGAGATTAGGCTATCATGTAGTTCCAAATGGATCTGAGAGCAGACATGACATTATTCAGGCAGTTGAATTTGGAATTCCGGAGGGAGTAATCGCATTCTGTAAAGGTATCCAGGCGGCAGCACCGGTAGATTCTTATGTAACACCGGAACCTTGGCCGATGCCGGGATACGACAGTGACGTCATCATGGCTGCCGGAGCATTTGTGCAAGGATCATCTATTGAGCTGAGTGCAGATGGTCCGATTAAACCACCTTATGCAGTTTATTTCCAGGGCGGACTTACAGCCCCACATGCAAAACTTGGAATTTTAATGTCATTGGAATATATGATCCGAGACGGTGTTATTTCGGAGTCGGCGATTTTATAAAATAGTTTATAGATATTAAGGGATAGATAAATGAAAAGAATTGTAGTAATCGGTGGCGGAGCCTCCGGAATCGTGGCGGCAATTGAAGCTGCCCGCACAGACCGGAAAGCAAAAGTTTATATATTAGAGCAAAAAGAAAAATTAGGTAAAAAAATTCTGGCAACAGGAAATGGTCGATGTAATCTGACAAATCTGGATATGACAGAAAATGCATTCAGAGGAGATTCGGGAGAAATCGTTACCCGTGTATTACAGTTGTTTGATCAGGAACAGACACTGAACTTTTTTTCATCACTGGGACTTGTAACAAAATGCCGTGATACCTATGTGTATCCGCGTTCAGACCAGGCACAGACGGTTGTCATGCTTTTGGAAAAAGAACTGGAAAGACTTGGAGTATTCTGCATAACAGATGTAAAAGTAGAGGATATTCTTCCGGGGAAGAGCGGATTTCGTATTCAGACAACAAAAGAAACCTTGCAGGCAGATAAAGTCATCCTTGCATGTGGCGGAAAAGCAGATTCTGCGCTTGGTTCCGATGGGAGCGGTTATGCTTTGGCAAAATCCCTGGGCCATTGTTTGTCTCCGGTTGTCCCCGCACTTGTCCCACTTAAAGTAAAAAAATATGCGTATTCCAAAGCTTCGGGAGTACGCACGGATGCTAAAGTAACTGCAATCGTGAATGGAAAAGTGATGGCAGAAGATGTGGGAGAACTACAGATGACAGCTTATGGGATCTCCGGAATCCCGGTATTTCAGATTAGCAGGTATATAGCAAAAGGATTACAAAAATGTCAATCTGTCTCTGTAAAAGTAGATTTTTTACCGGAATATACAGAACAGGAAGTGATGACATGGATTCGGGGCAGAGTAAAACAATCCGGGAAGACCAGTGTGGAGACACTGCTACTGGGCATGTTTAATCGCAAATTAGTACCGGAATTTTTAAAACGGGCAAAACTTAAAGGAAAAGAGTTTATTGGAAATATGTCCGATACGCAGTGGAAAAAACTGGTGCAGATCTGTAAGCGTGAGATTTTTGAAATCGAGGACACCATGGGATTTGAACGTGCACAGGTCTGCGCCGGTGGAGTTAAGACAAAGGAAGTTCATCCCGAGACTTTAGAGTCTGATTATGTGAATGGACTTTATATTACCGGGGAATTATTAGATGTAGAAGGAATCTGTGGAGGTTATAATCTGCAGTGGGCGTGGGCAACCGGATATCTGGCAGGAAAGGATGCAGCAAAATGATTCAGATTAATCAGTTAAAACTGGATATTCATCATAAAGAATGTGATTTAAAGAAAAAAATCTTAAAAACGCTTCGCATTTCAGAAGAACAACTGATTTCTTATACCATTCGGAAACAGTCGATCGATGCAAGGAAGAAACCGGTACTTTTTTATGTCTATACCGTAGATGTGGAAGTAAAAAAAGAAAATCAGTTAAAGAAATACTGTAAGAATGGCAGTATTAAATTTATAGAAAAACCACAAAAATACAACTACGTTCCATCCGGTGAGAAAAAATTAAAACATCGTCCGGTAATTATCGGAACAGGACCTGCTGGATTGTTTTGTGGTTACCTTCTGGCGGCTCATGGCTACCGTCCGATTTTACTGGAACGTGGAGCTGATGTAGACACTCGTCAGGAAGATGTCGAAAAATTCTGGAGGACCGGGACATTGGACCCATATTCGAACGTTCAGTTTGGAGAAGGTGGTGCGGGAACATTTTCAGATGGAAAATTAAACACGCTGGTACACGATCCAAAAGGAAGAAACCAGAAAGTGTTGGAATTGTTTGTAGAGGCAGGAGCGGATCCGGAGATTCTTTATCAGCAGAAACCGCATGTGGGTACAGATGTTCTCTCGAAAGTCGTAAAAAATATCAGAAATAAAATCATTTCACTGGGAGGAACTGTATATTTTAAACGTCAGGTAACAGATCTTATATTCAGGGAATCAGAGAATCAGGAGTTGGAGGCACTGGAAATTACCAATGTCCAGACGGGTGAAAAAGAAATTATATATACAGAAGTTGCAGTTATGGCAATTGGCCACAGTGCGAGGGATACTTTTGTGATGCTAAAAGAACATCAGATTCCGATGGAGGCAAAATCATTTGCAGTGGGTATCCGCACGGAGCATCCGCAGATGATGATCAACGAGTCACAGTATGGTCCGGGACATGAGGATCTGCCGGCCGCTGCTTATAAGTTGACTGCAAAAACTTCTTCAGGCCGGGGGGTTTATACATTCTGTATGTGTCCGGGAGGCTATGTGGTAAATGCATCTTCCGAAGAAAAACGCCTGGCGGTAAATGGAATGAGCTACCACAGTCGTGATGGTGAAAATGCAAACAGTGCAGTGATCGTAACGGTCACTCCAAAAGATTATGGAACAGAAGATGCGCTGGCAGGAGTAGAATTCCAGAGAAGATTAGAAGAAAATGCATACCGCCTTGGAAATGGAAAAATTCCGGTGCAGACATTTGGCGATTTCAAAAAAAATAAAGCTTCCGCAGGTCCGGGGAAAATACAGCCACAGATGAGGGGAGAATATCAGTGGGCGAATGTCAGAAACATTTTCCCGGAAGATCTTGCAGAGGCATTAGAAGAAGGAATCCTGGCGTTTGACCATAAAATTCACGGATATGCCAGAGAAGACGCTGTTGTATCAGGAGTGGAGAGTAGAACGTCTTCGCCGGTTCGTATTTTGAGAAACGAAAAATTCCAAAGTATTGTGTCTGGAATTTATCCATGTGGAGAGGGTGCAGGGTACGCAGGAGGTATTACATCAGCTGCTATGGATGGACTGAAAGTGGCAGAATCTGTCATGGAAGAATACCGGTCTTTCGACATTTGAAAATAAGGTTAAGAATTTTTTAATAACGAAAGTCTATACACTTTTTTGGAAATATGATAAAATGTAGAAAGTTTTTAGATAGATAAAAACGAGGAGGAGTACATAATGAAGGGAACAGGAAGCAAAAACGCCTGGGCTTTATTTTTGATGCTGTTAGCAGGAATTGTGCTTGGTGGCTTCATAGGAATGCTGACAAAAGACATCTCAGCTCTCAGCTGGCTTTCCTATGGACAATCATTTGGATTAGCTGATCCGGTCGTCCTGAATTTTGGAGTACTGGTCATTACATTTGGCCTGTCTATCAAAATTACAATAGCAAGTATTGTAGGCGTAATTCTGGCAATTATCATTTACCGCTTCTTATAAGTTCTGTCATGAGTGTCGTACGAATCTAAAGATAAAAGATGAACCAGTCGAATACAATTAAAGAATTACCAGAGATGGAACGCCCATATGAAAAATGTGAGCAGAAAGGCGCCGGCAGTTTGAGCAACGAGGAACTGTTGGCTGTCTTATTACGCACTGGTACAAGAGGCGAGAACGCAATAGATCTGGCAAGGCGTATTCTCTATCATGCCGGAGAACCCGGTATTTTGGGGATTCATCAGTTTAGTGTCAGCAGGCTGATGCAGATTAAAGGTGTAGGAAAAGTCAAGGCTGTTCAGATATCCTGCATATCGGAACTTGCAAAACGACTTGCGAGAAGTTCCTATGAAGAGAAACTGAGTTTTACAGAACCGGCTTCAATCGCCAGATATTATATGGAAGAGTTGCGACACGAGAAACAGGAAATTATGAAGCTTTTAATGTTAAATTCAAAAGCAAAGCTGATCGGTGAGTCAGATGTGTCCAAAGGTACAGTGAATGCATCTGTGATTACACCGAGAGAACTTTTTATAGAGGCATTACAAAAAAATGCCGTATCCATAGTTATCATGCATAATCACCCAAGTGGTGACCCGACTCCCAGCAGAGAAGACATGCTGACCACAAAGAGAATCCAGGAGGCAGGCCTTTTGATAGGGATTGAACTGTTAGATCATATTGTGATAGGGAATAATTGTTATATCAGTTTTCGGGAAGAGGGGATGCTAGAGAAAGGATTATAATCAGATGACAAAAAATATATACGGAATTGACCTTGGATCATATGAGATTAAGGTTTATGATAAAAATGAAGATATCATTTGGAAAGAAAAAGCTGTGATTGCGATTAAAAATCAGAGAGATGTTTTTGCATTTGGTGATGAGGCATATGAGATGTTTGAAAAGACACCTTCTAATATAGAAGTTGTTTTTCCGATGAAAGACGGAGTAATCTCACATTTTAATGATATGCAGTTTTTATTGCAGGGCCTTTTGAAGAAGGGAAAGCATTTCTCAAGGGGCGCCGAATATGTGATTGCAGTTCCTACGGACATCACAGAAGTACAAAAGAAAGCTTTCTTTGATCTGGTGGTGCATTCTAATGCGCGAGCAAAAGAAGTTAATATAGTAGAAAGAGCAATTGCGGACGCAGTTGGACTGAATCTGGATGTACAGAATACAAAGGGTGTGATAGTTGTTAACTTTGGAGGAAATACGATTGAACTTTCTGTACTGGCAGGTGGAGGTCTTGTGTTTAATAAATTGTTGAAGATTGGTGGCAATACATTTGATCATGCAATCATTAATATGATTCGTAACACACATGATTTCCTGATCGGACTGCATACTGCCGAGAGTCTTCGTAAGAATTTTGGTGTTCTGACAAGTGATGCCGATGAAGTACAGACAGTTGCAGGACGTGATCTGATCACCGGAGTGCCGATGCAGAAAACAATCTCTATCAACCTGGTCAGAACAGCTATGAAAGAACCATTGTTAGAATGCGTCAGGGGGATTCAGTCATTACTGGGAAGGATTCCGCCGGAGGTAAGAAAGGCAATCCATGAAAATGGAATTTTCCTGACAGGAGGAGTCGCACATACTGCGGGTCTTGAGACTTATATTGAGGAAATGACCGGAATCAGAACAAGGACATCGTTAGAACCGGATGTCTGCGCAGTTATTGGTCTGAAAAAAATCATGGAATCAAAAGAATTGAAGAAACTTGCTTATTCAATGATAGAAGAGAATTATAGGTGGATGAGATAATATGAAGATAAAAAACCAATCATCACTTCCAAGTAAATACTGGTTGCTGATCATCGCAGTACTCTGTATTTTGTTAGCGAGTATCGGACATGCAGTGAATGGAAGCGGTCCGCTGACTTTTGTCGCGAATTATACGGTTATTCCTATGCAAAAGGGGATTAGTTATGTAGGAAGATATATCAGTGATGTATCTGAAAATTTCAAAACAATGGAAGACATGAAGAAAGAAAATAAAGAACTGCAGTCAAAGGTAGATGAACTTACGATTGACAATACAAGATTGAATCAGGAACAGTATGAACTGGAGCGTCTGCGGGATCTTTATAAGTTAGATCAGAACTACTCAGATTATGAAAAGATCGGTGCGCATGTTATTTCAAATAATGGCAGTAACTGGTTTGATGATTTTACGATTGATAAGGGAAGTCAAGATGGCGTTCAGGTCAACTCCAATGTACTTGCCGGAAGCGGTCTTGCCGGAATCGTTACTGAGGTTGGTCCAAATTATGCCAGGGTCCGTTCGGTTATCGATGATTCCAGCAATATCAGTGCGATGATGCTTTCGACATCAGATACCTGTGTCGTTCGTGGAGATTTGAAATTAATGGATGATGGAAAGATTCGTTTTGAGAAGCTGGCAAATAATGATAATAAAATCGAAGTAGGAGAACAGGTGGTGACTTCTCATGTCAGCAATCGATTCCTGCAGGGACTTCTGATTGGATATGTCAGCGAGATCAATGTGGATTCTAATAATCTGACGAGATCAGGATATATTACACCGGCTGTTGATTTTACCAAGATTCAGGAAGTCCTGGTTATTACCAGTACAAAGAAAGATCTGGTAGGAGATAAAGATAAGGAGTAATCTTATGAAAAGAAAGATTATTACAATTGTTATGATCATTTTTTGCTTTTTGTTGGAATGTATGGTCTTTACCAGAATAGCATTTGCTTCGATCAAACCTAATTTATTACTGATTATTACCTGTTCGCTGGGATTGATGCGCGGACGTAAAGAGGGGATGGCAGTAGGGCTTACGGCCGGATTTTTTGTGGATTTGTTCTGGGGTGGTACTTTAGGTTATAATATGCTTATTTATGCAGTAATCGGTTATTTAAACGGAACTTTCCGAAGACTGTTCTTTGATGAAGATGTAAAACTCCCAATTGCGCTGATTGCAGTAAGCGATTTGATCTTTGGACTGATAAACTATGTATGTTTATATATGCTACAAGGGGATTTCGCTTTTGGGACATATTTGATTCATATTATTATGCCGGAACTTGTTTATACAGTTCTGGTTACACTGATTCTGTATCCGGTAGTTTTGCAAATTAATAAGAAACTGGAAGTAGAAGAACAAAGGAGTGCAAGTAAATTTGTCTAGATTATGGAGAAGGATTAAATCCGGAATATTAGAAATCGTACAATCAAGAATATTTGTTGTAATTATTTTATTTTGTGTACTGACTGCAATTCTGGTGCAGAGAGTATTCTATCTGCAGATTGTAAAGGGGCAGGCGTATTTCGATGACTACAAATTACAGATCCAGAAAACCAAAGAAGTACAGGGAACAAGAGGAAATATTTACGACCGTAACGGCAATCTTCTTGCGTACAATGAACTTGCTTATTCTGTGACGATAGAAGATAACGGCGAGTACGATACGATCAAGCAGAAAAATAAAGAAATCAATAAAGTGATTTCAACGGTTATTGATATTGTGGAGTCAAACGGCGATTCTATTATTAATAGTTTTGGAATTATCCTGGATTCAAACAATGAATATAAATTTGCCAGTGAGAATAAGACACAGAGACTGCGTTTTATTGCGGATGTATACGGAAAACAGACAATCGATGAACTTTCAAAAAAGCAGTCCAATATTTCGGCAGATGGTCTGATCAAGTATTTGTGTACGGATGAACTGTATGGTTATGGTCTTGATCAGTCTAAATTTGATAAGACACAGATCTTAAAGATGATTAATGTGCGTTATGCATTGTCGTTGAACAGCTATCAGAAATATATCACGACTACGATTGCCGAGGATGTCAGTGATGAGACTGTGGCAGATATTATGGAAAATCTCGACACGCTGCCGGGAGTCAATATAGAGGAAGAGTCTCTTAGAAAATATAATGACAGTTATTGTTTTGCAAATCTTATAGGTTATACGGGACAAATTTCCCAGGATGAATATGATGCACTTAGTAAAGAAGAACAAAAAGAATATTCAAAGACAGATACTGTAGGTAAATCTGGTCTGGAACAGGAAATGGACAAACAGCTCCAGGGGAAAAAAGGAGATATGAAACTTTATGTAGATAGTGTCGGAAAAGTGATTGATACTGTCAAAGGGGATGACCCGGAAGCTGGTAATGACCTTTATCTGACGATTGACGCTGATCTTCAGAAGGTTGCTTATCATGTTATAGAACAGGAACTTGCGGGAATACTCCTGACTAAGATTCAGGATACGCTGGATTATGATCGTAATAGTGCAGAAGACAGTTCTGATATTATAATCCCAATTGGTGATGTATATGATTCTTTTATTGAAAATAATCTGTTAGATACCAGTCATTTTTATGAGGATGATGCAAAGACCGCGGAGAAAGAAGTTGGACAGGCATTTTCGGTAAGGAAAGAAAATGTTATTAACAGTGTGCTGGCGACACTTCAGGATTCAAAGTCTGCAGCATATAAAGATCAGAGTAAAGAGATGCAGGCATATCTGAATTATATTGTTTCGGATTTTTTGACAAACCAGCAGGGAATTCTGATGAGTGATTCCATCGATACAAACGATAGTACTTATAAAGCATGGACAGACGATGAATCGATCAGTGCATATAAGTATCTGACATACGCAATTTCTCAGAACTGGGTAGACACCTCTCAGTTGAAAGATTATG
Organism: uncultured Lachnospiraceae bacterium; assembly: GCA_934351835.1. Classification (GTDB taxonomy): domain Bacteria; phylum Bacillota; class Clostridia; order Lachnospirales; family Lachnospiraceae; genus CAKRJP01. The sequence goes on from CAKRJP010000004.1 coordinate 123,998, forward strand.
TATCTTCCAAGGGAACTTATTCAGATTCTAATGAAACTTACCAGGCTTTGATCGCTTATTTGAAGGAAGAGATAAGCGGAGACAATGAGTTTGATAAACTGATTTATCGTTATATGATCAAATCCGGAGAAATCTCTGGAAAACAAGTGTGCATGATGCTCTATGAGCAGGGAATCTTAACCAAGGATGATGAACAATATAATAATCTTAGTTCCGGAAAAACAGATGCTTACAGCTTTATGATCAGTAAGATCCAATCGCTGGAGATTACTCCTGGTCAGTTGGGTCTGGAGCCTTGTACGGGATCGTTCGTTATGACAGACCCAACCAACGGAGAGGTTCTGGCCTGCGTGTCTTATCCGGGATATGATAACAACCGGCTTGCAAATACAATGGATTCTGATTATTATAACCAGTTGGTTACAGATTCTTCCAGACCATTTTATAATAATGCCACACAGGAAAGAACGGCACCGGGATCTACTTACAAGCCATTAACGGCAATTGCCGGTTTGACAGAGGGTATTATTGATACCAATACGATCATCGACTGTAATGGTATTTTTGATAAAGTTGAACCAAATCCTAAATGTTGGATTTATCCAAACGGACACGGAAGTCTGGACGTTACGGGTGCAATCACAAATTCTTGTAATGTATTCTTCTATGAAATCGGCTGGGAGATGAGTCAGGAAGAAGTGGAAACAAAAGATGAGAATGGAAATACAGTAAAGACGACAGATTATTCGAGTGAACGTGGACTGGAAACTATGAAAAAGTACGCAGAAGAATTTGGTTTCGGAGATAAGAGTGGAATTGAAGTTCCTGAATCGGAGCCACAGATTTCTGATGACTCTTCAGTTCCGACAGCAATCGGACAGGGCACCAATAACTATACCGTGAGTCAGCTGGCAAGATATGCGACAGCACTTGCAAATAAAGGAACGGTTTATAATTTAAGTATCCTGGATAAAGTGACAACGGTAGATGGTAAAGTTATAAAGGATTATTCTCCGGAAGTGAAGAATGAAGTTAAAGGCGTGAAAGCATCTACATGGAATGCTGTACATGAGGGAATGCGAGGCGTAGTAACAGTGGCAGATGCAACTGCATTTCCGAATATTAACGAAAGCGATGTGGAGGTCTATGGTAAAACCGGTACCGCACAGGAAAGTGCAACTCATCCGGACCACGCGTTATTTATAGGATTTGCAAATCAAAATAATCAGAAGCAGGTGGCATTTGCTACACGTATAGCGAATGGTTATACTTCAATATATACCTGTCAGATCGGCAATGATATTTTAGAGTATTATTACCAGCTTACAGATGCCAAAAAGATTGTAACCGGAAATGCTGCAAGCGTTTCAACATCTTCAGGAGCACATGATTAAAAGATAATAATACTTCTGAACGTACATGAAGAAAAGAGAACAGATTCCTGATCTGTGACAAATGTCAAAACAAATAAAGCCAGTAATAGGAGGAAGTTTTCATGGGCGAGGTTATTGTAATTACATCAGGTAAAGGCGGCGTTGGAAAGACAACGACTACAGCAAATATAGGAGCCGGATTAGCCAGACTTGGCAAGAAGGTAGTTGTCGTGGATACGGATCTGGGACTTCGTAATCTGGATGTTGTACTGGGACTTGAGAATCTCATTATATATAATCTGGTAGATGTGATTGAAGGTACTTGCAGATTAAAACAGGCACTGATCAGAGACAGCAGATATGAAATGTTATATTTGCTGCCATCTGCCCAGACTAAAGATAAATCTGCGATTTCACCGGGACAGATGAAAAAACTGACAGCAGAACTCAGAGAAGAGTTTGACTATGTCTTATTAGATTGTCCTGCGGGAATTGAACAGGGATTTCAAAATGCGATAGCAGGCGCTGACAAGGCAATTGTAGTAACGACCCCGGAGGTTTCAGCAATTCGTGATGCAGACCGAATCATTCATTTGCTTGAAAAAGAAGGTATGTCGTCGATTTATCTACTTATTAACCGTATCCGGATGGATATGGTCAGACGAGGAGATATGATGTCAGTGGATGATGTGACTGAGATTCTTTCAGTTCCATTGATCGGAGCACTTCCTGATGACGAACAGGTAGTGATAGGATCTAATCAGGGTGAACCGGTCGTTTCTCTGAATTCATCGGCCGGACAGGCATATATGAATATATGTAGAAGAATCCTCGGTGAGGATGTGGCATTCATGGATTTAGATAGTGGAACAGGAATTTTTTCAAAATTATCTCATTTATTTCACCGTAATTAACAGGGAGGAGTATAATGTTAAAAGAAGCTTCTGTGAATATTGCAAAAAGTCGGATGAAAACTCTGATCACTTCCGATCGGATGCAGTGTACACCAGTTACTTATGAGATGATTTATAAAGAATTATATCAGACATTAACAAAATACATAGAATTTACAGAAGATGATTTTGATGTCAAAATAGGACGACAAAAAATCATCATAACATTGGCAGGAGAAAAATCGTGAGAATATTTAAATCATTTACAAAGCCATATCGACTAAAAGATTATAAATTTGGTTTAGTGATTGCAGTCATCACGTTATCTATCTTAGGGATTTTTGTGGTAGGAAGTGCAAAAGAAGTTTACCAGTCCAGACAGATGGTGGGAGTTGTCATCGGAGTTATTATGATGATCATCGTATCATTGATCGATTATGTCTGGCTTTTGAATTTCTATTGGATTTTTTATGGGATTGCGATCCTGACATTAGGAGCGGTACTTGTGATTGGTACGAACGTTAACGGAGCCACAAGATGGATTGACCTGGGATTTACGACATTTCAGCCGTCAGAGCTTGCAAAAATTTTATTGATATTGTTTTTCTCAAAGTTTTTGATGGAACATGAAGACGAGATCAATGACAAATGGACGATCATAAAATATGCTATTTTTTGCGGAGCACCATTGGCACTGATCGTTGCAGAACCAAACCTTTCTACAACGATCTGCACAGCGCTGGTATTATGTCTGCTGATTTATGTGGCGGGTCTCAGTTACAAATTTATAGGAACTGTACTGATTATATTGATTCCGACGGCAGTGATCTTTTTAAGTATTGTGGTACAGCCAAATCAGCCCTTTTTGAAAGATTATCAGCAGGCACGAATCCTTGCGTTTATCGAGCCGGAAAAGTATGCTTCAGATGAGGCTTATCAGCAGAAGAATTCGGTGATGGCTATTGGATCAGGACAGCTCACCGGAAAAGGTTTGAAAAATAATACGACAACTTCCGTAAAAAATGGTAATTTCATATCAGAACCTCAGACAGATTTTATTTTTGCTATCGTCGGAGAAGAATTAGGTTTCATCGGAAGTTGTGTAATTATTGCGCTACTGTTATTAATTGTGATACAATGTATTATAATTGGAATTCGATCGAGGGATTTGGCAGGTAGAATCATCTGCTGCGGAGTAGGCGGCCTGATAGGATTTCAGAGTTTTATCAATATCGGAGTCGCCACACAGATTTTGCCAAACACCGGTGTACCGTTGCCGTTCGTCAGTTATGGACTTACATCTCTGGTAAGTTTATATGTCGGTATTGGATTGGTATTAAACGTTGGATTACAACAGAAAAAATATCAGTAAGGAGAGAAGAAGGATGAACATTGGATTAATTGCGCATGATTCCAAAAAAACATTGATGCAGAATTTTTGTATTGCTTACCGGGGGATTTTAAGTAAGCATAATCTTTATGCAACAGGCACAACAGGTCGTTTGATTGAAGAAGTGACAAATCTTAATATCCACAAATATCTGGCCGGACATTTGGGAGGCATGCAGCAATTGGGGGCGCAGATCGCTCAGAACGATATTGACGCTTTGATATTTTTAAGAGAGCCTACAAACCCGAAGCCGCATGAACCGGATGTAAATGATGTTGTACGTCTGTGCGACACCTATAATATCCCTATGGCAACGAATCTTGCTACGGCTGAGATTATTATTTTAGCATTAGACAGAGGAGATCTTGACTGGCGTGAAATGTACAGATAATAAAAATAACTATAATAAAAGATCTGGAAACAGCAGTTCCAGAAGGAGAAGAAGAAGAAAAAAAAGAATATACAGACGAATCATCATCTCATTGATGGTAGTATTTGTTGTATTGATTGGTGTAGGAATCAGTTTATTGTTTTCAAAATTCTCCAAACATGAAGAGGTTGCACAGACATATGCAGCCGCACAGTATAATACATCCGTATATACAGGAAATCTACTGGCAGATAATTACTGTGTGACTACAGATAATGTGGAGCTAGAAGACAGTGATGCGGAATCACAAATAGATACTTCAGGTTTTACAGAGGCTGCATTATTTGATGTAGATAACGCAAAAGTTGATTATGCGCAGAATGTTTTTGATAAATTGTACCCTGCAAGTACGACGAAGATTTTGACAGCACTGATTGCAATCGAGAATACAGATCTTGATGAGATCGTTACTGTAGCGGACGAGGCTGGTGTAGATCAGTTTGCAGAAGATGAATCGACTTGTGGTATTGAAGCTGGAGATAAGCTGACAATGAAAGATTTGTTGTACGGAATGTTGTTAGAATCTGGAAATGATAATGCAGCTGCCATTGCTTATCATATCAGTGGAAGTATGGATGATTTTGCGGATCTTATGAATAAAAGGGCAAAAGAACTTCTGGCTACGCATTCACATTTTGTGAATTCGAATGGTTTACAGGATGAAGATCATTATACAACTGCTTATGATTTATATCTGATTTTTAATGAATGTATCAAACATCAGGAATTTCTTGATATTATTAATACAGATTCTTATACAGCGACGATTACATCTGCCGATGGAACAAAACGTACAGCTGAGTGGTCTCCGACTAATTATTACCAGGCAGGAATCGCAGATATTCCGGAAGGAGTGACTGTGATCGGAGGAAAGACCGGAACAACAGACGAAGCCGGAAGTTGTTTGATTCTTCTGACTCAGAATGATGAGAAACATTCATATATTTCGATTGTAATGGGTTCTGATACAAAAGATATTTTATACCAGAATATGTCAACAATTTTAAGTACGATCACGGATAAGAACGAATCAAATAAGAACGAATCTGATCAGACAGAAACGACTGAGACGGAGTCTGCTGAAGATGAATCAGAACAGATGGAATAATGTATAGGGGTTCTCGATTAAGAGAGCCCCTATTCTTCATGTAGTATTTTCTATGAAGCAGAACTGATTCGCCCATATAAACTAATCAGATATAAACCACACAAACCGATGATCGAGTAGATAATACGGGACAGCCAGGAAAGATTCCCGAATAGAAATGCTACCAGATCAAACCGGAAGATTCCGATTAATAACCAGTTGATCGCACCTATAATCACTAATGTCAGTGCAGTGTTGTCAAACCATTTCATATATGATTCCTCCTTTATTGTGCTAATCATAGTATGTAAGGAAGAAGATGGTATTATACATTTGGAAAGGATTATTTGTAATGAATGAAAAATTACCATATTATGCATATTCTGAATATTTAAAAAAAAGATACGGCGAAAAGGTCTATAAATTGCCTGTAAATCTCGATGTGACCTGTCCAAACAGAATTTTTGGAAAGGGATGCTCCTTTTGTGCAGAATCTGGAACCGGATTTGAGGCACTGGATCATCAAATTGCAGTTCGCGAACAGCTGAATCTGAATAGAGAACACATCGAGAAAAGATATCATGCGCATAAATTCATAGCATATTTTCAGAATTATACGAACACTTACCTTCCATTGGACAGATTCAGACAATATATAGAAGAAGCAGCATCTGTGGAGGACATTGTAGAAATTGCAGTTTCTACACGTCCTGACTGTATTCGACCGGATTATCTGGATGTGCTAAAAGAAATTCATGAAAAGTATCAGGTTGAGATTACAATAGAACTTGGTTTGCAGACGGTCAATTATCATTCCTTGTTAGAAATCGGCAGAGGGCATACGCTGGCTGAATTTATAGATGCAGTTTTAATGATAAAACCTTATGCATTTGATATTTGTACGCATGTAATCCTGAATCTTCCCAATGATACAATTACAGATGTAATCGAGACTGCAAAAGTATTGTCGGCATTAAAGATTAATATTGTAAAAGCACATTCCCTTTATATTGCCAAAAACACAAGCTTGTGTGATGATTATGAAAATGGTACAATAACTCTGTGTTCAAAGGAAGAATATATGATACGTGCGATTTCATTTTTAGAGTATCTAAATCCAGACATCGCAGTGGAGAGGCTTTTTGGAAGAATTCCGGAAAAAGATGCTGTATTTTGCAACTGGGGATATAGCTGGTGGAAGCTTAGAGATGAACTGATTGCGAAGATGAACGAAGAGCACAGCTTTCAGGGAAAGCAATGCAGTTATTTAGGGGGAACTGCATTGAAGCGGTTTGATGAAGACAGAAGAAGACCAAAAGAATGTTTGATATAGAAACAGGGGGCATATTTGATTGAATAAGAGCAGTAACAGTAACAGATCCAACATCCAGGTATATCGTAAAAAATGGAATTTTAATGTTGGGGTTATTATATTTGGAATTATTTTTATTTATTTGGTGGTTACAGTTTTAATGTATCTTACCAATAATCATGTGACACCGTATGAAGTAAGAGAGGGATCAATTTTAAAGGATAATGCTTATACAGGCTTTATTATGAGAGATGAAACAGTCGTCAGTACTGACAAAGGCGGATATATTAATTATTTTGCATTAGAAGGCAGTAAAGTAGGTGCAAAGACTTGTGTGTATACTCTCTCAGACAACAAACTGAATCTCAGTGTGAATACCTCTGAAGATGCTCAGAAGTTATCTTCAGAAGAACAGCAGATGGTTTATTCCAAGATCCAAAATTATACAGACAGTTTTGATGAGAGAAGTTTTTCGGATGTTTATTCATTGAAAGATAATATTTCAAATACACTGTCTAATCAGAACAGCCAGGGAAAACAAAAACAACTGGAATCATTGTCAGGGGATACAAATGAAGGAGTACAGCTCTGTTATGCTACGTCTGATGGTGTTGTCTTATATTCCATTGATGGCTATGAAGATGTAACGGAAGACACCGTAACAGAGGCAATGATCTCAAAAGATAATTACAAGAGTACTACAATCCAGGATGATACGAAAATTACAGCAGGAACGCCAGTCTACAAAGTAGTAAAAGATAATGACTGGAAGATTGCGATTGTTTTAAATGATGATGCCGCAAAAGAATTAAAAGACAGTACCAGTGTAAAAGTTCAGTTTCCAGACAACAGTGAAGTAATGTGGGCAGGACTGAAACTTAAGAAAAGTAAAAAGAATACCATTGCAATTCTATCGTTTGATAATTCAATGGTCAATTTTGATACAAGCAGATATACAGATCTGGAATTAATTACGACGGACGAGACAGGCCTTAAGATTCCGAAATCGGCTGTTACGAAAAAGGATTTTTATACCGTTCCGCTTGAGTATCTGACACATGGGGGGAACAGTAATTCCACAGGAGTACTGATTGATAAAGGAAAAGATAATGCAGAATTTCAAAGTGTCACTGTATATTATACAGATGTGAAAAAGCAACTGGCATATCTGAATCCTGATGCTTTTGGCAAGAATACAGTTCTTCGCAGAGAAGATTCTTCGGATACGTATACTTTGGGAGAAACGAAATCTCTAAAAGGTGTCTATAATATCAATAAAGGTTACGCAGAGTTTAAAAAGATCAAGATTCTATGTGAAAGTGATGAATATTATATTATTGATTCCGACAGCACATACGGCCTTACAAATTACGATCATATAGCATTAAATGGATCTAAGGTCAGAGAGGATGACGTAGTATTTTAAGATGTTTTAAAGGAGTGGATAAAGATGTTGAAAGAAAATTTAGCCAATGTAGAAGAAAATATTCAAAAGGCCTGTGACAAGGCCGGGCGCGATCGAAGTGAAGTGACGCTGATTGCGGTCAGCAAGACCAAACCGGTGGAAATGCTGCAGGAAATCTATGATGAGGGGATCAGGGTATTTGGTGAAAATAAAGTCCAGGAACTTACAGATAAATATGAAGTTATGCCTAAGGATATTCACTGGCAGATGATCGGACATTTACAGAGAAATAAAGTAAAATATATTGTTGATAAAGTTGATCTGATCCATTCGGTAGATTCTATCCGTCTGGCAGAAACGATAGATAAGGAAGCTGCTAAAAAGGGTGTGGTTGCTAACATTCTGATTGAGGTAAATGTGGCAAAAGAAGATACCAAATTTGGACTTATGCCGGAAGAGGTAGAAGATTTTGTACTGGAAGTATCTAAATTTAAACATATTCAGGTAAAGGGACTAATGACAATTGCACCATTTGTTGAAAATCCAGAGGAAAATCGCCCGATTTTCGCACGTTTACGTAAATTATCTGTTGACATCGCAGCGAAAAAAGTTGATAATATTATTATGAGTATTCTGTCTATGGGTATGACCAATGATTACCAGATTGCCATAGAAGAAGGTGCCACAATGGTTCGTGTGGGAACTGGAATTTTTGGTGCACGCGATTATACTCTAGTATAAACAGAAGATAGGAGATATATAATAATGGGAGTATTGGATAAGTTTCTTGATATCATGAAACTGAACGATGATGATGATTTTGATGATGATTTCTTTGATGATGATTTTGATGATGACATTGATGAGAAACCAAAGAAGAGCAGTAGTTTATTTCATAAAGACAAGGTAAAAGAAGAAGCAGATGAGGATGAAGAGATTTATGATGCACCTGCAAAACCGTCAAGATTTAATAATAAAGTAACTCCGATGCGTCAGACATCTTCAAGAAGAAGCCAGGTAAATATGGAAGTATGTGTGATTAAACCGGCATCTGTAGATGATGCAAGAGAGATTACAGAAACTCTTCTCAGCGGAAGAACTGTTATTTTAAATCTGGAAGGATTGGATCTTGAGATTGCACAGAGAATTATTGATTTCACTTCTGGTGCAACGTTTGCAATCAGCGGTAATCTTCAGAAGATTTCTAACTACATTTTTCTGGTGACACCAACAAATGTAGATATTTCAGGAGATTTACAGGATCTGTTGAACACCTCTTTCGATGAGTCTTCCATGAGATCAAGATTCTAGTTTATAGAACCAAATATATTACATATTCAAAGAGCATCGGTTAATGACAGATTTGATGCTCTTTCTTTATATGGCAAAGGTATCAATTTTGAAATGGAAAGGACCGGAGGAAAGAATGGAAAAGAATAAAAGACAGAGTTATTGCTTGAAGGCTGTAATTTGTGCAGCGATTTTAATTGGTCTTGATCAGGTAGTGAAATATTTGGTTGTGTTGAATCTGAAAGGGAATCCACCGATAGATATTATTAAAAATGTATTTCAGTTAGCTTATCTGGAAAATCGAGGAGCAGCATTTGGAATATTAGAAAATAAAAGAATTTTTTTCTATCTTTGCGCGGTAGTAATTTTAATTGTAGTTGCCTACTTTTATACGAAAGTTCCGATGGAAAAGAAGTTCCTTCCCTTACGAATCTGTGCAATTTTTATTGCATCCGGAGCAATTGGAAATGTAATCGACCGCGTGCGACTTAATTATGTTGTTGATTTTCTCTATTTTAAATTAATTGATTTTCCGATATTTAATGTTGCCGATATTTATGTAACGGTTGCAGCGGTTATGCTCGTATTTTTAGTTTGTTTTTATTATAAGGAGGAAGATCTTGAACGAGTATTCAGTCACTCATGAAAATGAAGGAGTTCGTATTGATAAGTTCCTTGCAGACCATATGGAGGGAGCTTCCAGATCATATTTACAGAAATTAATAAAAGAGGATTATGTCAGAGTCAATGAGAAGCCTGTAAAAGCAAATTACAGGCTTTCTTTTGACGATGTGGTAACAGTTACTGTACCAGAGGCAAAAGCACCTGAAATCGAGGCAGAGGACATACCTCTGGATATTTTGTATGAAGACGATGATATTATTATTGTGAATAAACCGAAGCAGATGGTCGTTCATCCGGCACCGGGGCATTACAGTGGGACACTTGTGAATGCCTTGATGTACCACTGTGGGAAAGATCTCTCTGGAATTAATGGAGAGATGCGTCCGGGAATTGTACATCGAATAGATATGGATACGACAGGATCACTGATCGTGTGTAAGAATGATATGGCACATCAGAGCCTCTCAGAGCAATTGAAGGAACATTCGATCAAAAGAGTTTATGAAGCAATCGTACATGGCAATATCAAAGAAGATGAGGGAACGATAAATGCTCCGATAGGAAGGCACCCGATCGACCGCAAGAAAATGAGTACGCATGCGAAAGTTTCCAGAAATGCTGTTACCCACTATAGGGTTTTAAAGCGTTTTGGAAATTATACATATATTCAGTGTGAATTGGAGACAGGGAGAACCCATCAGATTCGTGTTCATATGGCAAGCATCGGACATCCGATTCTTGGTGACATGGTATATGGTCCGAAAAAATGTCCATATCCTCATTTGCAGGGACAGACATTACATGCTAAAACGCTTGGGATTATCCATCCAAGAACAGGAGAATATTTAGAAGTAAACGCTCCATTGCCAGACTATTTCGTAAAATTATTGAAAACTTTATAATATATTTCTGATAAAACTGTACTTTTCACACTTATCATTGTATAATATAGACAAATAATAAGCAGCAAGGAGCGTGAATGGTATGAAGAAAACGAATACGATCATCACGATTGGCAGACAATTCGGAAGTGGTGGACACGATATAGGAAGTAAATTAGCAGAAGAATTGGGAATTAAGTTGTATGACAAAGAGATGCTTGATCGGGCTGCAAAAGAAAGTGGTATCTGTCAGGAACTATTTGAGAGTAATGATGAGAAACCAACGAACAGTTTTTTATATTCACTGGTTATGGATACATATTCCTTTGGTAATGGATATACATCCGGATACATGGATATGCCTTTGAATCATAAGATTTTCCTGGCTCAGTTTGATGCGATCAAAGGAATTGCCAAAGAGGGACCGTGTGTACTGATTGGAAGATGCGCAGATTATGCGCTGGAAGATTATAGTAATAATGTACTCCGGGTATTTATTCATGCGGAGATGGATGACCGTATCCGACGTATTGCAAAAACTTATAATCTGACTGATGCGAGAGCCAAGGATCTGATCATTAAGACAGATAAGAAACGTGCCGGATATTATAATTATTACAGCAATAAAAAATGGGGCGATGCAGCAAGTTATGATTTGTGCCTGAATAGTTCGATTCTTGGAATTGATGGAGCAGTAGAGGCAATTAAAACTTTGATTGAGATTAAAGAGAAGAACGTTGGAGTGAAGATTTGATATTCAAGTCAAAAATTGAATATAAGATAAACTTTCGAGAGTAAGCAATTTGTTTTGAAAACAATTTACTTACTCTCGTTTGGGGTTTACTATATTTACTTACGATTCGCGCAGTTTAACAATTCCTGCAGCTTTTCGCCGTCTGTCATCATCAATAGCCGCATAATGTTTCTTGGTTGTATTTACATCCTTATGACCGAGTACATCCGCTACAAGATAAATATCACCGGTCTCTTTATATAAAGCTGTACCATAGGTGCTTCGCAATTTGTGAGGTGTGATCTTCTTATTTGGAGTTACCTGTCGGGCATATTTCTTAACCATGTTCTCTACAGATTGGACACCCATACGTTTTCTTTGGGTAGAAAGAAATAATGCATTCTCATGGCCGGTAAGCGGAGTTATTGTCTTTCGGTCACCCTCAATATAATTCTCAAGGGCATCGGCAACTTCATCACCGAAATAGACAACCATCTGATTGCCACCTTTTCGTGTAACAGTGATTCCATAATTTTTAAAATCAACATCTGTAAGATCCAAGCCAACACATTCTGAAACACGGATACCGGTGCCAAGCAATAAGGTCAGTATAGCGATATCACGATCTTTCGTCTTTTTATAGTAGTTGAGTGCCTGTCCTGTCAGAGTAGCGCCACAGTTTTCTACATAATCAAGCAGCATTGCAACCTCATCGGTATCCAGGCGGATAATGGCTTTGTTGTGAATCTTAGGCATATCTACCAATAAAGTAGGGTTCTTTTCAATTGCCTGCCTGGTATAATAATAGTTATAGAAGCTTCGAAGCGCAGACATCTTTCTTTTAAGACCACGTTCTCCATTAGTGATAAATTCATCGTCATTTTCCCGTTTATATACCTTCAGATATTCCATATATTCTTCAATATCAACCGGTTCAATACGGTCCAGATCCTGTACTTTAAACTGGTCGATGGAATAATTCTTATAGAAAGGGTTAGATTCCACCAGAAAATGAAAAAATATTCGGATATCATACGCATAATTAATTCTGGTTCTTATGGATGAACGAGGTTCGATCGCGCGAAAATAGTCCCTGGCAAAAGGCGGTAACGTATTTAAGAGTTCACGTAATCTTAATGTATAGTCTATTTCAATCTGATCATGATAAGTTTTGTTGTTATTATTGGCCATATTTATTTACTCCCTTATAAAAATCCGATATATCTTTTGGAAAAATCAGGATTTGTCGTATAGATGTATTTTTATACTATTATATCTCATATACGTCAGAAAGTCAAATCACAAGAAATTGCCTAACAAAAAGGCAATGGTCTTAATAAAAGCCATTGCCAAATAATGGGGTAAGTATAATATATATAAGATGATGATTCTTATATAGCAAAATAAATTATAGATAATATGTAACCGTCAAATATTGTCCATCCTGGATCACATCGGAGGTTAAGTGATTCACTTCTTTTAATTCCTGAACATAATCTTTAACAGAATCATAGTTATCATCCATATAGGTCTCTGCAATGTTCCATAATGTGTCACCGGAAGTAATCTCTACAGTCCTATAATATTTCGTATGATTTGTAGTATGTATATCTGATTGTGAAACAGACTGATTCTGAACATCCTGAGCATAGCTGGTATTATAAAAAACAACGAAACCAAGAACAAATACAATCAGAATTGCTCCGGTGAGTAAACGCTTCATGTGGCGTCTATGTAAGCATTGATTACTTCTACTCTTTCTTCCTGCAGGTTGATTCTGCGGGTGCGTTGATTGATATCTTTGACATTCATTATTATACTGATACTTCATGATGACCCCTCCTGTACTAAACTGATGTTCGTGAACAACTGTTCTGACTATATTATATATTCAGAACAAGTGTTTGTCAACAGAAAAAAGCAAAAAAATCGAACATATTTTCTAAACATTTGTTTGCTATTTAAGGATGACTATGCTAGAATAAATTTATAAATTATACGAGGAGGATTTCCTTATGCCAGGAAAGATAAGCGACAAACAGCAGGAAATATTAGATTATATTAAATCGCAGATCATTGAGCGAGGATTCCCGCCATCTGTTCGGGATATCTGCACTGCGGTTCATCTGAAGTCAACATCTTCTGTCCACTCTCACCTTGAGACTCTGGAGAAGAACGGATATATCAGACGTGATCCGACGAAGCCGAGAGCTATTGAGATTTTAGACGAGTCATTTAATATGCTACGCCGGGAGATGGTGAATATTCCGATTCTTGGACAGGTAGCTGCCGGTGAACCGATTCTTGCAGAACAGAATATTGAAGAGTACATTCCATTTCCGGCAGAGTATGTAACTAAGAAGCAGGCATTTTTATTGCGCGTACATGGAGAGAGTATGATCAATGCCGGTATTCTGGATGGTGATTTGGTGCTTGTGGAACAGCGCAATACTGCACATAACGGAGAAATGGTTGTAGCTATGATTGATGACAGTGCTACGGTTAAGAGATTTTATAAGGAAGAAGGTATTATAAGACTTCAACCGGAGAATGATACAATGGATCCGATCATTGTTAAAGACTGCGTGATTGTTGGAAAGGTTATCGGAGTATTTCGAATTTTTAAGTAAAATGAATTTTATACATAAAAGAAAAGGCCAGACATTTTATCTTCAAGTGTCTGACCTCTTCTCTTAATTTCTATTATAGGATATATACGGAGTGTTCCGTGCTTTGTACTCTCATATCTACTATAGCGTTTCAATATCTTGGATTCTGGTCCCATCATTCCAGATACGTTCCAGATTATAGAATTCGCGGTTTTCTTTATCGAAGATATGAATGATCACATCACCATAATCTAACAATACCCATGAACTGCTACGCTGCCCTTCGCGCTGATTCTGTTCATATCCGGCTTTTTGCATCTGCTCTTCTACATTATCTGTCAGAGCGTGTACCTGACTGTCACTACTACCATCGCAGATAATAAAGTAGTCTGCAAGGATAGATATCTTCGAAATGTCTATCACGCAGATATCATGACCTTTTTTGTTTTCCAGTGCAGCATATGCTGTTTTTACCATGTCTTTAATCTGGTTCAATGTTCGTCCTCCTTATATTCATATATTATTATGAAAAATTACTCTGTTTCCAGAAACTCTTTATAATACAAATATGTTTGTTCTGTCATTGGATCTATAGCCTTATTTGTGCGTTTAAGGTATGTAAGAGAATCCGTCAACATCCGATAAAGACATTGATCGATATTTTTAAATGCAAGTTCCCTTACCATTGGCATATTAGGTAGTTCGCGTCTGCCAGGTTCAATATAATCTGCAATATATATGATTTTTTCCAGAAGAGACATTGCAGGTCTTCCGGTTGTATGACTGGCAATTGCATTTAAAATATCCTGATCCTGAATCTTATATTTATGCTCTGCAAGGTAAGCCCCCAGTTTTGCATGTAAGAGTCCTGGATTTTGGTGTTCTGTTTTCGTTACTTCCAGATGATATTTTTTACAGAGTTTGAGTTTGTCATTATCCGGAAAGCATTTTGCACAGTCATGCAAGAGTCCTGCATACATGGCTTTCTCTATATCTGCCCCATGGCACATTGCCATAGCTGCAGATGTGTACATTACTCCCATGGTATGGTAATAACGATCTTTGTCTAATTCTTTCCATAAGGTTTTTCGAATCTGATTCAGTTTATCATCCATAATAATTCACTTCCTGATCTGTATTTATTATGCAGGTATTATGCGTCAAAAAGCTGATATTTTCGGATATACTCTTCCACTGCTTCCGGTACATATTCATGGATGGATTCTCCATTTTTGATTTTCTGCCTGAGTTCATGTGAAGATACATGAACGAGAGGTGTCACCATTAGCCGGATATCCACAGAATCGTAGGAAGATTCCAGTTTATGGATCTGCTCTAACATTTTCTGATTGGTATCAATTTCGTCCCTGTAAGCGGCCAAAAGCGTACAAGTCGGAAAGATACGTTCCGGATGCACCCAGTTATCCAGTGCAAATAATGAATCAGCACCAATAATAAAGTAAAATTTATCTTCCGGATAACAGTTATGAAAATGTTCCAATGTCTGATAAGAGTAAGATGTCCGATTTGCAAATGCTTCGTAAGTTTCCAGACGATATTCCGGATGACCAGTGATTGCAAGTTTTACCATCGCTACACGATGTTGAACATCAGAACCTATTGTTGCTATATTTTTATGGGGTGGCCGTCCATTCGGCAGAAACCAAATCTCGTCCAAATGATAGATCTTATACGCCTCTTCGGCAAGCATAAGATGTCCATTGTGGATGGGATCAAAGGTGCCACCCATAATTCCTATTTTGCGCATATCTCATCACCCTGCGTATTTATGTGTACATAAATCCCTAAGGAAGTACGATTTTTTTGTTCTTATCTTTGCCTTCTTTGTATAAAACGATTTTCTTACCGATAACCTGGACAACTTGTGAACGAGTACGTTCAGCAACCAGTTCGGCAATCTCTCTAGGATCATCGATACAATTCTTTAAGACACTGATTTTGATTAGTTCTCTGGCTTCCAGTGCTTCTGCGATAGCATTTGTAAGCTCCGGAGTAATGCTGTTCTTTCCTACCTGAAAAATAGGGTCCATTGTCATTGCCAGACTTTTAAGATAAGCTCTCTGCTTTGTTGTCATATCTATTGCTCCTTTTTATCTGCAATTAATCATAGGTTATTTATAGTAATCAAACTGCAGGTCGTACATGCGGACAGTGTCGCCCTCTTCGATTCCTGCTTCTTCTAACTGTTCCAAGATACCGGTCTCTTTTAAGAATCTCTGGAAGAAAGCAAATCCTTTCTCGGAATCCAGGTTCGTATATCCGAGCATCTTTTCGATACGAGGTCCTTCTACCACGAACATGTCGTCTTCCCTTTCGACAGTATAAGGAAGATCCTCATATAACAATTCATCCTCAGGGAAATACTCCTGTTCAAATACAACAGGTGCCTGATCCAACTTGGACAATTGCTCAGAAACATAATATAATAATTCTTTGATTCCCTGTCCGGTAACTCCGGAAATTGGAAATACTTTGATACCTTTTGGCTCAAATTCATCTTTTAGGCGTTTTACAGGATCCTCTTCGCCCTCAGCAGTATAAATTGCATCAATTTTATTGGCCGCAATTACCTGAGGTCTTTTAGCAATCTCAGGATTGTATGCTTCTAATTCTGCATTAATCTTGTAAATATCTTCCACTGGATCACGTCCTTCTGTTCCGGCAGCATCTACTACATGGATCATGAGTTTGGTACGTTCAATATGACGTAAAAATTCATGACCAAGCCCTATCCCTTCTGAAGCTCCTTCGATCAGTCCAGGCACATCTGCCATGACGAATCCGTTACTTCCATCCAGATCCACAACTCCGAGATTGGGATTCAAAGTTGTAAAATGATAATTTGCAATCTTCGGCTGTGCATTTGTTACTCTTGATAAAAGTGTAGATTTTCCAACATTTGGGAATCCTACAAGTCCAACATCGGCAATTACTTTCAGTTCCAGACTTACCCACAATTCTTTTGCAGGCTGTCCAGGCTGAGCATATTTTGGAATCTGCATAGTTGCAGTTGCAAAATGCTGATTTCCAAGACCGCCTTTACCGCCTTTTAAGATAATCTGATGCTGATTATCTCCTGACATGTCTGCGATGACTTTACCTGATTCCGCCTCTTTGATCACAGTTCCTTCCGGTACTTTTAAAATAATATCATCGGCATCTTTTCCATGACATCTTTTCTTACCGCCAGGTTCACCGTCCTGTGCTGCAAATTTTCTACGGTGTCTATAGTCCTGTAAAGTGTTCAGTCCTTTATCCACTTTGAAAATAACGTCACCACCTCGGCCACCATCGCCGCCATCCGGACCACCATTAGGTACATATAATTCACGACGAAAACTGACATGTCCATCGCCGCCTTTTCCTGATCTTATAAATATCTTTGCTCTATCTGCAAACATATACTTCATCCTTTCATATAATAAAAGAAATTCAAATGATACAAAAAGTGCTGCGTTATAACTGAAACTCAGTTACTCTGCAGCACTTTAAAATACTTTACTTATTATTCAGCTACCGGATAGATAGAAACCTGTTTCTTATCTCTACCTTTTCTCTCGAATCTTACAACACCGTCAACAAGTGCGAATAATGTATCATCTCCGCCACGTCCAACGTTGATACCCGGGTGAATCTTTGTTCCGCGCTGTCTGTAAAGGATATTGCCAGCTTTTACAAACTGTCCGTCTGCTCTCTTGGCACCAAGTCTTTTGGACTCAGAATCTCTACCGTTCTTAGTAGAACCAACTCCTTTTTTATGAGCGAAAAACTGAAGGTTTAATTTCATCATGGTTGTTACACCTCCTCGAATGATAATTCAATGTATTCTGCGTAGTTTTCATCAGAAGCCATTTCCTTAAGTCCAAGAAGCATTGTATTCATCAAAAGATTTGTCTCCTTCGATGGTTGATCAGTCAGATTACAGACCAGAATACCTTCCTCATCATCAGAGAAACAGGTATATTCATCGGAAGTAAACTGCTCGATTGCATTGATCGTGTTGATCATCAGAACAGAAACTGCCGCACATACGATATCCTGTCCAGGATCCGCATATTCAGCATGTCCGGATGTCTGAAATCCCATGCATTCATTCTTGCTATTTTTAAAAATGGTTATCTGAATCATTGGATACTCTCCAAATTAAGCATTAATCTTTTCAATCTTAACTGCAGTGTACTGCTGTCTGTGACCGTTTTTCTTATGGTATCCAGTTTTTCTCTTGTACTTGTAAACGATAACTTTTTTAGCTTTACCGTTCTCAACTACAGTAGCTTCAACTGTTGCACCTTCAACTGTAGGATTTCCAACTTTTAATCCGTTGTCACTTACTGCAAGTACCTGGTCAAATGTAAAAGTCTCTCCGGCTTCTACACCAAGTTTTTCTACTTTAATGATATCGCCTTCGGCTACTTTGTACTGTTTACCACCTGTTGCTATAATTGCGTACATATGGCACCTCCTATTATCATTACTCGCCAGCTACGGTGTCTGCGAATACAGACTTATAACCTCGCTGTGCGGCATACTGGTATATAATAGCATGCAAACTATTATTCGTCAAGAAGTTTTATTGCATTCTGCGAAAATATTTTATCTTTTTCTTCCTTGGTCAGCGGCATGGCGGAAATTACATCAATACAATGTTTCTGATCACGCCACGGAGAATCGGTTCCAAATAAAATCTTATCTGCACCGTGATTTCTTACGATCCGGACAAACTGTTCTT
This sequence comes from uncultured Lachnospiraceae bacterium, assembly GCA_934351835.1. Taxonomy (GTDB): domain Bacteria; phylum Bacillota; class Clostridia; order Lachnospirales; family Lachnospiraceae; genus CAKRJP01. Next base: position 142,775 of record CAKRJP010000004.1, read on the forward strand.
CAGAAATGGAATCGATCACGACACCGGTGTCAAAGTACACATTTTCTCCGACCAGATACTTTTCTACTTCATCCCACATGCCGGTTCCGCCCATATGAGCCAGGATAAATTTCTCGGGTTGTACTTCACGAATCATTTGAAACCCCATCTGCGGTGTGTTGTGAACATCCAGAGGGGATTTCGGGTCTCTTCCGGAATGGACACTGATGATCAGTCCAAGTTCTGAAGCAAAGGAGACGATCCGTTTGTAGCGGATATCGTCAAAATATGCTCCCTGGTAATCCGGGTGTAATTTGATGCCTTTTAATCCCATAGATTGTATTTCTCTTAAAATCTCTTTGTAATTTTCATTTTCCGGATGAATCCCGCCAAAAGAGATCACCGGACCTGTGACATGTGTGGCTGCATAACGATTGACAGTGGGCGTATGGGCAGGATTTGTAACCGGCGGGAGTACGATGGAGAGATTCACACCGCATCTTCTGCCTGACTCACATAATCCTTCATAAGTCCCGTCTGTGGACGGAATGGTATGGCTGTTTTTTGCCAGTATATCGATGGTTCGCTCTGCAATCTTATGCGGAAACATGTGTGTATGAAAATCAATCACCATGAAAATCAAACTTCCTTATCTTTTATTTTGTCATAACAATAGCCGATGATATCACGTCTGGTAATGATTCCGATGAAATGATCGTGATCATCTACAACCGGGACAAAATTCTGGGCCATTGCTTTGTCGATCAGATCTTCCATATTAGATTCTGCGGTCACAGATTGATAATCCACTTTGCGGTCAACCTTTAAAATGCTGATATCCTCTGCATCTTTAATATGAAAAAGATCCCATTTTTTCAGCGACCATAAAAGGTCGCCTTCTGTAATCGTTCCAACATATTCTCCTTCCTTATTCAGCATAGGGATGGAAGAATATTTGTGATATTCCATAATTTCAAGGGCCTGTCTGAGCGTGTGATAGTCGTAGATATATGCTACCTCACTCTTAGGCTTTAAGAAAAATAATATATTCATAATGGATAACGCTTTCTCTTACAACATGATATTAACGAAAATATCGTAAATTGCTTTGATTGCCAGTTCAAAATCATGATTTCTGACTCCAATGATAATATTTAACTCGCTGGAACCCTGATCGATCATCTTTACATTGACATTGGCATGTGCCAGCGCGGAGAAGATTCTTCCTGAAGTACCGCGGGTTGCACGCATTCCTCTACCTACAACGGCAATCAGTGCGAGGTCTGACTCAAGCTCTAAGAAGTCCGGCTCTACTGCACGGTGGATGCCTGCGATTACTTTCTGCTCTTTCTCCTCGAACTCGTCCTGATGTACGAAAATAGTCATTGTATCAATACCTGATGGCATATGCTCGATGGAAATATTATTTTCGTCAAATACTTCCAGAACTTTTTTACAGAAACCAATCTCAGAGTTCATCATTGCTTTTTCAATCGTAATAGAAGCAAAATCTTTCTTTCCGGCAATACCAGTGATGACAAATCGCGGTTTTCTGCAAGTGTCTTCTACGATCAGAGTACCCTTATCTTCCGGTGCATTTGTATTACGGATATTGATCGGGATACCTTCTTTTCTTACCGGGAAGATGGCATCTTCATGAAGAACAGAAGCTCCCATATAAGATAACTCACGAAGCTCTCTGTAAGTGATCGTATCGATAGCTTTCGGGTTCTTGATGATCCTTGGATCAGCAATCAGGAATCCTGATACGTCTGTCCAGTTCTCATACATATCGGCGTGAATTGCCTTCGCAACGATAGAACCTGTCACGTCAGAACCACCACGGGAAAATGTCTTAACCTTTCCATCCGGTGTGGAACCATAGAACCCCGGAATAACAGCGGAATCCGTCTCAGCCAGTTTTGCAGAAAGCAGACGGTCAGTCGTCTCGGCATCAAAAATACCCTGTTCGTCGAATTTGATATAATCCGCGGAATCAATAAATTCAAATCCGAGATAATCCGCCATTAAAATACCATTCAAATACTCTCCGCGGGATGCAGCATAATCTCTTCCAACTTTGGCACAGAAATTCTCGCTGATGGTCTTAAACTCATCATCTAATCTCACTGAAAGTCCTAATCCTTCAATAATCTCATCATAGCGGGATTTGATGGCTAACAATTCTTCGGTAAAATCTCTTCCCTGAAGAGCCAGCCCGTAACAGCTGTATAACATATCTGTAACTTTTGTATCATCTGATGAACGTTTACCAGGAGCCGAAGGAACCACATATCTTCTGGCTTCATCGCTTCTGATAATACTGCCTACTTTTTGAAATTGTTTTGCGCTTGCCAAAGAACTTCCACCAAATTTTACAACTTTTTTCATCTTTTTCGTACTCCTTCATATTTTCCTATAATTACTTCTAATATATTATCTTATTTTTTCAGCATCTGCAATGCTATATCCTGCTGAAATAATACTGCATTTATATATTTTTAATTATTTAATTGCCTTCTCGTATTACATTTGCGAAGGTTGCGTTAGCTGCTTTTTTCAAATCTTCTGGCATCAGTTTCAACTGCATGCCGAGTTTCCCTCCGCTGATATGCATATAAGGAAGTTCTTTTGCAGATTCATGGATGACAGTCGGGAATTGCTTTTTCATACCGATAGAAGTACATCCGCCTCTGACATAGCCGGTTACTTTGGTCAGTTCTTTTAAATGAAGCATCTCTAATGATTTTTCACCGACTACTTTTGCAGCCTTCTTGAAATCAATCTCTTCTTCGATCGGGATCACAAATACATAATGCTCGCCGCTTTTTCCAGTGGTTACCAGTGTCTTGAAGACCAGTGCATGGTCATAACCGAGCTTGTCAGCGGTCTCTATACCATCTGTAAATTCGTCACATTCATACGTTTCATATTCATAAGGAATCTTCATGCGGTCTAAAATACGCATGGCATTCGTCTTTAATTCTTTTTTAGCCATAAGGCCCTCCTTTGGAAATCATAATTTATTGCAAGTCTTCAATGCGGAGTGCTTCCAGAGGAACAAGCTTATCTTCTGGATTTTTAGCATAGACATCCAGACGGTGGCAGTGTAAAGGAACACTATCCTGGCCTATATATTTCAGGAAAGCATCCATTACCAGATCCGGTTTTAAATTACGCTCACTTCCTGTTGCCAGAAACAGGTAAATGAAATCATCTTCTACCTTCATATCGTAGATCATCGGACGGATATCAACTTCCTTCTCGCTCCGTTTGGTCTTTTTTAAAACTGTAATCTCACCCTGATTCATAAAATTAACAGCAGATTCTCTCCATTCGAGAGGAATTTTCTTGCGGATGTCCGAAGCACTCTCGGATTCCAGCAAATAAACATTATAATCTGCCGCGGCTGTGATTGTCATTCCGCTTTGCTTTTTATCATCAGAGATAGGAACAAAACTTACAACTTCCATGTCGTCTACCATAACTTCGTTCAGATTCTTTACTGCTGTCTCAGGATCGATAGGTGCCGCCAGTTCAATATCAAAGTATTCGCCATCGCTGGTAAGACCGATTCCAAGGGGTTGTGCAAACGACATGATCATATGAGGGCTGAACCCTTTGGTAAATGCGATGGGGATGTCAGCACGTCTCATTGCTTTTTGAAAATATCTCATAACATCCAGGTGCCCGATGAATTTCATCACACCGTTTTTCTTAAATTTAATTCTTGCTTTCAATGCAGACACCTCTTTTCCATTTTGCTACGCCACATCCGGAACACTGCATTCTGCAGTTAGGAGTAACTTCAGCTTTCATTGCACGTTTCCATTCTCTTTTTAAGAATGTTTTTGTAACACCGATATCTATAAAATCCCACGGGAAAATCTCGTCCAAGGAGCGCTCTCTGTAATTATAAAATCCAATATCAATTCCGGTATTCTCGAATGCCTGCATCCATTTGTCGTTGTCAAAATAATCGGACCAGGAATCGTAGATGCAACCCATGCGGTAAGCCTCTTCTATTACAGCGCCTACTTTACGGTCGCCCCTGGCAAATACACCTTCTAATACCGACACTTCTGCATCGTGCCAGTTGTATCGGAGACTCTTACGGTTCAGTTGATCGTTAAACGCATGCTTTACCGTGGCAGCCTTTGCAATATAATCTTTGTTAGTGTACATTTTTGCCCATTGGAACGGCGTAAATGGTTTGGGGATAAAGAAAGAAGTACTGGAAGTAATCTGGCACTTTCCGATCCTCTGATCCTTTGGAATTTCGTAGTACTTTCTGGCGACCTTATCTGCCAGAACCGCAATCGCTTTGATATCCTCATCCGCTTCCGTAGGCAGACCAAGCATGAAATATAATTTTACCTTATTCCATCCGCCCGCAAATGCCTGGGCAGCACCGTTTAAAATATCATCTTCGGTAAGCCCTTTGTTAATAACATTGCGCATGCGCTGGGAACCTGCCTCCGGGGCGAAAGTCAGACTGCTCTTTCGAATATCCTGAACGCGTTCCATGACATCCAACGAAAATGCATCAATTCGAAGAGATGGCAGGGAAATGTTGATTCCTTTATCTTTAAATTCATCAATCAGGAAATTTACAAGTTCTTTTAAACTACTGTAATCACTGGAACTTAAGGAACTCAGGGAAATCTCTTCATGTCCGGTATTCTTTAACATCTGGTAAGCATAATTTTTCAGTACTTCGACATCACGTTCCCTGGTTGGTCGGTACAGCATACCTGCCTGGCAGAAACGGCAACCTCGGATACAACCTCTCTGGATTTCTAAAACGACACGGTCTTGCGTAACTTTGATGAAAGGAACAATTGGTTTCTGTGGATAACAGGCTTCTGTCATATCAAATACCAGTTGCTTTTTGATTGTTTCGGAAGCATGTTCATTGATCGGATAAAAACGATCAATGGTTCCATCTTCTTTGTATTCTACATTATAGAAAGAAGGAACATAGATGCCTTCGATTTCAGCAGCTTTTTCCAAGTAGTCCTTTCTGGAACCACCATTCTTCTTATTCTCCTTATATGCATCTAAGAGCTGATCGTAGACAGTCTCGCCCTCGCCCATATAAATAAGATCAAAGAACTCTGCCAGCGGCTCCGGGTTATAAGTACATGGTCCTCCGCCGATCACGATCGGATCATCGTCACTTCGGTCCGCACTGTGAATCGGAATATCGCTGAGATCTAACACTTGCAAAATATTGGTGTAGCACATCTCGTACTGGATCGTAATACCAAGAAAATCAAAGTTTTTGATCGGATCCTGAGATTCCAGTGCAAATAATGGGATATTTCTTTCTCGCATAATCTTGTCAAGATCCGTCCATGGGGAGTACACTCTCTCACACCAGACATCCTCTCTGCGGTTAAACATATCATAGAGAATCTGAATGCCAAGATGAGACATGCCGATTTCATACACATCCGGGAAACACATTGCGAAACGAATATCTATCTTGTCTTTATCTTTCATGACCGAGTTCACCTCATTGCCGATGTAACGGGCAGGTTTCTCGACCTTCATTAATATATCATCTGTTAATGCCAGTTTTCTCATAATATCTCCTTATTATCGAATGATTCGTCACATTATCTTATTATATAACAAAAGACTCCTCGGTTACAAGGAGTCTTATTCTTTTGAAAGAGATTTTATGCCGAAATTTTATTTTTTAAGATATACGGACGCATGTGTAACACCAAGAGCAAGTGCCTCTTCGTGACTGTTCACATAGATATCAATACGTTTGTCTTTGATCGCACCACCACAATCTTCAGCTGTAAATACGTGACCGCCGATGATCACTTTACTTCCGTAAGGAATAATACTCGGATCAACAGCAATCGTCTGTCCTTCAATTACGGGGGTTCCGGTTGCTGTGATACCAGTCTCTTTGTCACAACAGATCTCGCATGCACAGTAATAAGTAATCTTGAAATCACCAAGGCATAAACCATACATATCCTGGGTTGCATTGACTTCGGCGATGCCGGCACCGGCAATCGCTGTCTCGTCTTCGATCACTCTGGTTGCCCATACAGCATCTGAACCATTTACAGAACCCTGAATGATACCCTGTGCCTCGTTGGCAGCTTCGATTGTCTTTCCATCTCCGGCATAGATTGCCACATGATATATGTATCCTTTTTTTGCATAGAAAATCAAATCGCCCGGTTCAGCATCTTCGACAGAAATCTTCGTTCCATACTGAGACTGTGCGTCTGCAACTCTTGGAAGGTTATAACCAAATGCTTTATAAATCTGCTGAACAAATCCGGAACAATCGGCTCCGCCTGCAAGGCTCGTTCCACCCCATACATAAGGATTCCCAATAAACTGGGCAGCATATTCGAGAACAGCCTTTCTTACTTCCCCATTTGGAGTTCCTGTCTTGATAGAGGTCAATGTATAATAGAGAGCATTATTCTCTTCAGGTTTAACGCTTTCTTTTGCAGTTACGTAGCTATCTTCACCAATAGTTTTTACTTGTTCTTTAATCCTGTCGCTCTGGTCTAAGTATTTGCTTTCGACAAATCCGCGAACATCCCCGGATTCTACATACAACCAGTTATCATCCACTTTTTTGAGAATATAACAAAGACCACCTTTATTTAAGGTGCCAACAACTTTGGCATCCGCATCCTGAGATTCCAGAATATCCAGTTTTCCATCTGTGGTGTGATCATTCACAACTGCGTAATCTTTTTTGACCACTGTACTGTTTACAGTTGCACGAAGATAAGTAAAAGCTTCGTTCTCTGTTGGTGTTACCAGTGCTTTGGCTGTTGGAGCCACAATCTCAATTCCGGTATATTTCTTCCCGGTTTCTTTCGCGGTACGTTTGGCTATTTTCTGGTAAATCTTTAAAACTTTCTGTGCATTTTTGCCTGTATAAACTTCAGATTTTTTAACAAATCCACGGACATCCCCGGATTCTATGTATAACCAGTTTTTGTCGACTTGTTTCAGTACATAGAACAATCCTTTTCTTGGTATTGTACCTACAGTACGAACAGAAATTTTCGTATCTGTGGGAATTTCTTCAAAAACAGAGACATCTTTTAATTTTGCAAATCCATATTTTCTGGCAACTGTCCAAAAACGAAAATCTTCCACAATCTCCGGCAGTTTGACAATCTGTTGTCTGGAAACCAATGCATGATTAGAATCCCCGGAATCTTTATCTGCATCTTTTGATACTTTTGTTGTTGGAGTTTTATCAGATTCCTGAGATGTGGTATCCTTAGTGGCACTAGTATTTCCTTTGGAAGTATCTGATTTATCAGAAGCATTTGGAGTATTCGGAGTCTCCGGAGTCTCCGGTTGTTCCGGTTGTTCCGGTTGTTCCGGTTGCTCCGGTTGCTCCGGTTCTGTCGGTTCCCCTGGTTGCTCCGGAACGGAATCTACTCGGTCACCTGTCTCAGGATCTACTTTTTGATCCGTTTTGACATCAATCAAAAAGTTGCTTTCTTCATCTAATTTCACTTCTTCTTTCTGAATCATTTCCAGTACTTTATCTGATATATCTACAAGTTCGTCTGTACCATCTACTTTTTTCGCCTGTAATCGTTCGATATTTCCATCAATCCCGCTTCCCACTTCTGTCTGAATATCTGTCGCCAAAACGGATATCGGTGTGCCGATGGTCAATCCGATCGCCAAAAGTCCTGCAAGTAATTTTAGTCCTGTCTTTCGTACGACGGTTAAATTTCTGAGTTTCATATTACCCCTTTCCTACTAAGTTCATGCATTCAAATAAATTTTGATTGTAAAACAAATCTTTTCAAAATTAATTTATCTTATACAGTATAACACTATTAATTTTATTCTGCAATTTTCTGCAAGTTAGTTGATAAAAACTTTATCAGCCAATTCATGACTTCTTTCATTCCCTCTCCGGTCCTGGCACTGACCGGAAGAATTGTCGCATTCGGATTTAATGACAGGATTCGTTCCTTTGCGAGTTCAAAGTTAAAATCAAAGAACTCTAAGGTGTCTGTCTTGGTGATCAGTATCAGATCACAGGTTTGGAACATCAGTGGATACTTCAATGGTTTGTCGTCCCCTTCGGGAACACTTAGTAACATAATATTTTTGTGTGCTCCGGTGTCAAATTCTGCCGGACATACCAGATTCCCGATGTTTTCAAGGATCAACAGATCCAGATCTTTTGTGTCATATTCAGCGAGTGCCCTGGAAACCATATCTGCGTCAATGTGGCACAGACCACCGTTATGGATCTGCAGAGATTCCACTCCGGTCAGATCGGTGACTTTTTGCGCATCCAGGCTTGTCTCAATGTCTACGTCCATCTCGCCGATGTGGTATTGCTCTTTCATAGCATTGATCAGTGCTGTTAAAAATGTAGTCTTTCCACTTCCCGGACCGGACATTACATTGATAAATAAAGTTCCCTGCTTCTTTAATTGTGTGCGGATCCTTTCTGCTGTTGATTCATTATCCGCAAATATACGTTCATTAATTTTAATGACTCTGACGTCTCCCATGATCTACATTCTCCTTTATATGGATATTCTGCTATTTGGCATTGACTTCTTCAATTCTCTGTAATAAAAATGATGCAAGATCTTCGACTCCTTCGCCGGTCTTGGCTGAAATATAAAAGATGTTAACATCAGGGTTCAGCTTTCTTGCAAGTGACTCCACAGAATCTTTCCGAAAATCAAATACCGGCAGTGTGTCGATTTTATTGATCACAAGGATGTCAGATACCTGATACATCAATGGATATTTGGCTGGTTTGTCGTCCCCTTCAGGAATGCTCAAAATTGTCATATTGATATGCGCTCCGGTGTCAAATTCCGCAGGGCATACCAGATTTCCGATATTTTCAAGCACAATAAAATCAAGATCTTCCTGATGTTCCTGGCTAAAAGCATGAATCCCCTGTCTTGTCATGTCTGCATCTAAGTGGCACATACCTCCGGTATGTAGCTGGATTGCTGGAATTCCAGTCGCCAACAGTGTATTGGCATCTACGTTTGAATCAATGTCTGCTTCCATCACGCCCCATTTGATTTTGTTTTCAAAATAAGGTTTCAATGCCAGAAGTGTACTGGTCTTTCCGCTTCCCGGACTTGACATCAAGTTTAGAAGACATATTTTATTTTTATGTAGATTCTGACGCAGAACTTTTGCATCAGCATCATTATCTTCCAGAATCGTTTCTTTTAATTCGATAATACGAGCACTTTCCATTAATTGTTCCTCCGTATATATTTACTTAGAAATATTATATCATTATCCAGAGGCATATGAAAATGAAAGTTGTGGCATTCTGTGAAATGCAATTTTAAGAAGTTCTTCCGTTCTCCATTTCATATACCACATCTGCCACGTTCATTGTGGATACTCGGTGGGATACCAGGACAACTGTTTTCTTCTTGGCCGATTCTTTTTGTAAGCTTTTCAAATAAGGCATCAAACTTCTTTTTTCGATTTGCAGAAAATGACAGATTTTCTCTATTTTCATCTCAATTCCATTTTGCTTACAGAGACAAATTTTTTCCAAAATATCCTCTTCTTTTTCTAATTTTGAATGCGGAAGATTCTGTTTTTCAATACTTGTATCCATTTTTTCTCCTATCGTATTCACGTTTTTATTTTACCTGGTCTGTAGTCTGTGCATCGACACAGACTGCATGAACTGCAAAACGTTTGTTATAATTATTTTCGGTGCACGTAGAAAGCGTCAGTATTTTATTACTGCTCTGCGGCTTTACTCTTGTATCAAGATTGGAATCTTTTATCATCTGGTCGATAAATTTCTGATATTCTTCGCCCGGCTGATATCCTACTTTATACACATCACCGCCATTGACTGCATCCTCATAGGAGAAGATTCGATAACGATAGGCGGTTGTCTCGGAATATACAGTGAAATATTGATTCTCTTTCCAGAAACCTTCTTCCTTATATTTTTTCAGACTTCCGAACATGCTTCCGTCATTCATATTGTGACCGTAGATGATGTTGTAATAATCTGAAAAATCTGATTTATTAAGACCTTCCAAAAAGATACACCCTGCGATGTGGCTGTTGCCATACAGGTCAGTTCTAAGATATTTCTCATTATCACCGGAATACAGAATTGGATAATTGATGCCAAGTTCGTCCTGATTATCAAACCGTATCCATCCGATGACATCTGGATTCTCAGCTTTCAGCTTGTCAAACTCTACTTTTACATCTATAGCCCACCAGTCTTTTTTCTTCTGTTTTCCATCATCTGGTTCGGACTCATCATTTACATACTCTTCAGAAAGTTTGTCATAACCTCTGGCAGATTTCCATCGATCGATGTATGAGGGCAGGATATGCATAAGTGCTACCCCGGTCAAAATCACTGCCAGAACGATCCATATCCGCCATCGGTATGAAGTTTTTTTCTTCATGTTAATTCTCCTACTCACTGTTAGCTTTAACAAACTAATATATATTTGATATTATGGGCGCAGGAAGGGGAAATGTCAATTGTTTTTATCTGCCATCTTCCGCCTGGATTTAAAAAAGGCATAGACAAGCAGTAGAAATCAGTGGTTCTTTTCAGGGATACTCTACAGAAAAAGACGTATGAAGGAGATTCCCGTTCACACGCCTTTAGTTCGGTCTTATATTTATTTTATCTTTTGTATTCATTCGTAGTTTCCCTTTGTATTTTTCTTGGTACTAACCGTTAGATTATTCCAAGAGGTAATTATTTTTCATTATTTAGCTCATCGATGATCACCTGAATTGCCGGTACATCTTCCTCTAATTCATCTGCGATGACTTCGACGGATTTACCCTTGGCGAGTTTCTTTGTGATCTGTTCTTTAAGTAATCCTTTTTTACCCTGTTCTATGCCATTTAACTTTCCATCCGCATAAGATGCCTCCCGCTCCATTCGCATATGTCTTTCTTCGTCATATTCATAGATGCTCATTTTCTTTGCCTCCGCTTGATTTTTGCTCAAAAATTCTGCAAGGATCCCTTCTCGGATACATTCTGTGATTGCCTTTTCTACTGCTTCTTCAATCCTCATCTCTTTTGCATAAGTTCTGACACGCCCTGTATATTCAGCATAATCCTTCAAAGATTTACAAATGCTTTTTATCTCTTCATTATAGCCGATATTGATATTAAGTAATGTCGCTTCTAATTCCAGTTCCGAATGTTCTTCTCTGCTGTAATACATATCTGACAATCTTAGTGTTTCCCGTTCCGGACGTTTCTCGACTCCATTGTAAAAGATTATAAATTTGGGTGCCGGTATTTCCACTTTCTTTGTTCCATACAGATTCTCGTCTTTTGTCATCTTCGAATATAAATCTGACATATAGAACAAAAATCGCAGTGGCAGATTCGGGCTGAATGTTGACTGATGCTCATACAGCGATACGTTACAGCCTATCACAAATGATATGTCATTGTGCATCGACATGTAGATTGCATTTTCCAGAGTGTTGATTTCCAACTGTTCCGGATCCTTGTAGTTTGTTCCATTCACCGCATTATACAGACTCAGAAGTTCTTTCTTATCCTGATACAGCATCGCAAATATCTTTGACTTGTACTGGCGGTTCACTGACATTGTTTCTTCATAGTTATTCATGGTAAAACCTCCTTTGGTTGAATCAGCAGGAGATTTTTAGTGAACTTTTGGTCTGATAACTTCCATCAGACAAGAAATATTCTGACAGGGCAAGGATGTTTGTTGCTGCTTTCCATCATCCACTCATATAAATCTCTCTGCTTGTCTTTTGGAATCGTAAAGCATTGAGATTTCTTCTCTTTACCCTGCTGGGGCTGTGGATTGATCTTAGATAGAAAATCAGATGCGGCAGATGCCTTCACAGAAATATAATGCTTCGCATTTATCGTAGCATATCTGTTTGGGATTGTCTATGAAGAGTTTTATTCAAAGTGTCTATTCAAAGTATCATAATACCAAAGAAGCATCTGACGGAAGTTTTATGTTGAAATATTAATCATTTTCAGTGTTCTCCTGCTCTTTGTAAAAATTGGTTGGTACAAAAAGCATAGACTCCTGAAATACTCTTAGATTTTAGATGGCAACATATGCCTCAGACTTCATTTGAAATATGCTTTGGATTATCTTAACACAATGTGTTGCTGGTATTCAATAAAAATTTAATGAAAAAGGCGTTCAAATATTTCTGGGATTTTCATAGAAACTAACAGAAATATTTGATACAATGACATAGCTGGGGGCTTTTGGTCTCCATATAATTATTTACAAAAATAAGATTGGAGGATTTCTTATGAAATTTACATTTGCACACAACAACTTAAATGTATATGATCTGGACAAGTCACTTTCCTTTTATCAGGAGGCTTTAGGGCTTAAGGTTGTTCATACCAAAGAAGCATCTGACGGAAGTTTTATTTTGAAATATTTAGGTGATGGCGTGACTCCTCATCAACTGGAACTCACCTGGCTGCGTGATATGGATCGTCCTTATGAACTTGGAGATAATGAGATTCATCTTGCTTTTCTGGTAGATGATTTTGACGCTGCTTTTGCGAAACACAAAGAGATGGGTTGTGTCTGTTATGAGAATCCGTCTATGGGAATCTATTTCATTGAAGATCCTGACGGTTACTGGCTGGAGATTGTTCCGAGTCATTAATTATGAAAAAGCGTAATTATTCTAACCTTAAAATAATTACGCTTATCTTTCGTTCTTATGACTCTAAATCTATCTTCTCTTTTAATACCACGCATCCTGCCAGGTCGCCAATGACATTGACGCAGGTGGCTCCCATATCACACAGTGTGTTGATACTGATATAGACGCCCATGATGCCTGCCGGAAGTCCTGCCATTGTAGCAAGCGCTGCGAATGACGCGATGGCACCGCCCGGAATTCCCGGTGTTCCTACGGATAAGAGGACATTTGCCATCAGAATAATGATCATCATGCTGACACTTACCTCTACGCCACAAGCGTTTGCAAAGAACATGATCATAAATGACATAAGTATTGATACTGCATCCATATTGACCGTCGCACCTAATGGAATCGCAATACTGGAAATCTGGCTCGGTACTTTTAGTTCTTCTTCCACGCACTGTTTGCTGATCGGAATGGTTGCTGAACTTGAACAGGTTCCGAATGCATTTAAGGCTGCCGGCATAATTGCACGGAAGAAGTGGATTGGGCTTGTCTTTCCAAGAAATTTTACGGCTGCTCCATATACAATAAATGCAAATCCGAAGAATGCAATGTACAGGATCACAAGCTGTGTTGCCAGTGATACCACAGTATCTGTTCCGTTGGCCTCTACGACCGGAACAATCGTACAGAATACTCCAATTGGTGTAAAGTACATAACGGTGCTGATGACTTTCAGACATACCTCGTTACAGGAATCAATGACTTTTAACAAGGGCTCACCTTTTTCACCGATGGCGATCAGTGTGAATCCTGCGATCAGTGCAAATACCAATACCTGTAACATATTTCCTTCTGCAAATGCAGCAATCGGATTGGATGGTATCAGATTTTTTATAGTATCTAAAATACTGTCCATCTTTGTTGCCTGGATATCAGAGGTTGCCATCTCAAAGCTTACCCCTTGTCCAAGATGGATCAGTCTTGGAATGATCAAGCCTATAAAACTTGCGATTGCTGTAGTGCATAAGAAAAATAACATCGCTGCTCCGGTAATCTTCCCTGTTGTTTTAGCACTTCCAATACTGGAAATTCCCATAACGATCGAGCAAAATACCAGTGGGAAGATCATCATATTCAATGCGTTCATATAGATGCTTCCAATCAGGCTGGTTGCCGTCAGTACAATTTCAAATTTGTTTGCCAGAAATAATCCGGTCAAAATTCCAAGGATCAATCCTGTAAAAATTGCCCCGGTAATATGTTCCCGGTACCATTGATAAAAACTTTTCATGTGTGCTCTCCTTACCTTTTTTCTGATTTTGCAAAAATCCCCCATCATTTATGCAAACATACACTTAAGTATATAAAAAAATGAGGTGAAATTCAATAATTTCACCTCATTTTGATTCATTTTACAATTCCAACTTTGTTTTCTAGCCAAAATACTGCTCATACCATACTAAGAACGTGTAGATCGTCCATACTTTTCTCCAGTTATCGGAGTTTCCGCCTACATACTCATCGTAGATCTTCTGAATCTCATCCAGATTGAAGAACTTGGCAGCGTTCTCGCTGTGGAATTTGTCTCTGACATCTTTATTATAGTTCTCGTCAGCAAGCCAGATACGCACCGGTACGATAAATCCAAGTTTCTTACGGAATGCAATCTCATCCGGAAGTGCTTTTGCAGCGGCTGTTCGGAATGCAACTTTGTTCTGCTCCGCATTTACTTTATATTCTGCCGGCAGGCTGGAGGCAATCTTGAAGATACGAGTATCAGTAAGTGGCATACGGATCTCAAGACCTGCGGCTGTACTCATCTTATCTACGTTCAGGTAGATATCACCTTCCAGATAAAGCTGCACATCGACATTCATCATCTTTGTCAGCGGATCTAATTCTTCTGTCTCTGCATAGATGTCTTTTACCAGGTCTAACGGCTGTACATCTTCGTTGTAATATTTGAGGATTCTCTTCTTCTCATCCTCTTTCATAATGTTGGTGTTACCAACGTAGAAATTCTTCAGTTCATCGCCATAGCGCTCTGCGTTGCGGTACATATTGTAACCTCCGAAGAACTCGTCTGCCCCCTCTCCTGAGTAACAGATCTTTGTATGCTCTGCTGTCTCATTACATGCAATCGTAAATGCGATGGCAGATGCATCACCTAATGGCTGCTCCATGTTGTACATCACATAAGGAACCACATCAAAGAACTTCTCCGGTGTGATCAGGCATACGCCGTGTTCGCGTCCCAGAAGGTCGGCAGTCTTTCTGGCCAGTCTTGACTCGTCAAAACGTTCTTCTTCATAACCGCAGCTTCCACATCTCTTAGCGTCAGACATTGCCAATACATAAGAAGAATCTACACCGCTGGATAAGAAGGACTCTACTGTCTCGTCCGGAGTCTTCACTTCACGCATCATCTGTTTTACCGTCTCGTGGATCTCGTCTGCCCACTCATCGATGGTCTTGCTGTTATCTACATGATATTCCGGCGTGAAATAGCGCTCAATTTTGTATTGACCATCCTTCCAGATCAGATAACGTCCCGGAAGTAATTTCTTAATTCCTTTGAAGAATGTATCTTCACCGGCTACATATGTAAGGCTCATGTACAACTGAAGCATATCTTCATTCAGTTCTTTTTTGAATCCCGGCTGGTCTAAAATCTGACGGATCATTGTTCCGTAAAGGATATTTCCATCTTCTGTAATATAATAATAGAATGGTTTTGTTCCAAACTGGTCTCTTAAGCAAAATAAAGTTTCTTCTTCATCATCCCAGATTGCAAATGCAAACATTCCATGCATATGGTTCGCCATATCAGTACCCCATGTCTGATATGCCTTTTTAAGGATGGCATTCTCTCTTTCTTCTCTGCTTAATGTTCCGTCGATGGAAAGTTCGCTGCAAAGTGCTTCCCAGTTACGGATATGTCCTCTGTATTCTTTTACTGTTATCATAGGTTTTACCTCTCTTCTTTATCAGATCTTTCACAGATTTTCCCATACTTCCAGAAGTTCTGATTTCACATCGGTGTCTTTGGTGATCTGATGATACACCTGATCACTGTTTATATGAAATAGAGATTCACCTTCTCTGTCCATCACCGCAAATATAATAAATGCGATCACGCACAGGATGGTGCGAAATCCTAATGTCCGGAAAGTATTCTCTTCTGTATCTTCTGTCGGAGCTTCATAGAGACTTCGGTAAGTGTTCCGATACCTTGGATGGATTGCCGGGACTTCTCCGTTATCCCGGTAACGCTCTCTGGTATCCTTCAGAAGTTTGATTCTGCGCCGTTCGCTCTCGGTCAAGCAAGATCCCTCCGCTACAGTTTCCTTGTAACTATATTATATGAGCTCCGGCCTGGCTTTATCACAGATATCTTATCTGTCAGAAAGTTCGGCGATCAAGTCATCCCAGGTGATTCCCTTCTCTACCATCAGGACCATCATATCGTACAGCATGTCTCCGAGTTCGTATTTTAACTCGTCTACGGCCGGATTCTTAGCTGCCACGATGGCTTCGATAGCTTCCTCTCCTAATTTTTTAAGGATGCTGTCAATTCCTTTTTCAAAAAGAAATGTATTATAAGATCCCTCTTTCGGATGCTTCTTATCTTCGTCAATCGTTTTATATAAGGACTCGAATACTTTCAACGGGTTCTTCAGATCCTGATCATTTCCGGCTAACGGCTGGAAGAAACAGGTGGGATTTCCTGTGTGGCAGGCTGCCCCAATCTGATCTACTTTCGCAAGAATCGTATCGTAATCGCAGTCAATTGTCAAGGATTTTACATATTGATAATGACCACTGGTCTCTCCTTTGATCCACAACTGCTGTCTGCTTCTGCTATAGTAAGTCATCCTTCCGGATTTCATGGTATGATAAAAGGCTTCTTCATTCATGTAGGCCAGCATCAGGATTTCCTGCGTGATATAGTGCTGGACGATGACCGGGATCAGTCCCTGGTCATTGGTCTTAAACTGTGAGAAATCCATCATACTCTCGAAAGTTGTCATCTTGATATCTTCCTGGCCGCACTTTTCCTTAAATGCGTGAAAATCCATATCCACCTGACTGACATATTTTCCGGATAATCCTTTGACTCCGTCATTTTTCAGAATATTGAATAACTCTGATTCTTCCATAGTATCTGTAATTACTACATATGGAATATCCGTAACATTGGCCACAGAATTCAGATCCAGACGATGCATGAAAATGATTTCGCTGGAATGTTCTTTGATTGTATTCAAATGTTTGAAGAGTGAATCAAAATCATTCAGTGATACAGCAATCTTTTCTTTTCCGAAACGTTTGCAAGCATCCACGATCAGTTCCACGTTCTCCGGTTTTGAGAAGTTCAGAATCACTCGTTTTGCTCCGGTATAGAGGGACATCTTAATGTCTTCCTGGCTGTTGATATGTCCGCCCACGACCGTCGGTATATGTATCATTCGATTGATCTGTTTGATCAGATCAATATTCTGCTCGTGTTCTTCTTCTGACTCCGCCAAATCAAAAATAATCAGCTCATCGGCGCCGTGCTTGCTGTATGCTCTCGCAAGACCGATCACCTCATCTGAAATGACCGTCTCATCGTCCAGCCATCTGACAGCTTTTCCTTTTGAAATGAACATGCAGGGAATCAGTCTCTTGTAGTTCATCACCATCGGTGTTTCCTCCTTAATTTTACAGGCTTCCTTTTGTACTCCAGGTTCCTGTAATTCTTGGTTCCTCCATCGTCGCCATGTCTAATGCTTTCCCGAAACTCTTAAATAATGCTTCTGTCTTGTGATGATCATTCTCGCCATCCAGAATGCGGAGATGAATATTCATCATGGCACTGTAAGAAATAGCATAGAAAAATTCTTTGACCATCTGGGTATCCATGTCACCCATCATCGCGGCGTCAAATGTTGCATCAAACTGTAAGTACGGTCTGCCGGACAGATCAATGGCACAGAGTGCCAGTGTCTCATCCATGGGAAGAATAAAGTATCCGAATCTCTTGATGCCTGCTTTATCTCCCACGGCCTGTGCAATTGCCTGACCTAATACGATACCGGTATCTTCGATAGTGTGATGTGCATCAACTTCCAGATCACCTTTTACTTTTACGGTCAGATCAAACAATCCATGCTTGGCAAATCCTGTCAGCATGTGGTCAAAAAATCCGACACCTGTATCAATCTCACTTTTTCCAGTTCCGTCCAGGTTGATAGTAACCAGAACATCTGTTTCTTTTGTAGTTCTTTTACAAGTTGCGATTCTTTCCATCTTAAGAATCCTCCTATTCAAACCTTACTTTGATAGAATTTGCATGTGCTGTCAACTGTTCAGCCTCTGCAAATTTCTCAATATCTGTATGTATCTCTTCCAGTGCATTTCTTGAATAAGAAATAATGCTTGATTTCTTAATAAAATCGTCTACAGAAAGTGGTGAGAAGAATTTTGCGGTTCCATTGGTCGGAAGGACATGGTTTGGTCCGGCAAAATAATCTCCCAGCGGCTCACTGGAATATTCTCCGATAAAGATAGCACCGGCGTTTCGGATTTTTGTCATAACATCAAAAGGATTCTTTGTCTGAATCTCCAGATGCTCGGATGCAATATCATTTGCAATAGCGATGGCCTCATCCATGTTCTCAGCCACCAGAATGTATCCGTAGTTATCCAGTGACTTCTGAATGATTTCTTTTCTGGAAAGTTCTGCCACAAACTGATCTACCTGTGCAGATACTTTTTCTGCCAGCTCGTCGCTGGTTGTTACCAGGATTGCGGAAGCCAGTTCATCATGCTCTGCCTGTGACAGAAGATCTGCTGCGACATATCTCGGATTGGCTGTCTCATCTGCAATGACCAGGATTTCGCTTGGTCCGGCGATGGCATCAATACTGACATGTCCATAAACCGCCTTTTTTGCAAGAGCTACGTAAATATTTCCAGGTCCGACAATCTTGTCTACTTTCGGAATACTCTCGGTTCCGTAAGCTAACGCTCCGATTGCCTGTGCGCCGCCGACTTTATAGATTGCAGTTGCACCCGCCTCATTTGCTGCAATCAGCGTATTTGGTGTGACTTTTCCGTCTTTTCCCGGAGGTGTTACCATAATGATTTCTTCAACGCCGGCAACTTTTGCAGGTACGATGTTCATCAGTACAGAAGACGGATAAACGGCTTTTCCGCCCGGTACATATACGCCGACTCTCTGCAGTGCCGTGACTTTCTGTCCAAGCATCGTTCCATCCGGTTTGCTGTCGAACCAGCTATATTGTCTCTGCTTCTCATGATAAGCCTTAATATTCTCCAGAGCTTTACGGATGATCTTCACCAGTTCCGGATCTGCAAGCTCGTAAGCTTCTTTGATTTCTTCTTCTGTCACACGGATGTTAGAGGAATCAATCTTTACTTTGTCAAATTGGTAAGTATAATCGAAGATTGCCTGATCTTTTTCATTTTTTACACGATCAAGAATCGCCTGCACACCTTCCTCGTATTGCCCGTAATTGTTGGGACTTCTCTTTAACAGATCTTCTAACAGATTCTTTCTTGACTCTGCGGTTAAATGTTGTATTCTCATATCTATCTTGTCCTTTCTGTCACGTATTGCTTCAATTACAACTGTGTCTTCAGTCTTGATATCAGATCTTTGATTCTGTCTGCCTCCATACGCATGCTGACCGGATTGACGATCATGCGCGCTGATAACGGGCATACTTCTTCTAACACTTCCAGTCCGTTTTCTCTTAAAGTAGAACCGGTCTCTACGATATCTACAATCACTTCTGAAAGTCCTACGATCGGTGCCAGTTCGATGGATCCGTTTAATTTGATGATCTCAACGGTCTGGTGTTTGGTATTATAAAAATAATCTTTGGCAATGTTTGGATATTTTGTTGCCACGCGGATCAACTCATGGTGCTGAAGTAGCGGTGTTGCCTCTTTATATCCGCAGACACACATCTTACATTTTCCATATCCGAGATCTAATACTTCATGGACTTTACGTCCTTCTTCCAGAATGGTATCTTTTCCGACCACACCTATGTCAGCTGCACCGTACTCTACATAAGTCGGCACATCCGGTCCTTTGGCCAGGAAGAAACGCAGTTTTAATTCTTCGTTGGTGAAAATCAGTTTCCTGGAATTTTTATCTTTCATTTCCTCGCAGGTGATTCCGATTTTTTCAAATAATTCAAGAGTCTGATTCGCCAGACGTCCTTTTCCAAGTGCAAATGTCAAATATCTCATATACGTCTAACCCCTCTCTATTGTCTTATGTTCGCCTGTCACCAGATTGACCATGGTGATCTCACCGGATTTGGAAATGTAAATTAAATTACTTGCATAATATTCATTTCCGTAGGCAATATACTGCTCCAGCGTCTTGTTATCGTCTTTCTTTAACAGCTCGGTATTCTTCGCCTTCCTTCGGAAATCTTTTGCCAGTGCAATGGCTTCTTTCTGGCGTCCGTCATCATACAGAACAATGTAATTTTTTCTGGTATAAACGATTCTTGCTTTCTGCCTGGTAAGTGCATTCATCAGCTCATCAATAACAATTGCAAATCCGATGGACGGTGATTTCTTTCCAAATTTCTCAATCAGGTGATCGTAACGTCCGCCGCGGACAACAGCATCTCCGATTCCATAAGTATAGCCGCGGAATACGATACCTGTATAATATCCATAAGTTCCTGTCATACTGAGATCGAAAGTTACGAACTTTTCAACACCATACTGTCTTAAAATGCGGTAGATCTGCTCTAAACGTTTGATTGCCATTACACCTTTGGAGTTTGGTGCAAGATTTTTTGCTTTTTCTAAAATCTCAATACCACCTACCAGTTCGTTTAATGCAACAATTGCTTCTCTGGAACTTCTTTTTACCTGGATGCTGTCCAGATATTCTTCTACGCCGTAGTAATTACGGTTATTAATCAGTTCCAATACACGGTCCTGTGCATCCTCATCCAACTGTGTATCCTCGATCAGACTCTGGAAAAATTCAACGTTTCCGACATTTAGCTGGAATTCTTTCAGCCCGATCGTCAGCATGGATTCAATAACCAATGCTAACATCTCAGCATCTGCTTCTATAGAGTCATCACCGATAAATTCCGCACCCATCTGGGTGTTCTCGCTGAGTCTTCCCTGATATTTACTCTGGTTTACAAATGTATTTCCTGTATAGCACAGACGAATCGGCAATTCCTCTTCCTGGAAAAGTGTTGCCGCCACACGGGCGATGGACGGTGTGATATCCGGTCTGAGTGCTAATGTATTTCCATCTTTATCAAAAAACTTGTAGAGATCTTTGGAAGGTGTTGTTCCAATCTCTTTGCGGAATACGTCAAAATATTCGAACATCGGAGTCTGGATATCATGATATCCGTATAAATGAAAGACTTTTTTCAGTCTGCTCTCTAATGCAAGCTTCTTGCCACATTCTACATTATATATATCCCTGACTCCCTCCGGAGTATGTAATAATCTCTTCATATGTCCTCCCTGTTATCTTTTAGCGTAGCACTTTAGCGTGCTACCATGTTAAAACCCTTTAGAATTATAAGCATTTTCTTACTCTTTGTCAACCTCATCCCGAAGCATAAGATCTTTGTTCAGCATATCCAGATACGGAACATAGCAGCCTCTGTAGAGCTCAAAGAAAAACTCTTTGTCCAGTTCCTCCCGCCGGAAGCTTTTTCTGCCGCCCTCTTTCGCACGCTGCCAATATTTATTTAATTCTTCGTAACGAAGATAATATAGTTCGTTTCTCGTCGAATAGTAGATCAGGATAAATGCGATTCCACCCTGCTTCTCGAAATCGCTCATGAATTTCACCTGATGCTCATGGATGTTCTGTAACGGAAAGGTATCCGCTACACATTCTTTAGCGTCGAAACAGACAGGAATGCCCTGCACAGCTCCGATATAGTCGATAGTACTTCGCTGATCAAAGTATGCCAGCGTGATCTGCCGGTGTTCCTGGTCCATCCGGACCGGCGTGATCGGCGTTGGAATCTTCTGCATCAGTGCTAACCCTTTTTCCAGATACCATTCATTGGTGCGGTTGACCAAATCTTCTAATGTTGAACCTCTAAGGCCTCTTGAATTCCATGTTCCCATTTGGTCTCCTTTATGATTTTCCAGAATTTTTCAGGAACCGGAGCAATATAAGTTTTGCCGGTCAGCTGCTGCAATGGTTCCTGCATCTTTGGAAATGTAATCTGATATGCATGCAAAAGCTGTGCACTCAGATGGTATTCTTTTTTATATAGTTCATTCGTCTGTCGGTTACCGTATTTATAATCTCCCAGCAGCGGATGTCCGATGGCACTTAAATGTGCCCGGATCTGATGTGTTTTTCCGGTGATCAAATGTACCTTTAGCAATGTTACTTCTTTATTCCATGCAATTGGTTCGTATTCGGTCTCTATCCGTTGGTCGCCCTGAAGACCTCCTGCCATTTTTACGGTCACTTTATTAGTTTTCTCATCTTTCGCAAGATAGCCATTGATATGCGCCTGCTTTGTAAGTTTTCCTTTTACGATGCAAAGATAATATTTCTTCACGCTTCGGTCTTTGAAAATCTCTGCCATCTTCTGCAGTCCCGGGAGGCTTTTCCCTGCCACGATCAATCCACTGGTATTCCGGTCGAGACGGTTACATACTGCCGGTCGGAAAGTTTTTAATGTTTCTTCTGTAATCTGGCCGCTTACCATCAGATAATCTGTCAGATATTCAACTATAGAGGTGTCATTTTTTTCTGCTTTCTGGGAAAGTACTCCCACAGGTTTGTTAATCAGCAGAATATGTTCATCTTCGTAGATCACCGGAATTTTTTTCCCGGAAGTCTTTTTTGTTTTCGCCAATGTAGTGGGCTGACCTTCGAATTTTTTCAATGTCTCATCGGAAAAATATAATTTGACCGAATCGCCCTCTTTTAATTTTTCATTTCCGGAAGCTTTTTTGTCATTTAATACAATATTTTTCTTGCGGAGCATCTTATAAATAAAACTCCCTGTTGCTTCTTTTAAATATTTTTTTAATAGCTTATCCAGCCTCTGGCCGGATTCATTTGCCGTAATCTTAATTTCTTTCATAGTGTTGTTGCCCGGTTATTCATTCTTTTTATAACTCTGTTACATAGATACGCTCAAAATCTTTGCGCGTATTGATTTTTCTCTTCTTCCCGGCTCTTCACCACTGACAGACGCCATATTGTTTAAGCCCTCTGCTCTGGATAAAAATGCCGTATAGTCATGGAAGACTTTTACTGTCATTTTTTCATAATGATGGGATTCTAACAGTGCCTTTATATAATCTGCCACTGCCTTTTCATCCGTCTTAGGATTGCTTGTATAGCCACAGATCACATGCTCTGAGATTACGATTGCCTCCACAGACATCAATTTTTCGGAGCATGTAAGGAGCAGATCATAAGCAGTCACCAGTAATGGGGCTTTCTCTTTTATCTCACGGTAACGTTCTGCTTCAATACCTTTAAACGGAGTCATTACAACAAATTCTACGAGCATCTTGGATGCCGGAAGGCATCCTACCACCGCTACTACCGTCAGTACGTTCAGACGGCTCCCGGTCTGTATATAGCCAATGACAAATACCGCGATCACTACTGCAAATTCTAATACGGCCCACAACAGATAGCGCATCTTTCTTGCCAGTATATATCCCGGTCGTCCTTTTTGTAGTTTCTTCATGAGTTAAATTCTCCTTTAGTGCTTTTTATCATTCATCTTTTGGAATAATCGTGCGATGCATGGATCCGGGATCATTCCTGATGCAGTCCTGGCCGCTTTCATCGGAAATCCATAAACGGAAACTGCACGTTTTTTCTTTGAATCAATCAATGCTTTTTTTACTACATTTTTTGCCTCTACAAATAATTTATCTTTTACAGATGCAGGACGTTCTTCGCCGGTATGCTCGAAGAATTCGGTATCCACAGGTCCCGGGCAGACAGAGGTCACATAGATTTCCTGATTCTTTAATTCGCTTCTCAGTGCATTTGAAAAACTATAGACATAGGATTTGCTTGCCGCATAGACTGCAAATTCCGGCTGTGGACCAAATGCTGCCGCAGATGCCAGATTGATGATACGGCTTCCGGCTGACATATAAGGAAGGCAGATCTTCGTCATTCTGGTCAGTGCCTCGCAGTTTAACTGTACCATTCCAAGCTGCTCTTTTTCTTCAATCTCCTGAAATTCACCAATTTTTCCATATCCGGCTGCATTGACCAGCATACGGATATCCGGGTGGTAATCTTTCAGACAGGAACTTATATTTTCATATACATCATCTTCCAGAAGATCCTGTGCAAATACTCGTACCGGAACGGAAAGTCCCGGCGCCAGATCTTTTAAGCGTTCTTCCCGCCTTGCAATAACCCATATTTCATCTAAATGCTTATATAAACGTGGTATCTGTCTTGCAAATTCTCTTCCAAGACCAGAGGATGCGCCTGTGATAATAGCGATCCGCATCACGATCATCTCCTTTTCTTCTTGTGGACACTTCGCCCTTGATTTCTTCCGTGATTTTTATCATTGACACTTCGATTCGGCTTCTGGTTCCGTCCATTGCCCGAAGAATTTTTGCCAGATCCTTTATTCCCTGAAAATGCTTTCTCGGCAGCCATCTTTCTCGGCCGGATCAGACATTTTTTATCGAATCCCACCAGATCCATACGTCCCTCTTTTCTTAAGGCCTCCATGACCAGGTCATAATTTTTCGGATCCCGGTACTGGATCAGTGCACGCTGGATGGCTTTCTCGTGGGGATTCTTTGGTACATAGACCGGCTGCATATTTCTCGGGTCAACGCCTGTATAATACATACAGGTGGAAATTGTAGATGGTGTCGGATAGAAATCCTGCACCTGCTCCGGCATGTAACCTAAGTCTCTTAAATGTTCTGCCAGCTCAATGGCATCTTTCATTCGTGATCCCGGATGTGAGGACATCAGATAAGGAACCAGATATTGATCCATGCCCAGGTCCTTGTTGATCTTTTTATATTTTTCTGTAAATGCGCGGTAAACGGAATTTTCCGGTTTCCCCATTTTCTGGAGAACCGCATCTGACACATGTTCCGGTGCTACTTTCAACTGACCGCTGACGTGGTATTGGCAGAGTTCCCGGAAAAATGTGTCATTCTTATCTGCCATCACATAATCAAAGCGGATACCTGAGCGGATAAATACTTTTTTCACTCTCGGGAGTGCCCGTAATTTGCGTAATAATTTCACATAATCCGAATGATCGACATTCAAATTCTTACACGGTCTCGGGAATAAACACTGTTTTTCCTTGCAAACACCGTATTTTAATTGCTTCTGGCAGGATGGTTGTCTGAAATTAGCTGTCGGTCCACCAACATCGTGAATATAACCTTTGAAATCTGGATCTTCCGTCATCATTTTTGCTTCTTTAATCAGTGATTCATGGCTTCTGGTCTGTAAAATTCTGCCCTGATGGAAAGTCAATGCACAGAAACTACAGCCACCGAAACACCCACGATTGCTGATCAGACTGAATTTTACTTCCGAGATCGCCGGCACACCGCCCAGTTTCTCGTAGGACGGATGATAGGTTCTCTGGTACGGCAGACTGTAGACATCGTCCATCTCCATCTGTGTTAAAGGTTCTGCCGCCGGATTCTGTACCACATATAAATGATCAGAATATGGTTCTACCAGGCGTTTTCCGGCGAATGGATCCGTATTGCAGTACTGTGTATAAAAACTTCTGGCATATTCTAATTTGTCTGCTT
The DNA here is from genome assembly GCA_934351835.1 of uncultured Lachnospiraceae bacterium. Lineage (GTDB taxonomy): Bacteria > Bacillota > Clostridia > Lachnospirales > Lachnospiraceae > CAKRJP01. The sequence goes on from CAKRJP010000004.1 coordinate 168,241, forward strand.
TTAAATCTTCGTATCCCGGCAGTGTAATTGCATCATATACACTGTTCAGAGTCTTTGTCTTATATACAGTTCCCGGAATAAAAGTGATATCTTCTACCGCAATTCCACTGTCCAGGGCATCTGCGATCTCGATGATCGAACGCTCACCCATTCCGTAAGAAATCATATCTGCACCGGAATCTAACAGGACGGAACGCTTTAATTTGTTTGACCAGTAATCATAATGCGCCAGTCGTCTTAAACTTGCCTCAATCCCGCCTAAAATAATCGGGGTCTTTTTATAAGTCTGACGGATCAGATTTCCGTAAACCACCACTGCATAATCCGGACGTTTCCCCATGACGCCCCCCGGCGTGTAGGCATCGGTTTTTCTGCGTTTTTTTGATACGGAATAATGGTTGACCATGGAATCCATATTTCCGGCGGATACCAGGAATCCGAGTCTTGGCTCGCCAAATGTCGTGATACTGTTTTTGTCTTTCCAGTCCGGCTGTGCAATGATCGCAACTTTATATCCCCTGGATTCCAATAACCTTGTGATGATTGCATGACCAAAGGATGGATGATCTACATATGCATCTCCGGAAATATATACAAAATCAGGTTGCTCCCATCCTCTTTCTTCCATCTCTTTTCTGGTTATTGGTAAAAATTGATTTTTCATACTTTTAATCCTTTAATTTCTTCTTCCGTCAGAGACCGATATTCCCCCAACTCTAATGTCTCATCCAGACGAAGGTTTCCCATAGATTCTCTTTTTAAATAGGTCACTTCTTTTCCGACTGCCTGAAACATCCGTTTGACCTGATGGAATTTTCCTTCCCGGATCGTCAGACGAACCTCGGATTCTTCTGCACTTTTTAAAATTTCAAGATGGGCAGGAAGCGTCCATTCTTCGTTTTCTTCACTTCCGATGTTGACGCGGTCTGCGAATAGTTTTACATCTTCTTCTGTAACTTTTCCTGCAATCTTTGCATAGTAGGTCTTATCTACATGTTTCTTGGGTGACAACAGATCGTGTGCAAGTTGTCCGTCATTTGTGATCAGAAGAAGTCCTTCTGTATCTTTATCTAATCTTCCGACAGGAAATAAATCTTTTCGTTTTTTATCTTTGATGAGATCAAGAACAGTCCGATCTCTCTTATCTTCCGTGGCTGACACCACGCCCGCCGGTTTATTTAACATATAATACTCCATAGATACATAAGAAACCGGCTGACCATTGCAGCATACTGCATCCGTTTTTTCATCCACTTTAAAATCTGTGGATCGGATTACTTCGTCATTTACAGTGACAGATCCTTTTCGGATCTGCTTCTTTACTTCGCTGCGGGTTCCGGCTCCCATTTCCGCAAGATATTTATCCAGTCGCATCATGAGCAAAGTCTCCATCCCGGAAGATATTTATTCTTTAAAGTTCCTCTGGAAAGTTTGCCCCATCCTAAAGGATAACCATCCACACAGACCAAATACCATCCTTTTTCTTTATCTGATACCAGATCGTCCACTTCTAAGGTTTCGCCTTTTAAATATCTAGTTACCCGGTCATCATTTACTGACAGATCAATGCATTTGCTGCATTCTTCTTTGGAAAGATTCATGGCCAGTGCCTGGCTCGGCTCAAATCTCTTTTTCTTTAATTCTCCTAATAAAAGTCCGGTCCTTAAGAAACGGATCCCTTTTAACGTCGGAAGTCCCTCCGGCATGTAATAAATTCGTTCGCCGTGGATATCCAGACGGGATGCATCTGGTTTCCGGCGGATCTGTTCGAAAAATTCTTCTAATTCTTCCGGTAGTTTCTTATTGCTGCGCTTCTTTTCCGATTCAGATTCAGACTCATGTTTCAGAGGCTCCCCCTTTTTCAATAAGGCTAGATAATGTCCTTCTCCCTTCATCTTATGTGGAAAAATGCGGACAGTATTGGCAATCTCTTCGTTACCGCTCTCAGTAAGTTCCGGTTTTCCCGGGCAGAATCCCTCGTAGCCTTCCATCGGGATCACATGAAATTCCGGATATGTCTTCAACAATCCATCGATGATCCGTTCATTCTCGCTACTGTCAAATGTACAGGTAGAGTACAGCATCAGTCCACCAGGTTTTAACATGCGGGCTGCCTGCAGGATGATACTCTTCTGGATATTGCTGAAAAATTCCGGACCATGTTCCTCCCAGGCGCCCACCATCTTCTTGTCTTTTCGGAACATTCCTTCTCCGGAACACGGTGCATCAATCAGTATCTTGTCGAAATATTCGGTAAAATAATCTTCTAATTTGCCTGGTTCTTCGCTTAAAACCAGTACATTCCCAATACCGAATACTTCGATATTTTTCAGCAATCCCTTTGCGCGGGAACTGCTGATATCGTTCGCAGCAAGAACTCCTCTTCCTCCAAGCTTTGCGCCTAACTCTGTTGCTTTACCTCCCGGTGCCGCACAGACATCTAACACCTTATCTCCCGGTGCCACCGGAAGTCTGTTGGCCGGTGTCATTGCACTCGGTTCCTGTAGATAATAAAGTCCGGCAAAATAATACGGATGCTTAGATGGCGTAATCTTATCTCCGTCATAATAAAATCCATTGTCGATCCAAGGAATCGGTGTAATCTCAAATGGACAGATCTTTTTAAATTCTTCTACCGAGATCTTGGCTGTATTTACACGCAGACCATAATATCTTGGTTCGTTATAGCATGCAATATATTCATCAAATTCGTCTCCTAACAGACGTTTCATTTTTTCTTCGAATGCCTCCGGCAAATTTATCATACGGTTTTAACCTCCATAGATTTATACATACATAGTTTAGTATAACATATTCCGGGCTGTTACACTAGAAATAAGAGTATTTTAATTTATTGTTTTCCAGAGCTTTCAGAAGATAGTAAGGATTAAAGCTGATTTCCTGATCATCCAGATAAACATAGATTCCCAGATGCAGGTGGACCGGAAATTCTCCTCTCGTCCCTTCTTTTCCATACCCGGAGTCTCCCATGTACCCTAAAAATTCTCCCGCCACAACCTGATCTCCCTGCGAAATATCTGCATAGCTATCCAAATGTGCGTAGTAGTAATAAGTACCACTCTCAGACATAATCCCGATACGGTAACCACCTTTTTCCAACCAGCCAATATTTACCACTGTTCCATCGGTTATACTGACCACCGGATACAACCCTCCCT
>CAKRJP010000005.1 GCA_934351835.1 uncultured Lachnospiraceae bacterium
TTTGTTTATTTCTTTATTTTGAATATTTTCGACAATTATATATCTTTTTTTACCGTTTTGATTGTAAGTTTTCTCTGACTTTTTACATTTTCCAAAAAACACCATAAAAGCCGGATTATGTTGCATTCTGCTGTTTTAACATAATCCGACCTGCGATTTTTCCTATATTCTCTTATTTTAATTCTAAATTCTAAGGTTCAGTAATGCTGTATAATACTTTATCTAACATCTTATGAAGCGCCTCTATCTCTTTCTTATTCATTCCAAGAGTCAGTTTCTTATCAATCTTCCTTCGATCCGAATCCATCTTTTTCTGGATATCATAAGCTTTTTCTGTCAGATAGATATTTTTACATCGCTTATCTCTGTTACTCGGCACGATAAAAACAAATCCATTTTCTTCCATTCGTTTTAATATTCCCGTAACTGTCGGGTTTTTTAGCGACAATGCTTTTTCGATGTCACGCTGATTCACCTCATCTGCACTGCTATTAAATAAATAGTCCAACACAGCACACTGGGACGCTGTCAGTCCAAGTTTCTTCAACCTATTATTAAATTCTTTTTCGTAAATATTATCAATCTGTTTAAATTTAAAGCCTAAAGGCGCACGTTCCCGCATCCTATCCTCTCATTTCTGCTTTCATTAATTTTTTCATTCGTTTTACTTCTCTGTATGCAAATATCAACGACACAATAATCGCCGCTGCATCTGCAATCGGTCCTGCATACATCACGCCATCAATCCCCATAAAAATCGGAAAAATGATAATCAATGGAATCAAAAACAATACCTGCCTGGTAAGCGATACCACTGCTCCAAGTTTTGCTTTTCCCATCGAAGTGAAAAAGTTTGAACTTACCGGATGCAGACCATTAGCGAATGTCATAAACATATAGATTTTAAAATATCGTTCCGCAAACTGGAAATATTCATCGCTTCCTGTTCCGAAAATACTGACAATCTGTCTCGGGAATAACTGGAAACTTGCAAAAAAGATAATGCCTGTGATGAGTGCTGCCTGAAACGCACGTTTATATGCCTGACAAACTCTGTCATATTTTTTTGCTCCATAATTAAATCCCCAGATTGGCTGACAGCCCTGTGCCAGTCCCACAGTAATGGATATAAAAACCATATTTACTTTTGAAATTACGCCGACACAGGCAAGCGGTATCTCACTACCATAGGAAGAGGACGCACCATAATGTTTCAGTGTATTATTCATAACAATTTGCACCAATGCCATCGCGACCTGATTGATGCATGCCGCCATTCCCAGAGATATGATTGCACTGATATTACTTCCCGACGGCTTTAACATCTCTGGTTCTAACTCCATCTTTTTAAATTTCAAGAAATATAAAATCACTAAAAGTCCAGAAAGCGTCTGACCAATCACTGTTGCCCAGGCAGCCCCCTTGATTCCCCATCCACATACGAAAATAAACAGCGGATCTAATATTGTATTGATGATCGCACCTGTAAGCATACATGTCATGGAATAGTTCGGGCTTCTGTCCGCCCTTATCAGATGTGTACCACCGGTTGTCAGAATTAAAAACGGAATACCGAACGCTGTAATTCCTGTATAATCCTGTGCATACGGTAAAATTTCTTTTGTGACACCAAACAAATGTAGCAATGGATCCAAAAACACAAGTACCAATGCCGCAATCGTCAAACCACAAACGGCCAAAAGCATCAATCCATTCCCCGCAAAATGTTCAGCTTTCTTTTGTTCCCCTTCTCCGGAAGACAGATTAAAATTTGATGCACTTCCAATCCCCAGTAAAAGTGCCGTTGCCGTGCAGATAATATTGATCGGAAATGCGATATTTGTCGCTGCATTTCCAAGCATCCCCACGCCCTGACCAATAAATATCTGATCCACGATATTATAAAGAGAACTTACCAGCATACTGATGATTGCCGGTATCGCAAATTTCGGAATTAATTTTTCTACCTTCGCGACAGCCAGAGGATTCTCTTTTTCTGACTGCCTCGAAATATTCAATGTTTCTTCACTCATAGTTTCATCTTTCCTGATTCAGACTGCTCTAATACTCGCGGATTACACTGCTGATCTCACGAATTGCTTTCATATTCTGCAGATGTTCCAAAGCATCTTCCATCTGACTTTCTTCTACAGCCTCAGTTACCATTACCAACTCTGCGGTCTTCTCATCTATGGTATTCTGAATCATCCTTGTAATGCTGACCATATGCACTCCAAATACACTTGCAATCGCCGCAAGCACCCCTGGTCTGTTAGCAACTCTGATCCGGAATACAAATTTATTTTTTACATTCTTAAACGCTTTTACCGGAGTATCTCTGTAACAGGTGCAGCTGATTCTTCCCGTACATGAGAACCGAATATCCCTGAGCACATCGATCACATCTCCCATAATTGCACTGGCAGTTGGGAATTCTCCCGCTCCACGTCCGTAAAACATTACATCATCCACAGCATCTCCATGAGCAAAGACCGCATTAAATGAATCTCTGACTGCTGCAAGCGGATGATCCTTCGGAAGCATCATCGGATAGACACCAACTTCAATCCCCTCTTCTGTATTGTGCGCCACTGCTACCAGCTTGATCACTTCATCAAATTCTTTCGCATACGCAATATCCCTTGCCGAAATCTTCGTGATTCCTTCAGTATATACATCCGAAAATGTCACTCTTGAATGAAACGCAATGGAAGACATAATTGCCAGTTTTCTTCCGGCATCCAGTCCTTCTACATCTGCCGTCGGGTCTGCTTCCGCATATCCAAGCTCTGTCGCCTGTTCCAATGCTTCGTCAAAATCCATGCCTTCTTCATACATCTTTGTCAGGATATAGTTGGTTGTTCCATTGACGATCCCCATCACTTCATCAATCTCATTAGAAGCCAGACATTGTTTCAGCGGACGTATAATCGGAATACCGCCAGCTACTGCTGCTTCAAATAAGAAATCGACACCATTCGCCTCTGCGGCATCCAAAAGTTCATGCCCATGTTCGGCAATTAAATCTTTATTGGCTGTTACTACATTCTTTCCCACATTCAGTGCTTCCAAAATCATAGTTCTGGCAGGTTCGATGCCTCCCATCACTTCTATTATAATCTCTATTTCTTTATTCTGGATAATTTCATTCCAATTATCTGTAAGAAGAGAAGCATCTACACCCTCTCTTTTTTTATTGAGGTCATGAACTAATATTGATGCGATTTCAATATTTGCTCCCGCCTTCTTCTCCATCTCCGTTTTCTGACGTTCTATCAATTTATATACGCCACTTCCGACGGTTCCTAATCCTAAAAGCCCTACTTTTATTGTCTTATGTTCTTCCATCACATCATACCCTCTCTTCTCTTTTTTTACTTTCAAACTTGTCTGTAAGTATATCATATCCATTTTTAAATTTCCACGATACAGCATAATAATCCCTACTTTCATTCCAACAAAATCTTCCCTCCAAAAAAACAAAACTTTTTTAAAAAAATTGTTGACAAACCAGGAGACCCGTAGTATAGTAGATATTGTTCTGAGGAACACAAAACAACATAGCAAATGCGACAGTGGCTCAGCTGGTAGAGTACGACCTTGCCAAGGTCGGGGTCGCGGGTTCGAACCCCGTCTGTCGCTCTCAAAAAACTTCTTAGATTACTAAGAAGTTTTTTATTTGAAATTGCAATGAATAAACCTTCTACATTGAATATAATCCCAAAAGCAAAATAGGCTCAACTAAAATGTTGAACCTATTTTTTATTCTATATATTCTATTCTTCTGTAGTTTCTTCAATCTTAAGCCCCAGTTCTTCTAACTGTTCAGCCGCAACTCTTGTTGGTGCTTCCGTCATCAAATCCGATGCATCTTTTACCTTCGGGAATGCTATCACATCACGAATACTATCCTGTTTTGCCATCAACATTACCAGTCTGTCTAATCCATAGGCAAGTCCTGCATGTGGCGGAACTCCATACTTGAATGCTGTCAGAAGGAATCCAAACTGCTCCTCGGCCTGTTCCGGTGTAAATCCAAGTACCTCAAACATCTTGCTCTGAATCTCCGGATTGAAGATTCTGACACTACCTCCACCAATCTCATTACCATTCAGTGTAATATCATATGCCTTTGCACGTACACGTCCCGGATCACTGTCGATATACTGAAGATCTTCTTCCATCGGCATTGTAAATGGATGATGCATTGCTGTAAATCTGTTCTGTTCTTCATTCCACTCAAGTAATGGGAACTCTGTAATCCAAAGGAACTTATACTCATTTTTGTCTAACAGGTCCATCTGACGTGCTAACTCCAGACGTAACGCTCCAAGTACATCCCATACTACTTTATTCTTATCTGCTGCAAAAAGCAATAAATCACCGTTTTCTCCATCCATCGCTTTGATCAACGCAGCCATTTGTTCTTCTGTCATAAATTTCGCAAAAGATGATTTTACAGTTCCATCTTCCTGGATTGCAATGTAAGCCAGTCCTTTTGCACCATAATCTTTCGCAAAGCTTACCAATTTATCAATTTTTTTACGAGGCATGCTGCCCTGTCCCTTGGCATTGATACCGCGAACCGTTCCACCATTCTCAATAGCACCCTTAAATACTACGAATTCGCAATCTTTTACAACCTCTGTTACATTTGTCAGTTCCATACCGAAACGAATATCCGGTTTGTCTGATCCAAAACGGTCCATAGCCTCCTGCCATGTCATACGCTGGATCGGAAGTGGAACATCCACTCCTAATACCTCTTTAAATAATTTTGCAAGTAATCTTTCATTCACTTCGATGACATCATCTACATCTACAAACGAAAGTTCCATATCAATCTGTGTAAACTCCGGCTGTCTGTCAGCACGCAGATCTTCATCACGGAAACATTTTGCAAGCTGGAAATATCTGTCATATCCAGAGCACATCAGAAGCTGTTTAAAAAGCTGTGGTGACTGTGGAAGTGCATAAAATTCTCCCTGATGGATACGGCTCGGCACCAGATAATCTCTTGCACCTTCCGGTGTACTCTTAATCAGTACCGGTGTCTCAATCTCAAGGAATCCCTCGTCAGCTAAAAACTGACGAGTCAGTGTTGCCACTTTGCTTCTCATAATAAGGTTGCGCTGAAGGTCTGGTCTTCTAAGATCCAGATAACGATATTTCAGACGCACCTCTTCTTTTGTCTTGGAATTCTCTTCAATGTGAAACGGAGGAGTTTCTGATTCTGAAAGAATACGAAGTTCCTCAGGGATCACTTCAATTTCTCCTGTTGCCAGGTTCTCATTCACAGCACCGGAACGTTTTGCTACAGTTCCTACGATTGCTACAACAAATTCTGCACGTAATTTCGCTGCTTTTTCGATCAGTGCTGCATCTGATTTTCCTTCCTCAAATACCACCTGGATAATTCCCGAACGATCTCTTACGTCCACGAATACCAATCCGCCTTTATTACGATTCTTCTGTACCCAGCCCATAATGGTTACTTTTTCCCCAATATTGGCTGCGGATAACTCTGCACATCTGTGGGTTCTTTTTAACCCCTGCATTGACTCTGCCATAATATCTTACTTCTCCTTTTCTTCTCTAGTCAGCATAACAGTCGATGATCTCCTCATAACCTTCTTCTGACAACTGTTCTTTCTGGAATTTTTTATTTTTCTTCATCTTAACGATTAGTACCTGCTTGCCGGCTTCTCTGTCAGCCTTTGCCTGTGCAAGTACGGACAGCATGCCCTCTTTACCCATCTTCTTGTCTAACAAATAAGCTTTCTTTGCACGTTTGCTCGGAAGCTGGTAGCCATTCTCTAAGAGCAGCATAACGATACGCTCAAATCCGATAGAAAATCCACATGCCGGTGTATCCTGACCTGTAAATTTACCGATCATCTTATCGTAACGTCCTCCTCCGGCAACAGAACCGCCGAAATCGTCCATCGTCACTTCAAAAATAGTTCCTGTATAATAAGACTGACCTCGGACCAATGTCGGATCAAATTTCAAATTAAACTCGCATTCCTTGGCTGCATCTACGCTGGACATAATCATCTCCATACTTTCTGCGGTCTCATCGTTCAAGAAATCTCCCAATTTTTCTTTTAAATAGCGGATACCTGTTACATCATTTGCAACTTCATCAAATAACTTCAAATAAGTATTCACATTCTCCTCGGAATAGCCCATCTCCTGAAGTTCTTTAGATACACCCTCTGCTCCGATTTTGTCCATCTTATCCAAGATTATAAACACTTCATCGTAGTCTTCTTCCTTAAATCCACTGTAAGCAGCCATGGATTTAAGGATGTTACGATCATTGATACATACTGTGAAATTCTTGAAATTCAATTTGCCGAGCATCGCTGTCGTTGCAAGGATCAGTTCGATTTCAGCTAAGTTGCTTCCTTCTCCCAGTATATCGATATCACACTGTACAAACTGACGAAAACGCCCTCTCTGTGGGCGATCTGCTCTCCAAACATTACCAATCTGCAAAGCCTTAAACGGCGCCGGTAATTCATTAGAATGGTTTGCATAATATCTCGCAAGCGGAACTGTTAAATCATAACGTAGTCCTCCGTCTGCCAGATCATTTTCTTCTTTTGCCTCTGCAATCTTAAGCTTCTCGCCACGTTTCATAATCTTGAAGATCAGTTTTTCATTGTCTCCACCCTGTTTGCTGCATAAGTTCTCGATATGTTCTACACAAGGAGTCTCAATAGACTGAAATCCAAATGTCTTATAAGTATCCTTGATCAGCTGAATCAGATAATCACGGATCTCCATCTCCGCAGGCATCATATCTTTCATGCCTGTTACCGGTTTCTTTTTTAATGCCATAACCATTCTCCTTTTCGTTCTATCATCTCATCCACACGACTAATGTACGCATCAATTGCTTTGACATTCTCCAGCCGTATCAGATTGGTCATTTTATTTTTATTGCTGCCTGAGGCTTTCACCGGATCCTTCAATACAATCTTAGTGGAGGCTCCTGCTCCTGCGGCAATAATTGATTGTTTTTCTTCCATAATAAGTATATTGTATATTCCGGCTTTGTCAACCTTTGCATAACCTACATTTTCAAAATTACCGGCAATATTTTTCTGTCGATACAGATAATAAGGCTCCATATCCATACGTTTCGCACTTTCTCTGGCGGCATCTATCATCGACTGAATCGTCTCGGTTCTGTCTTTGTACTCAACGGTTCCTTCTTTATATTCCTGCCCCATCTTCGCTGCACGCTTGATTGCCAGGGAATGTACCGTCAGATTATCTGGTCCTAATTCTTCGATCTGGCGCAGAGTATCTTCCATATCAAAAATATCTTCCCCCGGAAGTCCTGCGATAATATCCATATTAATATTGTCAAACCCCATCTTCCGAGCCAACAGAAACGCTTCTTTTACAGATTCCACAGAATGTCTTCTGCCGATTGCATCCAATGTCTTCTGCTGCATGCTCTGTGGATTAATGGAAATCCTGCTGATTCCATGATTTCTAAGTACCTGGAATTTTTCTCTGGTGATGCTATCCGGTCGCCCGGCTTCTACGGTATATTCCAATAAATTTTTTCTTGAAAAATGCTCATCAACACAGGCGAGCACCCTCTCCAACTGTTCTGCGTTTAAAGTTGTCGGAGTTCCACCGCCCATATAAATGGTATTCAGTTTCTTTTGCGCAGATACTTTACCAATATAAGCCAATTCTTTACAGAGTGCATCCACATAATCTTCTACTTTATCCTTCCACACCGATAAGGAACCCGAACTGAATGAACAATAACTGCACACTGTAGGACAAAACGGAATACCAATATATAGACTGTATCCGTTTTTATAGTCCAACTGACTGAGCAACTTTTTTTCTCTATTCGCGATTTTCCATGCAAGTTCTGCCTTTTCTTCACTCACAAGAGAAGTCTCCTGAAACCACGAAATAAATGCATCTTCTTCCATGCCTTCTTCCAGCTTCTTCATCGCAATCTTGGTCGGTCTGACTCCTAAAAGCAATCCCCAGGCCAGGCTCTTTTTTGTTCTTTTTTCCAACGCCTGATATAATGCAACATCTGTATCATGTTTTTTATTAACCGAACCCATGTCTGATGATAGTTCGATTCTCTCATCCCCCGAAAATTCTATGGTTACATAATTAGAGGCTTTCTCCTCCACCTGAACTCGCATCGGTTCAGATGGATAAAAAGCCTTCGTCATATGATATGCATTATATGAATAATTTTCTTCTTTACATATAATCTGAATCATGATTATAACTCCATCATCTATTTATTTTCAAAATATCTTTTACAGAAATGGATTATTTGCTCGTTCATACCCAATTGTTGACAGATCCATATGTCCCGGAAGCACCTGTACATCATCCGGAAGTACCATCAGTTTTTCCTTGATACCTCTTACTAGTTCTGACATACTGCCACCCGGAAAATCTGTTCTTCCTACAGATCCACAGAACAAAGTATCTCCACTAAGCAAAATCTTCTCTGATTCTATATAGTAACAACAGCCACCCGGTGTATGTCCCGGCGTATGCATCACTTTGAACTGACAGCCCGCAAGTTCTAAAATCTGACCGTCTTTTACATAAGTTGCACCATCGTACACATAAGATCCTCCGGACATTGCCGAAAGATTCGCCCGGGGATCTGTAAGTACCTTCTCTTCTGCCTCACAGGCATAAACCGGAACCCGATAATGTGTCAAAAGTTCCGGAATCCCCATAATATGATCATAATGTCCATGGGTCAGAATCACAGCTACAATCTTAAGTCCTTCCTCAGTGATATGATCGATAAATTTCTTCGGACAATCTGCCGGATCCACGATCACTGTCTCTTTTGTCTCTTCATTAATGATCAGATAACAGTTGGTACTCACCATTCCCATTACAAATCTTTCAATCTTCATTCTATCTACCCCGTTGTTCTTTCGATATCGATAATTCCACCGATTTGTCTCAACTTATCTACAACTTTATTAAGTTCAGTCCGTCCATGTACAATAAATCCCGCTTCAATTGTCGCAGTTCCCTGCTTACTGGTGCGAACATTCAATGATTTTACATCAACCTCATTCTCTGTAAATACTCTGGAAATATCCATCAGAAGTCCCTGCTTATCATTTGCAAAGATCTTGATATCAGCCAGATATTGTCCACCATTCTTCTCTACAACATCACTTTCCCACTCTACCGGAATCAGTCTGGAACGTTCCGCTTCTGTCAGATGAATCACATTTACACAGTCGGTACGGTGTATCGTCATACCTCGTCCTCTGGTAACAAAGCCTACAATCTCGTCCCCCGGTACCGGATTACAGCATCTTGAAAAGCGTACAGCCATATCATCAATACCTTTTACAACGATACCGCTCTTAGACTTGGCAATATGAACCTTGTTCTTGTTTGCCTCCGCCACTTTCTCAAGGATCACTTCATTTGTAATCTCCTGACGGTGCTCTTTTCCATACTCTTCCACCAGACGATTAACAACCTGACCTTCTTTCAGCCCCCCGTGTCCGATGGCTGCAAGTACAGAATCCCAGTCTTTAAATCCATATTTACGCTGAACACTGTCCTCATATTTCTGAACCATGATATCCGAAGCATTGATTCCTTTCGCTCTGCAATAGGTGGCGATCAATTCTTTTCCGCGGATGATATTATCTTCTTTGAATTCTTTCTTAAACCATTGATTAATCTTATTCTTCGCCTGTGTGCTCTTAACAATATTTAACCAGTCGCGACTCGGTCCCTTGGAGTTCTGGGACGTCAGGATCTCGATACGGTCCCCATTCTGGATCTTATAATCAATCGTTACCAGTTTGCCATTAACTCTGGCTCCTACCATCTTATTACCGACCGCACTGTGGATCGCATAGGCAAAATCAATCGGTGTCGATCCATTCGGCAGGTTCTTGACATCACCCTGCGGTGTAAAACAATAAACATCTTCTGCAAATAAATCCAAATCCCCTTTGATCAGGCTTAAGAACTCTCTGTTATCCGACATGTCTCTCTGCCATTCAAGGATCTGTCTTAACCAACTTAACTTTTCTTCTTCCTGCGCCTTAACATTCTTCTTTCCATCGTTTGACTCTTTGTATTTCCAGTGTGCCGCAATACCATACTCCGCAGTCTTATGCATCTCCTGAGTACGGATCTGAATCTCAAATGGCTGCCCCACCGAACTCATCAGTGTTGTATGAAGCGACTGATACATATTCGGCTTTGGCATCGCAATATAATCTTTGAAACGCCCCGGAATCGGTGTGTATTTTTCATGGATCACACCCAATGCCGCATAACAGTCTTTTACTGAATCCACGATAATACGGACTGCAAACAGATCATAAATCTGATCTACCGTCTTATCCTGATTGACCATCTTCTTATATATGCTAAAAAAATGTTTGACACGACCATTAACATCACACTTAATACTCGCTTCTTTCATATATCCGGAGACTTCATCTACAATCTGCTCTACAAATTCTTCACGTTCTGTCTTTCTGGCATTAATCTGATTCACCAGTTCAAAGAACACCTCCGGCTGAGAATACTTTAATGCCAGATCATCAAGTTCTGTCTTGATCTTGGAAATACCAAGTCTCTGGGCGATCGGCGCATAAATATCCATCGTCTCTCTGGCTTTTTCCTTCTGCTTGGCAGGTGTCATAAACTGCAATGTCCTCATATTATGCAGACGATCCGCCAGCTTGATAATGATAACACGGATATCCTTGGCCATCGCAAGAAACATCTTACGCAGATTCTCTGCCTGCAATTCCAGCTTATCAGATGAATAAGATAACCTTCCCAATTTTGTAACACCGTCTACCAACAGTGCGACCTCTTCCCCAAACTCTTTTTTAATGTCCTCTTCCGTATACTTTGTATCTTCTACTACATCATGGAGTAAGCCTGCTGTAATAGTCTCTTTATCCATCTCAAGATCTGCCAGAATAATACCCACCCACAAAGGATGAATAATATAAGGTTCCCCCGACTTACGGCACTGATCTCCGTGAGCTTTCTTCGCCAGTTCATACGCCTTGCGAATCATAGACACATCAGTAGATGGATGATATTTACGGATACGGGCAATCAACATGTCATATAAACGTTCTGGGTCTTCATAATCGCCCGGTGCTTTTATCGCGTGTCCATCTTTGACCTCCAGCCCCTGCATCAGATCTGTTGTAACTGCTTCCGGTGCGATACGGTCATCGATCGATCCATATATCATTTTTCCTGACATATCATTGCCTCCTTCCTGTTCCTTTTTAACTATAATTTATTATGATTATTTGCCCGGATATACAATCACAGAATCCACATCATACCCTTTAATTTTATCTCTTCCGTTCAATCCTGCAAGTTCCATCAAAAATACGGTCTTTACAACCTCGCCGCCCAGACTCTCGATCAGTTTGATAATTGCCTCGATTGTTCCTCCTGTTGCCATGAGGTCATCGATAATGACCACTTTCTGTCCCGGCTTGATAGCATCCTTATGCATCTCGATCACTGCCGAACCATACTCCAGGTCATATTCCACAGAAACCGTCTCGCATGGAAGTTTTCCTTTCTTGCGGACCGGTACAAAAGATTTGTGCAGGTTATATGCTATCGGCATTCCAAAGATAAATCCTCTGGATTCCGGACCTACAACCACATCAAAATCAAGTCCTTCCAGTTTCTCCTGGATCAGGTCAATCGACAATTTCAGTCCATCCGGATCCTGGATCACGCTGGTCACATCTCTAAATATAATTCCCGGTTCTGGAAAATCCGGAATACTTCTCACGTATTCTTCAATCGGTTTCATTTTTAATCTCTCCATTCTAAAATCTTATCTTTCAAAATCTTTTAAAAGGCTCTATCTTTTTAAGATAAATCTAAGTAAAAGTATAGCATTAGTTTATAGGTTTTTCAAATAATTATTATCACTTATAGTGAGTGATCACGATCTGCGGGGTCACCCGTCCCATATATTCATTGATATCCGGATAATATGTCACGGAGAGCGTCATTTCACCTGTATTTCTGCCGCCTCTTAACAGACGTTCCCCTGCGCCGTCTCCGTATTTTTCACCCAGGTATTCCAAGAAATTCTCCACATGTCTGAAACACATGGCATCAATCTCTGTTCCATAAGCATCTCTCACTCTGAGTTTTAATACATTTCTGTTTTTTCCAAGAATTCTGCCCGATAACAATGCCACATTTCTGGCAGCAAACACCGGTTTCGTATTGCCTTTTCCGAAAGGTTCTAATTTGGACAGTTCTTCCACCATTCCTTCTGTCACGCAGGAAAACGGCATCTCCATATCGATCACGATCTTTTCTGCCATCTCTTCTTCTGTCAGGCCACAGTTGGAATTCAGTCTTTCCCGGAATACATCTACATTTTCTGACCTCAATGATAATCCGGCCGCCATTTTATGTCCACCGTATTTCGTCAGAAGATCCCTACAACGATTCAGCTCCTCATACATATTGTAAGCATCAATAGATCTTCCAGATCCTTTTACACCGTCTTTCGCATCTGTAAGCACGAACACCGGCCGACTATAGATTTCACGGATACGCCCCGCCACAATCCCTGCCAGACTCTCATGGCATTCCGGAAGATATACTACCAACACTTTATCATTTTTAAGTGTCGTCTGTTCCATCAGTCCGATTGCCTGTTCTACTGCCTTCTCCGTCAGTTCTTTTCTACTGTCATTCATTGCTTTCAGATCACCGGCAAGAATATCCGCATCCTTTTTCGTATCCGCCCGCAGAAGTTCCAGTGTATGTTTTGCAGTATCCAGACGTCCACTGGCATTCATACAAGGTCCCAGTACAAATCCAACATGGTAGGATGTTACTTTTCGTTTATCGATCCCATTACAGTCAATCAATGCCCGAAGTCCCAGATTGTGAGTTCTCTCCAGCATCTGCAGTCCTTCTTTTACAAAAATGCGGTTTTCTCCTTCCAGTTCCACCACATCTCCCACCGTTGCAATTGCCACATTTTCGATAAGATAGTCAAAATCTTCCGCATCTTTTTCCATTGCCTCACTCAGATTCTCAATCAGCTTATATGCGATGGCCGCTCCGCAGAGTTCCTTAAACGGATAGGTACAGTCCGGTTGTTTCGGGTCCACAACTGCATCAGCCGGAGGAATCAGATAATGTTTTTCTCCTTCTATGTCTTCATAGGATACTTCATGGTGATCTGTAACAACAATCGTCATCCCAAGGTTTTTTCCGTAAGTAATCTCATCACACGCAGCAATTCCATTGTCACAGGTCACGATCGTATCCACTTCGTCTTTCGCAGCCCTACGGATCAATTCCTCATTCAATCCATAGCCATCTGTCATGCGATTTGGAATGTCATAATCCACATCCGCTCCCAGGGTTTCCAGCCCTTCTAAAAGAATATAGGTCGCATTCACTCCATCAATATCGTAATCCCCGATCACCCGGATTTTCTTACCTTCCTCTATCTTTTCTTTCAGGATGTCGATTGCCTGATTCATCCCTTTCATCAGCATTCCATCATTCAAATCGCTGAGTGTGCCATTTAAATACTGATCAATTGCTTCATCACCAATAACATCTCTGTTGCGAATCAGACATGCCAGTCTCGGACTGATCTGAAATCTTTCTCCGATCTGCTCATAATTTGCACCTTTCCTCAAAAGCACCCACTTTTCCAACGGACATTCCTCCTTTATATACAGAGAAAGCAGCCGATTCCCACTTTCGTGAAATTCGCTGCTTTCCAGATTTATAATTCTGCTCTGTTATTTCTTTTTCTTGGTAGATTTTGCAGCCTTCATGTCTGCTTTTTTCTTTTCAGCTCTCACCTTCATGACATACCACAATGCACCTGTGATACATACTGAAGAATATCCACCACACACAATACCAACCATCAGCGGAGCTGCAAACTCACGGATAGAACTTACACCCATGATAAACAATACTGCTACCATGATGAATGTTGTCACAGAAGTGTAAATACTTCTGGTCAGTGTCTGCGTGATACTTCTGTTTACCATATCCTGTAAATCTGTAGTTCTGCTCTGGTAATGCATCTCCTCACGGATACGGTCGAAGATAACGATCGTCGCGTTGATTGAATAACCCACAATCGTCAGCATACATGCGATAAATGTATTACCAACAGAAATTCTGGATACCGCATAGAACGCTGCTACTACCAGTACGTCGTGCAGCAGTGCAAGTACCGCACTTGTTGCGAAACGGATATCTTTAAATCTGAACCAGATGTAAAGAAGCATGAAGATACCTGCAATCACTACCGCAACTACTGCATCCCGGCGCATCTCGTTACTTACAGTAGAACTGATATTTTCAGCCGTGATCTTGCTCTCATCTACACCAAAGTTGTCTACCATTGCCTGGTTCAGTGCTTCTCTCTGGTCTAATTCCAGAGTCTTTGTCTTGATGATTACCTGATTTGTTCCAGATACTTTCTGTGTCTGGACATTCTTATCGCCAGTTACTTCTTCTACAATTGGAACAATCTCACTGTCGATTTCCTCAATCGAATAATCTTTATCAAAGGTTACATTTGTAGATGTACCACCCTGGAACTCCAGACTGTATGCAAATGCACCATTTCCTTTAGAACCATTGACTCCCATTACTGCAAGTCCACCGATGATCACTGCAAGTGAAATTGCAAAAAATACTTTCTTCTTTCCAAGGAAGTTAATAGTCTTTGTTTCTTTTTTCTTTGGTCTGTAATACAGTTTCTCAGATTTTAATCCGATACCGTAGAATGCAAAGATGATCATACGTGTGATCACTAACGCTGTAAACATAGATACTACGATACCAATTCCCAGTGTCTGGGCGAAACCTTTTACAGTACCGGAACCCTTAAACCACAGAACCACTGCTGCGATCAGAGTCGTTACGTTACCATCCACGATCGCTGACATCGCTTTCTGGAAACCGTCTTTTAACGCATTCTTTACGCTGCGGCCTTTTGCCATCTCTTCACGCACACGGGCGAAAATAATAACGTTCGCATCAACCGCCATACCGATACTCAGGATGATACCTGCGATACCCGGCAGGGTTAATGTCACATTAAATGCATTCAGTATTAACAATACAATCAGTGTATAAATCAAAAGTGCAATACCTGATGCAAGACCCGGCAGTAAATATACACAGATCATAAAGATAAATACAATCGCCAGACCGATGGCGCCGGCTTTCAAACTAGTACTTACGGCTTTCTCACCGAGCTGTGCACCTACAACATTGGAACGGAGCTCTTCTAACTGAAGTTTCAAACCACCGATACGAATTGTAGCCGCAAGGTTATCTGCCTCTTCATAAGTAAAATTACCAGTGATATATGCCTGACCCCCAGTGATTGCAGACTGTACCGTCGGTGCAGAAATCACATCACCATCATATACGATAGAAATCTGCTTACCGATATTATTCGCTGTTGCTTCCGCAAATTTTTCTGTACCTTCATCGTTCAAATCCAGTTCTACAGAATATTCTTTATTGCCCATGTCATCCTGACCGGTCTTTGCTGTAGCTGTCTTGATGTCCGAACCTGTAATAACTGTTGTTCCGTCAGATGTCTGGAACTCTAATGATCCCGGTTTTCCAAGTTCATCCAGGATTGCATTGGCATCTGTAACACCAGGGATCTCGATATTGATACGGTCGCTTCCTTCCTGGTATACACTCGCCTCTGTACTATACTGCTCTACACGCTTTTGCAACTTGTAGATTGTATCCGTCATCTCTTCGTCAGTTGGATTATCATCTTTCACCTGATAGGTAATACTGACACCACCGGCAAGGTCAAGACCGAGCTTAATATTCTTCATTGCTCCGGTATTAGTAGGCCCCCAGCCGACGATTGCCGTGAATCCAAACACTACAAGCATCAGTACTGTTACAATCAGACTGATAATACTCTTGCTCTTCTTCATGCTAAATGTCCTCTCTATTCTCTTATATCGTCCGCATTACTCTTCGTCTGCCAGCGCTGCCTTCATCATGATTGCACACTCTACACGCTTGCGCTGCATCTGACATCCCACATCGTAAGTATCATGGATCGTTCCGTGGAAGTTGTAAGAATTCGCCATGCATCCACCACTGCAGTAGAATTTTGCGAAACATTCTCTGCACTTATCTTTAGAATAAACATTACAGTCACGGAAATCATCTGCAATCTCCGGTTTCTTAATGCCTTCATCCACATTTCCCATCAGGAAATCTTCCTGTCCTACGAACTGGTGACACGGATATAAATCGCCCCATGGTGTCACTGCCAGATACTCTGTTCCAGAGCCACATCCCGACATACGTTTGTACACACACGGTCCACCATCTAAGTCTATCATAAAATGGAAGAAATTGAAACCTTTTCCCTCTTTTTCCCGAGCAATCATCAGCTTAGCCAATTTGTCATATTCTTCCATGATCTGTGGAAGATCATCCTCTCGAATCGCATATGGATCACTCTCATCACCGACTACCGGTTCAATGGACATCTGTTTGAATCCCAGATCCGCAAAATGCATAATATCATTAGAGAAATCCAGGTTGTTTCTCGTAAATGTTCCACGGATATAGTATTTTTCCTGGTTGCGGCTCTCTGCCAGTTTCTGGAACTTCGGCACGATCAGGTCATAGCTTCCTTTTCCATTGCGGAATGGGCGCATCTGATCATTGATTTCCTTACGTCCATCCAGACTGATGACAACGTTATCCATCTCTTTATTTAAGAACTCCTGGATCTCATCATTTAACAAGACACCATTTGTCGTCAGTGTAAAACGGAAATGTTTGTCGTGAAGTTTTTCCTGCTCTCTTCCGTAAGCTACCAGATCTTTGACTACCTGCCAGTTCATCAGTGGCTCACCACCGAAGAAATCCACCTCAAGATTATGTCTGTTTCCAGAATTGGC
Source organism: uncultured Lachnospiraceae bacterium (assembly GCA_934351835.1). GTDB lineage: Bacteria > Bacillota > Clostridia > Lachnospirales > Lachnospiraceae > CAKRJP01. Next base: position 16,998 of record CAKRJP010000005.1, read on the forward strand.
AATCAAAAAATCCAGTGCCTTCTTACCAACTTCGTAGCTCATGAGCGCACGTCTTCCGTGATACTCTCCTTCTTCTGCAAAGCAATACTTACAGGCAAGGTTACAGTCATGGGCAATATGTAAGCAAAGAGCCTTTACAACCGTCTTCTGTTTCTTTACAACGTCGATCATGCCCTCGTAGATATCTTTTGCGAATAACTGTCTGTTCTCTGCAAGTTCGATGACATCGGAAAGTGCATCGTTAAGATCAGACTCTGCATATCTGTCTTTTAAAGACGTCATCAGATTTTCTTTTGTCTCAGATGATTTCAAGCTGTCTACTGTTGGCTCGGTCTCGCCTGCATTTAACTGCTCGATCACATCGTAGCAAAGATCATCCACAACATGTACCGCGCCACTGTAAACATCTAATACGATGTTATATCCATTATTTTTATATTGATGAATCAAGGTAAATACCCCTTTCTTATTTTATCTTATTTTTAACAATATTCTCGAACGAAAAAAGGTCCCCAGGACCTTCTTACAGTATGCTTTTTTAACAACAAAAGAGAGTTCCGGTTAAGGAACTCTCGCGTCATGCGCGTTCGCTTATGACATCTTTTTGAAGAATTATTTCTTCTGCTCACAAGTCTGGTTACCAACTGTGCAAGATGTCTTACATGCTGACTGACATGATGTCTGGCACTCTCCACAACCACTCTTCTTTAAGTTGTTGTTCAGTGTCTGTGTATTTAATGTCTTTACATGTTTCATGTTCATGTTCCTCCTTGAAAGTTTCACTTATTGCGAACATTATAACATTCTATCGCCAATTGCGCAATCTTATTTACAGATTTTGTTCCAGAAGCCTGTCAAAAGACTGCTATGAGATCATTCCTCCCACCATTCCGCTTCCGCTGCAGACCAGCAAAGTTACTGCCATATTTCCAATATTTCCACTTATATCCCGGTAGACAATCGCACTGACCAAACACAACAAAATTGCATACAGCACTCCACAGACCAACCCCGCCAGAAAACGTCTGTGTCCGAATTTCTTTCCGATGTAAATTCCTGCTGCCAGATTAGAAAACACATAGACCACGATCACTCCCGCGGACACAATCTGTTCTCCCCACGCCAATTTATAGACCGCCAGTGCCATCAAAAGAAGCAAGATCCCACTGAGCAGATACGACAAAAATAATGCCTTTATGATCCATACAAATTTTTCCGCTTTCCAATCGATTTTCCCCATAAACCAAACTCCTTCCTATCTCGTTTCTATAGATATGAAGGAGTCTGTCTTTTTATTCTTATATCTTATTTCTGATTTTGTTTTGCTACCAGATGATCCGCGCCATATTTCTTTCGAAGTGCCGGTTTTTCAATCTTTCCGGTCGCATTTCTAGGAACTTCTGCAAAAATAATCCTTCTCGGTCTTTTGTATCTCGGAAGTTCTTTGCAATATTCTACAATCTCTTCTTCTGTGCAGGTCATCCCGTCTTTCACCTGAATGATCGCACCTGTAATCTCGCCAAGACGTGCATCCGGAAGTCCGATACAAGCCACATCTTGTACTTTATCATAGGCAGCTAAGAAATTCTCAATCTGTACCGGATAAATATTTTCACCACCACTGATGATGACATCTTTTTTACGGTCTACAAGGAAATAGAAGCCATCTTCATCCTGCATCGCCATATCTCCGGTAAATAACCAGCCATCTTTAACCGTCTCTGCCGTTGCTTTTGGATCATTGTAATAACATGTCATCACCCCAGGTCCTTTGACGCAGAGTTCTCCCACTTCTCCCTGAGGAACTTTTTCGCCATTTTCATCTACGATCTTACACTCCCAGCGGTATCCCGGTACACCGATGGCTCCGACTTTATTGATATTTTCAACACCAAGATGCACACATCCCGGGCCTGTAGACTCTGAAAGGCCATAGTTCGTATCATACTGATGATGCGGGAAATATTCTTTCCAGTGTTTGATTAGTGACGGCGGTACCGGCTGTGCACCGATGTGCATCAGTCTCCATTGATCCAACTCATAATCTTCCAGTTTCAAATCTCCACGATCTAATGCTGTCAGGATATCCTGTGCCCACGGCACTAAAAGCCAGACGATCGTACAGTGTTCCTTTGACACGGCATCCAGAATGATCTCCGGTGTTGTGCCTGTCAACAGTACTGCCTTACTTCCTGCGCACAGACTTCCCATCCAGTGGAATTTTGCCCCGGTATGGTATAACGGTGGAATACAGAGGAACGTATCATCTCTTCCCGTCCCATGATGTTTCTGTTCCATCTGTGCTGCCTGCAATAAACTTTCATGATTATGCAGGATTGCTTTTGGAAATCCCGTTGTTCCTGATGAAAAATAAATTGCTGCATCGTCTTCATCTTCCAGTCTCACAAGCGGTGCCTGACTGGAACAATCTGCAACCAGTTCTCTGTAACTCTCTGCAAATGTCGGGCATCCGTCTCCTACATAGATTAAAAGACGGCCTCTTCCTAATTTTTCTTCAATTGCTTCCAGACGTCCGATAAACTGTGATCCGAAAAAGATCATATGTACTTCTGCCAGATCCGCACAGTACTGGATCTCGTCTGCCGAGAAACGGAAGTTAAACGGAACTGCAATGGCTCCGGCTTTTAAAATCCCAAAATAGATTGGCAGCCAGTCCAGGCAGTTGAACATCAGAATCGCCACACGGTCCCCCTTTTTGATTCCGCGGCTGATCAGCATATTTGCCACACGGTTTGCCTTCTCATCAAATACACTCCATGTAATTTCTCTTCTGTAAGGCTCTTTGGAAGTCTGCTGTACCAGGTCAAACTCCTTCCAGGTAATCTTTCTGTTATCCTTCATGGTAGGATTTAGTTCCACGAGAGCAACCTCATCTCCGTAAAGTTTATGATTTCTCTCTAATAAGTCTGTTACAGGCATCTTAGTTTTCTTCCTTTCCGCGTCCTAATAAAAACGCCTTTTGATTCAGCTCCAAAAATTTGGATGGCACACATTCCTCGATGGCTTTCTGCCATTTTTCCACAGAAATATCAAAATACCTGGAAATTCTTCCCATTAATACAATGTTTACTGCTTTCGAAGAACCGGCTTCATTTGCCAGAGTCAGGCAATCCATGGCATCTACCTTTGCACCATGCATCTGCATTTTTTCGATCAGATTTTCCGGATACTCTGCTGCTCCGGTGATGACCGGCATCGGCTCGATTTCCTGGGTATTTACAACAATTCTTCCGTCTGCCTTTAAATATTCCAGATAACGTGCTGCCTCTAATTTTTCAAAAGACACGATCACATCTGCCTGCCCTTTATCAATGATCGGTGAATAAACTTTTTCACCAAATCTTACATATGTAACAACGCTTCCACCGCGCTGACTCATTCCGTGTACTTCCGAAACTTTTACATCATACCCTTCTGTCAGAAGAAGATGCCCCAAAAGTTTACTGGCCAGCACCGATCCCTGACCACCTACACCTACGATCATTATATTCTTTGTCATGCTTATGTTACCTCCCTATGACTTCAGTGCATCAAACTTGCACATCTGTGTACAGACATTACATCCCACACACTGTGTCGTGTCAATTTCAGCTTTTCCATTTCTGACGCTGAGCGCCGGACATCCCAGACGCATACATGATTTACATCCAATACATTTCTCTTCGTCCACATGAAGTGGTGGATTATGTTTAACATATTTCAACAATGCACACGGACGTCTGCTGATGATAACTGAAGGTTCTTCTGCTGCCAGTTCTTCTTTTAAGACTCTGTCACATTCTTCCAGATCATATGGATCTACCACAACCACACGGTTAATACTCATTGCACGGCAAAGGCTCTCCAGGTCGATCTTACCTGCCGGATCTCCTTTTATATTATAACCGGTCGTCGGATTCTGCTGGTGTCCCGTCATTCCTGTGATAGAGTTATCCAAAATGATCACTGTAGAATTACTCTGATTATAAGCAATGTTGGCAAGTCCTGTCATACCGGAATGCATAAATGTAGAGTCACCGATCACACCCACTGTCTTCTTCTCGCCTTTTTCTCCCATGGCTTTGTTAAATCCATGCAATGAGCTGACGGAAGCTCCCATACAGAGATTCATATCCATCGCATTTAACGGTGCTGCTGCTCCTAATGTATAACATCCGATATCTCCGATGACTGTACATTTATTCTTTGACAGAGTATAGAACAATCCCCGGTGTGGACATCCTGCGCACATAAGCGGCGGTCTTCCCGGAAGATTTTCTTCTAATGAATAATATGTCGGAACTTCTTCTCCTAATTTTTCTGCCAGAAGATTCTGTGAAAATTCTCCTTCCATCGGAAGCACATCTTTTCCGATCACAGAAAGTCCCATCTGTCTGCAGTGGTTCTCAATGATTGGATCTAATTCTTCTACAACGATCAGTTTTTCTACTTTTGCCGCAAAATCACGGATCAATTTCTCCGGCAGAGGATTTATAAGTCCCAGCTTCAGGATGCTTGCTCTCTCCCCAAATACTTCTTTTGCATACTGATAGCAAGTAGAAGAAGTAATGATACCAATCTTTGTATCACCCATCTCCACACGGTTTAAATCCGTAGTCTCTGCAAACTCAATCAGTTTTCTGGTACGTTCTTCCACCACCGGATGACGTCTGATGGCATTTGCCGGTGTCATAACGTATTTGGTAATATTCTTCTCATAAGGAGTCTGCTCCGGAACTTTGCGTTCCTTTTTTTCCACAATACCCTGGGAATGTGCCACTCTTGTACACATTTTTACAAATACCGGTGTGTCAAACTCTTCTGAGATTTCATATGCTCTCTTTGCAAAATCACAGGCCTCCTGTGAGTCCGATGGCTCTAACATCGGAAGTTTTGCTGCAATGGCATAATGTCTGGAATCCTGTTCATTCTGCGAAGAATGCATTCCCGGATCATCTGCAACTACAATTACAATTCCTGCATTGGAACCTGTATAAGAACTTGTGAAGAGAGGGTCTGCCGCCACATTCAGTCCCACATGCTTCATCGCACAGAAACTTCTCTTTCCTGCAAAAGCAGCTCCCACAGCCACTTCCAGCGCAACTTTTTCATTCGGTGCCCATTCACAATATACTTCATCATATTTTGCCAGTTCTTCCGTCACTTCTGTACTTGGAGTCCCCGGGTAACTCGATGCAATACTGCATCCACCTTCATAAAGGCCTCTTGCCAGTGCCTTATTGCCTAACATTAACTCTCCCATAGCAATATCCTTTCTCCTCTTTGTAATACACAATCTTTATCTATTTTAGCACTTTTATGTGCTAAAGTAAACAAAAATGGAGCAGCTTCACGCTACTCCATCTGTTTTCCAAGAAATCCTGCCGCACACACTGCCATTTTCTGTTCTAATTCTGCTAATAAATGTCCTTTGTCTTTCGCCAGTAAAATCACACCGCCTATCACATCTCCCCGGCAAATAATCGGACTGATAATCTCCTGCTCATACGTTTCCATCTGACCTTCCACAACAGGCACATACGTTTTCTCGCCTTCTTCTGATATCATATTTTTTCTCGTACCAAGCTGCTTCTGCAGTGCTTTGCTGATATACTGCTCCGCAAATTCTTTCTTTCCATTTCCTGCTGCAGCGATCACCTGATCCAGATCACAAACACATACCAGGCATTTTAACGTCTGTGCCAGACTCTGTGCATACTGTCCTGCCAACGTTCCAAGTTCCCCGATAGGGGAATATTTTTTTAGGATCACTTCTCCCTCTCTGTCTGTAAATATCTCAAGAGGATCTCCTTCTCTAATGCGCAATGTTCTGCGAATTTCCTTTGGAATGACCACCCTGCCAAGGTCATCGATTCTTCGGACAATCCCTGTGGCTTTCATATCATTTTCCTCCATTGCTATGTTTTAGCTTTGGAGTTATTATGTGGAAATTCAAAAAATTTATACGGAAACTTTTCGGTATTCTCCCGGAGCGATCCCGCGCCACTCTCTAAAACTTTTTGTAAAATAACTGGAATCAGAAAATCCACAATTTCGGAAACATCGCAGACTCTCACCCTCACTCCCACATATTCTGCGATATCTTTTACTGTAAAATCTTCCCAGTAATGCTCGTTAATATATTGAAACATCTGCTTTACTCTCATAGTATTTCTTATAGATTTCATACCCCTCTTCATCCGCAGCACAATACTCCCATGCCTCTTTTAATAGTTTTAATTTTCTACTTTGAGAAAAATTTCTTCGTCTCTTTCGCTACCACACCACTGAGTGCAAATAATGCGATCATATTCGGAATTGCCATCAATCCGTTAAAAATATCGGCAATCGTCCATACCGCACTTACTGTCATGTAAGGTCCGATAAATACTGCAAATATGTAGATCCAACGATATATTTTTACATATTTCATATTACCGCCACTTAAATACTCCAGACATCTCTCACTGTAATAATCCCATCCAAGGATTGTAGTGAACGCGAAGAATACTAAACATAGCATTAATACAAATGCAGACACTTTCGCCGGGAACGGAAGTCCATGCTGGAACGCATAAGTTGTCACCTGCACACCTTCCAATCCTTCTACCTGCCATGCTCCTGTCATCACAATAGACAGTCCTGTGAGCGTACAGATAACGATTGTATCGATAAATGTTCCTGTCATGCTGACCAGTCCCTGTCTTACCGGCTCTTTTGTCTTAGCTGCTGCTGCTGCGATCGGTGCACTACCAAGTCCTGCCTCATTCGAAAAGATACCTCTTGCCACACCTTTCTGCATAGCAACTACCATACTTCCTACCACACCACCGGTAATCGCACTTGGATTAAATGCTGCTTCTACGATCACTTTAAACGCTGCCGGAACTTCTGTAATATTGCAGATTACCAGACCTCCTGCGAATAATACATAAATAATCGCCATAAACGGTACGATAATCTGGCTGACACTCGCGATACGTTTTACGCCTCCGATCAACACTGCCGCCACACAGAACGCCAGCACCAACGATGCGATCACAACTGCCCAGGAATATTCTCCCAGGAATGGTAAGATCTTTACCATATGTGCATTGTCCGGATCAAAGAATCCCTGAACCGCACTTGCGATACCATTAACCTGACTGAATGTTCCGATACCAAAAAGTCCTACACAGACTCCAAAGAATGCGAACACCTTTGCCAACCATTTCCATTTCGTTCCCATCCCCTGTTCAATATAATAAAAAGGTCCGCCAAGACTATGACCGTCTTCCGCTACCACACGATATTTTACTGCCAAAAGTCCTTCGGAATACTTGGTCGCCATTCCAAAAAATGCTGCCAGGATCATCCAAAATAATGCGCCCGGTCCTCCGGCACATACCGCCGTCGCAACACCTACAATATTACCGGTACCAATCGTTGCACTAAGAGCTGTACAAAGGGCTCCAAAACTGGAAATTTCGCCTTCGCCTTCTTCCTCATTCATCACCATCCACTTCAATGCCAATGGAAGTTTGCGAATCTGTAACAATCCAAGTCTGGTTGTCAGAAGGATACCTCCTGCCATAATCAGCACCATCAGCGGCACTCCCCATACCAGATCGTCCACGGTTGTTAAAAAGTTATTGATTGCACTCCACATCTTTTTTTCCTGCCTCTCTCATTTCTCTCAGATACAGTTTTCGAAAGTTTAGACTCTCTTTCCGACATGGAATCAGGAACGTTTTTAAAAAGACAGCCCATATATACGCGGATATATGGGCTGGAAGATACTGTGATTTATCTTCTCTGTCCGCTTGCCTGAGAGATTCATACACATCACTGTGTATGTTGCACCTTCGGCCCCTGGTTTTTCTCCAGGTGTCTCCAGAGAGTCGATCCATTTACAGTTGCACCGGATATCAGCCGGCACCTGAGAGTGTTACTCCTTCGGTAGACTTTCGTCGTTTTCCTGCAAACTTCATCTCGAAAATTGATCTGTTCACTACTATACTCTGTCTTTCTTTATTTTTCAAGTTCTTTTTTATCATTTCGTTAATTTGTTAATGTGTTAAAGCATCACAGTTTTTTTACGCTCTCTCATATTTGCGAAAATCGTGATTACAAATGCCAGTCCCATTGCCACGATCATTGCAAATGCAAAGGCTGCTCCTTTTCCTTCATTTGCCATAAACGGAGCCAATACTGCAGGAACATATGCAGTTCCTTTTACATTAAATGCGCCTACGACCGCTCCTGCAACAGTTGCACTTGCCAGTGCTCCTCCAAAAACAATCTTATTAGAAAACATAAATGGATACGCCGCCTCCACAAAGGTACCGAAACAGATGTTGATCAGACATCCCGGAAGAGCTACCGCAGCCTCTCCTTTTTGTTTTGGCATCAGTACATTCGCCAGTGTAATACCGGCAGAAACCATAACCAATCCTGTCATATCAATGGCTCCGAGAAAACTAAATCCCATCTCCTCCATCTCAAGCAGTACGATTGGAAGAATTGCCGCATGATAAACGCCTCCAATGATAGCCGGCCAGATTAAGAGCCCTGCAACTGCCCCTGCTAAAATCGCATTGTAATCAATACATGTATTGATCACCGAACAAATTCCATTTCCAAGCCACAAGGCCACCGGAGCGATCAGATATTTACCGGCAAGACCCGCCAAAAGTCCACCGATACCACCGGCTGCTATATTTACTGTAGTTCCCGGAACATTATGTCGAAAACAGAATACGCTGATATAGTACGCCAACACACCTGCCAGGATTCCGATGATCAAACCACCTAAGATTCCACCATCCACTGCCAGGATTCCCGCTACGATACCTGCAACTACACCCACCTCATCCAGACCGGATACCTGTTTTGCCGCAATCGCACAGATTACGATCGGAATAGAATTTACCAGGGTATCAAAAACATCTGAAAGTCCGCTGCACGCCGGTATCTTGCTACATGCCAGACAAAGAGCCATCGCAATAAATGCCGGAAGACTGGTCATCATGATCCCGCGGAAATTAATTCGGTGCCATACATTTCCCTCTGTCTTAACCGCTGCATTCTCCCCTGTATTTCCTATCACAGGCATATATTTTATCTTCCAGTATTTTGCAAATGCTGTTGTAAACGCTACCGCTCTGGTACGGTTTGTTGTACCTGTCGTTCCGGATGCCGAAAGTACATTGCACCCCATATTCTGTGCCAGAGCCACACCACTCCCTCCGGTTCCGGCCATCGGGATCTGTGTTCTCTCACAGGCTTCCATCGCCTGATGGTTAACACCATCCGGACTTGCACTCACGAACATGACACCATCAATCTCACCGTTATCAATTTTTTCCGAAAGTGCTTTATCTACTGTCTCCGCATATTCATTGACTTCCTCAAGAGTCCCCGAATATGCCTCTCCTATTGACTCTCCATTCCATGTATATAATGTTGCCGGACTATCTTTTCCTACCGTATCCAGACTGCCTGAGGCCAGGACATACTGTACAAATGTCACTTCCATATCCGCAGCCTTCGTCTGCTGCAGAATTTCTTTCATCATCGCATGAGGATTGCTCCCTCCCTGCTTATATAGATTCCCACCACTGCTGCCGATAAATGCAATCTTTTTACTCATTCTCTCTACCTCGTCCTTTAGAATTCTATTTTTCACATCTGCGTGCTACCAAGTTGCCGCATTAGCGTGTTAAAGTGAACAACATATAGATTAACACCAACGGTCAGATTTGTAAAGAAAAATTCTAAACACCTTCCAGCGAAAATGCCGGGATAAAACTCTCTGTCGCTGTCTCCCCTTCCTGAATAAATGCATTCTCCACACCAAGTTTAATCGCATAATCTATCAGTTTTTCATATTCTTTTTTCTTCACCCTGCGGTTCAGTTCCGGATATTTTCCACTGTCCAAAGTATCAAGCGGAGTATATTGATTCATCAGACTCATATAGATATGATTTCCATATGTTTCATACAGATATCGCACGATCTTTTTTGCATCCGAAAGGCATCCAGGCAGCAATAAATGACGCACGATCACACCCTTTTTCATCATTCCACGTTCATCGAACTGTGGATTATCATATTCTCCTGCTGTCTGCCTGACCATCTCTTTGATTGCCGCCTTTGCCACCTTGGGATAATCTTTAGCCATCGAATATCTTCCGGCACGCTCCGCATCCAGATATTTAAAATCCGGCAGATAGACATCCACATATCCATCCAGTTTTCTCAGAGTTTCCACCCGCTCATATCCACTGGTATTATAAACAACGGGAAGTTTTAACCCTTCCTCCCTTGCAAGATCCAATGCTTCTATAATCTGCGGCACAAAATGCGTCGGTGTCACCAGATTGATATTGTTCGCCTTCTTCTCCTGAAGTTCCAGAAAAATCTCCTTTAATCTGGATACATCAATCACCTTTCCGACTTCACTGTTTGCAATATGATAGTTCTGACAGTAAACACATCGGAGCGTACAACCTGTAAAAAATACGGTCCCTGATCCTTCCTTTCCTGAAATGCAGGGTTCCTCCCACATATGCAGGGCGGCTCTGGATACCCGTAATTCTTTCGTTTCACCGCAAAATCCTGCTCTTTTTGTTCTGTCTGCCCCACATTTTCTCGGACATAAAATGCAGCTTACAATTTCTTTTTCTGCTTTCCTGTCATCAATAGTTCTATTTTCATTCATTTTCTTCACCTGTCATTTCTTTGTCTACTGGCATTATAACAGCAAGCCATGCTATAATAAAACCATTCTTGGACGATTCATTTATAATTGTCCGTTTATCAGCATACAGGAGGAATTTTTCATGGAATTTCAGAAGATCAGCTCCCCGTCACTCAGAGAGCTATTTGTAGATCAGCTTGAACATATGATTTTATCCGGAAAATTAAAAATCGGTGAGAAACTCCCACCGGAACGTCAGCTTGCAGAGATGATGCAGGTCAGCCGTGCCGTTGTAAACGGAGGAATCTCCGACCTTGAAAAAAAAGGATTTCTAATTGTCAAACCAAGAAGTGGAACTTATGTCGCTGATTACCGCCGCAAAGGAACCATCGATACCTTGATGTCCATTATGAAATATAACGGCGGCCGCATGCGAAATGAAGAGATTCGTTCCATCTTTGAACTGCGAATTGCACTGGATTCCATGATTGCCAGACTCTGCATTGACCGCATCACAGATGAGGAAATCGAAGTCCTCCACGATAAGATTGAAGCAATCAGGACCACCGATTCTACATCAGAAGCGATACAGGCGGCTTTTGAATTTCAGCACGAATTCGCACTTGCCTCTCAAAATACACTGATTCCTCTGGTGTTTCAGTCCTTTAAGGCGCCCATCTTCACCATGTGGGAACGTTTCTGTACCCTCTACGGGATCCAGAAACTTTATGAAAGTAATTACGGATTGTGGGTTTTCATCAGAGACAGAGATACCGATGGCGCTATCCAGTATATCGAAACTTCCATGCATGAATGCATTGATGGCAGCCTCAAAATCTACTACGATTAATTTTCAAATATATCCAGTCCTACAAAAAAACAGCGGCGATGTAGAAATCTGCCGCTGTTTCTTATTATCTTATGATTGTTTAATCATCACGTAATATTTATTCTGCTCTTCCCATTGCAATCTGAAAATCTTTCTGATCTGTAAAAATCTCGTATTTATACGGGTTCTTATGCTGCTCTTTCGCTCTCTTGATGATTGCTGCCAGACAAATCACATTCGCTGCCAGTGCAACGATCGCGATCACGCCCTGCATCGTCGGATTTGCTGCTGCCGGTCTTGTGGCTGCATCCATCACCCCATCAGCATAAATCACAGGGATTACCGAGAATCTGCTGGCATCCTGGAATAATGGGAATACCTGTGCAAACATACACCAAAGTGCCAGTGTATTCGCTCTGTTCTGGATCCATCCACCTTTATTCCAGAACATATTTGCAAATGTAGGCGCCAACAGTAATGCCAGACCACAATACCAGGCATGGGTAGGTAAGTTATTGTATGTATACTCAAAGTTCCATAGGTCATATGCAATGATAAAACACCATGTCATATCCGGCCATAACATATCGTCTTTTTCCTTAGAAGTATAAATCCCCCACCAACCGGTCATACAGAAAATATTTAAAATGCCGGCAATTCCGTTCACCCAGTTCCACCAGCCGCCGTAAAGCCATACATTCTCTGATGATAACCACCAACGGTCTCCGTACTCTGCCAGTGCCATCGCACCGCGGATACCAGATTCAAAATCACTGACAACTGCGATCAGGATATTGATTGCCACGATCAAAAATGGAAACACTTTAAACCACTCCGTTTTTCCGATACTCCATTTGTACTTTAACATCATAAATCCAATACAGCCTGCTGTTGCCGCATATAATTTCGCATAATGGAACCAGCTCGTCATATGGACATATGTATCGTTATGGAGTGCCCACTCTGCACCGTTCGCCGCACCTACATAGATTGCGATAAAATACACCGTCAGTATCGCCGGTATTACAAGGAAACAGATAATTCCTCCCATCTTCGTCCGTCTCGCAAACTCATTCGCAAGAACCAATCCTGCAAATACCAGTACCCAGCCTAACAGCTGCCAGCCTGCATTGTCGCCATAAATCTGAAACAACATAATAATCCCTCCTCTTTTTCATCGTTTCCATTTAGATCAACATGCTTCTATTTCTTTGATGTTAAACTCATTTCCTTTTACCAGATATGTCTGATCACTCTTACAATATGGACAAGTTTTCCCATATTTTACGGTCTCATAAGTCTTCTTACACTGTTCACAGTAGGTTACTGCCGGAATCTGCTCGATCACAAGCTCTGATCCTTTTAACAAATCATGCTTATCCGACGCCCAGCGCCAGCAATCCTTCAGATAAGAATCTATAACCCCCGTCACCTCGCCGATCTCCAACGTGACATTTGCAACCCGACTTAACTGATTTTCTTTTCCGATTTCTTCCAGACTGTCTATGATATGAAATACAATCCCCAGTTCATGCATAATTATCAGTCCTTTTTCCCAAATTTAATCTTGATCGCACGTTTTGCTGCATATGGAAGAATAGCTTTCATCTTATCTTCGGTTTTCCACATATTGCTGCACTCTGGTCTTTCACGGTAGAGATGGATCGCATCAAACTCACATTTTGTCGTACACAGACCACAACCGATACATTTATTTTCATCTACAACAGAAGCTCCACAGCCAAGACATCTTGCTGTCTCGATTTTCACCTGTTCTTCGGTAAATGTCTGTTTTGCATCTCGGAAAGATTTATGTCTGTCGATCGTTTCGTCTGTTCCAGGAATCTGTCTGGAAGAATTATCATACTGCTCCACCTTCAGATTCTCTTTGTCGAGTTCTATAAATTCTCTACGATTTCGTCCGATAGTCAGACTGCTTCTCGGCTGTACATAACGGTGGATAGAAATCGCTCCTTCCCTTCCTGCCGCAATTGCATCGATGGCAAATTTCGGTCCTGTATAAACATCTCCGCCAACAAAGATATCCGGCTCCTTCGTCTGGTAAGTCAGACGATCCGCCACCGGTCCGTTGCCACGTCCGAATTCAACCTTGCTGCCGTCTAACAGACTGCCCCACTGAATGCTCTGTCCGATACTTAAGAATACCCTCTCGCAAGGAACTGTTACCGTTTCATCCTCATTATACATCGGAGCGAAACGTCCTTCCCCGTCAAATACAGATATACATTTCTTAAATACAATTCCTGTCACTTTGCCATTTTCTTTTAGGATTTCTTTCGGTCCCCATCCGCAGTGGATCTGTACTCCTTCTGCTTCTGCTTCTTCAACTTCTTCCACAGACGCCGGCATAATTTCTCTGCTCTCCAGACAATACATGGTAACTTCTGAAGCACCACATCTGCCGCTGGTTCTTGCAACATCAATGGCAACATTTCCGCCACCGACAACAACGGTACGTCCTTCCACCTCATAAGTTTCATCCTGGCCCACAGTCCGGAGGAAATCAACTGCTGTCATCACACCATCTGCATCTTCACCCGGAATACCGGCCATTCTTCCACCCTGGCACCCGATTGCCACATAAAATGCCTTGTAACCCTGTCCTCTGAGTTCATCCAGCGTAATGTCTTTACCGATTTCCACTCCACAGCGGATGTCCACTCCAAGCTCACGGATAATATCAATCTCTGCATCCACGATATCCTTCTCCAGTTTGAAAGAAGGAATTCCATATACTAACATTCCGCCTGGTTTTTCGTTTTTCTCAAATACCGTCGGCTTGTAACCTTTTAATGCCAGATAGTAAGCACAGCTAAGTCCCGCCGGACCAGCACCTATGATCGCTACTTTCTCATCAAATAATCTTCCTGTTGTCGGCGGAATAATCTCCGGCACATATCTTGTCTCAGCCTTTAAATCCTGTTCCGCAATAAATTTCTTCACTTCATCGATGGCAACAGCCTGATCGATAGTGCCTCTGGTGCAGGCATCCTCACAGCGGCGGTTGCAGATATGTCCACAGATTGCCGGGAACGGATTGTCTTTCTTGATCAATGCCAATGCTTCTGTGTATTTTCCCTGGGCTGCCTTCTTCAAATATCCCTGAACCGCAATATGAGCCGGACAGGCAGTCTTACAAGGCGCTGTTCCTGTATCGTAACAATTGATCCTGTTATTGTCCCTGTAGTCCTCATCCCATTTCTCTGGTCCCCAGCTTGTGGCATCCGGGAGTTCATGTTTCGGATATGTAACCGTTCCATCTTTTGTACATAACTTCTGTCCAAGTTTCACCGCACCTACCGGGCAATATTCCACACATTTTCCACAGGCAACGCAGTCCTCTGTTGTAACTCTTGCCACATATGCAGAACGCGACATATTCGGTGTATTAAAGAGCTGTGAAGTACGGAGTGCATAACAGACATTTACATTGCAGTTACAGATTGCGAAAATCTTATCTTTTCCATCGATATTCGTGATCTGATGTACAAAACCATTGTCCTCGGCTCTTTTTAAAATATCCATGACTTCATCATATGTAATATATCTTCCACCCTTTTGCGTCTCCACCACATAATCGGCCATATCGCCAACTGCAATACACCAGTCTCCCGGATCATCTGCACAGCCTTCATCATATGTCTTTCTGGACATACGACAGGAACACGGACTCGCTGCATACTTTCCATTGTACTTCTTCAGCCAATGGGAAATATGTTCCACCGCTGCAGTCTTATTCTCCATAGAAATTGCCTTCTCCACAGGGATAACATGCATTCCGATACCGGCTCCTCCCGGCGGTACCATCGGTGTTACTTTCTCCAATGGAAGTCTTGTCATATTATTGAAAAACTGTCCTAATTCCGGATGTTCCTCTAACTGTTTCTCATTCATATTCGTGAACTCTGCACTTCCCGGGACAAACGGTGGCAGTACGTATTGCTTCTCTCTGCGCTCATTCTCCCAGTTATACTCCACCAGCCCCACGATTGCCATACGTTCTACAATCGGTTCCAGCTCTTCTTTGTTCTTCCCGGTCAGTTTCATAAGCTGTTCAAATGTCACTGGTTTTCGTACTTTCATCTTCAGGGCCACTTCCGCCATCTCATCTGTAACGATCCCTGCAAGTCCCCAGTATTCCGGATCATCTACCGTCACCTTATGGCCGATACGGTCTGTAATCTTCTGTCCCAATTTGATAATCAGATCTCTCTGTTCAGGCATCCTTCGATCTCCTTTCTTTTTCACGCTACCTCTCATGTATATCAGTCTTTTCATTGGTTCTACCAGAATTGTTATCTATTTATCATTATAGTCTTTCGTTTATTTTTTGTCAATTAGCACCAGTAAAAAACCGCCATTTCTGGCGGTTTTCATTCGTTATCACTAACTTATTTTTCTTTTATCCTTGTTTGGTATCTGGTATTACCAATTCCAATTATTTAAAATAATATCGATAAATACTATCCTGCATTACTTTTTTTATCACATTTTCATGACGCAGATAATCCAGATGCGCAATTGTCTCTCCTACTGCAAACCATTTTTGTTCCATCGGAAACTCTTTCCAGCTTTTTCCACGCATAGACCACTTCAATTCTGCCGCAATCTCATCTGCATTGCTGCCAGGATGATCTTTTATGATCTGTATCGTTCCATCCAGCCGAATCTGATGGTGCCTCTTGATTTCCTCAATTCGATCTTTTACCGGCTTGCTTATCTCTCTGTGCCCCGGAAGCGTCATCTGCATCGGATATTTCCCGATTTTATCCAGATTTTTAAGATAATCTCCCAGAGAGTCCTCCACGCCCATCCATGCGGTGATATTCGGTGTGATATCATACAAAATATGATCTCCGGCAAACATAAGCTCTTCTTCCGGCAGATACAAACAAAAATGTCCCGGAGTGTGCCCATTTGTCTGCACACAGACAGCTTTCGTATTGCCCACATAGAATATATCTCCATCAGAAACTGTCTTTGCTTCAAATATTTTCTCCGGCATATATTTTCTGGCAGGATTGGTTGTCACAATCTGTTCCAATCCCTCTTTCGAAAATCCTTCCTGTAAGAACAATGCATCTGATTCTTTCCAGTGTGCCGGATCCAGGCTTTCTCTGTACCTCTTATAATCCTCACCGGACATATAGATCACTGTATTCTCACCGGCCAGTTCATCCGCCAGACCGATATGATCTGTATGTAAATGTGTCAAAAATATTTTCAGATTCTGTCTGTCAATACGAAGTTCTTCTAATGCCCCCATAAGAGCAGTCTTACTTTTGGGGTGTTTAAATCCGGTATCAATGATAAGGGCCTCACCCGCGGATAAAATCAGATAAGAATTTAGCTCTCGCAGAGGATTTCCCGGAAGCGGAACTTTTATGACGTAAACATCAGGGTTTTCGTATATTTTCTTCATTTTTCCTCCCAAACTGGCACATAACATGCTATAATATTTATTACTATAATAATTAAAAGAAAGAAGGTATATATATATGTCAGCTATGCCAACACTTGGAGAATTAGATACTCTCTTTGCATTGGAGGTTAACCCTCTTTTAGCAGACCACGGCGGCGGTGCCGCAGTCGTAGAACTTGACGGAGATACTCTTGTAATTGAGATGGTAGGTTCCTGTCGCGAATGTCTGTCTGTCAATGAGACAGTCACAGGCCTGATCAAAACGGTTGTCACAAGAAAATATCCTCAGATCAAGAACATCAAACTTGCTGAAATCGATCCTGACGAAATCTACGAACTGGCCCGCAAGATGTTAAACCACGAATTTGATGAATCTTAATATACAGGTTTCATCAACCTTGTATGAATTTCATACATATTTGACCATATAATACCAATAAGGAACTGCATCTGCAGTTCCTTATTTACTTTTCTTTATTTAATTATTAATAAAGCTTCTCCAATAGCTTATGGTCATCCAACTCTTTCGGCGGCTTGATTGCCTTCCGATCGATCTTATTATTCAGATTCCTCGGAAGCTCGTCCACCTGGAACAAGGCTGTCGGAACCATATAGTACGGAAGTCTTTCTTTCAAATATGCTTTGATCTCTTTTACATCCAATGGCTCATCTGCTTCAAAATAACCACAAAGTATGTATGTTCCACCCTTGTCCTTAAAAGCAATTGCGGCACAGTCACGTATCTTATCGCAAGTTCTCATGGCAGTCTCCACGGCTCCCGCCTCTACCCGGAATCCACGGATCTTGTACATGAAATCTTTACGTCCGATATACTCAAGATCACCATCTTCATTCTTACGGACTACATCACTGGTCTTAAATACTCTGTCATATCCCGGCTCGTCAGAAAATGGATTCTTGATAAAATGCTGGTTTGTTCTGACTTCATCCTTATAATATCCCATAGATACCTGTCTTGATGCCAGCCATAATTCCCCTTTTTCTCCATCTTCTACCAGATGTCCGTCATCATCTACGATATAACCTTTGATCGTTGGATTTAAAGTACCAACCGGATAAGAAGCTTCTGCATCTTCAATATCATATCTCGATATCATCGCCGTCATTTCCGAAGCACCATATACATTAAACAAATGATAACTCTTGCGCTTCAGATTTCTGGCCATCTCGCTTCCGACGATCATCAGTCTTAAATCTGTCTCTCCGTTCTCTATATTGCTGAATTTTGCGGCCATATGCGGTGGAAGGAAGGTGACTGTGATCTTATTCTCAATGTAGTACTTCAAAAGTTCCGACACGCTCTTTCTGATCAGCTTCGGAATAATATAAATGGATGCTCCGACCGCCAGCGAAGAATACAGGTCAAATACAGATGCAACAAAGCTAAAACTTGGAAATATTCCATATACATCTTCTTCTGTCAATCCAAATCTGTCAAAATTACTGATGGAGGACATTACGTTCATATGACTCAGCATAACGCCCTTCGGACTGGATGTGGATCCGGAAGTATAAATCAAAAGAGCCAGTTTATCAAGACAGGAATGATTAATAAACTCCGTGTCTTTTGTCCAGTCTAGTGCAGACAAATATTTCTCATCCAAAATAAAGCGACATGCACATTCACTGATAATCTGATTCTGTCTCTTCAATGGATGCGTACTGTCAATGTACACATACGCACCTCCTGCTTTCCATATCCCCAACATACAGACTACAGACCATACCGACTGGCCTGCCCTCACTCCTACAATTTCGCCATCCTTAAGACCGTCTTTTAACAGCGACGCTGCCAGTGTATTACTTTTTTCGTTTAATTCCTTATACGTAAACACACCATGAGTGCCACTTACAGCAATCTTATCAGGATACATCTCCACAGTCGTACGAAACATGTCGCAAAACGTAGTCTGCAGAAACTCATTTTTATGAGAGCCCAGGTACTGCGCTCTCGCTGTCTTTGGCATAATCATATCCTCCTCGTATAATATGTATTAATTACAGTATAGCATTTGTTATAAATAAATCAACCTGTTTTTATATATGTTATTTTTTTAACACTCTAACTTATAAATCAGCGGAATCATGCCTTTGCATATTCCGGAATTATACAACAGGAGCCCCGTTTCCAGAGCTCCCACATATATTCTTTTATACAGATATCAACATAAATTAGTCGATAACACCTTTGCCCTTCAGAGCATCGATTTCTTCCTGAGTATAACCCAGAATCTTCTTCATTACTTCTTCTGTATCCTGTCCAAGTCTCGGAGCACCTCTCCATACCTTTCCTGGTGTCTCTGAAAGCTTTGGAGCGAATCCAAATGCTGTAACTTCTTTCTGAAGTGTCTGGTCTTCGTATTTAACCCAGTCACCACGCTCCTGCCAATGTGGCTCACTCATAACATCGTTGCAGTCTTTGATGATAGCTGCACCGAGTTTTAATGACATTGCAAGATCAATTGCTTCCTGAGAAGTATGAGAACCAAACCACTCTGTAAATTTCTGATCCAGTTCTTTACCAAGATCACTTTCAAGAGCTTCCTGGCTTCCGCCTGCTGCTTCATAAGAGTATTTATCAAGATCAAATCCAAATGCCTTGATACATCTCTCATAGATTCCCTGTCCGTAAGCACCAAGGTTGATCCATTTTCCATCACCTGTAGCAAAGATACCAGCTGGCTGATATGTCTTCTGTTTAACACCCTGACGCTGTTTCTGGATACCCATCTCGCTCCAAAGCGGGAAGTTATCATCCATAACACGCATATAAGACTCAACCAATGTACAGTCGATAACCTGTCCTTTTCCTGTTTTCTGTCTCTCAATGTAAGCCATCAAGATACCATTAACAGCGAATAATGCTGAAAGGTAGTCACCAATATACTGCTGAGCATAGTAAGGCGGCTTGTCTTCAAATCCCTGAAGTAAGCACCATCCTGATTCTGCCTGAGCTAACGGATCGTAGCATGCACGATTTAACTGACTTGGCTCTCCACCGAACTTAGGAGTACCGAATCCACTTACGTGGCAGATGATCAGCTGAGGGTTAACCTCTAATAACATCTCGTCTGTAATACCAAGTTTCTCGATCCATACCATGTTCTCGATCCATACATCAACTTCTTTGATTAACGATAAGAAGATCTCTTTAGATTCCGGAACTTTTTTTAAGTTTGTCTCTAATGTGAAACTTAATTTATTTCTTGCGTTCTGTAACCACGCACCACTGATATGCTGTCCATTCTCTTCATTTACAATCTGTGGTTTCTGATGTCTTGCTGTATCACCTTTTACCTTTGGTCTCTCAAGTGCGATAACCTCAGCACCGAAATCACTTAACATTGTTGCTGTAAACGGAGCTGCAACTACAGTACCGTTTAACAGTACTCTTAATCCAGAAAGTGGACCAAATTCAGGAATAATTGCTGGTCCTTCTTTACGCTCTAATTTTTCCCATCTTTCCATTATTATGTTCCTCCTAAAATCTAATAATAGCCCCGGAACGCCAGGGAGCGTTCCGAGGCTTAAGTACAAGCTATTTTAATTATCTGACCAAATATCTTATCAGTTAATTATTTTAACTGACCATAATCCTCAGCATTGCTGTTTTCGTTCATGATAATTCTTCCGGCAGCACCACCAGTAGCCTCAAGAACTGTACCTGTTACATAAGATGACTGATCTGTTACAAGGAATTCGATACAGTTTGCGATTTCTTCCGGTGTAGCGAATCTCTTCAGAGCTACGTTACGAAGGAATGTCCACTCTCCTGCTTTCTTGTAGTTCTCAACCAGACGTCCTGTAGCAATAAATCCAGGAGCGATACAGTTAGCACGTACTCCGTAAGGGCCACACTCCTGAGCAAGGTTCATTGTATAAGCTCTGATAGCTCCCTTAGCTGAAGCGTAGTGAGCATAAGATCCATCTGAGTTAGCTGCTAACTGTCCGATAGAAATTACGTTAACAACAACTCCTGATTTTCTCTCTTTCATTCCCGGAACAACTCTGTTACAGCAGTAAACTGTACCATAGAAGTTACGCTCGATAACTGTGTAGAAGTTTTCCCAATCCATTCCGGCTGCTTTGTTTCCGTCCGGTGCACCTTTTCCACCACCGGCATTGTTGATCAAGATATCGATAGGTCCTAATTTGCTCTCGATTTCGTCGATTGCTGCATAAACCTGTTCTCTGTTAGTGATATCAGCTGTTGCTCCTGCTGACTCAACTCCCAGTTCGATACACTCATCCATTGTTGTAGCAGCATGCATCAGTTTAGCTTCTCCTTCAAATGCCTGATAAGACTTTAAGTCGATATCGATGATACCTACTTTAGCGCCCAATGAAGCAAGTTTTAAAGCGTAAGCTCTTCCAAGTCCTCTGGCTCCTCCTGTTACTAATGCTACCTTTCCATCCAATCTGTATGCCATAATATGACACTCCTTTCTTTTAAGAAAATTTTTATATTTTTTTCAAATGGTGACACCCCCGACACCACCTAAAAACTTTTTAATACATGCAAAGCACACTCCCTATATGTATATGTGTGCTTTGCCCCCTTTAGGATTTATTATATTATTTTGCCGGCCACTGCTCCATGATCATTGGGATGATCTTGTAAAGGTCACCAACAATACCGTAATCTGCAACATCAAAGATAGGTGCAAGTGGGTTCTTGTTGATTGCAATGATCAAGTCAGAATCCTGCATACCAGCTAAGTGCTGGATAGCTCCTGAAATACCACAAGCAATGTAAATTCTAGGTTTAACAGTTGTACCTGTCTGTCCTACCTGATGAGAATGATCGATCCATCCTGAATCTACAGCAGCACGAGAAGCTCCAACCACACCACCAACGTGTTTTGCAAATTTCTCAATTAATTCGAATCCTTCTGCGTTTCCAAGACCAGCACCACCAGATACAACGATGTCAGCATCTGTAAGGTTAACCTGCTCTACAGCAGATTTAACGATCTCAAGAACTTTTGTACGGATATCTGCATCTTCTAATGCTACCTTAACATCAACGATTTCACCTGTTCTGCTCTCATCTTTAACAGCCTTGTCCAATACTCCCGGACGAACCGTTGCCATCTGAGGACGTGTGCTTGGGCAGATGATAGTAGCCATTAAGTTACCACCGAATGCCGGACGAGTCATTTTCAGGTTTGTAGCGTTGTCTTCCAGTCTCTTCTCCGGAACTGTTGCCTGTGTAACGCCTGCTAAGAAGTCTGTATATTTCTTAGAATCAATATCAAGGTGTGTACAGTCAGCTGTCAGACCTGTAAGTACTCTCTTAGCGATACGTGGACCAAGGTCACGACCGATATGTGTTGCTCCTAAAAGAACAACTTCCGGTTTGTACTCATCAATTGCTTCAGAAATAACTTTTGTATATCCATCAGTTGTGAAATTCTTTAATAATGGGCTTTCAGCAACATATACTTTATCAGCACCGTTTGCAATAAGATCTGCAGAAAGACCTTTTACATCGTCACCAAGAACGATTGCAGCTAACTCTGTACCGATATCGTCTGCTAATTTTCTACCTTCACCAAGCAATTCATAAACTACGCTTGTTAATTCGCCCTGTCTCTGCTCAGCAAAGACCCATACGCCTTTCCATGCGCTTTTATCTTCTACGCTTACTCTAGCCATTTTAAACCTCCATTAAATTCAACAAATTAAAGTGCTATATAACTTTTCTCAACAAGATTTTTGATCAACTGGTCTACTACTTCCTGATCTGTTCCTTCAAGGATCTGTCCTGCACCCTTCGGAGCTGGAGCAAATGAAGTAAATACGTTTGTAGGAGAAGCTTTAAGACCTGTCTCATCTTCAGCGATTTTTACATCATCGAATCCCCAAACTGTGATTCTTTCTGGCTGGTTATATGCATCATAAATTCTACCAACATTCATGTAACGTGGAGTGTTCAGCTCTTTTACGCATGTAATCATACAAGGCATCTCTACTTCGATTGTCTCATATCCATCCTCAAGCTGTCTCTGAACTGTAACTTTCTTTCCGTCTACATCGATCTTCTGAGCGTATGTAACCTGTGGAACGCCAAGTTTTTCAGCAATCTGCGGACCAACCTGAGCTGTATCACCATCGATAGCCTGACGACCACCAAGGATTAAATCAAATCCGCCTTCTACATTTGCCATACCTGCTGCAATTGCATTAGATGTAGCCCATGTATCTGATCCACCGAATTTTCTATCACTTAAAAGGATAGCGTCATCAGCGCCCATAGCCATACATTCGATCAACATCTCTTTTGCCTGCGGTGGACCCATAGAAATAACTGTTACTGTTACGTTATCCGGATCCTGATCTTTAATCTGAAGAGCTGCCTCCAAAGCGTTAGCGTCATCAGGGTTTAAGATAGATTCAACACCCTCTCTGTTAATTCTTCCTGTTACAGGATCTGTCGTAACATTTTTTGTATTTGGAACCTGTTTTGCACAAACTAAAATCTTCATGTTATCCTCCTATCATTAATCAGCTAATACTGCACGTGAAATAACTAACTTCTGAATCTCAGATGTACCCTCATAGATAGGGATCAATCTGGCATCTCTGTAGATTCTTTCAATTGCATACTCATGCATGTAACCATATCCACCATGGATCTGCAGTGACATGTTAGCAACTTCTACTGCAGTCTCAGAAGCTAATAACTTAGCCATAGCTGCTTCAGCTGTAACTTTCTCTCCTCTGTCGATCATATCAGCCGCATTGTAAACAACTCTTCTTGCAGCTTCTACTTTTGTAGCCATCTCTGCAAGTTTGAACTGTGTATTCTGTAATTTAGAAATCGGTCTACCAAACTGGATTCTTTCTTTAGAGTACTGAACAGCACAATCTAAAGCTCCCTTAGCAGCTCCAAGTCCCTGAGAAGCAACTGTTACACGACCTGTATCCAGTGTTCCCATAGCAATCTTAAATCCCTTTCCAACTCCGGCGATAACATTTTCTTTTGGTACTTTAACGTTCTCAAGAATAACATCAGATGTTACTGAACCATGCATACCCATCTTATTCTCGATCTTACCAATTGAAAATCCTTCATAATCTTTTTCTACGATGAAAGCTGTAATTCCACGAGTTCCAGCCTTCGGATCTGTCTTGGCAAATACTGTGATCCAGTCTGCCTTTGGAGCCATAGTGATGAAACACTTACGACCATTTAACAGATAATAATCTCCCATGTCTTCCGCTGTTGTTGAAACTGATCCTGAGTCAGAACCAGCACCAGGCTCTGTTAAAGCGAAAGCTGCCTGAGTTTCACCCTTAGCAAGTGGTACTAAGTATTTCTGTTTCTGTTCTTCATTAGCAAACAGTTTAACAGATCCACTTGATAATGAGTTAGCCATAATTAAAGAAGATGCTCCAACATCTTTTGCACACAACTCTTCGCAGACAATAACTAATGACTTATAGTCACCACCCTGTCCACCATACTGTTTAGGAATAGTAATAGAATTAAGTCCAGCGTCTGCTACTTTTTTCCATACTTCCGGACGATATTCACCGGTCTCATCGACCTCAACTGCATATGGCTCAAGTTCGTTCTCAGCGAATTCTCTAGCCAATTTTCTGATCATTTCATGCTTTTTTTCAAACATTGTGAACCTCCTTCATTTTGATTCAAATATAATCTCCGATAAATATAATTAGCAATAAGCGTTCCAATTTTATTTTTCATTTTTATTTTTTCTTTTTATTTTTTTACCGATCGCAGAAACGCCCATTTTTCGCGGTTTTTAAACTACACATTTTTTTGTTTTTTTGCAAGTTTCTTTCAGATACTTTTTTCTTCTGCTTTTTTGTTTCCTTTTTGCACCTGGTTATTTTTTAAACAAAAAAAGATGTGCATTTTTTAAATTCATGCACATCTTCTTATTTCATTTTTATACATTGTTATTTTATTATCCATTTTGTCAGTATCAGCTACAAAATTTTTCCATCCACTCTATTCCTGTTCTTCGTCTTCCCCGACTTCTATATTATAACGTTTTATCTTCTCATAGAATGATCTTCTGGAAATCCCCAGTTCCTCAATAGCTTTTGTCTTATTCGGGAACTTTCTTATTGCTTCCTGAATCAATTCTTTCTCCAGTTCGCAAATCATCTCTTTAATATTATAATTAGAAACTTCTTCCATTGGTTTTAGTTGATGTTCTTTTTCCTTCGGTCTCAAATATTCAGGCAAAGATGATGAATCGATCAGATCTTCTTCATTTCTCATAATACAGGCATGTTCCAGAACATTCTGAAGTTCACGCACATTTCCCGGCCAGTCATAAGAGTTTAAAATCCTGCTGGTCCTCGGAGATACGTGTACCTCCGCTCCTGCCATCTGCTTGATAAAATGATGGGTCAGAACCGGAATATCATCTTTTCTGTCTCTGAGCGGTGGAATCTTCACTTCGATAACGTTCAGGCGATAATAAAGATCCTGACGGAATTTCCCTTCTTTAATCAATTGTTCCAGATTACGGTTCGTTGCAGCAACCACACGAATATCCAGTTTGATCGTCTTGGTACCGCCGACACGCTCCAGTTCCTTTTCCTGTAAAACACGCAGTAACTTCACCTGCATGTTCATGTCCATATCCCCAATCTCATCCAGGAATATGGTTCCATTCTGTGCCAACTCGAATTTACCTGGTTTTCCTTCTCTCTTAGCTCCGGTAAACGCCCCTCCACTGTATCCAAAAAGTTCGCTTTCCAGAAGATTATCCGGAATCGCCGCGCAGTTTACCTTCACATACGGTCCCTGACTTCTGTTGCTTGCATCATGGATCATCTTAGCCGCCACTTCCTTACCGGTACCACTCTCACCACGTAGTAAAACAGTGACATCTTTCTTTGCCACTTTAAGCATCATACCGATAATGTATTTCATAGCCGGATCAACGGTAATAAAATCTCTTGCCGACTTTTCAGTCATTGGACTCGCCAGCTGTTCCATCAGATAACGGTTCATTTCTTCCGTGCGCTGTAATTTACTTGCCATCTCCACATAAGAAATGGTATCTGTAAATACAGCTACCGCCCCAACAATTTTCCCTTCATTATAAATAGGAAAAGATACACCTACAGTATCAATCTTCAATGAGTCCAGGTATTCGATCCCGTGTCTATGTACACTGCCGTCTTCCAGCGATTTCATGATCGTGGCATTCTCCTCAAACTCTGTAAGTTTCCGTCCCAGGAGCTTATCCTTCTTCACATGAAATTGTTTTTCATACGCCTGATTGATATAACGGATCGTTTTATCGCAGTCAATCAATAACACAGCCTCATCCAGATGTTCTAATATACTCAGGTATATCTCTTCATTCATAATTTTTTCCATCATAAAACCTCGCTATAATCCCTTATCCCAAAAGCGACCTTAGTCTCTTTTGTATACATTATAGCATGGCAAGTATAAAAATGGAACAACTTTATTATGTTTATTTTTTATCTTACTTTTTGTCGAACTATTGCTTTCCGTATCTATTTATTTTATTATACGTTTCCACCAAGTGTTGCACCCATATCAGCTACGATAAATTCTCCATCTAACATATTGCAGCTGTCAGAAGCGATGAACAATGTAAGAGCAGCAATCTCATCAACTGTACCAAATCTTCTAAGCGGAATGTTCTTTAACTGTTTCTCTCCGAATGGTGTTCCGATCAGAGCAGCTTTGTTTAACTCTGTAACAACATATCCCGGGCAGATAGCGTTAGCTGTGATTCCGTAACGAGCAAGTTCCCAGGCTAATGATTTTGTAAGATTGATTCCACCGGCTTTAGATGCACCATAAGAAGCAACTCCATTATTTCCTTTGATTCCACCGATTGAGCACATGTTAATAATCTTTCCGCCAACTACTTTTCCAGCTTCTTCGTTCTGTTTGATCATCTGTTTAGCAGCGATCTGAGATCCGAAGTATACACTCTTTAAGTTAGAATCTAATACTGTATCATAATCTTTTTCTTCAACATCAAGGATTTTCTTAGTGATAGCAACGCCGGCGTTGTTAACCATGATATCAAGTTTTCCGAATTTTTCTACAGTTTTGTCTACCAGGTTCTGGATTTTTTCGATATCCTGTACATCTGTAGCAACACCCATAGCTTCTCCGCCGCATTCGATAACTTCCTGAGCGACTCTGTCACAGTCATCCTGGTGACGGCTAGTGATAACTACTTTCGCACCTGCTGCTGCAAATGCCATTACGATACCATATCCTAATCCTTTTGTACCACCTGTAACGATTGCTACTTTACCTGTTAAATCAAAACTAGGCATTTTTACTTTTTCTTCAAAACTCATGATTATAGTCCTCCTTCATATTCTAAAATCATTTTCTGGATAATATATATAGCAATTTGTATGCCATACCGTCATATTTCTTAGTTTCTACCTTATTATAATAGTGTTGTTTTTTCTTTTCCATGAGCATCCATCGTTTTCTTTCCTGTATTCTCCTGTCAATTCCCTTTAATTCCTTTTTCTATGTATCAGTTTTCCCCGCATTTTTATCTCTTTCCTATACTGCTTGTCTCTTTTCTGCACATTCTCGTTTATATTTCTTCAATTTTTGTATCATTCTTGCCATTTTTACTGAAAACAGATATATTTTCATTCTTATTTTTTGTTATTTTTCGACATTTACCACTAACTTTTGTTATTTCTTTGTCATTTCAAAGTAAAATCCCTCCTAATTGGCACACCCCTTGCTGTATAAATACTATATATGAGATAAATCTGCAGAAATCTCACTTTTGATATTTCTATCGAAGACATACTTTCTTATTCTTAACATTATTCTTAACAAGGTAGATAAGTAAGGTGTCACTCATGCTGAGATATCATGTAACCCGGTGAATGAGGGAAACATTCACTACAACTATTATATTTTTAAACACATTTCAGAAAAGAAAGGAATTATTATGTCAAAGAAAACTGTTGTACTTTGGTCAATTTGGGTATCATTATTATCCTCAATTTTCAACTACATCTATGCGTCTCTTCCGTTAAACCAGATCCTGGCTCACGGAAACGGTGCTCCATGGGTTCTCTTTGTCAGCATGGCTGTATTCTTCTCCGGTGGTTTCGGCACAAAGGATATTGTTAAAACAGCCTGCAGTATGACAATGGGTATGATCTGGGCACAGGTTGACTTCTTACTGATGTTAATCCCTGGATTTAGTGCTTTTGGCGGTTTCATTGCTATCTTAGTTGGTACAGCCATCACTATGATCCTACATATCCAGTACATCCCAACACTTCCAATTAGTGTTGTACCATTCATCTTCGCAGGTGTATGTCTTTCATTTGGTTGTGCGGGACCGCTTTACGCAGGTGCCGGACAGTCTGTACTTGGCCTCTTTGTAACATTCATGATCGCATGTGTATGCTTATGGTTATGTGCATTTGGTCAGGAAAAACTTATGAAAAAATACCCATTAGAGGAGTCTTAAGATTTATATCTTAAAACGTGGGTATTAAATAAAAACTTAATAATGTTTCACAATCTTAAAAAAGGAAAGGAAGTAATCATTATGGCAAGAAGAAAAGTTAATACTGTTTTAGGACCTATCGAGGCTGAGCAGCTTGGTAGAACACTGATGCACGAGCATCTTCAGTATGGTTTCACAGGATGGCAGGGAGATACAACTCTCGGACCAGTAAGAGAACTTTTTACGATCAAAGAAAACATGAAATGGATCAAACCAATCACAGAAGAGCCATATAACTTCAAGACAATCGTTGACGCTACTAATAATGAATGCGGACGTGATCCAATGTTCTTAGCAAGAATGTCTCTTGCACTTGGCGTTAATATTATCTGTTCTACAGGTTATTATTTTGAGAATATGTCAGCTCATGGATACTGGAAATTCTTAGGTGACGGAAAGAACCCGGACGGAATCCTTATGGAGCAGTTAATGACAGAAGAATTAGAGAATGGTATCCGCGGCACAGAAGGTATTGATTTGAAACCTATCAAAGCCGGAGTTATGAAACTTGCTACTTCAGCCGGACAGATCACTCATGTTGAGGAATTATTCTTAAAGGCTGCAGCCAGAACAAACGCTAATACAGGTCACTCAATCATTACTCATACAGAGTTAGGAACAATGGGACCTGAGCAGGCTAAGATCTTAACAGAGAACGGTGCTGATCCTAAGAGCGTTTCTATCGGTCATATGTGTGGTTCTACAGATATTGACTACCATGAGAGAGTTCTTC
Organism: uncultured Lachnospiraceae bacterium; assembly: GCA_934351835.1. Lineage (GTDB taxonomy): Bacteria > Bacillota > Clostridia > Lachnospirales > Lachnospiraceae > CAKRJP01. The sequence goes on from CAKRJP010000005.1 coordinate 46,234, forward strand.
AGTATGGTGTATTTGACTGCTTCGACAGATTCGGACTTGAGGGAGAATTATTCCACACACCTACAGACGAAGAGCGTTGCCAGACAATCGTTAAGCTGCTTGAGAAAGGATATGAAGATCAGATCCTGATGAGCCACGACAGTGTTACTGTTGAGCTTGGACGTGACTGGGGTGACAAAAACGATCTTCCAATCTTTAAGAATGCTAATATTCAGAATATTCCTACAAGAATTATTCCAATGCTTAAAGATATGGGTGCTACTGACGCTCAGATTGAAAAAATCTTCGTTAAGAACCCAGCTAAATGCCTGTGCGGAGCTGATTTATAAGAAGTCTCTGACATACGGCAGAGTAAAAATTCTGCAGATGATCATAATTTAATTACTAAAACTTGGTAATGTTATATTACCTAATTTAAGAGCGAGATACCCTTTTTTTCATATCTCGCTCTTTTTAAAAAGAGGGAAATGAGGAGGAAAAATAAATGGAAAAACAATTTGAATCTTTTGAAAAGAAACGATTTCTCTACTACGCATTAACAGTTGTTGTTGGTTTTATGTACGGTCTTGGTTATACCTGGTCTGTTGTACAGACACCATTCGTTGAAGCTATGAATGGCGATCCTGCCAAAATCACTGCTACTGTTGCTTTGGTATACACAGCTTGTGTATTATTCTCAACAATGTCACCAACATTATTTGGTGGATTTACAAAAAAACTGAAACCTAATCAGTTAACAATCATCGGTGGTGCTATGTTTGGTATCGGTTACTTAGCTTGTGGACACATTCACACATTACCATTATTATTCTTTACATACTCTGTACTTACCGGTATTGGTACTGGTCTTGTATATCCTACATTAATGGGTTATGTTGCAACCCTGTATCCTGAAAAAACAGGTACTTACTCAAGTATCTACGCAGGTGTTTACGGTGGTTCTGCAATGGTTTGGTCTCCACTCCTTGCACTCATCGTTGCTGACAAAGGGCTGGAAGGTATGTCTAATATCATCGGACCTGTCAGCTTTGTCATTATCGTAGTTATTGGTTTCATCATCAAACCAGCTCCGGAAGGATACATCGACTACAAAAAATCGCAGATGGCTGCTCCTGCTGCTTCTGGAAAGAAAGCTCCTGTTTCAAAAGTACCTGACCTGAACCGTGGACAGATGGCTAAAACTCCTATCTTCTACATCGCAATGGTCACATTTGCATTCGGTCTTACATCTGGTATGTTCGTAATCAGCCAGGCTTCTCCAATCCTGCAGAGCCAGTACGGATTAACAGCTGTAGGTGCTGCTACATTCGTTTCTCTGAACTCTTTCGCAAGTTTGGCAGGACGTATCGTATTCGGTACAGTTACAGACCATACAGACAAATACGTTACCCTTTGTATCATCCCTGCACTTTCTGTAGTAGGTATGGGGCTTCTCTCAATCCTGATGAAAAACCCTACTTCCCACATTGCTGCAGCAGCTTGTATGGCAATTGTAGCATTTGGTTACGGTGGATTTGGTGGTACAATCACTCCTATCACAGCAGACTTGTTCGGAACAAAATACATCACAGAGAACTTTGGTGTTATGTATCTGAACTTTGGTATCGCTGCTCTGATCGGTCCTCGTATTGCTGTTAAATTCGGTGCCGGAAGCGGAAACTACCCATTAGCATTCGGAATCGGTGCTGTAATCGCACTTATCTCTGTAATTGCTGCATTCGTAGTAAGAGCAAAAGTAAAAGCAAGTCAGAAAGCTTAAGTAAAAGTCAAAAACCTCATATGACATAAGAAAGGATCCACATCCGACACCATAGTTTCCGGATGTGGATTCTTCTTTTTCTATAGCGAACCCGTTTCTGTATATAATCTTAACACATCTTTTTTATCCGTATAGTTAAGAAACATTCAAAACTTATAATTCTGTATCTATCAACTCTTCTCTTCTCCCCCTATTCTCTGTAGCCCTGTTTTACACCGTTTTTCTGCCTTTCAAATTTTCACGTTCAGCGAATTATTTTGGCATACTTTTTGCTATTTATTATATTAGCTGGGACACTTGACCTAAGCAATATTAAACACCTAAAACACAAAACACGAAAGGATGGAAATTATTATGGCAATCGGAACTTACGAACAATATCGTGAAAGACTGAAAAAAATGAAACCAAACGTATACCTTGATGGCAAGAAAGTTGCACGTGAAGGCGACTGGATCGAAGGTGGATGCTACGTTATGAAAGTTTGCTACGATATGGCAAATGATCCGGAATATGAAGATGTATGTACAGCTACTTCTCACTTAACAGGAGAAAAAATTAACCGTTGTACACATATCCATCAGTCAAAAGATGACTTATTAAAGAAACAGTTAATGACTCGTCTGATCTGTCACCATGTAGGTGGATGTATGCAGAGATGTATGGGAACTGACGCTATGAACGCTATCAACGCAGTTGCTTATGACTGTGATAAAGCTTGCGGAACTCACTACTATGACAGATTTGTTGAATACTTAAAATATTGTCAGGAAAATGACCTCGTTTGTAACAATGCTCAGACAGACGTTAAGGGAAGCCGTAACGCTAAATATAAGAGAGCTCATCAGCAGCCAGATCCAGACGTATTCTTACATGTAGTAGAGAACAACGTTGATGGTATCGGTATCGATGGAAAACCTTGTAAAGGAGCTATCGTAAGAGGTGCTAAGATCTGTAACTCTAACGCTCCATACGTAGATGAGATTTTTGCTTGTCCTACAAAATTCATGGGCCCTGGCGATGAAGCATATGCTATCTGCTTCGCATTGCCGGCAGACTGGGATGGAATCAAATTAATGGCTCTTCCGGGAGTTCACCACAAGAGAAAACATCTTGATGCTCCATTCAACAAGATTGGTGACGTTGAGTCTCTTACAATCTTTGATGATGTATTCGTACCAGAAGACAGAATCTTCTTAAATGGTATGGATCAGCCAGACGTACTTCAGTATGCAGGATACCTTGCACTGATGTTCGCTCACTATCATCGTCATTCTTACACAGGATGTAAGACAGCCGTTTCAGAAGTTATCGCTTCTCAGGCAGCATTAGTAGCTGACGTTAACGACATCGCTTCTGCATCTCACGTAAGAGAAAAACTTTGTGATATCATCGGAACTGCAGAACTTGTATTTGCAGCCGGTCAGGCTTCAGCTTACCGTGCAGTACAGTTCCCAAGCGGACAGTATGTACCGGATGAGATCTTAACAAACGCCGGACGTCGTCTTGCAGGACACAACATCTATCATGAGTATGAGATTCTTGCTGACCTTACAGGTGGTGTATGTGCTTCTCTTCCAACAGAGGAAAGCTTCTTCGCTCCTGAAACAGCAGATCTGTGTAACAAATATATCATGAGAAATCCTGCTTACACAGCAGAAGAGACACATCGTACAATGCGTATGATGGAAGATAAATTATGTGATTCCTTCGAAGCAGCTCAGGCTGTAGCCGGTGTACACGGTGGTGGATCACCTCTGATGGAGACAATCACTATGATGAGCCGTTACGATCTTGAAGAGCTGAAGAAAATCGCTAAATATCTTGCCGGATTCGAGGGAGTTGAGTGCCCAAGATACGAACGTAAGACAGCTACTCCTAGAGCTATGCTGGATCGTTTCCGCAAGACAGTTGCTCAGAAATAATCGTTAGACATCGGTTATCAATCTCATAAGAGAACATGTTACATAACAGGAAAGCCCGGATTCAAAAGAATCCGGGCTTTCCTTACGTTTTATCTCTTCCCACCCAGGGAATTCCTGATATTATAATATTCATAGCTTATATGGGCATTTAGGAGTCTTCAATATAAAAAGCGGCAGCCACCAAAGCGACTGCCACTCTTTATTTAATGTGAATTTATCTCTCAAAATTTATTTAGCTGCTTTTAAGATCATTCCAGACTCTTCGTCTTCTTTTGTCCACTGATCAACAACTTTTGTCATCTGAAGGATTCTTCTGTTACGCATCTTAGCCCACTCATCTTTATCGATGTCAGACCAGTCAAAGACACCCTTATCAGCTTTCATTCCAAGCTCACCCTTAGCGAGTAATTCTTCACCATATTTGATGGTCTCAGCATCGTTACACAATGTAGGAAGTACGTCTCTTGCTACTGCAACTGTGATATCCAGTCCTACGAAATCCCAAAGAGATGTAGGTCCTTCAAATCCCCAACGGATACCGTTTGTATATTTCATAGCGTTCTCAGCATCTTCTCCTGTAATCCATCCCTGCTGAATCATGTAGTAGAACTCACGGTTGATTACTGTAGCAATTCTGTTAACGATGAATCCCGGGCAGTAATGTTTCAGTACTGCTGGTTTCTTTCCAGCGAACTCAAGAAGTCCTTTTACATACTGACCAACTTCATCAGATGTCTTAGGTCCGTATACAACCTCTACCAGTTTCATCATGTGTGGTGGGTTGAACCAGTGTGTTACAAGGAATCTGCTCTGATCAGGCATAATGTCTGCTGTTACATCAAATACAGGCATTCCTGATGTATTTGAACAGAAGATACAATCCGGACGACAGTTGTCATTCAGCATCTTGTATGTAGCGTGTTTGATATCTTTATTCTCCGGAACTACCTCGAATACAAGATCAAACTTCTCTGCCACTCCCGGAATATCTGCATTCAGGATTGTATCAAGATTCTCATCAACATTCTTTCCATAACTTTCGTCTGCTAATCCATTCTCTACAAGACCTTCGATCTGAGTAGCGATTCGAGCTTTTGCTCCGTCCAAAAATCTCTGCTCCAAATCAGCCATAGTTGTCTTAATTCCTGCTGCTGCCATAACCTGTGCGATTGTAGATCCCATAGTACCTGCACCAACAACTAAGATATTCAAATCTTTGTAATCTTTCATGTTAAGTTACCTCCATCATATTTTATATTTTCTATTTAATATTAATAGCAACTTCCAAGCCAGTTTATTTTTAGTTTGTGAAATTATCTACTTTTTTGTTCAAATTTAATATTAATTGTCATTTTTCGTTGTTTTTTGTTAACTAATATCTAAATTTACTGCTTTGTTTTTTCTTTCCGCAATTTTTTCCTCATGCAATTTTATTGTTCTTTGGCAAATTGTGCAAAAAAAGAACAGCTAATGCTGTTCTTTTTCTTCTGTATGTATAATTTAAATACATTTTATGAACTATATTGTTTTCTTCCTCGGCAATCCGCAATTGACATACTCTCCCTGTATTTCGTAACAGTTCTCCTTGAAATCTGTACTCCCTGCTCTGCAAGTTTCTCCATCAATTTCTGATCACTTAAAGGTTTTGACTTGTCTTCTTCATCAATGATCTTTTTCAGCTGTTCTTTCAACTGGATTGTCGCGATGTTGCCACTGTTCTCACCGTTATTAAATCCTTTGGAAAAGAAATATCCTAATGGGAAAATTCCCCAGCAGCACTGCAGATATTTTTCTTTTACAGTACGACTAATCGTTGATTCATGCACATCTAAAATCTCTGCCGCATCTTTCATCTTAAACGGTTTCAGATGCCCTTTTCCATACATAAAGAATTCTTTCTGGTTGTCCACCAGACATTTTGTCAGTCTGGTCAATGTATTATTTCGTTTCATAATACAACCCTGGATCTGTTCCACCTGTCGAAATTTTTCCATAATATAGTCTTTTGCTTCATCCGGACAGGCACCTTTTAACATCTTCATGTATTCTTGATTAATCTGCATCACCGGACAGGATGTATCATTCACTAATACCTCAAAATATCCTTCCAGCTTCACAACGGTGACATCCGGCGTCAGGTAACGAAGAACTTCTCTGTCCGAGAATCCGCTGCTTGGTTTTGGATTCAGACTTCGTATCCTCATCTGCGCTTCTTTCACACGCTCAATAGAAAGATGCATCTTTTTAGCGATCACATGTAACTGGTTCTTCCCCAAAAGTTCCAGATACTCTGTCACAATCACTCTCTCCACCTGATACTTGTCCCCTTCTCTCTCCAATTGTTTCAAAAGACAATGTACCAGATCTGGTGCACAGACACCTGCCGGCTCCAGATTACGCATCACCTCCAGCATTTCTTCTGCTTTCTCCGTCGTAATCTGCCAACGCTCTGCCAGTTCCCCCGGTGCACCTGTATAGAATCCATTGGAATCCAAACACTGCGCAATATACTCAAACACACGGTATTCTTCATCTGTATACCCCATTCCGATCAATTGGGACAACAGATTATCTGCCAGTGTCTCCTCGTCCCTGCTACCGATATTCATGATATCATTCGCATCTGACTCCTCATATTCACGCCGATAATAAACTCGGTTCTGCTCATCCAGATTGGCCAGCCATTCCAGTTTCTTCAAACGTTCCTGATCCTTACTCTCCTGTTCTGGTTCCTCCAGATCCACCAGCGGATTCTCCATCGCCACCTTCTTGATATATTCGGTCAGTTCCTGAGCACTCATCTGTAAAATATTTACAGACTGAATCATGCGTTGTGAAAGCACTTGTCGTTGAGCCTGAGTTAATTGTATGTCCATAAAATAACCCCTCTTATCTAGCAATTTATGTTCCTATTTTTCACATTTATATATTATAACATAATTCGACATCGTTATCATCAAATTTTAATCAAAAACATCGTTATTTGTTTGGTCACTTTAATTTTACATCTAAAGATAAGCCCGAAAGGGCTTAGTGAGTAAATGATGTTGCGATTGGCGAATCTATTTCGATGAGTCTTTAGACTCCAGTGCCGGTAACAGACCCTTATAGGGTCAAAGCAAACCACCGGCTAAGCCGGTGGTTGTGATTAAAGGGTTTTATCTAACTTATCTACGGAATCTTCTCTTACAGATCACAGCTGCGATCACAGCAAGTGCTGTCAGAGAAAGAAGTATGTACATCCATACCGGTGACTGATCGCCGGTTCTGGCTACAGCTTTGTTAGAAGCTTTGCCGTTGGTTGATTTGTTAATATTTATATTCTTGTTATTATTCAGATTCTGATTCGGTTTCAGGTTCTGTCCAGGATTATCGCTTCCAGGATTCTTCGGATCATCCGGTGTACCAGGATCAGGTTTGTCAGGATTCTCAGGGTTCGGGTTCTCCGGGTCATCTTTGGCCTGAATCGTGTAAGTGGTCCATCCGCGTGCCAGAGGAAGCGAATATGTCTCACCGTCTAAAGTAACCTTCTTACAAGGCTCGCCATACGCGGACACATCGTCCATGACAAGCTCCGCTTTCGCATGATAAGTACCTGCCTTGGAAGGAGCTTCGGAAAGTTCTTCTCCGACAGCGCCATTATCATCTGCATAGTAAGTCATCTTATAAGCAACGCCCTCTACCTCTTTGCCCAATACATAAGTATGGAAATATGGTGCAAGGTCGATCGGAGATCCGTTCTCCGTAAATGTCTCGTCATAAGCACGGCTTAATACCGGAGCGTAATCAGATCCATACCAGGTGTAATAAAGCGCTTTCAGGAATTCGGTTCTTTCCGCATCTTTCTCGGCGTCTGTAGAAGGAGTATAGCCTTCTTCGTGGTTAGTGAAGTAATTACGCAGTTCATTTGCCGCAAACTGCATGCCGGCCTCATCTGCTGTCGTGTAAATGGTGAAACGCTTGTTCTTGAATGTAGTACCTGTCTTTACGTTCTTATCATTTACAATAACAATAGTGGCTTTGTAGTAAGAGGTAATGATATTGTTACCAATGTACATTGCACCGGCGGTACTTTCGTCTGTCGGAACAATCTTCCCATTCTTATCATAAGTCAGTTTGTAGTAAGTATCTTTGGCTTTCTGACCGATACCGGATTCATTGGATACGGTCTCTACCGTGTGATAGTTAAAGTACGTGTCAGCTTCTTTGAAAGGTTCTGTAGAACGGAAATACTTCACAAAGTCTTTTGCAACATCTTCAAACTGAGACTGTTCACCGGCTGTGTAACCTTCTCCGGAGAATACGATCGTCTTATTGTTATAATAAGGCATAGCACCCGGATAATCGGCTGTGTCGTTATTCTGAAGAGTCGTGGACTTGAAGGTAATCTCAAAGTCTTTGGTCTTACTGCTGATCGCGGTTCCTGTGGCTTTGTCATAAGCAGTAAGGGTTACTTTGTAACGGCCAGGAGTTATCGGCGCATCGTCGCTGTCATAATTATAAGTAATCTCAGCGGCGTAAGGAACCGTTCCTTTATAATGCGCTTTTACCGTATAGTCTTTATCATAATTAACGCTATAATTAAGGTCGGCAGGTTTGCCGTCGTATACCTTGGACGGAACATCGAGCGTGATGAGATCCGGTAATTCGATCGTGTAGGAAGCTGTCTGACTGCATTTCTCATAGGTGCTGTCTCCGGCAAATGCAGCTTCGATGGTATAAGTTCCGGCTTTGTTAGGAATACCGGATACTACGTTGCCGTTCGCATCCTTGTAAGTAAGCGTTAAAGCATCACCGAGCTTGTCGCCTGTGATCTCATTCTTGCCTCTGCGGAGGATAAAGTATTCACGCATATCTTTGCCTGTGTCAGACTCATAGAACATATCTGCATAAGGCTGGAAGAATAACTTGGTTACATTCGAATCCTGGCAGAAGGTCTTGCGGATCTGTTCTTTACATACTTCACAGAAAGCATACTGCTTACCAAGAAAACGCATCTTACAATTCTGGTGTGGACGGTACCATCCGTTACCGCCATTGTCATATTCATAGACACCGACTTCATTCTTACCGATGAAGCGTGACCAGCGGACCTTTGCCGGATCAGACTCAGCTGTCATATTCGGCATCTCGGCCGCATAGCTTGCACCTGCGAAATATTCATCCGAAAGTTTGGCAGTGGTGTGTCCAAGCTCGTGAAGCATCATCTCAAGGGATTCATTATTAAGAGAAGCAACACATACACTTCCGCCGCTTCCGCCGTATGTGGTAGCATTGACGATCACAACATTAAAGTCTGCAGCAGGAAGGTACTGCTCGGATAACTGCTTTGCTTTCTTAGATCCTTCCGAACTGATCGTAAGAAGACGCTGCATACCACCTGACCAGAATGAAGATCCGAAGTAGGTGTCGCGTGTGTCCACGTTCGCCTGCTCCTGGTTAATCGCTGTGTCTGCTTTTGCGCCTGATTCATTCGATACAACTCCGAGAGCGTAGATCTTGATCGTATCTTTGAACTCATCCCAAGGAGAAGTATCCATCAGATAATCCGCGGTATTCTGAGCATTGGTATAGAATGAATCCTGCTCGGAAGCAGTGAAGCCGTCGCCGAAGATCAGCAGGACGAAAGCATCTTCGTCAGCTAGACTCTTGTCACCGTATACGAGGTGAGGAGTCTTGTCCGGAATCGGATCGGTAACTGCATCGTCAGCTGCCTTTACTTCCTTCGTCTCCTTCACATCCTGCTTAGCAGCTTCCTTATCGGATGAAGCATCTGTTGCAGAAGTACCGGCTACAGAATCTGATACAGAATCCGGAACGGAATCGGGAGTGGTCAGGTTCGCATCGGTGGTCGCTGCATCGGTGGAATCCGTTACGTCCTTAACTTCCGGTGTCTCAGGACTTACAGTCTGTTCTTCAAGAGTAACCGGATCGGCTGCGAATGCATGACCAGGCGGTATCAGTAATGAAGAAATTACCAGTGCGCCCGCCAGGACAGGAGCAAATCTCTTTTTCCAATAACTTTTTCTAAACATATAGGTCTCCTTTCAGTAATACAAATGTGCGTTGGGCGTTACACGATAATTATCTCCCTTACATCATGTAAACACCAATTGTGATAAGATTAACGTATCATATAAAATGCACAAATGCAATAGGAAAATATGAGAGGTAAATAAGAAAAAACGTTATAAATTACGAGATATCGGTACAAATGGTGAGTTATGCTTATCGTGCTCTTGAGTTTCCGCACACGAAAGTTTTCAAATTGAAACATCTGCTTTTTACAACGAAAATATTCCTCGATTTTCCATCTTGAGAAATAAGTTCTTGCCACCTTGATTGCGTCTTCTTTGGATTTTATTTCTTTGTTTGTGACAAGCATCATTGGATGTTCTGTAATACCGTAAACAAGCACCAGAAAAATATTTTTTCTTGACGCTGTGATTTGAACTTTGACATGGGAAATGTAAGCCCCATGATCTTTGCCTTTGTAAAATACACTGGTTTTGATTTTTCCTTTACGGCGATTACGCAATTCTGTAGCAAAAGTCCATTTATTGTGATAAAGAAGTTCACGGTTTGATTTTAATCGAATCACGTAATCTTGATTTAAAGCATTCAGTTTTAGGAACATCTTGTTGTCGTCATAACCGCGATACATGCAAAAAGTTGCTTTTCCAAAGAGAGCTGCCCCTTGTTTCATTGCATCAAAAGTAATCGTGTTGGCAGATTTGTAATCCTTTTCTGTTGAAGATAAGAAGATGCAGCTTCAGTTGAAGTGAGATGTCTGGAAAGACGATCAACAACATTTATCTTTTTGGAATCTTCATGAAGTTGGTCAACAACATCAGTAAGAAGGCAGCTTCCGGAAGCGAGCATGCCATAAGTAATATCAGCAGTAAATTTACGTTCAGGTTTAGAAAGCCGTTTCGAAATTTTATTTGTAAAAGTTAAAATTTTTCTTTTCAATGTATAAGTATTTGATGTAAAATGAACCATAAGGGATCCCTTTCTTTTTTGTTTAGTAAGATTTTTGTTTGGTCACTTTAATTTTACATCAAAAAGAACTTGGATTCCTTATATTTTAAGCATTTCTTGAAAGTTGTTAATAACTATATATGAAAAAGAATACCATTGTGGATAAAACTGCGTAAACTCAAGAAACGCCTCTCTTGAGTTTACGGACGGTATCTGCTAAAATAAAATTGTTTCTAAAATTGTAAGCAGACAGGAGGAATATTATGAGTAAAATAGAGGAAGTCCGCAGTGATATGATAAAGGCCATGAAAGCTGGTGACAAAGAGACCAAAGAGACTTTATCCATGCTTCTTGCAGCATTAAAAAATAAAGCCATCGACAAACGCGCAGATCTGACTCCGGAGGAGGAGACACAGGTCATCTTAAAAGAGATCAAACAGACAAAAGAAACTCTGGAGCTTACCCCTGCCGACCGTACAGATATTATCGAAGAATGCCAGAAGAGACTGGCTGTTTTAGAGCCATATGCTCCAAAGATGATGGACGAGGCAGAGATCAAAGAGGTCGTATCTGCAGTTCTGGCAGAACTTGGTCTGGATACTCCTACCGCGAAGGACAAAGGAAAAATCATGAAAAATCTCATGCCTAAGGTAAAAGGAAAAGCTGACGGCAAACTTGTAAACGAGATTGTTGGAGCTTTTATGAACTAATCTTTTTGTAAATCGTTAAAATTCATGGGCAATCACAAAGTTCTCAAGAAAATTCGGACTTCGGCTTGTTGTCCGACGAAAAATTCCCGGCAGTTTTCACTACCGGGAATTTTTTTATCTTCACTTATTTATATTTTTGATATTATTCCGATGCATTATCCGACTCTGAACTATCTGAAACATCCGTCGTACTGTCTGCGGATGTATCAGAGTTCTCTTCTGTCTCATCTTGCTTGATCTTCACACTCAGATCTGTAAAACTAATCTTCTTCCAGACTTTCTTGTCAGCTTTAACGCCTTCTTTCTTGATCCAGTCTTTGCATGTCTTGGTAAAAAGGTCGGATTTTCTCTCTGAAATGATGGATTCTTTCTTTGTATCTGTTGCATCTTTATCGAACAGACTTGTGACCTTCGCAATATAGCATCCTTCATCTGTCTCGATCAGGTCTGTCACACCACCCTCTTCCAAAGCATCTGCAGCCTTAATCAGTTCTTTATTTGGTGTTGTTGTCTCTGAATCAAAAGTTGCCGTACGAAGTTCCGCACCCTGTTCATTGGCATAAGCCTCAAAATCCTCTGCAGTCTTAGCACCCTCTGCAAATTTCTCTGCCTGAGCCTTCAATTCTGCTTTCTTGTCATCTGATACGGCAGTTGCATTGCCGCTGCCATCATCTTCCACATACGCATATGCCACATACTGCATACTCTTCTGTGCTGCTTCTTCATCTGACACATTCGTATCCACAGTATCTTCAATTGCCGTCATCATCTTCTGTTCAATTGTAATGTATGTCAGTACATTCTCTACGGTATCCTGATCTCCGGATACTTTAGAAGCATCCTTTTCATCATTAGCTTTTACAAATTCTTTCGCAGCTTTCTTAATGGCTTTCTTCTCATCCTTGGTCAGCTTAACATCGTAGTCATCCATGTGCTCTTTCAGAACAACCATGTTCTTCAGTTCTTTTAGCAGAGAAGACTTAACAGTCTGTTCATAGGTTTTTCCTTCCGATGCCTCTGTCGCCCACATATTATCTCCCAGATAAGAACCATAGTAGGTCTCATACTGCGCCTGCATATATCTTGCATAGAAATTAGCTTCTGTCGCCGTGATCTTCTCATCACCTGCGGATACTACCACATCTGATTCTTTGATCTTGCTACATCCAGCAAGTGATGTTACTGCCAGCATTCCGGCAACAGCAAATATTACTGCTCTTCTTTTCATTCTCTCTAATACCTTTCTTTTGCCATAATAAAATAAGTATACCTTCTTTTTATCCGTCAATCAATCCTTTAAGACTAATTAATATTTTTTTTACAACATCTAAAATATCTGTCTGCTTTTCTTTTTTATTATGACGTTTCTTTTCGTAAACAAAGCTCGGATTTGCCGCATCCGCTTTAAAGCTCAGTTCCCCTTTATATGCTTTCAGCATCTCCGGGATACGCTCCGGATGTACTTTTGCCCGCTCATACATAGTAAATGTGTAAATCTCTCCCTTTTGCTCGATGGAAGTCACATAGACCCTGTGAGCCAGTGCTTTGATTCCTGCAACCGTTAAAAGCATCTCTACTTTCTTCGGGATATCTCCAAAACGGTCAATCAGTTCTTCCGTCATATCTTCCATCTCATCCTCATTTTCGATTGCTGCAATACGCTTATAAATATCCAGTTTCTGGTATTCGTTTGCAATGTACGAGTCCGGAATATATGCATCCACATTCAGATCCACGGTCGTCATATATTCTTCTTCCTCTTCCGTCTCACCTTTTAAATGCTTGACCGCTTCATTTAACATCTTACAGTACAGATCATAGCCAACCGCCTGCATATGTCCGTGTTGCTCTGCTCCTAACAGATTGCCGGCACCACGGATTTCCAAATCCCGCATGGCAATCTTAAATCCAGATCCTAGATCTGTAAACTCACGTATTGCAGCCAGACGTTTCTCCGCAACTTCTTTTAGCATCTTATCTCTTCTATATAAAAGGAACGCATATGCCATACGGTTAGAACGTCCCACACGACCTCTAAGCTGGTAAAGCTGAGACAATCCCAGTCTGTCTGCATCATGGATAATCATGGTATTAGCATTAGAAATATCAAGCCCTGTTTCTATGATCGTGGTGGATACCAGTACATCAATCTCACCATTGATAAAGTCATACATAATCTTCTCAAGAACATGCTCTTTCATCTGACCGTGCGCATATGCCACATTTACCTCCGGCACCAGACGACTGATCCTTGATGCCACTTCCTCTATGTCTTCCACACGATTATAAACATAATAGACCTGGCCTCCCCTTGCGCATTCCCTCTCGATTGCCTCACGGACCATTTCATCGTTATATTCCATGACATATGTCTGAATTGGCATACGGTCATTCGGCGCTTCTTCTAAGACACTCATATCCCTGATACCGATCAGGCTCATATGGAGTGTTCGCGGAATCGGGGTTGCCGTCAATGTCAGTACATCCACATTTTCCTTTAATTTCTTGATTTTCTCTTTGTGCTGCACACCAAAACGCTGCTCTTCATCAATAATCAGAAGTCCAAGATCTTTAAAGATAAGATCGTCGCTCAGAACTCTATGTGTTCCGATAATGATATCTACTAATCCTTTCTTTGCATCTTCGATGGTCTTCTTCTGCTGCGCCGGTGTCCGGAATCTGCACATCAGATCGATCCTGACCGGAAAGTCCTTCATCCGCTGCATAAATGTATTATAATGTTGCTGTGCCAGGATTGTCGTCGGTACCAGATATACTACCTGCTTGCTCTCCTGCACCGCCTTAAACGCTGCTCTGATCGCGACTTCCGTCTTTCCATATCCCACATCTCCGCAGATCAGGCGATCCATGATCTTGGTGCTCTCCATATCTTTTTTGATTGCCTCGATTGCCATCATCTGGTCATCTGTCTCTTCAAATGGGAACATTTCCTCAAACTCTCTCTGCCAGACAGTATCTTCTCCGTAGACGTAACCCTTCTGGTTCAACCTGGCAGCATAAAGCTCCACAAGATCTTTTGCAATCTCGCGAACAGCACCACGGACTTTTGTCTTTGTCCGGTGCCACTCCTGAGTTCCTAATTTATTTAATTTCGGTTTCTTTGCATCTGCACTGGCATATTTCTGGATCATGTCAAGCTGCGTAGCCGGAATGTACAGATTTCCCCCTTGCGCATAGGATATCTTCATATAATCCTTGGATATCTTATCTACTTCTATCTTCTCTATTCCCTGGTAAATACCAAGTCCGTGATTTTCATGAACCACATAATCTCCCGGTTTCAGTTCCGAGAAGCTCTGGATTTTACGCCCTTCATATGATTTTCGTTTCTTTTTTTTCTTAACTCTTCCGAAAATATCTGTTTCAGAAATCACCGTAAATTTCAACATCGGGTACTCATAACCTTCTGCCACATATCCATACGCTGTCATGATTTCTCCCGGCTCCACCTGTCGATCCATATCGTCACTGTAGTAACTGCTCAGATTGTAATCTCTCAGATCCTCTGCCAGACGCTTCGCTCTTGTTCTGGAACCGGATAATAATACCACCCGGTATCCTTGACGTTTCAATCGTTTCAAATCTCCCGTCAGCATGTCAAAGCTGCCATTATACGGACTGACACTTTTGGTCTGGATCATATAAGACTCTCTCGTCTCTAATCCCTTCGCACGCATGTCCAGTGCAAAGAATCCAATACTGGAGTAATGATTGAGTTTTGCCAGGATTTCTTTCGCCGAAAAAATAAAGGCCTCCCCTTCTTCCATCTCATAACCACTCTCGATACGTTTCTTCTGAGCTTCTATAAACTCGGCCTCCACGCCATCTCCGCTCTCTAACAGGCGCACCGGCTCATCCAGAAAAATCAGAGTCTGAGTTTCCGGAAAATAATCCAAAAATGACACACCATCTTTCGCTTCTTCCGGGTATTCTTTCGCCGGAGATATCGTAACTTCTTCCAGATTCTCAATGGATCGCTGTGTCTCTATGTCAAATGTACGGATAGAATCTACCTCATCACCCCAGAGTTCAATTCGCACCGGAAGTTCTTCCGTCAATGGATAGACATCAAGAATCCCACCCCGCACGGCAAACTGCCCTGGTCCTTCAATCTGTGCTTCTCTGTCATACCCCAGTTCCACGAGCGTCTTCTTAAGTGCTTCCAGATCCAGACTGCTGTCATACGCAATCTTCACCATCTGCCTAGAAATCTCTTCTTTTGTGAGCAGAGCATCCATAAATGCATCAAAACTGGTTACAACTGTCAATGGTTCTCCAGTTGTAACCGCCTGCAATACCGTCATACGTTGTCTTGTCAGTTCTTTACTCCTTAAATCAGCCTGATAAAACAGCAAATCCTTTGCAGGATACTGATAAGTTGATGTATCTAAAAAACTGTACTCTTCGTAAATCTGCTTTGCCTTCACCTCACTGGAACAAACGATGACTTTATAGCGGCAGCCATCGCTCAGTGCATACATCATATGTGATTTTTGCGAATTAACACAGCCCGAAACCTTCATCATCCCAGGTGCATCCATCTTATGCCGGCAGATCTCTTCAAATTCCGCCAGCTCATTTAACGGTCCCAACAAAGCCTGCATACTGTTACCCCTTCGTCTTTGCCTTTCTGTTATATTCATTCATCGCAGCGTCAATCTCACCTGCAAGGAATAATTTGATCGCCTCCACAGCGTTTTCATATCCTTCTTCCATGATACTTCTATCTTCTTTTGAAAAATGTCCCAGCACATAATCTGCCAGGTCATATCCTTTTGGTTTTTCTCCTACACCAACTTTGATTCTTGGGAACACATCCGTTCCCAGATGAGAAATAATATTCTTGATTCCATTATGCCCACCGGCACTTCCTTTCTTACGGATTCTAAGTTGTCCCACATCCAGGCTGATATCATCGTAGATCACCAGAAGTTCTGTCTCCGGATCAATCTTATAATAATCCACCAGACCACGGATACTCTCCCCACTGAGATTCATAAATGTCTGCGGTTTTACCAGAATCACCTTCTGGCCTTCGATTATGCCTTTTCCTATAAATGCGCGGTTTTTCCTTCCTTCTACAGAAATATTATATTTATCTGCTAATGTATCTATGACATCAAATCCAACGTTATGTCTTGTTCCTGCATACTGTTCGGTTGGATTTCCAAGTCCTGCTATAATATACATCTATCCTCACCTCTTCTTTTATTTCCTATCCATTTTACAAGAATCCTTTCTTTTTGTCATCCAAAATAAGATGCATAATTTACGTTTTTTCATCATACATTATAAAAAATAAAGTTTTCATCCACAATATAGGAGGTCATTATGGGATCCAGAACCAAAATTGTTGTACTACACATGAAAGAAATCATTTATACAGCGGTCTTTGCCGCACTGGCTGTCATATTGATACTGCTGCTTGTGTTTATGTTTCATCCAGGACAAAAAAACAATACACAGACAACCCAAAAATATACTCCCGGCACTTACACTTCTACTGTCACTCTAAATAACAATGACCTGGAAATAGAAGTTTCTGTCGATGAGTCCCATATAAATTCTATACGTTTTTCAAATCTGGATGAATCTGTTACAACAATGTACCCTCTCATCCAGCCGGCAATTGAGGATATTGCCGAACAAATCTACGATTCCCAGTCTCTGGAGAATATTCAATATTCTTCCGATAGTCCTTACACATCTCAAGTAATCTTTCATGCAATCAAGGACGCACTGGATAAGGCAAAAATATCGTAACTGTGCAATAACAAATATGTTCCGGACCATTAATATATCCGGACAAAAATAACAGAATCTGCCGCCCGTCATGGGCTGGACAGATTCTGTTATTTTTCCCTTCATTATGTTCTGTATGACATCCGGAATTATCCTTCCACGATCAGATATCTTCCATCTGAGATTGCGAATACTTCTGATGCATCTTCTAACTCTTCTGCTGACATACCTTCAACATCCAGACCTTCTTCTTCCAGATATTCTTTTACTTCCGCAATGCTGTCAACAATAACTGCCATGCAGTCCTCCAAAAATGCTTCTGCTTCTTCCAAAGTCTCTGCTACTGGTTCATCAAATAATCTGCCCTGATCTCTGAGAAAAGTCTTCAGACATTCTTCATCATACTCATACATTGCACAACCCTCCTTATCGCTTTATATAAACTGCAACAGTTCTTCCGGTCGATCGATCATATCTACCGCCCCTGCAGCTATTAACACATCTTTTGTACGAAATCCCCACAATACACTTATGGTCTTCACACCTGCATTATGACCGGTGCGCACATCTACTTCTGAATCCCCGATATAAAGGCATTCATCCTTCTCTACATCCAGCTTCTCAAGCAAACGAAAAACTCCTGTCGGATCCGGTTTCTTCGGAACTGTATCCATCTGTCCCTGCGCATAGTCAAACACACCTGCACCAAAAATCTCTTCAACTACTTTCACAGTCTGTTTATGTGGCTTATTCGATAATACACCCAGCTTTACATCTCTTGCCTTCAATGCCTCAATCATTGAAAGAATACCTTCATACGGTTCTACAAGATATGTACAGTTCTTATCAAATATACGTCCATATATTTCCATTCCCTCTTCTATCCGCGCCACATTCCCTTCTCCGGTCCTTAAAAGTGCGCGTTCCATCAGACATCTGGCTCCATCTCCCACATATTGTCTGCATTCCTCTCTCGTTATCCCCGAAAGTCCCATCTCTTCCAGTGTCTTATTCACTGAATAATGAAGAGAATCCAATGTTGCAGTCAATGTTCCATCCAAATCAAATATACAAGCTTTTATCATCGTATCTGCCTCCTACGCATAATCATAGTATGCGTTTACCAAAAATGCAATAGCAAATATCGCAAATTGTCAAGGTCCATTATTTTATTAAATTTTCTCCTGATACGCATACGTTTTCTTCTGTCTGAGAATCATTCTACTAGACAAATTAATCAAAACACTTCCAGGAGGTTCTTTATTATGGCACAGGGAAAAGTAGAAATCTGTGGGGTCAATACTTCCAGACTTCCAATCTTAAACGACGAAGAAAAGGCAGCACTGTTCATCCGGATCAAAGCAGGGGACCAGGCAGCAAAAGAAGAATATATCAAGGGAAATCTGAGGCTTGTACTCAGTGTCATACGCAGGTTTCATTCCAGCGGTGAAAATCCTGATGATCTTTTTCAGATTGGGTGCATCGGACTCATCAAGGCAATTAATAATTTTAATACGGAATTAGATGTAAAATTTTCCACCTACGCTGTTCCCATGATCATCGGTGAAATCAGACGCTACATGAGGGATAACAGCAGCATCCGCGTCAGCCGTTCTTTGAGAGACACAGCATACAAAGCAATCTATGCCAAGGAAAACTACATCAAACAGCATTTAAAGGAACCTACAGTACAGGAAATTGCCGAGGAAATTGGCATTTCCAAAGAAGATATTGTATTCGCTCTGGACGCCATCCAAATTCCCATGAGCCTCCAGGAGCCCGTCTATAATGATGGTGGGGATGCACTCTATGTCATGGATCAATTGAGTGATTCAAAAAACAAAGAAGAAAAATGGGTAGAGGACCTGTCTTTGGAAGCTGCTATGAACCGACTCGGAGAACGAGAACGCTACATCATTAAATTACGGTTTTTCGAAGGGAAAACTCAGATGGAAGTTGCAGATGAGATTCATATCTCCCAGGCACAAGTTAGCAGACTAGAGAAAAATGCATTGCATGCTATGAAAGAATATCTGGATTAAAAGAAGAACCTGCCAATGACAGGTTCTTCTCCCTTTTATATCTTCCTATGATCTTTTCACATTTCATATACAGACACTATCTTGCCCACTTATCTGCCAGATTCTGAATCTGAGTCTCAAACTTAGCCAGATCTTTATTAGATAATCCTTCATTCTGATATACGACCTCCAGAAGTCTCTTAGCTGCTGCAACCACACGTTCAAATGCTGCCACAGCTCTTGATCTTGCAGGTTTTTCCACTGCTTTCTTCGGAGTTTTCACGCCTTCTGTCAGTATCTCATCGGTAGCAAGATCTACACTGCCACCAGAATACGGTGCAAATGCCGGACATCCAATCGTATCCTCTACCAACTGTGCAAAAGAATCGGTCACCTGATCCTCCCCATGCACCACGATAACTCTCTCAGGTTTAGTTTCAAAGCCTTTTAACCAGCCTAACAGGCCATTCATATCTGCATGACCGCTGATTCCTTTCATTGTCTCAATATGTGCATTTACTGTGATATTTTCACCGAATAACTTTACGCACTCTGCACCTTCGATCAATTTACGTCCCAGCGTTCCCACTGCCTGATATCCCACAAAACAAATTGTACATTCCGGTCTCCACAAATTGTGTTTCAGGTGATGTCTGATACGTCCTGCTTCACACATACCGGAAGCTGATATAATAACTTTCGACTTCGGGTCAAAGTTGATTGCTCTGGAATCTTCACTGGTCACAGATAATTTAAGTCCCGGAAATACCAACGGGTTGATTCCCTCTTCCACCAGTTTCATTGCATCTTCATCAAAACAGGATTTGACATTCTTATTAAATACCTGTGTTGCTTCGATTGCCAGCGGACTATCTACATACACTTCAAATTCCGGATATTCCGGCACCAGATTCTTCTCTTTAATCTCACGGATAAAATACAAAATCTCCTGGGTACGTCCCACTGCAAACGAAGGAATAACTACATTTCCACCCTTGGCAAATGTCTCTCGCAAAATCCTCGCAAATTCTTTGACATAATCCGGTCGGTCGATTCCGTGCGTTCGGTCACCATATGTGGATTCAATCACTACATAGTCTGCTTCTTTTACTTTCTGCGGATTTTTGATAATTGGTTGGTTCGTATTCCCCACATCCCCGGAAAATACGATCTTTTTCGATATATTTTCTTCCGTAATCCAAACTTCAATACTTGCAGATCCGAGTAAATGTCCCATATCATTGAAACGCACTTCTATGCCGTCACAAAGTGTAATCTTCTGATTATAATCAATCGGAGCAAGGAGTTTTATCGCAGCCTCCGCATCTGCCATCATGTAAAGCGGTTCATACGTTTCTTCACCACTTCGTTTTGCTTTACGATTTCTCCATTCTGCCTCAAATTCCTGAATGTGTGCACTGTCACGCAGCATAATTGCACAGAGATCAGATGTTGCAAATGTTGTTACAATTTCTCCGGAAAATCCCTGTTTACAAAGAAGTGGTAACTTTCCAGAATGATCAATATGTGCATGTGTAAGTAACACATAATCAATCTCTCCGGCACTTACCGGAATCTCCTGATTCTCGTACAGATCCGGGCCCTGTTCCATGCCGCAGTCAATCAGAATATTCTTTCCGCATGCTTCTAACAAATGACAACTTCCCGTCACTTCATGGGTTGCGCCTATACAAGTCAGTTTCATACAACCAACTCCTTCTTTTTTCTTTCATTTTATCACTTTGACGAATAAGTTGCCATATTCAAAAATAATTTTATGAGTATTTTACAATTTCCCGTTTTAATCTCTGCATAATCTTCTTTTCCAGCCTGGATATGTAAGATTGCGAAATTCCGAGAATATCAGCGACTTCCTTCTGCGTCTTTTCTTCTCCGTCCGGAGTTTCCAGACCATACCGCATCTGAATGATCATTCTCTCGCGACTGCTCAGACGACTGATTGCCTTTAGAAGTACCTTCTTCTCTGCCTCACTTTCCAGATCTTTATAAATGGTATCTTCTTCAGTTCCCAGAATATCTGATAGTAACAATTCATTCCCATCCCAGTCTACATTCAATGGTTCATCGATAGACACTTCCATTTTTGTCTTATTATTACGTCTCAGATACATCAGGATTTCATTCTCAATACACCGGGACGCATAGGTAGCCAGCTTTATATTTTTCCCTGGATTAAAGGTATTTATCGCCTTTATCAAACCTATTGTCCCAATGGAGATCAGATCCTCCACCCCTACCCCTGTATTGTCAAATTTCTTTGCTATGTACACCACCAGGCGGAGATTATGTTCGATCAAAATTTTTCTGGACCACTCTGCATCCTCTTTTTCCAGTCCCTGGATGGCTTTCGTTTCTTCCTTCGCATTTAGCGGTGCAGGAAGAATATCTGAACCTCCGATATAATGAACATCTTTCTGGTTTGGGAACAAAAATGTCCGGATATCCGGAATTACTCTGAATTTAAACTGATTTGATACTGAATGTTTTATAACCATGGCAACGGCTCCTTCGATTTTATTTTTCATATTTCGGAGATTTTTATCTCAAATCTTCCGGATTCAGAATGATCCTGTATTCTTCTTCGCTGATTGGTTCCTCGCTGATCGCAACCATTGGTCTCTCAATCCACACTTTTTTCTTTTTCAAAATCCACATACCATCCAGGGAAACAAGTGGCATCAGTCCCTCGTTTTTTCCAATTGAATGATACGGAATATATCTCACTTTCCTCAGGAAGTCGGATGAAAATAGTTTCCCAGCTATTTCTGCATCTATAATATGCACTGGTTTTTTGGTCACAGAGTCTCTCAGACAATTTCCTGTATCGATCAACGCCTGCACTTTTTCCATATGTCCGTCTTTACTTAAGATTACCTGACAGTGTCTTTCTTTCTGCCTGAATAAACATTCCAGAAAACTTACTATGCCAGACACCACATAATAGCTGATGATTGCTATCATAAAAAACAAACTGCCGATTCTGATATATTGTTCCAAAAAAGCAAAAACGCCTCCCACCAGGAAACTACTGAAATACAGACAGATCCATGTCTTTATAAGTTCCCGGCCCACACCTGTTCCAAGTCCAATCTGAATCATCGTAAAACTCACAGGAATATGAAATAGCAAAAGCTTCATCCACGAAACAGGAATCGGCAATACGAGGATCAGGCATGTAAGCACTGCACCTGCCATGGCTCCTAGGTACAACCGCTTATAAGAACTATCTGAACCAGTTACTTTTCTGGTGATCAGAAGTATGATGGCATCCATCATAAAATTCACCATAAAAAATACGTCTATGTACAGTTCATAGTGCATCCTTCACCTTCTTTCTCCTGTGAACATATTTATTATAGAAAAACAGAGAGAAGAATTTTGTCAGATACTGATAGGGATTTACTTTTTTCTTTCGACAATTTCGACGTTATAAGAATATAAAAGAAAATATAAAAAGAAAGAGAAAAACATATTGAAGTGCATTCTCATGTTTTTCTCTTTCCTAATATCATTATTAAAAATATGCAATTTAACTATTTTAACAGATTGTCATTCTCGAAATAATCAATACGCATTGCACGGCGTACATCCGCCAATGTATCGGCTGCTGTCTCTCTCGCTCTCTCACTGCCTGATTTCAAAATATCATAAACTTCCGGCAGACGTCCTTCCCACATCTCACGACGTTCACGGATTGGAGTAAGTTCCGACTGCATTACATTATTTAAGAACTTCTTCACCTTAACATCACCAAGTCCGCCACGTCTATAGTGATCTTTTAACTCGTCCAGATTCTGGTAATCCGGCAGGAACTCTTCGAAATGTTCCGGTCTTGAAAATGCATCCAGATAAATAAATACCGGGTTGCCTTCTACTTTACCAGGATCTTCCACACGAAGATGGTTCGGATCTGTAAACATAGACATTACCTTTGTCTTGATCGTCTTCGAATCGTCTGACAGATAAATACAGTTTCCAAGAGATTTACTCATCTTGGCCTTTCCATCAATACCCGGAAGTCTTAAGCAGGCCTGGTTCTGCGGAAGTACAATCTTCGGATCTGTCAGTGTCTCTCCATATACACTATTGAACTTATGCACGATCTCCTTGCATTGCTCAATCATCGGCATCTGATCTTCTCCAACCGGCACTTCTGTCGCGCGGAATGCTGTAATATCTGCTGCCTGACTGATTGGATAGCAGAAAAATCCTACCGGAATGCTTGCCTCAAAATTACGCATCTTAATTTCGGATTTAACCGTAGGATTTCTCTGTACACGGGCAACAGTTACCAGGTTCATATAATAGAATGTAAGTTCTGTAAGCTCCGGTACCATTGACTGAATAAAAATCGTAGATTTCTCCGGATCAAGTCCACACGCCAGATAATCAAGTGCTACCTGCATGATATTCTGGCGGACTTTCTCCGGATGCTCTGCATTATCTGTCAATGCCTGTGCATCTGCGATCATAATATAAATCTCATCATACTGTCCTGAGTTCTGTAATCTCACACGTTCTTTTAAAGATCCTACATAGTGTCCCACATGCAGGTGTCCTGTCGGGCGGTCACCCGTTAATATTACTTTTTTCATCTTCTACTCCTTTAAACAAGGACCAGACAGTTCACTGCCTGGTCCCATCATGTTTCTTTATCTTACTTTTATTATTTCTTAAAGAAATCTGGAATCTTAATGCTCTGCTCTTTCACCTTGCTTGTAGGTGTTCTTGGTGTATCTAATGTAGGCATTGTTCCACCGGAAGTTCTTCTGGTCTCCGTCTCTCTTGCTGTATGCGTCGGAGCTGTTCCAAAATCAGCTCGTGGAGTACGTTGTGTCTGAGTATGTGTTGCATACTGTGACTGTGCTGTATGTGTTGCATACTGCGGCTGAGAAGAATATGGATTTGCCTGTCTCATTGTCGGAGCTGTTCTCTCATATCCTTGAGCATTCTGCTGCGACTGAGGAATCGGACTTCTTCCCGGGTTCTCAAGTCTTGCTTTTAACTTGGATGCACTTCCTCCAACATTGTGTAATCCTGTTGCAATAACAGTGATTGTAGCTTCATCAGCTCTTGAATCATCGTACATAGCACCAAAGATGATGTTTGCATCTTCTCCTGCAAGATCCTGTACATATTCAGCTGCATCAGATGCATCCATAAGTGTGATATCACCAGATACATTGATAATAACGTGAGATGCTCCTGCAATGGTTGTCTCAAGAAGAGGGCTGGCAACTGCCTGTTTCACAGCCTCAATTGCTTTATCATCACCGCGTCCCTGACCAATACCGATATGTGCAATACCCTTGTCTGTCATAACAGTCTGAACATCTGCAAAGTCAAGGTTGATCAGTGAAGGTACATTAATCAGGTCTGTGATACCCTGAATACCCTGCTGTAATACCTCGTCCGCTTTCTTCAAAGCCTCTGGCATAGTAGTACGTCTGTCAACAACCTCTAACAATTTGTCATTTGGAATAACAATCAGAGTATCAACGCTTTCTTTTAATTTTTCAATTCCACCAAGAGCGTTGTTCATACGAGTCTTTGACTCAAAACGGAAAGGTTTCGTCACAACACCAACTGTCAGCGAGCCCTGTTCCTTAGCAATACGTGCTACAACAGGGGTAGCTCCTGTACCGGTTCCGCCACCCATACCACAGGTAACGAATACCATATCAGCACCTTTCAATGCTGCAGCAATCTCTTCTGAGCTCTCCTCTGCAGCTTTCTCACCAATCTCCGGACGGGCACCTGCTCCCAATCCCTTGGTAATCTTTTCTCCGATCTGCATCAGTGTCGGAGCCTTACAAAGCTGTAATGCCTGTTTATCTGTATTAATTGCAATAAATTCAACACCGGCAATCTGCTCGTCGATCATTCGGTTGACAGCATTGTTACCGCCTCCGCCGACTCCAACAACTATAATCTTTGCCGCTGCTTCTGATTCATTTGTTTTAATTTCTAGCAAGGGTTTCTCCTCCTTTGTTATCCTTATAATTATATTATACATCCCACAAGCAAATGAAATGTGTTCTCTTTGCCATATATACTATATAATATAGAGTTTCGTGCAAAATATCAATAGAAATTTAGCCTTTTTATTCATTTTTTTGCAACAATTCCGCCACTTTTAATAGCCTTCTGTCCCTGAATAATCATATCCACTGTCGTAGTAGCTTCCATCATCATAAGTGCCATCACTGTAACTTCCTGAAGTATCGTAATCCCCGGAACTGTCATACAGGCCGGAATCATAGTAATTGCCTTCTTCATCATACCATCCGGCGCCATCGTATAAATTCATATCAGAACCATCCCATGTATACAGATCCGAGTTACTCTGGTCATCTGCATTTTCGTCTGAATCAGAATCATCCTTTTTACTCTTTTCCTTCTCTTTTTCAAAAGTGATTGCTTTAGCGGAAGAAGCATAATTTTCCAGATGAAGCGTCCCTTTTTCCCCGGAAAGCTTCTCTAAAATCGGTTTGATCTGCGCAATCTGCTCGGATGTCACCTTATTTCCCAAGGATACGCAAATATCTCCGATATATAAATTGATCGTGCTCTTTTCATAAACGATTTTGTCAGGAATAAGTTCATACTTCTTAATTTCTCTGGAAGTTGTCAGGATTTCCTCAAAAATCTTACTTTTATCACATGTAAGTTTCTTATACAGTTTGATATTTTTAATTGTCACCCCTTCAATGCTCGGTAAATTTTCATTTAATTTTTCGGAAATCTTTACGACCAGCCCATCCTTATCAAAATACGCATACTTCTTTCCTTTTTTCACATAACCGATAATCGGTTTTTCTTTTACTGTCACACTTAGCGTCCATGGATTCTTCAGACTTACATTCATCTCATCCATACAGGCCAGCTTCGTTCCATGTCCGGTCTTATATTTTGCCAGCACATACAAGGTATTAATCTCATAGGGATTCTCCAATACCGTATTTCTGATATCTCCGGTACTGCAATAATCATTTCCTGAAACTTCAACGTCTTGTGTATAAAATAAAACTAATATGCCAAGAATCACCGTCATAATCGTAAGCAGCATCACGACCATCGCATAAAGGCGATGATTTTTCTTTCGCTTTTTATGAGTTTTCTTCTGATTCTCTTTTTCCATCTGTCTACTGCTCCTTTTTATATCTCCGTATATTTTACCAGAGAAGATACGCTCAGTACAAGCCCCATTTCCACCATTAAAAAAACTACAGATGTACCTCCATAGCTGATAAACGGCAGCGTAATCCCTGTATTTGGGATGCTGTTTGTCACTACTGCCACATTTAAAATGACCTGGATCATCATATGTGCCATTGCGCCACCCGCGATCAATGTTCCAAACAGATCAGGTGCACGCCAGGCAATCACAAAAAATCTCCAGATAATGATCAAAAACAAGAGCAGTATCAGCCCGGCTCCCATCAGTCCCAGTTCTTCACAAATAATTGAAAATATCATATCATTCTGTGCCTCCGGCACAAAGCCCAGTTTCTGAATACTGTTTCCAAGCCCTCTTCCAAATAATCCACCGGAACCGATAGCATAGAGTCCCTGCATAGTCTGGTAACCTTTCTCAAAATTCTCCGGGTGTCTCCAGATTGCCAGCCGCTCCAATCGGTAACTCTCCAGTGCAAGAAAGACCGCCATAAATCCAATTCCCATCGTCCCCATTACAATAAACTGTCCATACTTCGGACTTGCCACAAAGATCAAAATAACCGCAATCCCAAGAATGATAATCGCTGTACTTAAGTTATTGCTTCCCACTAGCCCTACAATTGGCAAAACTACCACCAGAATTTTGAACATCGTAGAAAAGCGATGCATTGTTTTAATATTTTTTGTCACCAGATATGACAGAAATAAAATGACTGCGACCTTTGCATACTCTGAAGGCTGAAACGAAACGGGTCCAAAAGACAGCCATCTTTTGGACCCGTTATATTCATCGCCGACAACCAACACTAACAGCGATAATATCAATGATATCAAGTATCCCAGCACTGCAAACTTTTTCCAGTAATGGTAATCAATCTGTGCTGTCACATACACACAGGCAATTCCAAGCAACGTAGCAAACAGTTGCTTTTTTAAATAATAAAACGAATCGTGGAACTTTACTGCTCCGTTATAGGCACTTGTGCTGTACAAAATCACAAGCCCGACAACATTCAGGAGAGTAAGTGCCAGAATAAGTATCAGATCATACCTCTTTTTCACAGGCTGTTCCAATCCATTTCACTCCTTATAGGGAATTTACAATTTCTTTAAATCTCTCACCACGCACTTCATAGTTCGGGAACATTCCCCAACTCGCACATGCAGGTGATAACAATACAGCATCTCCTGGTTGTGCAAGTTCTGCTGCCTTAAGTACGGCCTCCTCAAATGTATCTGCATACATATAATCAGCAAAACCACATTTTTCTGCGTCCTTTGCGATTTTCTCTCTGGTCGCTCCGATCAGGATCAATTTCTTTACTTTGCCATCAAAACTATTGATCCATTCCGTATATTCCGAATTTTTATCATAGCCGCCTCCAATCAAAACTGTCGGGCGGTTCATTGCCTGAATTCCGCGAATCGCAGCATCCGGATTTGTACCCTTTGAATCATTATAATATGCAACTCCATGTTTTTCTGTTACATATTCGATTCTATGTTCCACTCCTTTAAAGGCTTTTACAGTCTCACGGATTACTTCTGCCGGCACTCCATATGCCATTGCCATTGCAGCGGCTGCCATTACATTCTCATAGTTGTGTGTACCAAGAATCTGCAGTTCATCTATGTTACAGATCTTCACTTCGGAATCCCATTTGTAGATAATATCTCCGTTATCCAAATAGATACCTTTATCTAGTTTACGCCGGCTGCTGAAATATATAACCTGTGCTTTTAAATTTTCTCCAAATTCTCTGGTAAGCTTGTCCTCATAATTCAGCACACAGTAATCAGACTCTGTCTGATTATTTGCAATATTCTTCTTTGCTGCCACATAAGCTTCCATCGTATGATGCCGGTTCAGATGATCCGGTGTAAAGTTCAAAATTGCACTTACCTTTGGTCTGAATGTTACAATACTCTCCAGCTGAAAACTGCTCATCTCAGCCACAATCACCGTATCCTCATCTGTCTTGTCTGCGATTGTCGTATACGGATTGCCGATATTTCCCACCACATATACCTTGTCCTGATAATTTTTCATAATCTCACCAAGAAGTGTTGTGGTCGTTGTCTTTCCATTGGTTCCCGTAATTGCAAGCACATTACCTTTACTGTATGTATATGCAAGTTCAATCTCTCCAATAATCTTGATGCCTTTCTCTCGCATCTGATTCACAAGCGGAAGATCTGTCGGAACTCCCGGACTTAAAACCACCAGATCCAACTCATCTAATACTTGCTCCGGAAACGCTCCAAGAATAATCTCTGCTTTGCTTCCTTCTTCTAACTTTGCTCTGACATCTGCCTCAACAAGTTTGTCATTTCCATCATATAAGACAACCTCGGCTCCTTCTAACTCTAAAAGGTGTACCGCACCTATTCCGCTGATACCGGAACCAAATACCAGAACTTTTTTATCTGCAACTTTCATATTCTCCTCCTACATGGCCATCAGTGCAATCAGGCATAACAATGCTGTGATGATTGAAAATACTGCAACAACTCTCGTCTCTGACCATCCACATAATTCAAAATGATGATGGATCGGTGCCATCTTGAAAAATCTCTTTCCACCAGTTTTCTTAAAATAGGTTACCTGAATCATAACTGATAAAACTTCTACCAGATAAATCAAACCTACAATAATAATAAATATCGGCATTTGAAGCATATATGCGGTAGACGCAACAAATCCCCCAAGCGCCAGAGAACCTGTATCTCCCATGAACACACTGGCAGGATATACATTAAACAGCAGAAATCCAAGAAGTGCTCCCACAACCGCACAGGTCACCGGCTCAATGCCACTCTTTGTCCCAATCGCTACAACTGTAAAGAATGTAGCTACCAGTACTGTTACACTAGATGCCAGTCCATCCAGACCATCTGTAAAATTCACACCGTTAACCGTTCCTATTACTGCGATAAAAAGTAGCGGGATTGCCAGCCATCCGATATTCAGATATTTGCCTCCCGAAAATGGGATCAGCATCGCCAGCGATACGTCTGTGAATTTTACCAGATAAAATGCAAAAATCGCAGTCACTACGATCTGTAGTGCCATCTTTTGCTTCGGATACAATCCGTCTGAACGTTTCATTACAACTTTTAAATAATCATCTAAAAATCCAATCATTCCAAATCCTAATGTAACAAATAAGATTGGGATAATCTTTGGATAATCTTTAATATAGAATACCGATGTCACTACCACGCTGAGCAGAATGATCACGCCACCCATTGTCGGGGTTCCTGCTTTTTTTAAATGCGACTGAACTCCTTCTTCACGCTCCGTCTGTCCCATCTTCATTCTTCTAAGTATCGGAATAATCACCGGCCCCATCACTGCACTCAGTGCAAATGCGATTAATACCGGAATAAATACTGTGTAATCCATAATCCACCTCTTTATTTCTTTTGTATGGTTCTCATTGTCACATACCTATAACCTTTCATAGTATACTTCATTTTCTATTCTTTTTCAATGCCAAGATAAGGCAATATATGTTCAAATATATCACCGATCACCGGAGCTGCAATGGTCCCCCCATAGTACACGCCCTGCGGATTATAGATAATGCACATTCCCAAAATCTGTGGATCATCTGCCGGTGCAAATCCAATAAAAGAGGCGATATATTTATTTGCACTTCTAGGCAGTGTCTGAGATGTCGCAGTTTTCCCACCCACGCGATATCCTTCCACCTGTGCATTTTTTCCTCCGCCTTCCGCCACGACACTTTCCAATAACATCCGCATCGTATCAGAAGTTGCTTTCGACACGATATTTTTCTTTTCTGCATACTGAAATTTCTTTACACTCTTTCCGCCTCCGTCTAATACTCGCATTCCGAAATGAGGTGTAACTCTTCTGCCTCCATTCACGATAGTACTCACTGTGGTCACCATCTGCATCGGTGTTACCTGAAATGACTGCCCAAAACTCATAGTTGCCAGTTCCACCAACCCGATATTTTCCTCCTGATGCATGATCGTCCCTGCCTCTCCCGGCAAATCTACATTTGTCAGATTCAGCAGTCCGAACTGCCTGAAATAATCATAAAAACGCTCCACTCCAAGCCTCAATCCGATTTCTATAAATACTGGATTACAGGAGTTTTGAATACCTTGCACAAAGGTTTCTGATCCATGACCGCCAATCTTATGGCACCGGATTTTACGGTCCTCCACCACTTTATATCCCGGACAATGAAAAGTATCTGTCGTCTTCACCACCCCCGCTTCCAGGCAGGCTGAGGCTGTCACCACTTTAAAGATTGATCCCGGCTCATAAGTATCATTAATACAACCATTTCTCCACATCTGATTCAGCGCATCTTGTTTTTCCTCATCCGACAGATTACTATGATTCTTTGCGGAGTTTAATTCAAATGGATCATTCAAATTAAACTCCGGGATATTAACCATAGAATAAATCTCGCCATTTTGCGGGTTCATAAGAATAATTGCCACCTTATCAGCCTGCTTTTCTTCCATGACCTTTTCCGCCATCTGTTCGGCATAATTCTGGAGATTATAGTCCAGACTGATCTGTAATGTATTTCCCGCCACCGGTTCCACACGGACCTCTGCAATATCTTCCAGTTCGATTCCCCTCGCATCTGTAACAGTAAGTATTGTGCCATTCTTTCCTTTTAAATATTTTTCATATTCCACTTCCAGACCAATGATTCCCTGGTTATCACCACCTGTAAATCCAAGTACCTTAGATGCCAGTTCGTTGTACGGATAATAACGCTTGAAGTCTTCATCCACTTTTACCCCGTCCAGTTCCAGATTCCGGATCTTATCCCCTGTCCCTTTATCTACATTCGTTTTTATCCGCTCTATCGAAGAAATTTTCTCCACTCTCTTCCGCACCTGGTCCTCGTCCATCTTCAGAATCTCCGAAAGTTTACGAATAACTTTCTCCGCGTCTGTAATCTGACTGTGAATTACAGATATCGTACACACCGTCCGGTTCGTCGCAAGAACCACACCGTTTCTGTCAATGATCTCACCTCTGGCGGCCTTGATTTCCCGTTCCCGTTCGTGCAAATCTTCTGCCAGTTCCTGATAATATTTTGCATCAAACACCATCAGATATACCAGCCGTCCTATCAGAAGAATTAACAATAGTAAAGCAATCAGAAAAACAATTAATAACTTCTTTTTATTATAGGTTTTATTTTTCATAAAAAATAACCTCACAAAAGTCATTTTTATAATTTATTTTGACTTTTGTAAGGTTATTCACTTTTTTACATTTTAGTAACCATAGTCTTCCGTATAATAGTCTTCCGTATAATAATCCTCCGTGTTGCTGTTATCCGTGCCATAATCATAGGTATTATCAGTACTGTAATCATAACTGCTATCATAATAAGAACTATCATCTGTAGTTGTTGCATCCGTTCCGCTTGTATCATTGCTTGTTCCGTCTGCATCATCCGTATTTGTTGTCTTTCCATTTTTCTTGATTCCAAGATACGGGAAAATCTCCTTCATAATATCTGACGCCAGCGTTGTTACCAGAGACGAATCTTCCTGGGATACCGCATTCGGCTCATCTATGATTACATAAACAACCACCTGTGGATTATCCTGCGGCGCATAACCGATAAAGGAAATCAGATACTTTTCATTTCCACGCGGCAGCTTTTCGGCTGTTCCGGTCTTACCTCCGATATCATATCCTTCTACTGCTGCATTTGTACCGGTTCCTTCTTCTACAACACCAAGCATATAATCTTTTAAAATATCACTGGTTTCTTTTGATACAGTCTTTCTCAACACTACCGGATCTTTGGAATCCACAACATTTCCGTTTTCATCCTCTACCTGTTTTACAACATGTGGCTGATAATAATCTCCGCCGTTGACCAGCGAACAGTATGCTGCTGCCAGTTGCGTCATCGTCACATTAAAGTTCTGTCCAAAGGAGTTGGTCGCCAGACTGGCCGGATCCATGTCTTCCGGCTGGTATAAAAGTCCTGAAGTATCTGTCTCTCCCGGAAGATCGATATCTGTATACTGCCCGAATCCAAACAATTTCTGATATCGGCAAAACTGTTCTTCTTTGATTTTCTGCGCAATCTGCATAAGTGCAACGTTGCATGAATTTTCCATTGCCTGCTTCAGTGTTTCCTGTCCATGTCCGGTCTTTACATGACAGTAAATGTCATCATCTCCCACATGCATCATACCAGTACAGTTAAATGTTTCACTCCCATCCAATATTCCAAGTTCTAATCCTGCTGCCACCGTAAATGGCTTAAATGTAGATCCCGGTTCATAGTCTGTACTTACACAGAAATTTGTCCACAGGTTATTCAGAGCCTCGCTCTGTTCATCGTCCGACATTGCCTTGATTTCTGATTTTGAATAATATTTTGTCAGATCTCTCGGATTGTTCAGATCATAATTAGGATAAGATGCCTCCGCAAGAATCTCTCCGTTCTGTGGATTCATTACCATAACCGCCGTATGTTTGCTTCCTTCGCCTTCTGTCGCCAGATTCTTGTGTTCTTCATTAAATGCCAGAATATGTTTTTCCACAATGCTCTGCACCTGAAGATCTATGGTGGAAACAACGGTTTTACCATTTTCTGCTTCTTTTACTGTTTTTTCATATCCTGCTTCTGAATCCAGATAGCCGTATTCTCTTCCATCTGTTCCATTTAAAACAGAGTTATAGTAAGCTTCTATTCCGCTATTTCCTACATTTCCGGAAGATGCAAATCCTAACATTCCACTTGCCAGTGTATCGTACGGATATTTTCTTATATAATCTTCTTCCATCCACACACCTTTTACGTTTGAATTATTCTCTGTATCTGCAATAATTTTTTCAAATTTCTGTTCGGTATTATAATCGACTGCTTTCTTTAATACGCTGTATCTGCTTGATGGTGTATCTTCCAATACTTTCTTTACATCGGATTCTTTGATATCAAAGCAATCTTTTAAAACTTCCAGTGTCGGTTCCAGATACTCATCCTTGCTGAGAAGGACCTTTGCATCTAGCACTACATTATATACTCGCTCACTGGTTGCAAGTTTCGTACCATTCCGATCCAGGATATCCCCTCTCTTGTACGGAATTATTCTGCTCTCATACTGTTGCTGATCCAGAACGATCTTTGTATATTGCTCGCCGTTTTTCGCATTGATTATTGTTATATTTACCACAAGACCTATAAAAGCTAGTACAACCCCTCCGAAGAGTAATACTAGCCTTGTTTTCATTCCTCTGGTAAATTTTCTTTTAAAAAAAGTCTTTACCTTTTTTGCCATATAAAATCACCTATTTTGTATTGTCGTCCGACTGTGCAAGCACACCGCTATCCGGCACTTCTTCCTTCTGATCTACATAATCAGTTGCCGGGCTGTCATAAGTAACAATCTCATCTGATGAAGCCGGTACCATTCCCAGGTCTTCCTGGGCTTTCTTGGAAATCTCCTCCAAATTCACAGAATCCATGACGGAATTATACTTCGTCGTATTGGTCTCCTTCATCTGAGCCAGTTCTTCCTGAAGTTTTGTAATATTCTCTGTACGACTGGTAATGCTTGACTGTAATTTAATGTAATTAATGCATACAATCAAGGCTACTACTGATGCACATGTCAGAAAAATCATATATGCCCGATTCATTGAACGAGCTCTTCGTCTGTTCTGGCGTACTCGTGCACTTGTCCTTTTTTTAGGTTCAGAAGGTGATCTTTCCTGACGATGTTCCGGTTCATATGACGGCTTCGGCACTGCATTTCCATAAACATACGTGCTTCTTCTGTCGATATGATAACGATTTCCAGTTGTTGCCATGTCAGATCACCCCTTTCCTAAATTCTCGCCGTCTGCTTTATGCAGACTGTATTTTATAAATACTAGGCACGTTCAAAAATACGCAGTTTCGCACTTTTTGAACGGCTGTTATATTCCAATTCTTCTTCACTCGGAAGAATTGGTTTTCTAGTAATAATACTCCCCTTTGATACTTTCCCGCATACACATACCGGAAAATCTGGTGGACAGGTGCAAGGATGTTCGTTTTTCTTGAACGCACTCTTCACAATCCTATCCTCCAATGAATGGAACGTAATAATACATAAACGTCCACCCGGATTTAACAACTCAATCATATCATCCAATGAATCTCTCAGAACTTCTAACTCCCTGTTCAGTTCAATCCGGATTGCCTGAAATGTCCGCTTCGCCGGATGTCCCGATTTCTTCTGATACTTCATTGGTATGGCCGCCCGGATAATCTCCGTTAACTGGCCGGTTGTCTCGATTGGTTCTTTCGCGCGCGCGATTACTATATGTTTTGCAATGTTCTTTGCAAACTTATCCTCCCCGTAATCTCTGATCACACGATAAAGATCCCTCTCGCTGTAGTCATTGACGATGTCCCTGGCCGTCATACTCTGACGTGTATCCATTCGCATATCCAGTGGTGCATCTTCCCGATAAGAGAATCCACGTTCTGCCGTATCTAACTGATAAGATGATACGCCCAGATCAAGGATGATCCCATCTACCTTGTCAATACCTAGTTCATGGAGCCGCGACTTCATCTCACAATAGTTGCTCCTCACAATTGTGACCTTCTCCCCGAAGTCTTTTAACCGGTCGCCAGCCGCTTTTATCGCCGCCGCGTCCTGATCTATTCCTATAATACTCCCTTTTGCGCCAAGGCGCTTGCAGACCTCAAAGCTGTGACCGCCACCACCCAGAGTTCCATCTACATAGATGCCGTCCGGCTTGATGTTTAGCCCTTCAATTGTCTCATTTAATAATACCGATGTGTGTTTGAATTCCATATCTTCTCCCTCTTAGATACTGAAATTCCCTAGAGACTGAATCCACTTGCTTCCATATCTGATGCAATATCCTCAATACTCATTTCTACTTCAGCATTCTTTTCTTCCCACCTTGCCTTGTCCCAGATCTCGGCACGCTTCCCCATACCGATAAATACAACTTCTTTTCCA
Source organism: uncultured Lachnospiraceae bacterium (assembly GCA_934351835.1). Lineage (GTDB taxonomy): Bacteria > Bacillota > Clostridia > Lachnospirales > Lachnospiraceae > CAKRJP01. The sequence continues at coordinate 81,597 of CAKRJP010000005.1, forward strand.
AGCTGCGCAAATTCTCTGAGATTGGATGGTATCAGAGTTCTTCCCTGCTTATCAAGGTCTCCGTCCGCTGCACTACCTTGAAAAAAATATGCCAGTGCGCGGGCTTTTTTATCCGTGGTGGTTGGTAAGGCGTTCAGTTTTGCTTCGAATTCGTTCCACTGATCTTCCGGATATACATACAGACAGTTTTCCATTCCCTTAGTTATAACGAAATGCTCCCCTAAATCGTCACGAAACTTAGCCGGAATGATAAGTCTGCCTTTGGCATCAATATTATGACTGTACTCTCCTTTCAACATAATGAAACTCTCCTCTTCCAAAATGGACCACTTTTGTTCCACTTTGTTCCACTTTTCACCACTTCCTACCACTTGAACTCATTGTAAACCACTTTTCCTTCCTTTTCAAGCCCTTTTTTCACAAATCACAGAATCGTCACCTTGTACCATCGCCAAGATTCCCGACAAACTTAGGCTTTGGCTCATCGTATACACAAAAAAGGGAAGAACTATTCATCAGTAAATAGTTCTTCCCTTAAAATTTTTCAATATTCTGTTACACTCTATGTTCTGACCACATAACTCTTATTCACTCGCCATGCTCTGCATATAATTGTTAATTGCAGTATAATCAATCTGTACTTCCTCTGTAGATTTATTACTTGTATAACTGTTATAACCAGAATAGCCTATCCATCCAAGTAATACAAGTCCGATCACCCCATACAGACATCTTCTTAAAATATTCTGTGTCTTTTCTTTCCTGACATTCTTTTTGCGATTAGCTTTTTCCTTTTTATAGCGATCTACTTTTTCCTGACTCATAGGTTATGCTCCTTCACTTAGACTCTTTGCTTAGTATAGCATATCTGTCTCAATTACACAACCATAATCACGCCACCATCCGAAGCATACATACTACTGATTCCGGCTGTATCTACAACGATAACATCTTTAAATTCTGCTTTTGATAAAAGTTGCTGTTTCATAGACTCTGCACGTTCCGGACAATTGCAATGAGATATCGCCAGTATACGGTCTTTCGTCTCACCTACATCTAAAAGTAACTGGTCTGCCATCTTTGCCAGTGCTTTCTTCATGCCTCTTCCCTGACCAAGCTGTTGAATCCTGCCTTCTGGGGTAGCTCCCATAACCGGCTTGATATTCAGTGCTGTCGCCATCAATGCCTTGATACCTGTCAATCTTCCATTTTTCTTCAATGTTTCTAAAGTCTCTAATACAAAATAGGTGTGTTGCTCTGAAATATAATTCTCTACCGTATTGATTGTATCTTGAAAACTCATTCCCTGGTCTTCACATTCTTTGATCTTCAGACCAATCAATGTCTCTCCAATAGAAGCAGATCTGGAATTGAACACATAAATGTCCTTCTCACCATACTCTTCATGGTATAAATTTTTCCCCAAAACTGCGCTATTGTAAGAACCGCTCAGTTCTGCTGATAATGTAACCGCATAAACTCTCTCAGCCTCACAATGATAACCTTCCATATATCTCTCCGGTGAAGGGCAAGATGATTTCGGTACTTCCGGAGATTCCGCCGCATATTTTAAGAACTGTGCCTGATCAAAAGTCTCATCATCCACAATATGATGTCCGTTCACATCTATTGTCAATGAAGCAGTCTCAAAACATCCTGACGCTTTCATATTCTCCGTTAATTCTCCACAACTATCTATGATAATTTTATAACTCATAACTGCCTCCACCATACATCTATATATCAGTATATTAACACGTGCACAATTTTGCACGTCATTAATTTCCATACCATGTAGTTTTTAATACTACTTTGTTATCATAGCATATTTACAACTTAAATGGAAGAGTTTTATCCATTATCTTAGTTTTATCTTTCGTGATATGCCAAGGGCAATTCCCATCTCGATCATCAAAAATATAATGGAAGTACCTCCATAACTGATAAATGGTAACGTAATGCCTGTTGTCGGGATCAGATTTGTTACTACACACACATTAAGGATCACCTGCAGTGAAATATGTGCAAAAATTCCTGTTACCACCAGCGAGCTGTACATATCCGGCGCATTACGGGCAATGTAAACCAGACGATAGATCAGCAATCCAAAAATCACCAGAAGCATAATAACGCCAAATACTCCAAGTTCTTCACATATAATAGAAAGAATCATATCGTTCTGAACTTCCGGAATCACCATTTTCTGAGCACTGTTTCCCAGACCTTTTCCAAAAAATCCTCCGGAACCGATTGCATATAATCCCTGCATCAGTTGGTATCCACCCTCAGATGCGTATTTTTCCGGATTCAACCACACCAGTATTCTCCGGAGACGGAAGTTTCCACTTGTTTCCATTGCCATTCCAAGGAATCTGGCCCCTACTATCGCCACCACTACCCCGGCCGCTGCCACTGAAACAAACCATTTTGACTTTGGATGTACTATCACTATCATTGCATACGTAATACCTGCAACGATAATCGCAGTACTTAAATTTTCTGTAAGAAACAAAACACAAGCCGCAGAAAATCCTCCCCATCCAAAAACGGTGATAACACCTTTCCACGTCTTAATCTCTGTTCCCAATTTGCAGATTACAACCGGGATAAACAGAATCACCGCAATCTTTGCGATTTCTGCCGGCTGAAGCTGTTGATCAAACGGAAGCTGTATCCATCGTTTTGCACCATTTACCTCTTTTCCAAGTGGAGTCTGGACTAACGCCATCGCAAAAACAGAAAAAATATAAATTGCTTTTCCAAATTTGATATAGTATCTGTAGTCAATCAGGGATGTCACATACATAATAAGAAATCCAAGAGTGCCAAATATCAGTTGTCTTTTAAAATAATGCATGCTATCTCCATAATCAATCAATGCCCTGTATGCACTTGTGCTGTATAACATAACCAGACCAAAACACATCAAAAAAATCAATACCGCCAGCAGTCCATAGTCAAAATACTGATCATTTTTTTGATTCGATCTGTTGGTCATTATTTTAAAATTTGTATTTTTTGTTGATTTTTCTCTCATTATTTTTTACACTCCAATCGTATTTATTATACTCAGAGAGGTCTGTAAAAACAACCAAGAATCTTTTGTTTCTCGAAATTTCATTGTTTTCTTACTTCACATCAAATTGAGCTGCCAGAAAATTGACAGCCCATTTTGTTTCTTTCTTTTATTTTTTAATCAAATTCCGGATTGAATGCGTAGAAGTTTTTACTATCTAAGTGGTCCTGAACAATTCTTAAAGACTCACCGAATCTCTGATAATGCACAACCTCTCGTGCTCTTAAGAACCGGATCGGATCAGCAACTTCAGGATCTTTTACCAGTCTTAAAATGTTATCGTAAGTTGTTCGGGCCTTTTGTTCTGCGGCCATATCTTCCTGTAAATCCGTGATTGGATCTCCTTTGGACTGGAAGGTTGTAGCACTCCAAGGTACACCTGCGGCCGACTGTGGCCACAATGCCAGTGTGTGATCTACATAATAAGGGGCAAATCCAGAACACTCAATTTCTTCTGCCGTAAGGTCTTTGGTCAATTGATATACAATGGCACAGATAATCTCAAGATGAGCCAGTTCTTCAGTGCCTATGTCTGTAAGAATTCCCGCCACTTCATTATAAGGCATCGTATACCGCTGTGCCAGATACCTCATTGATGCGCCGAGTTCTCCGTCAGGGCCACCAAACTGAGTAATGATAACCTGTGCGAGCTTTGGATTCGTCTGAGTGATGTTTACCGGATATTGTAATCTTTTTTCGTAATTCCACATAAACTAACACCCTCCCTTCTGCCACGGCCACGGTGACTGGTTCCAACTCCAGCATTCTGCCTCAGTACAGGCACTGTCCAAGGTCAATGGTCCGTACTGGTCTGCATATTTCCGAAGGGCTGCCTGACGTTTTTTGTTGCATTTCTCAAAATATTCCAATGCCTCCTGATTGTCCGGATGCGTATTCAAAAATAATGTCACATCGTTGACTGCAAAGCTGACTCTGTTGATTTCATCTAACAACTCACGTCTGTTATCTGCCATTGCAACAACCTCCCCTTCCTCTAAATGGTTTATTCAGATCAGCGAATATAGTTCCTGCCATAAGTGCCTGATCCAGCTCATACAGATTTTCCCAACGTTGCCACGGAACATAAGCCATGGCTAAAACCATTTTCTGGGAAGCGTTGTCATTTGCCATGCAGCCACAATTTGCATGTGTATTTCTATTCTGACAGTTGACATTTCTTCGATCGTCCATCATATTATAGCGATATCGCTGCATAATATTGTCTCCTTTCTAATATTATTCATAATAATATCTTATGAATGACTTAGAAAATTGTTCCTAGATACGCAAATCAGGCAGAGATCTTTAATCTCTGCCTGTCTATCTTCACTACATCTTATTCTCCAGAACTGTAGTTTGGCGCTTCTTTTGTAATATGAATGTCGTGTGGATGACTCTCTTTCAAGGATGCTGCTGAAATCTTTACAAACTGTCCTTTTTCTTTTAACTGCTCGATAGTCTCTGCTCCACAATATCCCATACCGGAACGAAGTCCTCCCATTAACTGGAATACAGTATCTTCTGCGGATCCCTTATATGCTACTCGTCCTTCAACTCCTTCTGGTACTAACTTCTTAGCATCTGACTGGAAGTAACGGTCTTTGCTTCCGTTCTCCATTGCTGCAATTGATCCCATACCACGGTATACTTTGTATTTTCTTCCCTGATATAATTCAAATGTTCCCGGGCTCTCATCACATCCTGCGAAGATGCTTCCCATCATACATACGTTAGCTCCGGCTGCGATTGCCTTTGTCATATCTCCGGAATATTTAATACCGCCATCGGCAATAATCGGAATTCCATATTTGTCAGCTACTTCATAACAATTCATAACGGCTGTGATCTGTGGTACCCCGATACCTGCAATGATTCGTGTTGTACAAATAGATCCTGGCCCAATACCAACTTTAACTGCATCTACACCGGCCTTGATCAATGCTTCTGTTGCTGCACCTGTTGCAACATTACCTGCAATTACCTGAAGATCTGGGAATTTACTCTTAATCATATCTACTGTACGAAGTACGTTTGCCGAATGACCATGCGCGGAATCTAATACAACAACGTCTACATGTGCATTTACCAATTCCTGTGTTCTCTCCAGACAATTTGCTGTAATACCGATTGCAGCCCCACAGCGGAGACGTCCTTGCGAATCCTTTGCTGCCATCGGATATTTAATCTGTTTCTCAATATCTTTAATGGTGATCAATCCTTTAAGATTGAAGTCTTTATCTACAATTGGAAGTTTCTCTTTTCTGGATTTAGCAAGAATCTTTTTCGCATCCTCCAGTGTAATACCTTCAGGAGCTGTAATAAGTCCTTCTGAAGTCATTGACTCTTTAATCTTCTTCGAAAAATCCTCTTCAAATTTCAGATCACGGTTAGTAATGATACCAACTAATTTTTTACCTTCTGTGATCGGTACACCTGATATTCTGAACTTTGCCATAAGATTATTGGCATCTTCCAGTGTATGTTCTGGAGACAGGAAAAATGGATCTGTGATAACACCGTTCTCTGAACGTTTTACTTTATCTACTTCCTCAGCCTGTTCCTCAATAGACATATTTTTATGGATAATACCAATTCCTCCCTGACGAGCCATTGCAATAGCCATACGATGTTCTGTAACTGTATCCATTCCAGCACTCATCATCGGAATGTTCAATCTGATATTCTTTGTCAGATTGGTTGATAAATCCACCTGGTTCGGAATTACTTCTGAATATGCAGGTACTAACAGCACATCATCAAATGTAATGCCTTCTCCAATAATCTTTCCCATGATTGTCTTCCTCACTTTCTCTTCTACTAATGTGTTTACATAAATTGCGTATTCTTATGTTACCGATAATAATAACGAATTCCCCCGTTATTTGTCAACCGCTTTTCATGGTTTTTATTTTTTTAAACAAAATCCATAAAATACCAAATAATTTTTCATGGTTTCTACCGTGTTCAGATAATTAAAAATAGGTGTTGCATAATCCTTCACAGACTATACAACACCTATCCTTATTCAATTTATCCGAATCTATGTGAATGAATTACATCATTCCCATTCCAGCTCCGCCACCTGCTGGCATTGCCGGAGTCTCTTCTTTAATATTTGCAACAACAGACTCTGTTGTCAACAATGTAGATGCAACACTTGTTGCATTCTGTAATGCGCTTCTTGTCACCTTAGCCGGATCAAGAATTCCTGATTCAACCATATCTACATACTCATCTCTTAATGCATCAAATCCGAATCCCGGCTCTGACTCTCTCACTTTATTGATGATAACAGATCCTTCCAGTCCAGCGTTAGCTGAAATATGGAATAATGGAGCTTCCAGTGCTTTTAATACAACTTTAGCTCCTGTCTTCTCATCACCTTCCAGTGTCTCAGCAAGTTTTGCAACTTCTTTTGAAGCATGAATGTAAGCAGATCCACCACCAGCGATGATTCCTTCTTCAACGGCTGCTCTTGTTGCATTCAGAGCGTCTTCCATACGGTATTTAGCTTCTTTCATCTCTGCCTCTGTTGCGGCACCTACACGGATTACTGCTACTCCACCTGCTAATTTAGCAAGTCTTTCCTGTAATTTCTCACGGTCGAAGTCAGAAGTTGTTGTCTCAATCTGTCCTTTAATCTGAGCGACACGATCAGCAATGGCTTTCTTATCTCCCATACCATCTACGATTGTTGTTGTATCTTTCAGAACTTTTACAGATTTTGCACGACCAAGATGCTGCATTGTTGCATCTTTCAGTTCCATACCAAGTTCTTCTGAAATAAGCTGTGCACCTGTCAGTGTTGCAATATCTTTTAACATATCTTTTCTTCTGTCACCATATCCCGGAGCCTTAACAGCTACAACGTTAAATGTTCCACGTAATTTGTTGACGATCAATGTTGTAAGAGCTTCACCTTCAACATCCTCTGCAATAATCAGAAGTCTTGAACCAGACTGTACAATCTGCTCTAACAGAGGAAGGATTTCCTGGATATTAGAAATTTTCTTGTCTGTGATCAGAATATATGGATCATCTAAGTTTGCTTCCATCTTATCCATATCTGTAGCCATATAAGCTGAAATGTATCCACGGTCAAACTGCATACCTTCTACCAAGTCAAGCTCTGTCTTCATTGTCTTAGACTCTTCAATCGTAATAACTCCATCGTTAGATACCTTTTCCATAGCATCTGCTACCATCTGTCCTACTTCCTCATCTCCTGCGGAAATAGCTGCAACCTTGGCAATCTGATCTTTGTCTTTTACATTACTTGCCATTGATTTAATAGCCTCTACAGCTTTGTCTGTAGCTTTCTTCATACCTTTACGAAGGATGATCGGATTAGCACCTGCTGCCAGGTTCTTCATTCCTTCGTTTACCATAGCCTGAGCGAGAACGGTAGCTGTTGTTGTTCCATCTCCTGCTACATCGTTTGTCTTAGAAGCAACTTCTTTAATAAGCTGTGCTCCCATATTCTCAAATGCATCTTCTAATTCAATCTCTTTCGCAATTGTCACACCATCATTTGTGATGATCGGTGCTCCGTAAGATCTGTCAAGTACTACGTTACGTCCTTTTGGTCCAAGTGTAACTCTTACTGTATCTGCTAACTGATTAACTCCTGATTCCAATGCACTTCTTGCTTCAGCGCCAAATTTAATTTCTTTTGCCATGATATTCATGCCTCCTGTTTCTATCTTCTATCACTAAAATATCACAAAAAATGATTAAGCCTCTACTACTGCAAGCAGATCTCCCTGTCTTACGATAATATATTCTTCATCTTCCATCTCAATAACAGTGCCTGTAAATTTAGGATATACCACTTTCTGTCCTACCTCTACCTGCATCTTAATATCATATCCATCGATGAATCCGCCAGGTCCTACAGCTACAATCTCTGCCTGCTGTGTTTTCTCTTTAGACTGTCCAGGAAGAACGATTCCTGATTGTGTTGTCTCCTCTGCAGCAATCGGTTTTAATACAACTCTGTCTCCCAATGGTACTAATTTCATATTGATATTCCTCCTTTAATTACATCACAATTTATATTGCTAGCACTCATAAAAAAAGAGTGCTAATAAACTCTAGGTATAAAATAGCACTCTCTTTCGACTTTGTCAACACACTTTGTATTTAGTTTACAAGTTTTTTATAAAAACCATTTTGTATTTTATATTTGATAATATAGCTGCTTTCCTTCCGATAACGTTCCTTAATAACTCCCAGACATGTCATTTCTTCTTCTGCCTCAATGCGGCACTCATAAATGGCATCCAGTGAATATTCCGGAAGATCATGACTTTTCACTGACAAATACAGTACTTCCTCACCTTCATCGTACCGGAACACCTCTGCCTCACGCTCATCTTCGTCAAAAATCCCATCTTTCAGAATACTGCGTACCATATTAAGCTTAACCGGACAATTTTCATACATTACAAGCATCTCCTCTTCTGGCAACTATCGTTTTGCCCGTTCCGCTTTTATTTTCTCTAATTCTGTAAATGCATAATTATTTACAACCTTAATGTACGTCCCTTTCATACCGGAAGAACGCGACTCAATAACTCCTGCACTCTCAAACTTACGAAGCGCATTTACAATCACGGATCTTGTGATTCCGACTCTGTCAGCAATTTTACTCGCTACCAGAATTCCTTCTGTTCCATCAAGCTCATCAAAAATATGGATGATTGCCTCTAACTCAGAGTAAGACAGGGTACTGATTGCAGACTGCACGATGTGTTCACGTCTGCTTTCCTCTGCACTCTCTTCATTCACAGAACGGAGCATCTCCAGTCCTACAACCGTAGTTCCATATTCACTTAATATAATATCATCGATTCCATAAGATTCTTCAACCTTATAGATAAATAACGTTCCCAGTCTCTCCCCGGCAATATCAATCGGAGTAATAATTGCCTGATAACATTTCCCTACTTCTTCTGAGAAACCAAGTGTCTGAAGATTGACATTTTCTTTCGTCGATAAAATACTGAGCAGTCGCTCATTCAACATCGAATCGATATGTTCTCCTACTTCCTGGCTGATCAGTTCATTGATCACAGGAACGCCTTTACATGCACTGCATCCAAGTACCTTCCCTTTTTTGCTTACTACCAACACACTGGAATCTAAAATTTCCGTTAAAACATCGCAAATATCGTTAAATACAACTTTGCTCGAATTGTTATTGTGCAGTAATTTGTTGATTTTTCTGGTTTTATCTAACAATTGTACACTCATCGGTATTCCTCCATCCTTTGAATGTTATATTATCATACAATTCAATAATATTCAATGAATTTCCTAAATATTCTCTACATATCCACACTGGTTGTCACTGCACAGCAACTTATTGCCTCGTTCTACCATATATTTCCCACATTTCGGACATTTTTTCTCAGACGGTTTCTGCCATGACATAAATTCACACTCCGGATTGTCCTCACATCCGTAGTACTTTCTTCCCTTTCTGGTCTTGCGAATTACAACATCTTTTCCACAGAGTGGACATGGAACTCCGATTTTTTCCAGATACGGTTTTGTATTTCTACACTCAGGGAAGCCCGGACACGCCAGGAACTTTCCATGCGGTCCATACTTAATAACCATATTGCGTCCACACTGGTCGCAGACAACGTCTGTCACTTCGTCTTCAATCGTTACTTTTTCAAGCTCTTTTTCAGCCTTTTCTACCGCTTTCTGCAAATCTGGATAGAAATTCTCAATGATGGTCTTCCATTTTACCTTTCCCTCTGCCACGCCATCCAGTAAACTCTCCATGTTCGCTGTGAAATTCACATCAACAATGCTTGGGAAGGACTCTTTCATAATATGATTAACAACTTCTCCTATTTCTGTGATGTAGAGATTCTTACCTTCTTTTGCAACATATCGTCTGGCAATAATCGTTGAAATGGTAGGTGCATAAGTACTTGGCCGTCCAATGCCCAATTCTTCCATAGTTTTTACCAATGCCGCCTCTGTATAATGTGCAGGTGGCTGTGTAAAGTGCTGCTTTGTCTCAAAATGATCACCAGAAAGTTCTGAATCTTTATCCAGTCCTTTTAACAGCACGTTATTTGCTTCTTTCTCTTCTCCTGCCTCTGTGTATACCAAACGAAAACCTTCAAATGCAACCTTTGAAGCTGCTACTGTAAAACGATACTTTCCGGCTGCAATCTTTACTGAGGTTGTCTCGTATCTTGCCGGCTGCATTCTGCTGGCAGCAAAACGTTTCCATACCAACTGGTACAGACGAAACTGATCTCTTGTCAGAGAATCTTTCACCATTGCCGGTGTTCTTGAAATATCAGTCGGGCGGATTGCCTCATGGGCATCCTGTACATTTTTATTATCCTTCTTACTGCGAGCCTCTCCCTCAGCAACATACTCTGCACCATACTGTTCGGATATATAATCTCTTGCAAGGGCATCTGCCTCTTCTGAGATACGTGTCGAATCGGTACGGAGATACGTGATCAGACCAATGGTTCCACTTCCTTTGATTTCAACACCCTCGTATAACTGCTGTGCAATACGCATTGTCTTGGCTGTCGCAAAATTCAGTGCTTTTGATGCCTCCTGCTGCAGCGTACTGGTAGTAAATGGAACCGGTGCTTTCTTAAGACGTTCACCTTTTTTGATATCCGCTACGGTATAATCTGCATTTTCCAGTTCTGCTAAAATCTGATCCATCTCTTCTTGTGAGTGGATTACTATTTTTTCATCTTCTGTTCCGTAGAACTTCGCCTCTAAAAGTTTTCTCTCTCCTTTGACTTTCAGATTTGCAGACAACGTCCAATATTCTTCCGGAATAAATGCATTGATTTCTTCTTCTCTGTCCGCAATGATGCGAAGTGCCACAGATTGTACACGGCCTGCACTTAACCCTCTCTTAACTTTTGCCCAGAGCACCGGACTGATTCTGTATCCTACGATTCGGTCAAGAATACGTCTTGTCTGCTGTGCATCTACCAGATCCATATCAATATCTCTTGCATTCTTCAAAGATGCCTTTACTGCATTCTTTGTAATCTCATTAAAACTGATTCGATAAGTTTTCTTATCATCCAATTTCAATGCCTGACTCAAATGCCAGGAAATTGCCTCTCCCTCGCGGTCCGGGTCAGTTGCAAGATATACTTTATCTGCTTTCTTTACTTCTTTGCGAAGCCCTGCAAGAATCTCTCCTTTTCCGCGGATTGTTATATATTTCGGCTCATAATCATGTTCAACATCAATTCCCAACTGACTCTTCGGCAAGTCTCTTACATGGCCGTTTGATGCTGTTACCACGTAATTACTTCCCAGGAACTTTTTAATTGTCTTCACCTTCGCAGGTGACTCCACGATCACAAGATAACGTGCCATATCTATTTTTCCTCCATACAACCCGGCGGTTTTCCTATTCTTCTCTGGTATTTTTACCGGGTCCTTACATAATAATTCTTTGATACTTCTCTTATTATTCCCTGTAACTGCAACGATGTTAATATTTCCAATGTCTTTCTCGCGTCAAGTCCTGTCTCTTCCATTAACTGGCTCATACTTTTCGGGAATAAACCGACACAACTATACAACATATTTTCTGTACTTTCAAGAACTTTTTTATTTTTGACAGAATTTTGAGAAATGATTCCGGTATCAATATTCATCTCTTCCATCAGTTCTTCCGGTGATAACAAAATACCTGCACCCTGCCGAATCAATTGGTGACATCCCCTGCTGGAAACACTTGTCACCGGACCTGGAAGTGCATAAACATCCTTTCCCTGCTCCAATGCAAAATCTGCTGTAATCAACGATCCGCTCTTCTCTTTTGCCTCCATCACAAGAACCACATCAGCTAATCCGCTAATGATTCTGTTCCGCATAGGAAAATATGCCGGAAGTGGCGGAGAACCCGGAATCTGTTCTGAAATAATACCTCCCTTTTTCTGGATATCCATATAAAGTCCGATGTGTTCTCTCGGATAGCATACATCCACACCACAGCCCAGAATGCCATAAGTAACACCCTGAGCATTCAGCGCTCCTCTCTGCCCTGCTCCATCAATCCCCTTTGCCATACCACTGATGATCTGCACTCCTGCTGCTCCCAGTTTTTCTCCATATAAAAGTGCCAGTTCTTCCCCGTATGCAGAACACCTTCTGGCACCCACGATCGCTACCGATATCCGTTCTTCTTCCGGTAGCTTTCCTTTTACATATAATATGTATGGTGGATCTGCAATATGTTTCAAACGTCCGGGATATTCTGTCTCGCAAAATGTCACCATCCGTATTCCTTTTTCCCGGTATTTTTCATTTGTCTCTTTTAATTGTTCTCTGCTTATTTTCTGTGCATTTAAAATAGAAGAAATATCCTTCTCATTCAAATATGAAATTGCCTTCAATGCATTTTCTTTCATATTATATAACTCTTCTATCTCAGGATAATGTTTACTTAATTGAATCTTTTTGTGATTCGTCAGAGGCTTTATCGCAGCCAGCCAGTTCTCATACACTTACTCTCACCTTCCCCAATATTTTTTATCGATTGTCCGATACCCCAGTGCCTCTTTCAAATGCAGTTCTCTGATTTCCCTGCTTTCTTCCATATCCGCAATTGTCCTCGCTACTTTCAATACTTTGTGATAAGTCCTTGCAGTCAGTCCCATCGTTTGAAATGCCTGTCTCATAAGCCTTTCTTCCCCTTCTCCCAGGTGACAGTATTTCTCAATTTCTCTGGGATTTAACGTTGCGTTGATCTGTCCCGGTGTTTTCCTGTATCTTCGTTTCTGAATTTCTCTCGCCTGACACACCCGTTTTCTGATTTCACTTGAGTTTTCTACTTTCTGTCTGCTGCTTAATGTCTCATATTCCATCCGTGGTGCCTCTATACAGATATCCATCCGATCCAAAAACGGCTGACTGATCTTGCTTAAATAATGACTGATCTGCCCCGAAGTACAATTACAACGATTAAGGTTCGGATAATTTCCACACGGGCATGGGTTCATCGCCGCTGTCAGCATGAAATTCGCCGGGAAGCAATAATTTCCGTGACTTCTCGACAAGTGTATCCTACGCTCTTCCAAAGGCTGTCTTAATACCTCTAACACAGACTTCTGAAATTCTGTCAGCTCATCTAAAAACAGAACACCCCCATGTGCCATACTGATTTCTCCGGGTAATGGATAGTTCCCACCACCAATCAGTGCTGCTTTCGTGACCGTATGGTGCACACTTCGAAACGGTCTTGTCGTGATCAGCGGATGTTTTTCATCCAACATTCCGAGAACACTGTAAATCTTTGTAATTTCGATACTTTCTTCCAGCGAAAGTGGCGGCAAAATTGATGGAATACGACTTGCGATCATGGATTTACTGCTGCCCGGAGGCCCGATCAATAGCAGATTATGTCCTCCGGCAACTGCCACTTCCGCCGCTCTTTTTACAGCTGCCTGTCCTCGGATATCGCTGTAATCAAAAAGATTTCCTATACTCTCATTCATAAACAGACTCGTCTGTTTCCCTGTGTTTTTACTCTTTTCGATTTTTCCGTTTTTCTTTTCCTCTTTCAAATACTGGCAAATTTCTTTTAAATGACCCACACCTATAATTTCGATCCCGCTGACCAGTGCTCCTTCCAAAGCATTTTCTTTTGGAATAACACAAGTATGACATCCAATCTCCCTTGCCTTTAAAACGATTGGCAAAACTCCGGATATTTTCTGCACACTTCCATCCAGCCCCAGTTCTCCTGCAATCATCATACGTTCCAGGTATTCTCCCCGAATTTCTCCCAGCGACGCTAATAATGCCAATGCAATTGGGAGATCAAAAGACGCTCCTCTTTTCCTTACGGTTGCCGGCGCAAGATTTACAATCATCTTTCTTGCCGGCAATTCTATACCGGAATTGTGGATCGCTGTCCGAACTCTCTGTGATGCTTCTTTTACCTCCGAAGACAGATATCCAACCATCTGGAGCATCGGTAGGCCATTACTGATGTCCGCCTCCACACGCACGGGCATTACCTCCAGACCTGCTAATGCCGCTGATAATACTGTACTATATGCCATTTACACACTCCTTTTTGTACTTTGCTTTACGCACTTATGCAATTTTACAGTTACCTTTTTTACTTTTTTCTGATTGTGTGATATTCGGTCGATATGACCTGATTTCCAGACATTGTTAGAATTAAGAATTTTCGATTTTGTTTGGAAATTGAAGTTATTTTAACTCGATTTTTTTGTAATGTCAACTGTCAAAGATTCATGAATATTTTTCTGTTATCACAGTTTCAAAAATATAATTTTAATTTCTCAATTGCACTTTTTTCAATTCTCGACACGTAAGATCTGGAAATTCCAAGCTGCTCCGCAATCTCACGCTGTGTATATTCCTCTGCATCATATAAACCATAACGGAGTTTTAAGACTAACCGTTCTCTTCCGGACAAGACAGATTCCATTCGATAATATAACATCCGTATTTCTTCTTTCAGCACAACTTTTTTGTAGGCTTCATCATCCACAGATTCAATAATATCAAAAAGTTTGATTTCATTTCCCTCTTTATCCGTCCCAATTGGTTCGTAAAGAGACACTTCCCTGGTCGTTTTCTTCTTTGCCCGAAAATGCATCAAAATCTCATTTTCAATACATCTTGCCGCATAAGTTCCCAGACGCACACTTTTCTCCGGGTTAAAGGTAACTACTGCTTTAATCAGTCCGATTGTTCCGATTGACAGGAGATCTTCCGCGTCCTCCTGTGAAGACTGATACTTTTTGACAATGTGTGCTACCAACCGTAGATTCCGTTCAATCAAAACGTGCTTTGCCTCAAGATCGCCTTCCGTATATTTCTGTAAATATTCTCGTTCTTCCAAAGCCGTAAGTGGTTGAGGAAATGACTTCAAAAAAAGCACCTCTTGAGGGTATTTGATATAATGTATGATATCTGCCCCTCTTTGGTGCTTTTCCATATATTCTTTTTTAATCTTCCGATCTGCGCAGGATATCGTACACTTCAGGCGTACCGCCTTCTACTTCTACATATAATACCTGTTTTGGATGCGGAGCATTTTCCATCTCATTGCCCTCTTCATCCAAAATTCTCTTGACTACAATAGGAATGTTATCCCCATTTGGTTTCATAATTTCAATTGTTTCTCCCACGGAGAACTTGTTTCTCTGCTCGATTCTGCACATTCCATCCTTCAACTCTCCGACAATGCCAAGATATGTGTACTCTCTCACATAAGTATTGCTATCGTAAATCTGACTCTCCTCACTAGGCTTTCCAAAATAAAATCCGGTTGTAAACTGCCGATAAGTGCAATTTGAAATCTGATCCAGATACCAAGGCATATTCTTACGATATTCTTTCGGATCTTCCAGATAATCATCAATCGCTTTTCGGTAAGTTCTGGCTACCGTTGCAACATACAATGCCGTTTTCATACGTCCTTCGATTTTAAAGCTGTCGATTCCCGCATCGATCATCTCCGGAATATGCTCAATCATACACAGATCCTTAGAGTTGAAAATGTAAGTGCCTCTTTCATTTTCATAAACCGGCATATACTCGCCTGGTCTTGTCTCTTCCACAACTGCATATTTCCAGCGGCAAGGATGAGTACAGGCTCCCTGGTTCGCATCTCTTCCCGTAAAATAATTACTGAGCAGGCAGCGTCCTGAATAGGAAATACACATTGCCCCGTGAATAAAACTCTCAATCTCCATCTCCTCCGGGATATGTGCACGAATTTCTTTGATTTCTTTTAAAGATAGTTCTCTCGCAGAAACCACTCGTTTCGCGCCTAAATCCCACCAGAACTGATAGGTTCCATAGTTGGTATTATTTGCCTGGGTACTCACATGGCGTTCAATCTCCGGGCAAATCTCTTTTGCCATCATAAAGATTGCCGGATCAGCAATGATCAATGCATCCGGTCCTAACTCTTTTAATTCTTTAAGATACTCACGCACCCCTTCCAGATCATCATTATGTGCAAGAATATTGACTGTCACATGGACTCTCACGCCATGTTCATGTGCAAATTCAATCCCTGCTCTCATGTCTTCTTTTGAGAAGTTCTTTGCTTTCGCACGAAGTCCAAATACTTCTCCACCTATATAGACTGCGTCTGCGCCAAACACGACTGCTGTCTTCAACACTTCTAAACTACTGGCTGGAATTAATAATTCCGGACGTCTGTTTTTCATCGTTCTTCTCCTTACTGACTCTTTTTGACACTCAGTGCCACTCCGTCTCCAAGTGGCAAAATAGATGTCTGTAACATATCATTGTGTTTTAATTCATATAAATACTCTCTCATACGGCTATGGATTGTCCGGTTTCTTCGCTCCACCGCAAAACGCGACTCTATGATGTCGCCATCCTGCAGCACATTGTCCGACACCAATACTCCTTCCGGTCCCAAAAGCCTAAGTGTTTCTGGCATATAATGGATATATTGTCCCTTGGCCGCATCCATAAATATCATATCATACGACTCCTCCAGTGACCGCATCACTTCCAGTGCATCACCCTCTATCAGCGTAATGCAGGATTCTTTGCCCGCACGTTTAAAGTTCTCACGAGCGATGGGAATCCGTTTCTCGTATTTTTCTATAGTCGTAATATGCGCCCCTTCCGGCATATATTCGCTCATAAGGATTGCCGAAAATCCCACGGCCGTTCCTACTTCCAGAATCTTCATCGGTTTCTTCATCAAAAGCAAAACTTTCAAAAAACTTTGCGTTTCTTTACGGATGATTGGGACATAATTTTCCAGTGCTTCCTGCTCAACAGTCTCTATGATATCACTCTCCGGTACTTCCAGAGAATGTATATATGTCACCATTCTTTCGTCTACTATCATACGGTTCCTCCGTTTTCAGTATCTATACATAACGCAGGACGTAGCAATCTTTCTAAATACTACGTCCTGTTGTTGTCTTATTATTGTTCTGCGATTACACATCCATAATAATTGGAAGTATCATCGGTTTTCTCTTTGTCTTTCTCCAGATATACTCATTCAAAGTGTCTCGAATGACCATCTTAATCTTGCTCCAATCCGCATTTCTCTGATTCATCAAAGTCTGCTCAACAGCCTCCGTCAAAAGATGTCTGGCTTCATCCATCATCTCCTCAGATTCTCTGACATAGACAAATCCTCTGGAAACAATATCCGGTCCTGCCAAAAGCTGGTTCGTTCCCTTCTCAAGAGTCAGCACAACAATCATAATACCATCCTGTGCCAAATGCTGTCTGTCACGGAGTACGATATTTCCGACATCTCCAACTCCAAGTCCATCAACCAGAATCTCTCCGGTGTGAACTTTATCCACAACTTTTGCCTCTTTATCACTAATCTCCAGCACATCTCCTGAATTGATCATAAAAATGTTTTCTTTCGGAATACCCAAAGATGCTGCGATTCCTGCATTTGCTTTACGATGACGGTATTCGCCATGCACCGGTATTGCGTATTTTGGTTTTACTAAAGAGTAAATAAGTTTTAACTCTTCCTGGCAGGCATGACCTGATACATGCGCATCCTGAAAAATAACGTGTGCACCCTTTGCAGATAATTCATTAATAACACGGGATACTGATTTTTCATTTCCAGGGATTGGATTAGAACTGAAAATAACAGTATCTCCAGGCATAATCGTAACTTTCTTATGAATATCTGCTGCCATACGCGACAATGCCGCCATAGATTCACCCTGGCTTCCGGTAGTGATAAGTACCGTCTTCTCCGGTGGATAATTCTTCATCTGATCAATTTCTATCAATGTATGCTCCGGTACCTGCAGATACCCCAGTTCCTGTGCAACCTGAATAATATTGACCATACTACGTCCCTCTACTACAACCTTACGGTCATATTTACAGGCTGAATTGATAATCTGCTGCACACGGTCTACATTCGATGCAAATGTAGCAATAATAATTCTCGTCTTCTGATACTCTGCAAAGAAATGGTCAAACGTAGTTCCTACTGTACGCTCTGACTGCGTAAATCCTTTTCTCTCTGCATTTGTACTGTCAGACATAAGTGCCAGTACACCTTTCTTACCAATCTCTGCAAAACGCTGTAAATCAATGGCATCTCCAAATACAGGAGTATAATCCACTTTAAAATCTCCGGTGTGGACTACAATGCCTGCCGGCGAATAGATTGCCAGCGCTGCCGCATCCTGAATACTGTGATTTGTCTTGATAAATTCAATCCTAAACTGTCCAAGATTGATAGACTGACCATATTTCACAACCTTTCTGCGAGTAGAACGCATCATATTGTGCTCTGTCAGTTTCCGTTCAATAATACCCATTGTAAGTTTTGTTGCATAGATTGGAATATTAATCTCACGCAGTACATATGACAATGCTCCGATATGATCCTCATGTCCATGCGTGATCACAAAACCTTTTACTTTGTCGATATTATCTTTCAAATAGGTAATATCCGGGATTACCAGATCAATTCCCAACATGTCGTCCTCCGGGAATGCCAGACCGCAATCCACCACAATAATACTGTCTTCATATTCAAAGGCAGTAATGTTCATTCCGATCTTTTCCAATCCTCCGAGCGGAATGATACGCAATTTCCCAATATTCTCTTTTTTCAATTCTACACCTCCGCGTGCTCATCCGTACTTTCTATTCCCTTTTCTCGGCACTCTTTGCATTGTCCGTAGAATTTTAATTCGTGGTTCAGCACGTGAAATCCCGTCTCTTCTTCAATATGCGTCTCTAATTCGTCCAGAAGATCTGCTTTAAACGAGAAAATCTTTCCACATGTCTTACATATCAAATGGTGATGATGATGTCTTCCGCCTTCTCCGTCAAATGATTCACTGATCTCATAGCGCAGGCATCCATCATCAAGATTGATACAATCCACCAATTGCATTTCTAATAACAACTGCACAGTCCGATAAATGGTTGCTAACCCAATATCAGGGTAGTCTTCTTTTACTAATTCATAAATATCTTCTGCAGTCATGTGGCTCTCACGATGTTCTGCAAGTACCTCTAAAACAAGGAGTCTCTGATTAGTAACTTTCAACCCCTTTTTTTTCAGCATTTCTTTAAACATTTCCTTACTTATAGCCATATTACAAAACTACCTTTCAATATCTACATCCTCAAGTAACTCCTCAAATACTTTTAATATGGCTGCAAGTTCTACGTCATCGTCCACGATTTGATAAACGCTATCTGTCGCAGATTCATCCGCCGTATCCTTCAGTATCATACATTCCGCATCATCTTCTTCGGAATCTGTCACCAGAATGTAATTCACTCCATTGACCTTGGTCTGTTCCAACACAAAGAAATCTACTTCTTCCTGAAATTCGTCAGACATAAATTTGATTTTTTCCATTGTATTCCCAATTCCCCCGATACATTTTTATTTGTTAAAATGAATCGAATCTAAATATCCCTGTAATATAAAGACAGCCGCAATCTTATCAATATATTTCTTACGATCTTCACGTCTTACTTTATTTTCGATCAACGTCCGTTCTGCTTCTACTGTGGTCAGACGTTCATCCCACATCACAACCTTCAGGCCGGTCCGACGTTCTAACATCTGTCCAAATTCTATAGATTTTTCCGCTCGATTCCCGATATCATTGTTCATATGCTTCGGAAGTCCAAGAACAATTTGCTCCACCTCATACTCTCCGATCAGTTCTTCGATTCTTGCACAGGTCTTGCGCAACTTGTTCTCGTCCTTTCTGCATATAGTCTCAATCGCCTGAGCTGTAATACCCAGGGGATCACTGATTGCTACACCTACGGTCTTGGAACCGTAATCTAAACCCATAATCCTCATGAATATTATACCCACTTATTATGCTCAATATACGTCTTGAGCATCTCCTCTACCAATTCATCTCGCTCCATCTTGCTAATCAGACTTCTCGCTCCGTTATGACTGGTAATATAGGTCGGATCTCCTGACATAATATATCCGACAATCTGATTCACCGGGTTATACCCCTTCTCACTTAATGCCTTATACACGATCTCAAGGATGTCCTTCGCCTGAATCTGCGGACCGCTTTCAACCTGGAAAAACTGGGTGCTGCTTAAATCCTTCATATTATTCACATCCTCCTAAAATACTTCTTTTTTATTCTACTCCATTGCAAATAAAAATTCAATCTATTATTTGTGAGTGATTTTCAATTTCTACATTTATCAACTTATTTGTCATTTTTTCCGGCAATTTACAGCCAATTTTCACATATTCTCTGGTGTGTCCGACTTGCCAGAGTTCTCCGTCATGCTCGATTTCTTCTTCAATCAAGACTTCCTGCGTCGTTCTGATCAGCCGGTCTTCGTACTGTTTCTTTTTAATCTTTCCAAGTTCGATAAGTTCATTGCTTCTGATCGTCTTAATCTGATCAGGTACTTGATCAGACATATCGGCGGCCACTGTTCCCTCACGTTTGGAATATTTAAAAATATGCGTTTCATAGAAATCCACTTTGTCTACAAATGCTTTCGACTCCGCGAATTCCTCTTCAGTCTCTCCCGGGAAACCTACGATTACATCCGTTGTCAATGCCGGATTCTCAAAATATTTTCTTAAGAGCTCACATTTTTCATAATATTCTTCCGCCGTATATTTGCGATTCATTCTCTTTAAGGTCGCATTACAGCCACTCTGCAACGATAAGTGAAAATGTGGACACATCTTTTTCATAGAAGCCAGCTCTTTCGCAAATTCTTCCGTAATAATTCTTGGTTCCAATGAGCCTAACCGAATACGTTCAATTCCCTCAACCTCATGAATATTCTTAATAAGAGAAAGCAGATTGTCTTCCATGTCGATTCCATAAGAACTCAGATGGATCCCTGTCAGGACAACCTCTTTATAGCCATTTTCCGCAAGTTTTCTGACCTCATCCACAACATGTGCACGCTCTCTGCTTCGCACACGCCCTCTGGCATAAGGGATAATGCAGTAAGAGCAGAACTGGTTACAGCCATCTTGTACTTTGATATACGCCCTGGTGTGTTCAACCGTCTGAGAAAGTGATAATTCTTCATATTCTTTCGTATGATTGATATCAATCAACTCGGTCTGTATAGATTTCTCAGTCTGCTCGTCATTCTTCGCAATCGGTTTCTTTTGATCGCCGATATTTTCTTCATACTCTGCCAGAATCTCCACAATATCTTTCTTACGGTTATTTCCAACTACAATATCAATACTCTCGTCCACCTGATCCTTCATCGCCTGCACATAACATCCACACGCTACCACTATAGCCTCCGGATTCATTTTCTTTGCACGATGTAACATCTGGCGTGATTTACGGTCTGCCATATTAGTCACTGTACATGTGTTGATAATATAAATATCTGCTCCTTCTTTGAACGGAACAATTTCATATCCATGATTTTCTAGCATTTCCTGCATAGCTTCTGTCTCATATGCATTTACCTTACATCCAAGATTATGTAACGCAACTTTTTTCATAATTATGTTAGTCTCCTTTTTATACTGGATAATTATTCCTTGACTTTTATTTCCTATCCTCTTAAGATGTAAATAAAAGAATAGTAAATAAGCAAGGAGGTTCGTCCAATGAATACAATTCAGATTTTATTAAATACTATTGACAAAGTTAAATCTTTCAATCGTGATATTTTATTTTTCGATTCCGACATTGATTTAGTACAGGGAAGATACACGGTTGATGGCAAATCCATCATGGGAATCTTCAGTTTAAACCTGTCCGAACCGATCAAAGTTATTATCTACGAAGAAAATGGTGAATTAGACAGCATTATTGAAAAGTTAAAAGCTTACGCTGTATAATTTAAAAATCAAAAAGCATTAATAAAAAGAGGTCAGATTTAAAAGCTGGCCTTTTTTGTTGCACCTGAGAATTTATCCCTCTGTTTTCCAGAGGGATTTTTCACAGGCATTTTCATTACTCTACTTCTATAATCTCAACAGTATCCAATGCTTCTTTCATCAAGCGTTCAATATCCTCACTTAAATTTTCTTCCGAACGGCGAATCACTTCTACATTCGGCTTTGTCACCGGATGTTTTGCCACGAAAATCGTACAGCAGTCCTCGTATGGCTGGATAGATGTCTCATAAGTATCAATCTTTTCCGAAATATCTACGATTTCCTGTTTATCAAATCCAATCACCGGACGGTATACCGGCATCGTACATACATCATTGGTCGCCGCCAGACTCTGCATTGTCTGACTTGCCACCTGCCCAATACTCTCTCCTGTAATTAGCCCAAGGCAGCCGTCTTTCTTTGCGAAATACTCTGCAATACGCATCATATAACGTCTCATGATGATTGTAAGTTCATCATGTGGACATTTTTCATAAATGTACAACTGAATATCTGTAAAGTTTACCACATGAAGTTTGATAGGGCCTGAATATCTTGCAACGATCTTTGCCAGATCAATAACTTTCTGTTTTGCTCTTTCGCTGGTGTATGGTGGCGCATGGAAATAAGTTGCCTCAATACCGACCCCCCTCTTGGAGATCATATATCCGGCTACCGGGCTGTCGATTCCGCCGGAAAGCAATAACATTGCCTTGCCGTTTGTTCCTACCGGCATTCCACCTGCTCCCGGAATAATCTGAGAATATACATAAATCTCATTTCTGATTTCAACATTAAGCATGACATCCGGATGATGCACATCTACCTTTGTCTCCGGGAATGCATCTAAAATTGCCTCTCCGAGATCACAGTTGATTTCCATTGAAGTTTTTGGATAAGACTTTCTCGCACGTCTTGATTCTACTTTAAAAGTCAAATTCTTATCCGGATAAACCTCATCCATATAAGCAACAACATCTTGTTTTAATTTATCAAATCCTGCATCCTCCATGCGGACAACCGGACAGATTCCCACTACACCAAACACTCTCTTCAGATGTTCTACGGTATCTTCGTAATCATATTCACCCTCACAGTCCACGTAGATTCTCGCCTGTGACTTGTGCACCGAAAAGCTGCCGTCTACATCTCTCAATGCATAACGCACCTGTCTTACCAATGCATCCTCAAACAGATATCTATTCTTTCCTTTAATTCCAATCTCTCCGTATTTTAATAAAAATGTATGAAATCTCATTCGTTTCTTCTCCCATAAAATTTTTAACTAATGCTAATGTCTGGTATATTTTCTAAGCATAGGTACTATATTATATAGTGTATTCAGAGTCTCGTCAATCTCCTCCAATGTGGTAAACTCTGACATACTAAAGCGAAGCGTCGCATCCAGATACTCCTGTTTGGCTCCGATACCTTTTAATACGCCGCTGATCTGCGGATGATTTGAAGCACAGGCAGAACCTGATGATACATAAATACCTTTATCTTCCAGTGCGTGCAAAAGTACCTCACTCCGGATTCCCGCAACTCCCACGCTGATAATGTGTGGTGCTGAAGTCTCATCATACAATCCATGGATTGTTGTATCTTCGATTTTACAAATCCCCTCGATAAAATGATTCTTGAGTTCACGCATCTTCTGCACTTTCTCATCAAGATCCTGGTAAATTGTCTTTGCTGCCAGTCCAAGTCCTGCGATTCCCGGCACATTCTCCGTTCCGGAACGGATATTTTTCTGCTGTTCCCCTCCAAACAGGATTGGCTTAATCTTTACATGTTCATTGATGTATAATGCGCCCGTCCCTTTCGGTCCATGGATCTTATGTCCGCTGATGGAACACATATCAATCTTTAATTTCTTTGGATATATTCTGTATTTTCCAAATCCCTGTACCGCATCCACATGAAACAGTATATTTTTATTATAGGCCTTTACAATGCTCGCCGCCTCTGCGATTGGCTGCACCGATCCCACTTCGTTATTGACATACATTACAGATACCAGTATTGTATCTTCACACAGAGCTTCTTTTAACGCATCCAACTCAATTCTTCCATAGCGGTCTACCGGCAGATACGTCACCCTGAAACCTTCTTCCGACTCAAGATAACGCATCGCATTGAGGATTGCCGGATGTTCGATTGCAGAAGTGATCAGATGTTTTCCTGCGCGATGATTGGCTCTCGCCGCACCAATCAGGGCCAGATTATCACTCTCCGTACCACCGGATGTAAAGAAAATCTCCTTTGGCTGAACTTTCATAAGTTTCGCCAGCGTTTCCTGCGTTTCCTTTATATATTTTTCTGCCTGCATACCTTTAACATGCATGGAAGACGGATTCCCATAGTCTTCACACATCACTTTTCTGACAAGATCACCTACACTGTCATAAGCTCTCGTAGTGGCAGAATTATCTAAATATATTTCTTTCATGAATCTATTTCTCCCATTCCATTCTTATTATTAGATTATGTCTTAATCTTCAATCTGGAACATCAGTACCGATAAAGTTGTAAGACCTGCGGTTTCTGTTCTCAAGATCCGTTTCCCCAGGGTGATTGCTTTTGCTCCCATCTCTATAGCATTTTCTACTTCTTCCCGTTCAAATCCACCCTCCGGTCCTATAAACACTCCAATAGAGTCTCCTTTTTTAATAGATGCAAGAATCTGCTTTGTCTCTTGCATCCCCTCTGCCAGTTCGTACGGAATCAATACTACATCCAATGACTTCGCATACTCCAATGCTTCTCTGTAGTTCATCACCTCGTGGACTTCCGGGATATAGCCGCGTCCCGCCTGCTTCGCTGCACTCTCTGCAATCTGCTGCCATCTGGTAACTTTCTTCGCCGCTTTCTTCTCATCCAGCTTCACAACCGCACGTTTCGTCGCCACAGGGATCACCTGATATGCGCCAAGTTCTACGGCTTTCTGAACAATCAGTTCCATCTTGTCCTGTTTTGGAAGTCCCTGAAACAAATAAATCTTCGACGACAATTCCGAATCTGTCGTCTTAGATTCTATTACATCCAGAACCACCTGATCATTTTCAATTTTTTGGATCTTACACCGATAACATTGATTGTCCCCGTCATTTACTGTAACTTCCTCACCAACACGCATACGAAGCACATTTTTAATATGATTCACATCCGAACCCTCAATATATATATTATCATCCTGCACCTGTTCAGGCGTTACAAAAAAATGCTGCATAAAACACTCCTAGTTCTTTCTTGCTGTCACAGATACCCATTCTCCCTGATGATGTACTTCTAACACTTCCATTCCGGCCGCTTTAACAGCATCCACAACGGTCTGTTCTTTTTCTTCGATAATACCACTGGTAATATATATTCCACCAGTCTTTAAATGATTCAAAATCACCGGTGTTAACGGCACTAATACATCTGCCAGAATATTAGCCGCTACAATATCATATTTATCGTAACCAACTTTGTCCTGTACCGCTTTATCATCAATGATGTTTCCAATCATCACTTCGTACTGATCCTTTGAAATACCATTAACTTCCATATTCTCATGAGTTGCATCAATCGCACATGGATCAAGATCTGTTCCAACCGAATGATGTGCACCGAATTTTAATGCTAACATTCCAAGGATTCCACTTCCGCATCCCACATCCAGGATTTCTGTATCCTTTGTCACATATTTTTTCAACTGGCGGATACAAAGCTGTGTCGTCTCATGCATACCGGTTCCAAATGCAGTACCCGGATCAATATGGATGACCAGTTTGTCGCTGTCTTTCGCCTCTACTTTCTCCCAGGATGGTATCACAAGGATATCATCAATATAAAACTGATGGAAATATTTTTTCCAGTTGTTCACCCAGTCAAGATCTTCCGTCTCCGACTCTTCAATCGTGCATGCTCCTACGTCTACATAGTCACGCATACTCTCAAGCTCCTGGCGCACCTGCATTAGGATTGCACCGGCATCTTCCTCCGGGTCTAAATAGAATGTCAGATATGCCACACCGTCATCCTCCGGAATATCCGGTAAAATATCTACAAACATCTGCTCTTTATCAGATTCTGTAAGCGGTACTTTATCCTCAATCTGTACCCCTTCAATACCAAGGTCCGCCAGCATGCTGCTGACAATATCTTCTGCCTCTGTTGTTGTTGTCAGGCGAAATTGATTCCACTTCATATTCATTCTCCTTATCGTATTCTTATCTCTATCTTTTGATTATTTATCTCATGAATCATATTTATCCATTCTAATCCACTGTTTATTCTAACATAGACATTTTTGAGATTCAAGCAAATGCATATAGTTCTCATACATTCTCTACACTTCACATATACATATAAAAATACCATAAAGGCATCGTCATTTTCTATGAAATATTCCAGATTTCCAACACCTTACTTATGGGTTCTCCTTCTATTTTTTGCTGCCTATATCGGCGGTTACAGTATTTCCAGATTCTTCCCTGTATACACTCCTGTCTCTAATACACCAAACACCAAAAGCTTGCTTACCTTCTCCGAAAACTGGGGATTAAGCTTCCCTTCCACAGGAGAACGTCCTGTCGGCAACGCCTCAATCACTGAACTCCAAAAATACAACGCCTACTATGCGCAGGACACCGACAAAAAAATAATCTATCTGACATTCGACTGCGGTTACGAAAACGGGAACACCAAAGCCATCTTAAAAGCCTTGAAAAAGCATCATGCTCCGGCCACTTTTTTTGTCGTTGGCACTTTAATCCAATCCAACCCGGAATTAATCAAAGAAATCCATAATAATGGTTTCACCATCGGCAACCACACCTGGCATCATCCGGACATGTCCCAGATGTCCACCACCACATCTTTCCGCAAAGAATTAGAAGATGTGGAAAATATCTACCGTGAAGTCACCGGAGATCCGATGATAAAATTCTACCGCCCGCCCCGCGGTATCTACAGCACTGAAAATCTACAGATGGCAAAAGATTCTGGATACCATACCTTTTTCTGGAGTCTTGCATATGTGGACTGGTATCAAGATAAACAGCCCACAAAAGAAGAAGCTTTTGAAAAACTACTGACCAGGATTCATCCCGGTGCTATTGTTTTATTACACAGCACCTCTTCTACCAATGCTTCTATTATGGATGAACTTTTGACTAAATGGGAAGAAATGGGGTATAAATTCAAGGACTTAAATAATCTGATACATTAAAAATGTATCTTCAGAATTTCGGTTCAAACTCAGACTTTAGTTCACCCTATACACAAAAGGGAGAATACATAAACTGTATTCTCCCGAGTTTATAAATTTAATCCAAATCAACAAAATCAATTTTGAATGTATCGTCCTCTTCCATGTGGCTACGCCGCTTCCTTGGCTGCTCACTTAAAAGTTCATCCAAATCATCGATCATATCATCTTCTTCGTACTCATCTTCATCATAATCGTACTCATCTTCGTAATCATAATCGTCTTCAAAACTATCGATATCTTCAAAATCATCTTCATCATAATCGTCTTCGTAGTCTAATTCACCATAATCATCATAGTCTTCCTCAAAGTCAAACTGTGCTGTCTTCTGTGGCTTTCTGACTGCAGGACCATTTTTCTGGATTTTTGGATTTTTCTTGTTGTTCTTTGCGTTCTTCTTTTTCTTCGGTGCAAGGAGCTCTTCATCTTCCTCATCTTCAAGATCAATACCATATTCATCGTAAAGATCATCCAATTCCAAATCTCTGTTGCGAAGTTTAATGCGAACCACAATCAGTCTGATGATCAAAAGAAGTAAAACCACCCCGACAATCACAATAAATGCACTGAAGTAGTGATCTATCAAATTTCTCAGCTTGCCGAAAATCCCCTTTGCTTTTGATGCTTTAGAATCAGCAGATGTTGTATTGTCTGACTCTGCCGGCATCTCATAACGCTGATATGTTCCTTCTTTGGAATCGTAACGGTAAAATCCTTTTTCTCCATCCGGTCCGATCGCATATAATATATAGTAATCGGCTTCTTTCGGATTCTGCCAGATAGAAAACTCTTTATCGTTTAATGTTAGGGTCGTTGTCTCATATGCACCAGGCACAGACACCCCTTCCGTCTCGTTTAATACCATAATTGACGAATCATCAGAGATTTTTACCTGCTCATACATAGTAAATTTAGCTTTACTGCTGTCATAATAATAAAAGTCTCCCAGTCCGTCGGAATCTAACAGATATGCCAGATAAATACTTTCAGAGTCATTTGTCACCATCGTACGGTCTGATCCTTCGTATTTAACTGTTGTCTTCTTAAACCCTTCCGGAATATCCTGGTCTGCAAAATTGCTGGATAATTCATAACTTTTTCCATCAATTTCAATCTTTACTCCATCTCCTGAAGCTTCCGTCTTTTCTTCAGACTTTATCTTTGAAGGATCTCCCTCTGCAATTGTTACAGTTGAGTTTCCTTCCTCTAATGCAACTTCTGTTCCATCACTGGCAGTTACACTTGAAGATGCCACAGAAACACTCGCACTTCCCTCTTTCAATGCCTGAAATGTCATTGTAAATGAAGCCTCTGTAGATCCGCCTTCACCAGTATATGTTAAAGTCCCATCCTGGCTTTTTGTCACTCCGTCGCCTGATTCAAATCTAAGGGAATCACTGTCATAGCTTAATGTCAGGTTGATACCAGAAATTGTATCTGATGCACTGATTGCGCACTTAATCTCAACAGTATCTCCTACCGCCGTCTCAGGATCTGAGAACATAATGCTTCCTTCCGCTGCATATGTATTTACTGCCATACCAGACAACAGCAGACAACAACATATGATTGATATTATCAATTTCTTCAGTTTATTCATAATCCACCTCTTCTATTAGTATTCACTGCCGCCACTTCCGTCATCGTATCCAGTATCTCCGCCGGTCGTACCGCCACCGGTTCCATCATCATATCCGGTATTCCCACCGGTATTCGTATCCGGAGTATATGTATTATCATAACCGGTATTCGTATCCGGAGTATATGTATTGTCATAACCGGTATTACTATCCTGACTATAATCAGTACCAGAATCAATGTAATATGAATTACTTGTTCCTGCATCATATCCCGCATCTGTCTCATCACTGGAGCTTTCTCCATAGTTCAATGCCGATTTTGAATCAATCTCTGCACTAATTGTATTTACTACCGATGATGGAGTATAGGACACATCTTTTCCATACAGGAACTGATGCAGCTGTAAAACATTATTCGCAAGATCTACCGGAATTACAGAGCTACCAATATCTCCCAATGTATCTGTTGTCAGATCATAAGGGAATCCTGTTGTCTCACCTATCTTATAGCTCATAAAATCTTTTGCATAACTTAGCATCTCAGCCAATGTAAAGTTCGTACTCACCTCATCAAATACATCATTGATAATCTTATTAATCGTCTTAAGATTAGCACTCTGTGCTTTCTTTGCAATCTGTTCCAATACAGTTCTCTGTCTTTCAGATCTCTTATAGTCATCTCCCTGTGTGTAACGAATTCTACAGTAAGAAGTTGCCTGAACTCCATTTAGAGTCTGCTTCCCGGCATGATCTAATTCTTCCAGTTTGTGTCCGGTAACTTTGGATGTCTCATTACAATAACCGTTTGTCCAGTAAACTTCTTCTTCCGTCAGATCCAGTTCAATACCACCAAGATCATCGATCACATCTACCAATGCATTGAAATCCACGGTTACATAATGTGAAATATCCATATCTAAATTCTTATTCAGCATTGCAATCGCTCCTTCGGCTCCGCCAAAAGCATAGGCTGCATTTGCTTTATTATAAGTACCATCAGATAACTGTAGTAATGTATCTCTATATACAGAGCAGAGTTTCACTTCTCCAGTTGCCTGATTAAGACTTGCGATCATGATAGTATCACTTCTCGATCCACTCTCCAAATCTCCATCTCGTGAATCCACTCCAAATAATGCCACATTCAGATAGCCTTCTTTTCTTTCCACTTCACTATTAATCTCTAATGCGCTGGTATCCAGTTTCTCTGTGTCAAGACGATCCATCTTTCCGCTCAAGTAAACAGCTCCTGCTACTACTCCAACAACCAGAACAGTTAACAACGTTCCACCCAATACAGCACCTATCTTCTTACCCAAAGACCAGGTAGCAAAACCTCTCTTTTTTCTTCTTCCTCTATGTACACGTTTTCTTTTTTTCGCCATTGGTATTTCCTTTCCTGATATAAGATTCCAAACCATTCTTAATCATATCTTATTTTCCGTCAAAAAACAACATCTTCACGCATTTTTCCAGTACCTCTTACTGGAAGTACACCATAATACTACTTTTGACGGTAATTTTTGATATCTTTTTCCCAAAAAATATCCTAAATATTTGGAACCTGATTGCATGATCAGTTTCACGATCAGCCAGGGTTTCCTGATTCTAAGTAAATATTTCGCACTCTGAACTACCATCCGAATGCCTTCACCTTCTGATGAAATATTCTCAAACAACTCCGAATGCTGTTTCTGTGAAACAGCTACATCAAAATTGCGGTGGAACTGCTGCATGCAGGTATAATTATGTGAATGAAATACCCTCGCTTCTGACACATATGCAATACGCTCACCATCAAACACACATCTGCCGGCATATATCATATCTTCACTGAAGATGATCGGTTCCTCAAAGCCACCCCTTTGAAGGAAATTTCTTCTGCGATATGCCGCACATACATCGGAAAAGAAAAACGTTTTGATCCCCATTTTCTCCATATCCTGAATAGATTTGATCTGACTTTGTTCCGGATAATTAAACTTTCTTGTATACTGTTCAATAATAGAACAATCTTTATTCGGAAGCTGTCTTCCATACGCAAGATTTATATCCTGATATTTCTCAAATACTTTTACAAATTCAGAAACCAGTTTCCGGTCAGCCGGTACAGCATCCTGTGTCATAAAAAGGATAATATCTGCCTCTGATGATCTCGCACCCAAATTTCTCGTGGCTCCATGATCAAAATCTTCCGGCTTAATTTCTATGACCTTTACTGAATATGGTTTTTCTGCAATTTCTGGCAATTCCTGTTCTGATTTCGTATTTAAAATGATGATCTGATGGATCTCATGTTCCTGCTTCTGCAGGCGATCCATTAATATTTTAAATTTTCCATCTGGTTTATAGGTTGGGATGATAACATCTACTGTCATAGTGACTTTTTTGTCTCCTTCTTATTCGTACGCTTCATTCTCTTCAGAATTGTATATATCTTCTCCTGAATCATATGTGTTATCTCCGGAATATCCACTGTCTGATTCATCTGAATAAGTGTCTGTTCCTGCGGGATACTCATATTCTCCATCTGTACCGGTATCGAGATCTTCGCCTATCGCTTCGTCATAATAATCATAGCCTATTCCCGAAAGATAGATAATATCATTACTTATCTGCTTTACATTATCAGATGGTTCATAATTTTTATCATCAAACAAAAATTCATGCAGTTTCTTCACATTACTTGTGAAATCTACCGGCACTACATAGGATCCTTCATGATTCATAACATTCTCAGATCCCTCTACTTCAAATGGGAACCCTGAAGTTTCTCCCATTTTGTAACTGGTGGCATTTGCCGCCATTCCTAAAATGTTCTGAATTGTCAGGTTTGTGGAAACCTGTGGGAACACCGAATCAATAATTTTATTCAGCGTAGAAAAACTTGCCTTTTGGGTTTTCTCAAAAACTTTTTGTAATACTGTCCGCTGTCTCTCGGTTCTTTTATAATCATCACCTTCTGTATAACGGATTCTGGCATAAGAAACAGCCTGAATACCATCCAGCGTATGCACACCTGCTCCGCTCAGTTCTGTTGTTGATCTCCCTACTACCTTAGAGGTCTCTGTACAGTAACCATTAGTCCAGAACACCTCTTCTTCCGTCATATCAATGTCGATTCCGCCAAGTGCATCGATCACATCTGCCAAAGCATTAAAATTGACACTGACATATTTTTCAATATCCAGATCCAGATTTCGGTTCAACATTGCAATTGCATCTGTCGGGCCACCGACATTATATGCATAATTTGCCTTTTCATAAGTATCATCTGACTGTTTTAACAGGGTATCACGATATACAGAAACAAGATTTACCTCATTTGTCTTATTATTGATACTCGCAATCATAATACAATCACTCTGCGCCCCTCCTTCCAGTTCACCTTCTCTGGAATCAAGGCCAAACAATGCAATATTCGTATATTCTCCTGTACTTTTATAAATTTCCAGCTTCGATGTATCCAAATCGGTTGTATCAATTTTTTTATATTTATAGACACCATAAGCAACTACCGATAACACTGCTAACAGAATCACTTCTATCACAATCGTCAGATACCAGAGCCATGTTCTTTTCTTTTTCTTTTTTACTTGTTTTTTCTCGGGCATTTTTTCTGCTCTTTTTTTCTTTCTTGACACAAAAAGCCTCCCTTTGTATTTTCATGTAATATCTTTAATATTATTTCTTATTTTATACTTTCCTATTTCCCTGATTTTTACCAAATACAGGCAATTTAACGTATCGATTATACTATATTCATATTCAATCGACAACCTGTTTTTTCATTTTTCTTAACATTTCAGTAACATTTATGCAACATTTTTGATAATATCTGGCGTTTTCAAACTTTTTTTGCTATAATGAATCCATATTATGTATTGGAGTAAACTCATTATGAAAGTTACGATTATTATTCCTAATTATAACGGAAAACACTTTATGGATCCATGTCTCGCTTCCCTGAAAAAGCAGACATACAAAGATTTTAAAATTTTGATTGTTGATAATGCCTCTTCTGATGGAAGCATTGAATATATGAAAGAAAATTATCCTGACATTGAAGTTATCGCACTTAATAAAAATTATGGTTTCAGCAAAGCTGTCAATGTCGGTATCAAACATTCAAAAACTCCCTTTGTCATTCTTTTAAATAACGACACGACGGTTGATCCGCATTACGTTGAAGAGATGATAAAAGCAATTGAAAAATCACCAAAGATTTTTTCTGTCAGCAGTAAGATGATCCAGATGTATCATCCGAACCTGATTGACAGTGCCGGAGATCTATACACCGTTCTAGGCTGGGGAGTATGTCGCGGTTCCGGACGCCCGGTTTCAAATTATACAGAGGCCGATGAGATTTTCACGGCATGTGCAGGTGCCGCAATCTATCGTCGTTCCGCATTTGCGCGCATAGGGTATTTTGATGAAAATCATTTTGCATATTTAGAAGATATCGACATCGGTTATCGTGCCAAAATTTACGGATATAAGAACATGTATTGTCCGACTGCTCTTGTTTATCACGTAGGAAGCGGTACCAGCGGTTCAAAGTACAACTCTTTCAAAGTTCGGTTGTCTTCCCGCAACAATATTTATCTTTGTTACAAAAATATGCCGCTTTTACAGTTACTTTTGAACGCAATTCCGATTGCTCTGGGGTATATTGTTAAAATTGGATTTTTTATTAAGATTGGATTTTTTAAGGATTATCTTGACGGAATCAAAGAAGGTCTCAAGACTGCCAAAAAACAGCAAAAAGTACCTTTCAAATTAAGGCACCTTCCTAACTACATCAAGATTGAAATCGAACTGATCCAGCATACACTTTCCTATGTACATGACTGGTTCCAAAGAAAATTATTTAAAAAATAACGCAAAAATAGAGTTCCAAAACGCGGAACTCTATTTTTATACTCTTATTTGCTTTTTAGAAATGGAATGTATCTTTCAGTCCTACCCATAACTGATCTTTATCACTCAGATTTAATGCTGTACCATCTTCCAGATGATATCCTTCTGCGGAAGCATTTCCCTGATATTCGCCTACGAGTGTCGGCCACTCAATGCCGATTTCCGGATCATTCCATGCAAGTCCGCCTTCATCTCCCGGATGATAGAAATCCGTACACTTATAGCAAAATTCTGCAAGATCGCTCAGAACTAAGAAGCCATGCGCAAACCCTTCCGGAATGTAAAACTGTTTCTTATTCTCTTCTGTCAGTTCAACTCCGAACCAGTTCCCATAAGTCTCGCTGTCGCTTCTCAAATCTACTGCAACATCAAACACAGAACCTTTTACCACACGTACCAGTTTGCCCTGCGGAAATTCTTTCTGAAAATGTAAGCCCCGCAGTACACCTTTGGTTGAGCTTGATTGATTGTCCTGCACAAAGACCATATCAAGCCCTGCTTCTTCCATATCTCTCTGATTATATGTCTCCATAAAATATCCGCGGGCATCACCGTGAACTGTTGGCTCAATTACGCACAGTCCTTTAATTCCGCCTGCATTTTTTTCTACTTTAATCTGTCCCATTTTTCTCTCCTCCTACTGCGAACGTTTTGCAAGTCGATGTCCGAGTGTGTTTCCTTATATTTCTATTTCTTTCAAATATCTGCCAAGGGCATCCTGCCATGTCGGAAGCAGTTTGAATCCATTCGCTGTCAGTTTGCTCTTATTCAGCCTGCTGTTAAATGGTCTTGCTGCTTTAGAAACTCCATATTCTTCTGTTGTCACCGGTGCTACCTGCAAATGTTCTGCATCATACTCTGTATGTCCAAGAGCCTCTGCCTGACGGAAAATCTCTACTGCAAAATCATACCAGCTGATATATCCGCCCTCGTTTGTTGCATGATAATAACCATATTTATCAGTCTCGATCATATCTACCAAAAGTCTTGCAAGATCAAATGTGTAGGTCGGAGTTCCAATCTGATCCTTAACTACTGTTAATTTATCATGATTCTTTCCGACTTTCAGCATTGTCTTGATAAAGTTATTTCCGTTCTTACCAAATACCCAGGCAATACGGACAATAAAATATTTATCCAGTGTTCCAGATACCGCAAGTTCTCCCTCTAATTTA
This sequence comes from uncultured Lachnospiraceae bacterium, assembly GCA_934351835.1. Taxonomy (GTDB): domain Bacteria; phylum Bacillota; class Clostridia; order Lachnospirales; family Lachnospiraceae; genus CAKRJP01. The sequence goes on from CAKRJP010000005.1 coordinate 116,509, forward strand.
GACTTACCATATACATTCAACGGTTTGTAGTCCTTGCAATCAGGATCCCAAGGTGTCTCTCCCTGTCCGTCAAACACATAGTCTGTACTGATATATACCATCTTTGCATCTGTTTTCTTACATGCTTTTGCAATATTCTCTGTACCACCTACATTAATCGCATGTACTTTTGCCTGCTTGTCTTCATCCTCCGCAAGGTCTACAGCCGTCCATGCTGCACAGTGTACAACTACATCCGGATGCAGATCCACAATATTTTTTTCTACAATCTCTGCATCTGTAATGTCCATAGACACATAAGGCATCTTCGTTACGGCTGTTCCGTCTGCGATTCCACTGTATTCCGATGCAAGATCAGTTCCAATTCCTTCATAGCCTCTTTTCGCCAGTTCATTCATCACATCGTGACCTAACTGACCGGCTACTCCTGTCACTAATACTTTCATGTAATCAAACCTCCTGATTAGCGATTTCCATACATTTTTTCATAATAATTCTGGTACTCTCCGGAAATGATAGTCTCCCACCACTCTTTATTATCCAGATACCATTTGATTGTCTTCTTGATACCGTCTTCGAATTTTGTTTCTGGCAGCCATCCAAGTTCGTTGTGAATCTTAGTTGGGTCAATCGCATAACGCATATCATGTCCTTTACGGTCTGCCACGTGTGTGATCAGACTTTCCGGTTTACCAAGTTCTTTACAGATAATCTTAACAATTTCAATATTTGTCTTCTCATTGTGTCCGCCCACATTGTAAACTTCTCCGACTCTTCCGTTGTGGATGATCAGGTCGATTGCTTTACAGTGATCCTCTACATATAACCAGTCACGTACGTTTAATCCTTCTCCATATACCGGAAGTGGCTTATCATTCAGTGCATTGGCGATCATCAGCGGAATCAGTTTCTCCGGGAAATGATATGGTCCGTAGTTGTTAGAACATCTGCTGATAGTTACAGGAAGTCCATAAGTTCTGTGGTATGCAAGAACTAAAAGGTCTGCGCCTGCTTTTGATGAACTGTATGGGCTGCTTGTATGGATTGGTGTCTCTTCTGTAAAGAACAGATCTGGTCTGTCTAACGGAAGATCTCCATACACTTCGTCTGTAGATACCTGATGATATCTCTGGATACCATATTTACGACAAGCGTCCATAAGCACAGCTGTTCCTTTGATGTTTGTATCCAGGAATACTTCCGGATTCTCAATAGAACGGTCTACGTGGCTTTCTGCCGCAAAGTTTACGACCATGTCCGGATGCTCTTCTTCAAATAATTTATAGACAGCTTCACGGTCTGTAATACTTTCCTTTACAAATCTGAAATTCGGATTGTCCATTACTGGTGCTAATGTTGATAAATTTCCTGCATATGTCAGGCAATCCAGACACACGATACGGTAATCCGGGTATTTGTTCAACATATGAAATACAAAGTTACTTCCGATAAATCCGGCTCCTCCGGTTACGATAATTGTCATAATCTTAGTTCTCCTTTTTACTTTATTCTTATAAATATTAGTACAGATTCTCCTGATATTTTCCATCTAATACGTCTTTTAAATACTGTCCATACTGATTCTTCTTCAACACTTCATAAACTTCTAAGACATCTTCTTTGGAAATCCATCCGTTCAAATATGCTATCTCCTCTAAGCATCCGATTTTACGATGCTGATGAGACTCTACCGTCTTAATAAAGTTAGTCGCATCAACCAGACTCTCATGAGTTCCCGTATCCAGCCATGTGAATCCCTGTCCCAAAAGCTCAACATTCAAGTTGCCTTTTTCTAAATATACTCGGTTCAGGTCTGTGATCTCTAATTCTCCGCGGGCAGATGGTTTTAACTCTTTTGCATATTTTACAACATCATTATCATAGAAGTAGAGTCCTGTTACACAGTAATTACTCTTTGGATGTGCCGGTTTTTCCTCGATAGAAATAGCTTTTCCTTCGTGGTCAAATTCAACAATACCAAATCTCTCCGGATCATCTACATAATAACCAAATACAGTTGCTCCCTTTCCGCTCTCAGCATTCTCTACAGCTGCTTTCAGACGTTTATTCAGTCCGTGACCTGCGAAAATATTATCTCCGAGTACCATTGCCACTGTATCATCTCCGACAAAGTCTTCTCCGATGATAAATGCCTGCGCAAGTCCGTCCGGGCTCGGCTGTACTGCATAAGATAAGTTCACGCCAAACTGATGTCCGTCGCCAAGCAATTCTTTAAATCTCGGAGTATCCTGAGGTGTTGAAATAATCAAAATATCTCGGATTCCTGCATTCATAAGGACTGACATTGGATAATAAATCATCGGCTTATCATAAATTGGAAGAAGCTGTTTTGATGTTACCATTGTCAATGGATATAAACGAGTTCCTGAACCTCCGGCCAAAATAATTCCTTTCATAAGTTACCTCCTTCATTTGTGATCATTTTAGTATTTGAAAATTCTGTCATTTTAAATCTCTTCCGTTACATTTTACATTATAAAAGGTGACCTTAGGTCACCTTCAAGTACTTTTTTTATATTTTGTGATTTTTCTCAATTTCTGCAAAGAAACACGCCGGCTTCCTTTGTAATTTTCAAGCCTTTCCCCACCTTTTTCTTTACATAATTTCTAAATTCTTTGTAATGCTCCGTTATATACTGACCCTGATTTCCATGGCAGGATAATATATACGAAATTAACGGTTCTGATTCTTTTACTATCAAAAAATCTTCATACTCTTTCCATTCAATTTTCGAAAAATATGGACCGAGTATTTCTTTTCCATTTTCTTTTCCAAATCTTTCATACAAACGCTCCGCCGAGAGTACAATCCTGTCATCAAATGACTTTACCAGCTCGCTGACCTCTTTCATGTGATTCTCACCGTAAGTACTGCAGATAAATCTTCCACCCGGCTTTAGCACTCGCTTGATTTCCCGACATACTTTTTCAATTTTGTCACAATAAAACAATACATGGTTTGCAATTACCAGATCAAATTTCTGATTTTCATAAGGGATCTTATGACAGTCGAATTTTTGATATGTAATCGTGCATCCATTCTGCGGAAGTTTTATTCTTCTCCTCGCATCTCTGAGCATTCCTTCTGAGACATCCGATAATATAAGATGAGTATTTTGTGGAAGTTCTTCAAATGCTTCTGCCCAGAGCGTCCCGTCTCCACAGCCAAGTTCTAAAACACCCATACCTTCTGTCAATTCTAATTGCTCATAGACCCACGGAAACCATCCTTTTTTGTTCTGAGAATACAAACTGTGCAGATTAATTCTGGAAGAAATGTTTGATGCATTCTGATATTGATTTTTCAAACTTTTCTCCATACCTGTCAAATGAATCAGATCCAACATTTTCGTCCAGTCTATCGTATGTTTTTCCTCGATCGCACCTGTTGTATCTTTAATCGCCTGCTCCACCAGCTGCAACTGTTCGATCCGGTCCTGTACCAGTTTCAATTGCAGATTCAACGAATCCAACATAAAATGATAATCCGAATCATCGATAGTCATCTCCCTGATATCTTCCAGTGAAAAGCCCAGATATTTCAACAATAAAATCTGCTGCAATCTTGCGAAATCCTCATCTGAATAAAATCTTGCACCGGCCTCTGTCACAAAGGACGGTTTTAATATATCATGCTTGTCATAGTATCGGATCGTCCGAAGTGTCACATGTGCCATCCGGGCAAATTCTCCAGATGAGTAATAACCTTCTTTTTTCATAATGTTGTCCTTTATTTTTCCTTAAAAGCCACTGTTGTTCTTCCCGGTGCCGGCATGCCTTTCTTTACATACTGGATTTCAATTGCCTCTAACCTCTTGGCCAACCCTTCAGTTCCTGCAGGTTCTCCATTCTTTGCCCAGTCAAGCCAGCCATAACTTTGAACATGTACTCGATAATATACATCGTATTTTTCTGCCAACTCTCCTGTCAATTTAATTTTAATAGCCTCCAGCCGCTTGGCCTTCCCGCTTGTTCCTGATAGTTGCCCATCTTTCTTCCAGCCTTGCCAGCCATAACTCTGGACATGCGTCTGATACTGAATATGACCTGAAATTCCCGACACCATATTTTTAATCTGAATTGCTTCCAAACGTTTCGCCTGCCCACTTGTCCCCGACAATTCTCCATCATATACATAAGACTTCCAACCATAACTCTGAACATGTGTCCGGTAAGATACTTCTGCATTTTCAAACGCATTCTCCGTAGTCCCCGGTGCTTTGCTTCCCTTTTTGACCAGTATTACCTGAATTGCTTCCAAACGTCTTGCATATCCTTCGGTTCCTGCCGGTTCTCCATTCTTTGCCCAGCCCATCCAGCCGAATGCCTGTGCATGCACCCGATAATACACATCATATTTTTCAGCCAACTCTCCTGTCAATTTAATTTTAATAGCCTCCAGCCGCTTGGCCTTCCCACTTGTCCCCGACAGTTGTCCGTCTTTCTTCCAGTCTTGCCAGCCATAGCTCTGAACATGTGTACTATAAGTAATACCACCTTCTACTTCTGCATTTTCCACTCGCAATTTAATTGCTTCTAAACGCTTGGCTTTTCCTATCGTTCCCGATATTGCTCCGGAAGACACTTCTTTTTGCCAGCCATAACTTTGAACATGTGTCTGATACAGCAACCCTTTGTCATCTGCCAAATATGCATTTGCCATATCTCCCGGTGCATCATCATCTTTTTTCAACAATTTTATCTGAATGCCATATATTGCTTTTGAACGACCGGAACTTCCTGCCGGATCGCCATTTGATGCCCAGTCTAACCAACCGTCTCCATCCACATAAACTCTGTAATAAACGTCATACTTTTGTGCCAGTTCTTCTGTCAGACGGACTTTCACTGCTTCCATTCGTTTGTTGGCTCCCGGCATTCCACTGTCATTTCCGGCACTTGACCAGTCTTGCCAGCCTGATCCCTGCATATAAGCTGAATACTCTATAGTTCCGGAGATGTCCTGATTCCGCATTTCCATATTAACGGCCTGAATTTTGCCATCTGCCTCTGTTCCTATTTTGATGCCGTTAGTTACCTGCTCACTCCAACCTTTCGTGTTATATGCACGATACACGACATCTGTTTTCAAAAATTCCGTATTATCGATAATTTCTTTTGATGATGCACTTGCCTGATGTATACCTGATTTTAATTCACAGCTTAAATATTCTCCATCATTTATTCCTTCTGTCAGGGCACCATCCACTGTCAGTTCTGATTGTCCTTGTGCTGCCGGAATATATAACGTAGCTTTTGTATTCGCCGGTACTTCTGCATTTACTGTTATAGTTCCGTTAGTACCAAGTACATAAGACACTGAAATATTTCCTTTTATTGTGGGCACCTTAATAGATCCTTCTGAGACTCCCCCCGGCTGTAATCGAATATCAAATGTATCATATCCCGGCGTCGTTGGATTAATCCCAAACATTCCCCGCATTAATGCAACACCAGGGGCTGTCCCCCATGGATGGTTCAAACTCATATTAGATTTCAGCTGGCTGTTCCATGCCTCAGGAGATGCTGTTGCCTGCATTCCGTACATTACATATCCCCAGCTTTGCACACCCAGAATTGATTCTGAATTACTCATGACTTTTCTTGCTAAACTTCCATGATTACTTCTGTATAAACCCTGAAGCAGAAAATATGTGCCAAAAATACTCATTTTTACTTCTTCATCAGCTTCTATTGAACCAGCCATAGCATCCGCCATCTCCTGACTGTCATAGATTCCAAAAGCTAACGCATACGCAGTTGCATGCTGAGCAGAATGATTTACTTTCTCTCCATTTTCCTTCAATCCGTCTTTAAACTCTCCTGTAGAAGGATCATACATTTTATTGATCATTTGCTGTTTAATTGTGTCTGAAAGGGTCTGATAATAAGACACATCACCTTCGTACCCCAACGCTTCTGCAATTTTGGCCATACTCTCATAGCCACCCACACATGCCGCATTAAAAACCGTATTATAATAAGAATCCGTCATATTATAACCATCTCGATTACTTGCAGGCCAATCCACGATTATTTTCTGTCTCGATGCAGTATCTTCAACCTTTTTCATTAATCCTGCTGAAGAGTCATAATATTGTTCCAGAGTTTTATTTTTTAATTTTTTATAACTCTGGTCCAAAGTTCTGAGATCGCCTGTTTCTAAATAATTTTGATATATTAAAATTATATTATACATCGAATATTCTGCCGGCCATGTCGTATTATCTAACAGCCATTCCGCAGTATATTTTGAAGACGCCGGGGTATGACCATAGGTATAGTTATTTAACGTAGTTATCAGTGCATCTCCTTCATAAGCACCTCTTTCCCTGTTCTGCGAATCAACATACAACACTTGTCCGTTCACTTTACTTGTATGTCTTGACAAATTATAAACATCATTCAACACATTATTTGACGAAGCAAAACTCGAAGCATCCTCATCAAATTCCTGATACAGCGCAAGTCCCGTAACATTTTCAACACTCAATGTCATTGGATAATTACGTACTGTCACATATCGAAACGTTTTCATTCCTATTCCCGAAAGTTTCTGTTCGCCATTTTTCAGATTCCAGCTTTCCTGATATTTATTTCTAGTATTTAATACATATTTTGCATTACCACTCTCATCTAGTTCTTCTCCGTATTCTAAAGTAATCTTTGCGGCAGAGGAATTGATGTTTAACTGCAAACTTCCTATGATTTCTTTTCCGAAATCAATCAAATACGTGCCATCCTTATAAGTCACCGATTGCGGAATCACCTCATGTCTCTTCATTGTCTCCGTTTCAGACGGCACAAAAGAATACCCATTCATCGAATTAGAATTTTGCATTATATTCCATGAATCTGCATTATATCCGGCTGTGTTCCAGCCGTATGGGAATGCCGATGCATCCAGATTATCCTGTCTTGCAACATAATAACCCGTTCCTATCGATCCACTGTTTCCTCCTATATAGGCCGAATCCCCGCCTTTGCATTTCCATGCATTTCTATTCTTCCCACTATTTGTTATGACTTTTCTAGTCCCATCAGTCATATAATAAGTCAACTGGCATAAAAATCCTGCGGATTTTTCAGAGTAAGCAATTGCTCCTAATACATTTGTCCCCTCATTTAAATATTCTGTAACATCATAAGTATCATAATATAACTCTGATCCATTCTGCCTTGCAGGTCCTACCCCTATCTCTGTCCCATTAACATACATATTATATACATATTGTCTGGAGCTTTCTGTAGAAGTGGCACTGACACTTAAAATTGCTTTTTCCACGCTTTCTTTCTTTTTAAATTCCGTACGGAAAAATGTTACTTTCTGACTTCCGTTCCAGCTTCCCTGCGTGCTTGTCCAATCATTTCCAACAGCCGTAGAAAAAGCCTGTGGTTCGGAAAGGGAGCTTTCCTTTCCCTGCACATCTTTTATCTGCACTTGCCAGTAATACAATTCATTATCACTAAGACTCTTTGACAAATCATACAACTGTGATGAATTCTCAGAACTACTGATCCAATCAGAATCATACACGTAATTTCCCTTTTCTATGTCTTTGATCCTTTTAGTGATCACAATACGATAACTGTCCTGTTCTGCCAACTCATTATTTACACTGTCAGCCCATGAAAATGAAACTGCATTCTTTTTTATTCCAAATGGCGTATCCAGCAAATTAATTTTTAACCTAGTCGGTGCATCTTCACCACCTATATTTACTGATTTCTTTTCTTTTTCCTGAGTATTTTCTGGCTCTGAATCCTTAGATTTGATCACCTCAGATTCTGATGTCTCAGATCCCGACTCATTTATCTCCCCCTGATTGTCCGAAGTTTCTTCTTTTGATTCTTCGTTTGTCGCGTCTCCCGGTTCTCCATTTCCGGGAGTTTCTTCAATATATTCATTTTTCTCGTTTTCTTCTGCCCAAATCGTTATCGGGCTTTCTGCCAGCATCCCCACAGCTAATATTAATGCAATTCCTTTACAGAAATATTTTCTATACTTTTTCAACATACATGCACCTCTACACTATACTATTTTTTAGTATACCATACTTTTCATGTCTTTCAGAATAAAAAAAGAGTAAATGATCATTCCATTCTCATCTACTCTTTTTATAGTGCATATTATATTATTTTTCCACTGAGTGTTTCGCTGTACTTCCAGGTGCCGCTCCTCCTTTTGGCACCAGAACAATCTGAACTGCCTCCATTCGTTTCGCATAACCTACTGTTCCTGCTGTTTCTCCGTTTTTCGCCCAGCCAAGCCATCCGTAAGTTTGCGAATGTGCACGATAATACACATCATATTTTGTTGCCATATCCCCGGTCAGTTCAATCTGAATAGCTTCCATCCGCTTTGCTTTTCCTGTGATTCCGGCCTCTTCTCCATCTTTCACCCAAGGGAACCAACCATAACTCTGTTGATGTACGCGATATCTTATGCTACCTGAATATTCAGGATTAGTTAAGGAAATTTTAATTGCTTCTGCCCTTTTTGCTTTTCCTGTATACCCTGCCGTAGCACCATCTTTTACTTTAGATAACCATCCATACGTCTGCTGATGTACACGATAGTTTATATTCTCGCCTTTTTTAAATGAATTACCGGTGCTTCCCGGGGCTGCTGTCCCCTTTGGTACGACAGCTACCTGAATTGCTTCTAATCGTTTCGAATAGCCGGTACTTCCTGCAGGGTCTCCATTTTTAGTCCAGCCCATCCAACCGTATGTCTGTGCATGTACACGATAGTATACATCATACTTCGATGCATTTGTTCCTGTCAGTTTCATTTCTATCGCTTGTATAGCTTTACCCTGTCCTGTAGTTCCCGCTGTCTGGCCGGTACTTACCCAGTTTTGCCAACCCACGCTCTCTGCATGCGCACGATACTGTATTCCCAGTCCATAACTGCTTGGAACATCTACTTTAAATGCCTCTATACGTTTGCTCAATCCGGTAATTCCGCTCTGTACACCATTCGGCATCGCATCTATCCATCCGTAGCTCTGCAAATGCGATGTTACCGAAATAATATTTGAATCGCTAACCGACACCTTTTGCATATCTTCAAGTTTAATTTCCGGGAGATATGACGGAGTATTTCCATTCATCCAGAAGTTCAGGTCTACATTTCCTGAGATACCATCCACTTTTCCTACCGATGTACACTGCCAGATATCATAACTTTTCTGATAATCACAAGTGATATTATACTGTGCTACCCATTTTGACCAGTTCGTGTTATTAAATACGGAACTTGTCAAATAATTTGTCCACCAATTTAAGTTTGCATACACTCCCGGTTTATATCCACCTGCCGAGATTTTATCACAAAAAATCTTCGCAATATTTCCCAATGTTGTATTTCCGGCTTTTATTGTACTATCATCTTCCATATCTATATAAACCGGATATGTTGGTTTATGTCCCTTTAACAAACGCAATACATGATTTGCCTCGCTTGTTGCCATCTTTGTATTATACGCATAAGAATATAAATAAACTCCATAAGGGATTCCAAGTCTTTCACATTCAGATACATTATATTCCCATTTCGTATCATCCTGCGATTTTGAATCATCTCCATATCCACATCGAATGATTACAAAATCAATATCTGAATTCTTCACTTTATTCCAGTCAATCTTCCCTTGTGCATAACTGACATCCATTCCTTTTTTCGTTGCTCCAACAATCGGTGTTCCCTGACTGTTTACATAAGAGCCGTTCACCTTTTTCCATGCATTCGGATTTTTTGCTCTTGCTCTGCTATAATCAGATATATCTTCATCATAAACAGTCACATTCTCACCATTTTCATAACGCCAGCTATTCGCATTATCAGTCTTCTGTGGATCTTCATCCTCAACTTCAGCTTCTTCCTGTACGTCTTCCTCTGTACCTGCTGCTTCAGACACTTCATCATTTACGGTTTCATCCGGGGTCGGTATTTCTTCCCCTGTCGCAGACTGCTCTTCATCAACAGCATTAGTTTCTCCGTCAGTTATATCGGTAGTCTGCAAATCTTGTCTATCCTCTGCACGGCTCGTAAATGAACCTCCCAACAAACTTGATATCGTTAATGTGCAAGCCAGTAACACCGCAATTTTCCTTTTCATTCTATACTCCTCTTTTATCTTTCACATATTTCCTACAAAACTCGTCTAACAGCCACTAATTTCAAAGTATTATCCCATGTTTCATACAATTTAACGTTCTGAATCATCGTTCCATATCCAGGGCTTACCGCATGAATCATTTCTCCATTGCCTATATAAAGTCCTGTATGTGATATACCATCTGTTCCCGCAAAGCAGAGGATATCTCCCACTTGCCATGCTGACGGATCGCTGATATTTATCGGAATACCATCTTTCGCCTGATCATAAGTCACTCTGCTGACTGATACTCCAAATATATTTTTACACATCCACTGTACGCATCCTGAACAATCCCATCCTTCCGGGGTTGAACCGCCCCATACATAAGGTGTATTTATATAGGTTCTGATCTTCTGAACTTTCTCCGCCAGAGTCAGATCAGTATTTCCATTATCAACAGTACTTCCTTTTTTAACAAAAGCATTTCCACTGGTATCCGGTGCTTCTCCACCGTTTTCCACTAACTGAATCTGAATGGCTTCCAACCGTTTTGCATATCCTTCTGTTCCGGCCGGTTCTCCGTTGCTTGCCCATCCCAGCCATCCATAGCTCTGTGAATGGACTCTGTAATAAATATCATACTTATCTGCCAGTTCTCCTGAAAGATTTATTTTTACAGCTTCCAGGCGTTTTGACTCGCCTGTTGTTCCGCAATAAGTTCCTTGTGAAACCTCATTACTCCATCCATAGGTCTGTACATGTGCCGAATAAACAATATCACCGCCAAGATTTCCCGAAGATGGCTGTATCAGATTTATCTTAATTCCCTCAATACGCTTTGCCTGTCCTACAGTTCCAAGAACAGCACCATTTTTCACTTCAGATACATCCCCATAGGTCTGTACATGTCCGGAATATGTAATGCTTGCTTTTGTATTTACAGATGGTATGTCACCATTTCCCGGATCTACAGGCTGTTCGATCGCATCTTCCAGGGATATGATAATCGCTTCCATTCTTTTTGCTTTTCCTTCGGTTCCTGCAACCTCGTCGCTGCCTACTGCATCCATCCAGCCATAACTCTGTACATGTGTCTTATATTTTACTTTGCATTGAGTTCCATCGCTACCTTTTAAATGGATTTGAATAGCTTCCAGACGCTTTGCTTTTCCTATGGTTCCTGCAGTCTCACCGTCAGATACCCAGTCCAGCCATCCATAGCTTTGTGCATGTACTCGATATTCTACATGCACCTTGTCTGTCGGATTACCATCTTTATCTACAACTTGAATCTGAATGGCTTCCATTCTTTTTGCTTTTCCTACGATTCCTGCAATCTCATCTCCATATACCCAATCAAGCCAGCCATAAGTTTGTACATGTACCCGGTAACGGATTTTATAGGAAGATGAAAGATCTGTCAAAGATACATCCTCATCATTGTTTTGAGAATCATCTTCTTTATTAATGTCCTCTGTGGTGCTATCTTCTGAAAGTTCTTCCGAACTTTGTTCCTCCTGTAACTGTTCGTCCTCAGCCCCATCCGGCATTGTGCCTTCGGTTACACTATAATTATCTACAATATCTGTTGCGTTCAGACTTTTTTCATTTGCATACGTAGACTGTCCGCTCAATATAAACACAACAAGTCCCATCGCCAGGAACTTTGGACATTTTCTCAATTTCATAATTTTCTCCTTTATTTTAACTTTTTGTTACATTTCAATTACATCCAATCCTTTTTATTGTAATACATTTCACATGCATGTGTCAAATTTTCCACATGTATTAACAAAAAATGTATTAACAAAAAAAGTTGTCAACACTGTTCATGATATACTATCCCCAGTGCCAACAACTTTTTACTTCTCTTTGGATTATTCTCCAAGACCATCTTCTATTACTTTAACCATAGCCGCTAATGCTTCTTCCTCATCTTCGCCTTCGCAGACAAGCTCTATCTCATCGCCTCTCTTAATGCATGCTCCCAGTACATTCAGAACACTTTTTGCATTTGCATTTGCATCGTCACCATAATTAAATGTAATTCTACTTTTATATCTGCTTGCCATATTGCAAAAAATTCCAGCTGGTCTTAAATGTAATCCTGTCGGATTCATTATTGCAATTTTTCTTTTTACCATAATTCTCTCCTGCCTTCTAGTGCTAATTCTCATAAGTCTGAATGCTTATGAGCCATCTTCACTATTATTCTTATCCGTCGTATCAGTTGAATGCTTTTCAAGCACTACTTCCACCTTCAGATCATTTACTAATGTACATCCATCCGGAAGATTTACCTGTACAGGTACATAATAAGTTCCCGGTTCTGTGTAATTCTTCAGGTCAATGCTTACTTTTTTGGCAATTGTAAATTGTCTTAAAACATCCGCTGCGCCTCTGATTTGTATTGCCAGATCCACTGTTGTTCCATAACTAATATCTAATCCTTCAGCCAGATTATTAACCGTTATAGAAGCAGTTGAAACTTCATACGTCTGGGTCCCCGGCTGTCCTACATTGATCGTCACCACCACATTTCCAGCATTTTCATCTGCCAATGTAATATTCGGAGGAAGATATGGAGTTACATCTACAGTTTCTTCCATCCGCTCAGTAAGACCGGATACCTCCAACTCTTCTGCTGGAATATCAATTTCTTCTATTTCTGCCAAATCTTCTTTGCTGCCAGCCACATCTATTTGCTGTGGTTCTACCGATATATCATCAATAGTGTATCCTGACTCTGCACTGATCAGTGAAGTATCTATTTTTACCGGAACGCTTTTTATCTGATATAATTTCACATCAACATTAACGCCTTCTTTTCCAAGGTTATTTTCCAACAATGTCTGATCGATTACATTATCATTTGCGTCATATAATACTAATTTTGCTTCCACTTTAGAATCTTCTGACAGACCAGACACATTTGCCTCTGCTACAACCTTACTGATCTCGTTAATCACAGTCTTCGGTCCACGGATTGTTACCTTCTCAGGATCAGCTGTTAAGTTTCCTACAACATATCCGCCTCGCGGAGTTCCCGTTGTCATCGGAGTAATCGGGAAACTATTTTTTGCTTCATCATCAATCTTCACCTGAAGATTTCTCGGATTTGAATATGCGCTTTCATATCTGCCCGAATATCCTGAAATACTTACTTCTATAGGAATCTGAGTTCCCATCGTCAATTCTTTCATATCCGCTGTGGCAGAAATATCATCTGATTTGATCTTGCTCAGAATTGATCTTTTTGCTGATACTACTACATTTACAGTCTGTGTATCATCAACAATCTGATATGTCCTGTTATTATCCGTAACAACATCTTCGTTAATCACTGAAACCGGTATTCCTGTATATGTTTTATCTGTAATAGGATCATCTATATTCACAACGATCAGCCACATAAACGCTGCTATCAGGAAGGCCAGTATCTTAAGACTAAGATTATTTGTCAGTCTTTTTTTCATGTTTCCGCCATCCTTTCATCATCTCTATTACTGGATGCATATCCACTTTTCTATCCTGGATATCTATCAATTGTCCTCTTAATTCCTTTTCTCCAATATTTCGATATAACCTTCCACCTTTTGCTACTGAAACAGCTCCGGTTTCTTCTGACACAACAATGATCAATGCATCGCTCACTTCACTCATTCCTACAGCTGCCCGGTGTCTGGTTCCCAAATCTTTACTGAGCTCCATATTATCAGACAGCGGAAGATAACACGTTGCCGATACAATTCGATCACCTCGTATAATAATTGCTCCATCATGCAATGGAGTATTATGTTCAAATATATTAATCAGTACTTGTCTTGAAACCAGACAGTCCATTTGAATTCCTGTACTTTCATACTCGTTCAGTCGAATCGCCTGTTCTACTACAATCAAAGCGCCGGTTTTTACACTTCCCATAACAAATGCTGCATTAATCAATGCTTCTCTTGTATCTTCACTAAATCTCACACGTTCTCTTCCGGTTTCAAAACTAGGCACAACCGAAGTTAAGAACTGCCGTTCTCCCAATTTTTCCAATGCTCTCCGAAGCTCCGGCTGAAATACCACAATAAGAGCAGTCGCCAATACTGTTACCGAATTACGTGCAATATACAATATTGTATGCATCTGGAAAATTGCGGCTAACATAATGAATACAATCAGCACGATAATGCCTCTCAATAGCATCCACGCTTTCGTATTTTTTATCCATACCATTAATTGGTAGATCAGGAATGTCAGAATCAGTACTTCCACAATGTCTGTAATGGTTATTTCCGGGAAATACAAACCAGACGCATATTTTTCTATAAATCTGCTAATCTGTTGTTCCATTCTGTCATCTCCTTTTATTTTTTAGTTATTTCTTTAATTCTAAATCTTTTCTGAGACTTTCTTCGAAAAGCTGCTGATCTATGTCTCGATCAGTTTTTTTCTTTTTACTTTTATTTATTCGTTTTCCGGCATTTGACTCTTCCGCCTTTTTCCGAACTTCTTCCGTATCAATAATCTCAGTTGCCTGTCTTTCATTAATATGCTTAACTGTCTTTTCAGGACTTGTAATCGTCACTTTAGGGACTGCTTTCACATAATAATAATACTCATCGTCTTCATACTGCAAACTTTCACAACGCGCATAATCCACAGAAAACAAAAACAGTTCCAATACCAGTCCGATCAACACTGCCAGTACACTTCCCAAGATCAATTCTTTGTAAGAAGCATGTACTCCCAGCGCAATACTACTTGCTGCAATTACAACCACATTTGATACGCAGCCTGCGACTATCGCAATCTTCCATGCATGATCCATCGATGCTCTGCGAACCGTATATACTACAAAGAACGCAATAATAAATGCAATAATAATAACCCACATTTCTTTATTCTGAAAAATCTGCTTTAAATACTTAGTTGCTCCGGATAATGCTGCTCTAATCCCTGAATTTCCAAGATTCGGTGCCGCTTTCTTAACATATGCCATCATATAATATACAACTGTACCACATGCAATAGATACCAATGCAACCGGCGTTACAATCAGACCACAGATTACCGGGACTATATAAGGGACCTTAAATGCAAATGCCAGTGGGGTCACCAAAACAATGATTGCATACTTCGGCGTTAGTCTTAAAAAGAAAATGTACATGATCAAAAATATAATCGCAGACATTCCTAAAACACCTAAAGACACGGCGTACATATGCACCAAAATCAAAACAGCCGCAACGATCAAAGTTATATTTGGTGATAAAAATGTACAGATTACAGCCAAAGCCAACGCTACTACCGGTGATGATGCCGGCTTCATAAATCCTATATTCTGGTTGATCACCATAAATGTTGCCATTGCCAGTACAAATTGAATTGCTTTGTCTATAATACGCGAATATTTTGCATAAAACTCCTGTATCTTTCCACGAACGATATATATATTATCCATCTTACTTTTTCTCCTTCTCGTATAACTTCAGTAATCTCAGAAGATTATGGTTATATACCTTCACCCTCTGCCTTGCCAGCTTATGCTTCTTACTATACATATGATTCGTAATTACAAGATACAGTCCCAAGCAAAATATATATCCTATTAAAATCACACCAATCAAAACTACCATAAACGCTGCCGATATATGTTCAGAAATCAAATCCATTCCTAAAAACAAAGATAAACCAACCACTAATATATATCCCACTGTTACCCAGAAAAAGGTAACCCACATATGTATTGCCACATAATCCTTGCGGTAATATTCACTGATTCTAAAATCTTCTTTTCCCTGATTCTGCTCATAAAGAGCGAGGCGCGTCATAATTTTCACCTTTCTCTTATCTAACATAATACACCTCAATAATTACATTCTATCTCTAAAATACCATGATTAGTATAACAAATATCAGTATCCTTGTCCAATACTTATGGTCAAAAAATATACGATCCGAGTGCCTCTGCTCTTCAGTGCTTTTGCCGCCGAATCTATCGTACTTCCTGTTGTATAAATATCATCGATCAACAATACTGTTTTCACCGGTCTATATTGATTCGTTACAGCAAACACATGCTGCAGATTTTTCTTTCGATCTTTGCGATTTAATTTTTTCTGCGGTTCTGTATATCCGGTTCTTATCAGCCAGTTCTTTTCTACAGGTATCTTTAATTTTTCACCCAAATAACCGGCAATTATTTCTGATTGATTATACCCTCGCATTTTTCGTCTTTTCTTATGTAATGGAATAGGAATGATTACATCGGGTTTGTGCATCCCCATGCTTTTAATTGTATGCTCATACAGAATCATCATCTTCTCAGCATAATAAATCGCATGCTGTCTCCGATTATGATATTTGAATTGATATATAGATTGATTTACAGGTTTCTTATGAAGCCACACACTAAATCCTCTGTCATAAAAATGCAGATCTTTCATGCAGTCATAACAATACTCTTGCTCCTGATATCTTAAAGGTTTACCACATTTCATACATCTTGGTTCTTTTATCTGTAAGCCTTTTAAGATTTTTTCACACTCAGGACAAACCCCATTTTTATATACCCGTTCACAGAACGGGCATACTTCGGGCCATAAAAATCGTACAATAAAATCTTTTAAACCTTTTATCTCTGGCTTTATTTTTTGTTTCACAAAAATTCACGGATTCGTTCGGCCAGACTCGTATTTCTGCGCTGCTCATTTCCATTTGCGATCATCTCCTGAAATACGGCATCACTCCCCACAAGTGTTACGCACTTTCTAGCTCTTGTAACTGCTGTATATAATAAATTCCGATGGTACAACTGTCTAGGTCCCTGTAATAATGGGATTACCACCGCAGGATACTCACTTCCCTGTGCTTTATGTATCGTAATAGCGTAAGCCAGTTCCAGTTCGTCCAGAAGTTCATAAGGATATTTCACTTTTCGGTGTTCGTCATACTCCACAGTCACTGTCTCTTCATAGGTATTAATATCTTTTACGATTCCCATATCACCATTAAAAATCCCAAGGCCTTTGTCTATCGTCATGCCATATCGGGTCGTCACTTCCCACTCCAACTGATAGTTGTTCTTAATCTGCATGACCTTATCTCCCACGCGGAACAAACGATCCCCCACCTGTTTTTCTTTCTTCTCCGATGATGACGGGTTCAAATATTCCTGTAAAATATGATTCAGTCTCTCGACTCCCAAAAGACCTTTTCGCATCGGTGTTAATACCTGAATATCATATGGTGTTGCATCGACATATTTTGGTAATTTTTTCTGAATCAGAGTGATCACTACACTGATGATCACATTCGGATCCTGTCGCTTTAAAAAGAAGAAATCTCTGCTCTTATTGTCTAATATCACAGGTTCTCCACGGTTAATCTTATGCGCATTTACAACAATATCACTTTCTCCTGCCTGTCTGAAAATCTTGGAAAGTTTCACAACCGGAAATGCTTCTGATGCAATAATGTCTTTTAAAACACTTCCCGGTCCTACGCTTGGAAGCTGGTTTCCATCTCCCACCAGAACAAGACGAGTTCCAGGAACAATCGCACGCAAAAGTGCACGCATAAGTGGCAGATCTACCATCGACATCTCATCAATGATCACTACATCAACTTCCAGCGGATTATCTTCATTTCTCTGGAATCCATTAATCGATTCCTCTTCCGGATTGCCACTGACTTCCAGCAAACGATGAATGGTCTGTGCTTCATATCCGGTCGCTTCCGTCATTCGCTTTGCCGCACGCCCCGTCGGTGCTGCAAGCAAAATATCCAGTCCCATACTCTCAAAGAAACGAATCATCGTATTAATTGTGGTCGTCTTACCTGTTCCCGGGCCTCCCGTCATTACCAGGATTCCCTTACGTGCCGCCATAACGATTGCCTGTCTTTGCATCTCATCCAACGACAGTTCTGTCTCCTCTTCAATCCTATGGATCTTATGCAAAAGCTGTTCGTCAGGCACTGCACTCTTCACCATACACGTTACATTCAGATCATGTAACATCTTCGCCACATTCAGTTCCATATAATAATAATGTGAAGAATATACACGCACATCTTCTTCCGTCTGTTTTAAAACAATCTTTTTCTCCATGGATAAATCCATCAGATACTGATCCACATCTTTAATCTCCACCTGGAGCAACTGGCTTGTCCTGACAATCAAAGTGCGTTGATTCAAAAAAACATGTCCCTCATTCACACTTTGTAACAAGGTATAAAGCAGTCCGCTTCGGATTCTGAAATCAGAATCCGCACGAATCCCTACTTTCGCAGCAATTTCATCAGCAGTCTTAAATCCCACACCATCCACCTGATCTGCAAGCTGATAAGGATTCTCCTCGATCACCCGGTACAGGCTCTGATCATACTGACGATAGATTTTTGCTGCCAGTGTCATAGAAATTCCGAATTTTTGAAGGTACATCATTGCCTGGCGCATGGTCTTCTTCTCTTCTACCTGTGTCGCAATCTCTCGTGCTTTGCGCTCACTGATCCCTTTGATCTCCGCCAGTCGTTCCGGCTCCTCCTCAATAATCCTAAAAGTATCCTCGCGAAACTTCTTGACGATCCTTCCGGCAAGTGCTGCTCCGATTCCCTTGATTGCACCAGAACCAAGATATTTTTCTATAGACATCAGATCTTCCGGTTCACATACCTCCGATGCTGAAACCGCAAACTGAAGCCCATACATCTTATGAGTTGTATATTCCCCTTCTAATCGCAGGAGTTCTCCTTCTTCAATATAATGAAGACTTCCCACACAGGTCAACTCACCATCATCATTATTTAAATTAAATACAGTATATCCATTATCCTCATTTCGAAAGACAATGTTCTCTACATAACCTTTAATTTCTTCCATTAGTATTCTTTTCGTCCACCTAATAACTCTACATACTGACCAGTTCCGATTGCTACAACTTTTGTCGGATCTTCCGCCGTCATTGTATTGATTCCTGTTCGTTCTTCAATCAGTTCTTCTAATCCACGTAACATTGCGCCACCGCCGGTTAACATAATTCCACGATCCAGGATATCTGCTGATAATTCCGGTGGTGTACGTTCCAACACATTCATAACAGTCTCCACTATCTGACCAGTAGTTTCACGCAATGCCTCCTCCGTCTCCGATGAAGTCACTGTCACCGTCTTCGGAAGTCCTGTCACCAGATTTCTTCCCCTTACTTCCAGAGACTCTTCCTCTACCAGCGGGTATGTGGTTCCTATTTTTATCTTAATATCTTCTGCTGTACGTTCCCCGATCAGCAAATTATGTTTCTTTCGGATATAACGCACGATTGCTTCGTCAAAGTCATCCCCGGCAAGTTTAATAGATGTATTTACGACTGTCCCCCCAAGGGATATAACGGCAACATCCGAAGTTCCGCCTCCGATATCCACAATCATATTCCCGCATGGCTTTGAAATATCAATTCCTGCTCCAATCGCAGCTGCCACCGGTTCTTCAATCAGATATACTTCTCTTGCTCCTGCTGCATAAGCCGCCTCTTCCACCGCTTTACTCTCAACCTCTGTCACTCCGCTCGGCACACAGATACTGATACGCGGCTTCTTAAACGTACGTTTTCCAAGAGCTTTCTGGACAAAATATTTCACCATCTTTTCTGTCACTGTATAATCAGAAATAACCCCCTGCCTTAGTGGTCTTACTGCGATAATATTTCCCGGCGTTCTTCCCAACATCAATCTGGCTTCTTCACCGATTGCTTTAATTTCATTTGTATCACGATCAAAAGCTACCACAGAGGGTTCTTTTAAAATAACACCTTTTCCTTTTACATACACCAACACACTGGCTGTACCTAAATCAATTCCTATATCTACGGACATATTGCTTCCCCTTTCACTACACTGTCAGTCTGTTCTTCTTTTGCGGATACTCCCATATCTATCTATGGTATTATAAGCGTATTTCTAAAAAATGGAAAGTCTTTTCCCCGGAATTCTCCGGGAATCGTGCGTGTCCTTCTAACATTTTCCGGCTTTTTCCAACATCTTCTTAATATAGTGTCCGGTATAAGAAATCGGGATTTCAACCACTTCTTCCGGCGTTCCTTTTGCAATAACAGTTCCTCCCTTATCTCCGCCTTCCGGTCCCATATCAATAATATAGTCCGCAGTCTTTATCACATCCAGATTATGTTCTATGACAATCACTGTATTACCATCTGCCGCCAGTCTTCTCAGAATTTCTGTCAATTTGTGGACATCTGCAAAATGCAGTCCCGTTGTCGGCTCATCTAAAATATAAACCGTCTTTCCTGTACTCCGCTTACTAAGTTCCGTTGCCAGCTTAATGCGCTGTGCCTCTCCTCCCGAAAGAGTCGTCGATGGCTGTCCCAGCCTTAAATATGATAATCCCACATCATTCAACGTCTCCATTTTTCTGCGGATTGATGGAACATTTTCGAAAAATGTACACGCTTCTTCGACCGTCATATTCAAAACATCATAAATATTCTTTCCCTTGTATTTTACTTCCAGAGTCTCACGATTATAGCGTTTCCCTTTACAAACCTCACAAGGAACGTATACATCCGGCAAAAAGTGCATCTCTATCTTCAAGATACCATCCCCGCTGCAAGCCTCACATCTTCCGCCTTTCACATTGAAACTGAATCTTCCCTTTTTATATCCCCTGGTCTTCGCATCCGTTGTTGCTGCAAACAGATCTCTGATTAAATCAAACACACCTGTATAAGTTGCCGGATTTGACCTCGGTGTACGCCCGATTGGTGACTGATCAATGTTGATGACTTTATCCAATTGGTCTATACCCTCGATTGCCTTATGTTTTCCCGGAATCTTTCTTGCACGATTTAACTCTTTCGCCAGTCTCTTATAAAGGATTTCATTTACCAGTGAGCTCTTTCCGGAACCGGAAACTCCTGTCACACAAGTCATAACTCCTAACGGGAATTCCACATCCACATTCTTCAGATTATTCTCACTTGCCCCAATAACCTTCAACCATCCCATCGGAATCTTTCGTTCTTCCGGTACCGGGATCTGTATTCTACCACTTAGGTATGCACCGGTTACCGAGTTTTTATTCTCCATAATTTCTTTTGCAGTCCCAGTAGCAACAACTTCTCCACCATGTTCACCTGCACCAGGACCGATATCCACAATATAGTCAGCCTCTAACATCGTATCTTCATCGTGTTCTACCACAATTACAGAATTTCCAAGATCCCTTAAATGTTTCAACGTCCCAAGTAATTTATCATTATCTCTTTGGTGCAGTCCAATACTTGGTTCATCCAGAATATATGCAACCCCTACCAGCCCGGAGCCGATCTGGGTTGCCAGACGAATTCTTTGTGCTTCTCCACCGGAAAGACTTCCAGTTGCTCTTGCCAATGTCAGATAATCCAGACCTACATCCATCAGAAACTGTATTCTGGCATTAATTTCTTTCAAAATCTGTCCACCGATCATCAACTGCTGGGAATTTAATTCCAAATCTTTTAAAAATTCCTGTAACCTTTCAATCGACATTGCAGTTACATCATAAATATTCTTATCTCCTACAGTCACAGCAAGCGCAGATGGTTTCAAACGCTGTCCTTTACACGTATGGCATGGAGTTACCCGCATGAATTCTTCATACTCTGCCTTGCTGGCTTCCGAACCGGTCTCTCGATATCTTCGTTCCACATTCTTGATCAGACCTTCAAAGGCAACTCCATACACCCCTTCGCCACGCTGTCCTTTATAATGCACCTGTACTTCTTTTCCACCGGTTCCATAAATCAAAACATCATGAATTTCCTGTGGATAATCTTCAAACGGTGTATCTAATGAAAACTTATATTTTCTGCTCAATGCATTCAGGATTGCATAAGTAAAACTCTTGGTATCATTACACGACTGCCATCCCTTCACCACAATGGCTCCATCCATAATACTGAGTCTCTTATCCGGAATCATCAAATCCTCGTCAAACTCCATCTTATATCCCAGCCCGAAACAATCCGGGCAAGCCCCAAATGGATTATTAAAAGAGAAACTTCTCGGCTCGATCTCTTCAATGCTGATTCCACAGTCCGGGCATGAAAAGCTCTGACTGAAATTAATGGGCTCTCCACCAATAACATCCACGATCATAAGTCCTTCTGCAAGATTCAGGACATTTTCAATAGAATCCGTCAGACGTTTCTCAATTCCATCTTTAATCACCAGACGATCTACAATAATCTCTATATTATGCTTGATATTCTTCTCAAGATTAATTTCTTCAGATAATTCATACAAATTGCCATCGATACGGACTCTCACGTAGCCGCTCTTCTTGGCACGTTCCAATAATTTTGCATGGGTTCCCTTTCTTCCGCGGACGACCGGAGCAAGAAGCTGAATCTTCGTTCTCTCCGGCATTGCCATAATCTGGTCTACCATCTGATCCACTGTCTGCCTCTTGATTTCTCTTCCACATTTTGGACAATGAGGAATTCCTACACGGGCATATAACAAGCGAAAATAATCATAAATCTCTGTCACTGTTCCCACCGTTGAACGCGGATTACGGTTTGTAGATTTCTGATCAATAGAAATCGCCGGAGACAGTCCTTCAATACTCTCCACATCCGGTTTTTCCATCTGACCCAGAAACTGTCTCGCATAAGAAGACAATGATTCCATATATCGTCTCTGCCCTTCTGCATAAATCGTATCAAAAGCCAGCGAAGATTTTCCTGATCCACTCAGTCCCGTGAGCACTACCAATTTATTTCTCGGAATATCAATGTCTATATTTTTAAGATTATGTTCATTGGCTCCTCTTATTTTAATCATTTTTTGTTCTTCCCAATTTATCAAGTCTGCCATTCTATCTCTATCCTCCAACTATATGGGCGTTTTTATTCATTCTCGTGCAGTATCTTTTTAAGTTCGATCAATTTATCACGCAGTTCTGCCGCCGCCTCGAAATTAAGTTCTGCTGCCGCTTTCTTCATATGTTTCTCTACATCTTTAATTAATTTTTCCAATTCTTTCGTGCTCATAGATTCGGGATCTTTATCCATGCGCATCTCTTCTGCCGCCACTTTCTTAGAAATACTGATAAGATCTCTGACACTCTTCTGAATCGTCTTCGGAGTAATGCCGTGTTCTTCATTATACTTCATCTGAATACTACGACGACGTTTAGTCTCATCAATTGCACGCCGCATAGAATCTGTAATCATATCTGCGTACATAATAACATGTCCTTCTGCATTTCGAGCGGCACGCCCAACCGTCTGGATCAAAGAAGTTTCTGATCTTAAAAATCCTTCCTTGTCCGCATCCAAGATTGCAACCAATGTAATTTCCGGGATATCCAGACCTTCTCGCAACAGATTGATTCCAACCAGTACATCAAATACATCCATTCGCATATCACGGATAATCTCCGTACGCTCCAGCGTATCAATATCAGAATGTAAATATTTTACCCGGATACCGAGTTCTCTCATATAATCAGTCAGGTCCTCCGCCATACGTTTCGTAAGCGTCGTGATCAATATCTTATTCTTCTTCGCGATCTCTTTATTGACCTCGCCGATCAAATCATCAATCTGACCTTCTACCGGACGGACAGATATCTCAGGATCTAACAGCCCCGTCGGTCGGATGACCTGCTCTGTTCGTAAAAGTTCATGTTCTTCTTCGTATTTGCCCGGTGTCGCAGACACAAACATAATCTGATCAATCTTACTCTCAAATTCGCCAAAACTAAGCGGTCTGTTGTCTAAAGCAGAAGGTAGACGGAATCCATACTCTACCAAGGTCCGTTTTCGTGACTGGTCCCCATGATACATTCCACCAATCTGTGGGATTGTCATGTGGGACTCATCGATCATCATAATAAAATCATCCGGGAAATAGTCGATCAACGTATGCGGAGGCTGTCCCGGCCTAAGTCCCGCCAAATGTCTGGAATAATTCTCAATACCGGAACAAAATCCCGTCTCACGCATCATCTCTATATCAAAATTGGTACGTTCCGCAATCCTCTGTGCTTCTAAAAGTTTGCCTTCGCCCTTGAAATATTTCACCTGCTCTTCCAGTTCAATCTCAATATCACCAATTGCTTTCTCCATACGTTCCTTTGGAACAACATAATGGGAAGCCGGAAATATAGCAACATGATTCAATGTGTTTTTAATCTCGCCGGTAAGCATATCTATTTCTGAAATCCGATCGATCTCATCTCCGAAAAATTCCACTCTGATAGCAGTATCCCCTCGATCTGCCGGTACAACTTCTATCGTATCTCCCCGTACCCGGAAGGTTCCCCGCTTAAAATCCATATCATTTCTGTCATATTGAATATCGATCAACTGTCGCAATACTTCATCTCTATCCTTCTCCATACCCGGACGAAGTGATACCATCATCAACTCAAAGTTCTCCGGTTCACCCAGACCATAGATGCAGGAAACGCTGGCGATTACAATGACATCTCTTCGCTCGATCAATGCTGCCGTCGCCGATAATCTCAATTTATCAATTTCTTCATTTACAGAAGAATCCTTGGCAATGTAGGTGTCGGAAGATGGGACGTAGGCCTCTGGCTGATAATAGTCGTAGTAGGAGACAAAATATTCCACTGCGTTATTGGGGAAAAACTCTTTAAATTCTCCATAAAGCTGCGCAGCCAACGTCTTATTGTGTGCTATGATCAGCGTTGGTTTATTCAATTGTTGGATGACATTCGCCATCGTAAATGTCTTACCGGAACCGGTGACGCCAAGCAATGTCTGACATTGATTGCCTTCTTTAAAACCTTCGACTAGTTCTTTGATCGCCTGTGGCTGGTCTCCTGTTGGTTTATATTCTGATACTAATTCAAAATGATCCATATGATTTCTCCTGATTGAATCTAATTTATTTTGGAATGTAGTAATATTATTTCTAGTATTGTTACTTGTCTAGTATATCATTCAATATAAAAAAAGTACAGAACAAAATCGAATGTTTGTTCTGTACTTTTTTATTTTTGTTGCTGTTCACTCTCGCGTTGACAGAATAACCTTTTAAGATATATAATATTTTTATTACATCTGTAAGATTTGGAGGAATATCACATGAGCAATCTGCCTCAAATTTCAGAAGCTGAATTTGAAGTTATGAAAATCGTTTGGAAATACGCACCAATCAGCACCAATGAAATTACTGAAAAATTAACACAAATTTCCAGTTGGAGTCCTAAAACAATTCAGACATTGATTAAACGTCTCGTTTCTAAAAAAGCACTAACCTATGAAAAACAAAGCCGGGTTTTTGTCTATACTCCATTGGTCAAGGAAGACGAATATATTCGGCAGGAAAGTAATTCTTTTTTAAAGCGATATTATAATGGTAATATCACTTCTATGCTTGCCTCTTACATTGAGGATGATAAATTGTCTGAAGAAGACATTGCCAGCTTACGGAATCTTCTTTTCAATCATTAACCATGGGAGGAGCATATTTTGATATATTTTAGTTTTCGATTTTTACTCT
Source organism: uncultured Lachnospiraceae bacterium (assembly GCA_934351835.1). GTDB lineage: Bacteria > Bacillota > Clostridia > Lachnospirales > Lachnospiraceae > CAKRJP01. The sequence continues at coordinate 142,158 of CAKRJP010000005.1, forward strand.
GTAATGCCATCATTTGTATTTTTTTGGGTAGTTTACTGGGATTAAAAAATTTATTGCAAAGGCAATTATCCGCACGTATGCAATATAATCTTTCGATTATATTTCTTGCCGTTCTAATTGTTCCCTTTTTACCGATAAACTCTGCCCCATCTTCTATATCGTGGAGACATTTGCTGACAGCCAGTTCAAGTACCAATGGTGACATTCAAACCACTTTTCTTTCTGGTAATGGTTATAATTTGGATAAAATAAATGATTTTGCTGTCTCTGTCAGCACCCAAATACCAACTTTTATTCACACATTACTTGTATTTTTCTGGAGTATCGGTATATTCATAATGTTTTTTCTTCTCTACCGCTCAGTAAAACAAGTAAAAGCCTTACATAGTTCTGCTTTACCTCTTCAAAATGAAGAACTAAACGCTCTTTATATAGAATGTTTAAACGAAGTGAACAGCAAGCATACCATTCCGATTTATAGTACAGCATTTTTGAAATCTCCTGTTTTGGCTGGTTTCCTGCATCCTCGCATTTATCTTCCAATTCACTTGATTTCAGATTTTAACGCTGGAACTATAAGCTCAACTGATATTCGATATATGCTTCTTCATGAACTGCAGCACTACAAGCATAAAGATATTCTAATTGGATATTTGATAAATACAGTAAATGTTTTCTACTGGTTCAATCCCCTAATCTGGTATTTTCTAAAAAGAATACGTCAGGAACGGGAACTTGCCTGCGACAGTGCTGTATTACAATTATTGAAAGAAACAGAATACAAGTCATATGGAAATACACTGATTAACTTTGCCGAAACAATAGCTCTGTCTCCATTCCCTTTTACTATGGGAATCAGTGGAAATATAAAACAGTTAAAAGGACGCATTTTAAATATTGCATCATTCCACCAACCTACTTTTAAACAAAAAATTCGTGGATATCTTATATGCATATTCGTCTCTACTATCATCATTGGATGCATTCCCATACTTTCTGTTTATGCTTCTGATCAGACTGGCTATCATTTTGACACAACCGAAAAGAATATTACTCAGCTAAATCTTTCTTCCAATTTTGGGGACTACACCGGAAGTTTTGTTTTATATGATCAGTCTGCTGATAGATGGAATATTTATAATATGGATCATGCTTCCACACGTGTATCACCGAATTCGACTTATAAAATATATGATGCATTACTTGGCTTGGAATCCGGAATTATTACACCAGAACATTCCACTTTCACATGGAATGGAGAACCATATCCTTTTAATTCATGGGAAGCCGATCAAGATTTAACCTCGGCTATACATAATTCCGTAAACTGGTATTTTCAGGCAATTGATTCACAGGCAGGTTTTGAAGCTGTAAGAACATTTTTACAGACAATAAACTATGGGAATCAGAATACTGGAACAAATCTAAATCTCTATTGGACAGATTTCTCTCTGAAGATATCCCCCATAGAACAGGTGGAATTGTTACAGGATTTCTATCAAAATAATTTTCATTTTGACAGTAAAAATATCCAGGCAGTAAAAAAAGCCCTGCTGCTTTCCACTACTTCTTCCGGTTCTCTTTACGGGAAAACAGGAACCGGGCGTGTCAATGGTAAAGATGTCAATGGCTGGTTTATCGGATACATTGAAACAGCGAATAATACTTACTACTTCGCAACAAATATTCAATCCTCTTCTGGTGCAACTGGAAGTCAGGCTACCGAAATAACAGAATCTGTACTTTCTAATCTTGGTATTTGGAAATAAATAAAGAGAACTGATAGCATAATTTCCCGTTATCAGTTCTCTTTATTTCATTCTTCTCTACTGATCAATTCTGCAAATTACCTAACCGGTACTGATACCTCGGTATATTATCAATACCATTATCTAAAATCCTGTTTCCAACATACTGAATCGTTCCATCATCCTGAATTTTCATCGTAAGTTCGTGTGTAATAACAACATCATTACATACAACAGAATCACATACTGCATGAATTGTCAAAACAATGGTTCCATCTTCATTGTGCCTGACTTCTGTTACTTCCGGTAAAGACAAGCCCAAATGTGTTGGTGAATAATTACCATATCCCAATCGTTCCCAGATAAACATATTACTTTGTTCATCGTAGACCGCCCATTCTTTCAATTCTTCTTTTGTAACAGGAAGATATGTCATAATTACATTTTCGAACTCTTCTGCTGGAATTCCCACAACCTCTTTTTCTGCAGTAAATTTTTCTCCATATTTCATTTGGTAAAAATATTCATAAAGTCCATTATAATCCAACCCCTGCATATCCTCCGCATTCCAGTTTGAACATAACAGATTGTTTCCCTGATAGCCGAACGTACTCACATATTTTTTTGAATATTCCCGACACTCCTCACTCAAAGGCTTTACCCGGATAATACAACTTCCATCTACAATCTCTGTCACTTCCGGTGGTTCAGGTACGCATAATTCATAACAGAAATTCCCATTTTCAGTATATGCCCATTCTTTTATTTTTGATAGCGATATGTATGTAAGTACAGGCTCTGTATCCTCACTCCAGATCATTTTTGCGGACATCACACTCATTTCTTTTCCATCATAACTATATTCTTTTCTGGTAATTCCACCATCTGTATCTGCTTCATATAAAATTACACTTCCTTTTTCTTCTTGTTCTGCAGATTTTAAAAATTGTTCCATCTTCTGATAATTATCCATAACAGAATAATGATCGGAACCAATGACCGGATTCCCATTTTGTTTGATAATTTCTTTCATCCGATTCATCATTTGCTCAGCAGTGTTCTGATCTGCTTCTTGTATTCCATTATATTCAGAATAAATGTCTCGGATAATGCCCATAATTTCTTCACAATCGTTCACAACTTCCTTTTTCTTGTCTTCATCGATCGGTAGATTATATCCCTTATCCGGATTTTCCATGGTAGTGTTTTTCTGATTCTTCTCATTTTTTACATCTGTGCTGTTTAACGATATCTTACTTTCACAGGAAGTCAGAATCATTCCTATACAAAGTACTAACAAAATACTTTTTCTTTTCATATTGCCCCCTAATTATTACTGTAATTCTCTTCCCACTCTTCTTCTGTTAACCTTGGCATATACCACCCTGCATTTGCATTTTGATCTGAACTAATTACCTTATTTGATAAATACTGGAAACTTCCGTCTTCCATAGGTTTTATCATCAATTCACTGGTGATTGCCTGATCTAACATTCTGATTTCCCATACTGCTTCTATCGTAAGTTTTAATGTTCCATCTTGTAATTTTTCATATGAGATAACTTCCGGATATGGCTCATATGGGAATTCACAATCATATAACCCTCGCGGTCTGTATCTAAAAGTTCTATTATCAGAGTTATAAAAAGTTCCTTTTTCAATCTCGGTATTACTAAATGGTAAATAGGTCTTTATAACCTCTTCAAACTCATCTTCTGGAACTTCATATTCTGCTCCACCATAATTTGCTTCATATGGAACTTGCTTTCCATATTTCATATAATACATTTTTTCATAAAGATCATAAAAATCAAGTTCCGTATAATTCTGGTTATCCCAATTTGTAATCAACAGATTATTAAGTGCATACCCCAACGGCATAACATATTTTCGATTCAATTCCCGGCATGTTTTATCTAATGGCTGCACTCTGAATCCAGTTTCACCCGGTGCTCCATCAAATCCCGGTGGGTGATATTCCTCCAGAAACAAGTATCCTTTTTCTGTATATTTCCACTCATATGCTTCATATTCATCATAATAATTAGCCTGTGGACTATTATCCTTCCATTTAACCTGACATAATCGAACATTTATCTTTCCATTCATTGACTCTAAATGATATTGTATAATTTCCCCTTCATCAAATACAACAACAATATCAACTGCTGCCTGTTCTTCTTTTTCCGCTGCTTTGCAAAATTCTTCTACTTTTTCACGATTGACCATATCAATCTGATTATCACGATCTACTGCCGCATATCCTTTTTCTTTCAGACAATTGATAATTTTTCTTTTCACCTTTAATGTATTTAACTCCGACTTCTCCTTCATATAAACAGACCGAAAAGTTTGCGCTGTTTTTTTTACTTCTACATTCATTTCAAATTCTACGGTTTCTTTCTTTTCTTCTTTTTCCGTAATTCGATTTTGGCCGCACCCTGTAAAAACAATAAGAACTATCAATATCACCGCGAATATCTTACATATGTAATAATTCCCCATAAAAATTTTTTTATTCTTCAAAATATTCCTCCAATACGGTTGCATCTTTTTTAACAACATAACCACTTCCACCGATTCCTTTCTTCTAATTTTTTTGTTTCTTAAATCTTACACTTGTAATATTTAAAAACCAAGTCTATTTTCAGGAATTGTATACTCCAGATTCACCATCTTTATGTGCGATATATCCTATTTTATTACCATCCTCTATATCTTCTCCATTTTTGTTACCCTGTCATTTTAAAGAACATCCTTACTTACACTGTTACATATTTTTCCGCTTCTTCTTTGCACTTCAACGTATTTCCATGCCCAATTACATATTCCATACATTCTTTTCCCTGCTCTTCTTTTCCGATTCGGTAGTAACATACTCCCAGCAGGAATCTGCGTGTAACCTCATAATAAGGCAGCTTTTCCGTATCATTTTCCAGTAATCTTACTGCTGCCTCATCTTCACCTTTCAGCATCAAATTTTTTGCCATAAACAGTGGATTCTTTTGAAATACTTTCCCTGCTTTTTCTAATGTAGCCGAATAACCTGCCGCATCTTTCTCCTGATATTTCTTCGACAGTTCGAGATTCGTCATGACCTGCTGCCAGGAACGTCCCTCTCTTTTTCCTTCCCATTCATTCTTTATATACTCTTCTGCCTTCTGCAACTGCCCATTTATGATCAGTGCAACTACATATTTAGACTCAGCTATCAGCATGACACTTTTTTGAAATCCATGATAATCCAAGCTCTTTCCGTACTTTACCAACTCTTCCAGCATTTCTGAATATTTTTCTGCATCACATTGCTGTGACAGAATCCGGTCAATTTTTGAAAAATCTCTGAGAATGTCCCTGATTAAAATGAATATACCTGCAATCAGATCAACCACCACGCAAATCCACAGAAGCCAGGGATCTGTCGTGACCCAGCCCGGCTGCTTCACATCGAAAAAGAGTACTGTCTCCTGATGCGGGAACGGATTTCCTTTGAAAATACTCACCACACAAATCAATGCTGCATAAATCAACAGCACATTCCGTATCATCCTGATGCGTCCATTTTTCTGCTTTTCATAAATCTTTTTTATCTGCTCTTCCATTTTCTCTACCTCGCTGTCACACTATTTTTGTACCTACAACATAATTATACATAAATTAATATTGTAGCGAATCTCTGTTCGGTTGTACAATATCTACTGCTGCCTGTTCTTCTTTCTCCGCTGTTTTGCAAAAATCTTCCACTTTTTCACGATTGACCATATCAATCTGATTATCACAATCTACTGCCGCATATCCTTTTTCTTCCAGACAATTGATAATTTTTCTTTTCACCTTTAATGTATTTAACTCCGACTTCTCCTTCATATAAACAGACCGAAAAGTTTGCGCTGTTTTTTTACTTCTGCATTCATTTCAGATTCTACGGTTTCTTTCTTTTCTTCTTTTTCCGTAATTCGATTTTGTCCGCACCCTGTAAAAACAATAAGAACTATCAATATCATCGCAAATATCTTACATATGTAATAATTTCCCATAAAAATTTTTTTATTCTTCAAAATACTCATCCAATACTGTTGCATCTTTTTTAACAACATAACCACTTCCACCGATTCCTTTCACATTCTCAACCATACTGATAAGAAGAATTGGTTTGTCCACGCTTTTATCTGCCGTAAACACCGAAAACCACCCGATTTCTTTGCCAGAAGTATCTTCTTTCGTTGCCTTCAACTCGGCTGTCCCTGTTTTTCCAGCCAGCAAAATATCGTCACGATGTGCAGCATATCCGGTTCCTTCCGGATCATTTACAACACCTTCCACCCCTTGCATAATTTCTTCTACATTTTCTTTGCTAAACGCATTTTCTATCCATGTTTCACCGGATGCTTCTTCTTTGTATTTCAAATACGGTTTTATCATATTCCCTTCATTTAAAAATGAAGTATAAATACTTGCCAGATGTAATGGATTTACAAGAATCTGCCCTTGCCCATAACCACTATCTGCCAATTGTATTTCTGTTTCTATTTTATCTGTATTGGAATATGTTGCTTCCTGCATCGCAATCTCAAACGGCATATCCTGATTAAATCCTATTTCATTTAAAGTATTCATAAAATTCTCACTACCAATTTTAAGAGCTGCCTTTGCAAAATAAATATTATCAGAATAGATAATTGCATTTTTCATAATAACCGGTTCATATTCATGAAGTGTTGTCACTTGATAAGATCCCCAAGACGAATCTTTCTGCCATGCCAAACCTTCATTTCCAAAATCTTCTTTTGGATCTATGCTTTCCGTTTTCAACCCAATTCCTGCCACAACTGGTTTAAATGTTGAGCCAGGACACCATACTTGACGAAAACGATTATATAATGGCTTCTTTTCGTCTTCGTTTAATGATGTCCATTTCTCTGATGATAAGCCCCGTATAAATTCATTATTATCATAAGATGGGGTACTTACCAAAGCCAATACTTCTCCCGTATAAGGATTCATTGCGACAGAACACCCCGGATCTTCTTTAAACTGCTCGTATAATGATTTTTGCAAATCGGAATCTATCGTTAATCTTATATCCATACCATCTTCTTTAAAAATACTTGCAAGAACCTCTTTTACTTCCCCATCACTATCCAAAATCTTTATATCACAACCATCTTTTCCTTTTAATTGCTTTTCGTATAACTTTTCCACCCCAGATCTTCCGATTACACTTTCAGCTGAATATCCTTCCCCTGGATGATTTTCCAAATCTTCTGCTGTTACAGACTGTACATAACCAATTAAATGAGCTGCTGCTTCCCCTAACTCATAGGTTCTAACTTCCACATCTGATAGCATAACCCCTGGAATTTCCAAAAGTTTATTCTGACAATCCTGCTCCTCAAGTGTCTTTTCTTCTGGCTGTATTTTCATTAAATCTATTTCTTCTACTTTCGGAATAGTTTCAATTGGTACAAAAGAATCTTCTTTTACCCACTTTGCTGTGAGTTTGTTATTTATTGTTTCTACATCTATCTCTAATAACTCCGCTATTTTTTCAATAGATACATTCCTGTCTTCCAGCTTTCCCGGTATAATGCCAACTGATGTTGCTACTCCTTTTCCTGCAAGCATTTTACCATCTCGGTCTAATATTTCTCCTCTCTCCGCTTTTGATGTAGTAACACTTATTTTATCATCACTCTCTAAATCTGGAAAAATCAGGCTATCCTGCCATACTAATTTATATCCCTGTTTCGTCTTCTTCAGTTCCGCCATATTGTCAAATTGTATTGTTCCGGCAATTGTATTACATGATGTTTCATACGAAAGCGTAACTGTATCTGCTTTTTTCTCTTTCACAGCTATATGACTGATTTTAATGTCACTGACCTCTATTCCTTCGTATATCTTAGAATTTCGTTGTATGTATTCTTCTTTTGTCAGATAAACTTTTTCATCTGAATCTATCATAGTATACATTACTTCATATTCCTTTTTTTCAATATGGTTCATATATTCCACAAGTGTGTCTTCTGGTGATTCCGTTATCGTCCTTTTTAATAAAACACCTCCTGAAACAGCAATTACTGTTATAGCTACTATCAGCCCAAAAATCTTACAAGCGTAAGATTTTTGGATATTTTGCTTTTTTCGTCTATTTTTCATAGATATTCCTTTCTTCTAATTTTTTTGTTTCTTAAATCTTACGCTTGTAATATTTAAAAGTCAAGTCTATTTTCAGGAATTGTATACTCCAGATTCACCATTAGACTATCACACTTTTTCTCCTGCCTTTTAATATGCCGGGACACCGTATCCATAAATATTACTGCTTCCGATACGGTAACTCCGTCTTGCCACTTTATCCCCACTGTTGCCTTCTATGGTATTGACGGTTCCACCGCTGACACTCTCTACAATTCCAACGTGGTCAATCGTCCCATTATTTCCCCAGTCAAAGAAAATAATATCTCCTGCCACCGGGGTATAACTTCCGTCACGGAACCTACCTTTGCTTTCAAACCACTTCACACCGTCCGAACAAAGAGAAAATTTCGGAATGACTCCACTCTGAATATAACCGCTCTGGTCTGCACACCAGGACACAAAGCAGGCACACCACTCTACCCTGCCTCCAAATCCATACCA
>CAKRJP010000006.1 GCA_934351835.1 uncultured Lachnospiraceae bacterium
AGAGCTGAACGAACACCACGTGTACGTGCGATTGAATCATTATGTCCGATATCACCAATTGCTAATACATATCCGATGACTCCATCACCATTTCTGTCAATCTTGTCTGCATTTGCTTTGATGTAATCTACTACCATCTCTCCCTGCAGCTCAGCACCCTGATTTGCATCGAAACCTACATAGTAAGTATCGTCATTGAAGTTTAATGCTTCCTGATCAAGTTCTCCTGTTGAACTGTTAGATGGCTGACGGTTGAACCAGCAAAGCGGTTTGTCCTTATTTGCTACTGCACTTGCTGAAGTAGAATCAGATGAGCTTGAACTTGAGCTTGAACCAGATCCCCCACATCCTGCTAATGATAATGCAAGCGTTGCTGCCATCATAGCTGCTAAAACTTTTCTTTTCATTTCTTTTCCTCCGTTTTTGTTTAATTTGCTTTGTTTTTCGTCCGTTTCAACGATTAATTTAAGTATAATGACAACAGCGAAAAGAAAACATAGAATATTTTGGGATTTATTATTAAATTTTTGTGATGTGACATGAAAATTTTATAGATTTTGACCATGGTATCTGAAGAAATTCGCATAAGCACGATTTCTGCATGACGGCTTATTGCACAAAAAAGCCGAAGGTTTTCATACCCTCGGCTTTTATCTTATAAAGGTTCATACCATCCGTCGAATTCTCCATCACCATTCAGCTGAATCATTCAATTCAGATAATGCCATTCTTGTAAATCGCTCCGGTGAAATTACTTTTGGTAATGCTTTCTTAATCTTCGGTCCCATGGCTTTAATCAGATCTGCAATGCTCATAGATTTCTTTAACTTACTGCCCTCAACCTTTGTATTTTCTGCCTTCTTGGCTAATTCCTGTTTTGCCTCTTCCACTTTTCCTGTAGTCATATAAATTTCTCCTTCCAAAAACGTAAAAAGAGATGAATCTTTCGACTCATCTCTTGATACTTACACTATTCTATTCTTCGTCATCTTCTACTTCTGAAATTCCCCATAGGATTCTCATGTAATCTTGCTTTTCATTTAACACTCTGATTATCAAAACTTTTTCATCTGCAATACGGTAAAATACATAATTCTTCTGTCCAAATATATATCTATAATCCGTATCTACATCAATAATAGATTTTAGTTCTACTCCTTTATATGGAAAAACTTCTAATCTTTCAATTGATGCCATTATTTTTCGCAATGTTTTTTCTGCCAGTTTTTCACTGTCAAATTTTTCAACAATAGAAGCTCTTATCTTTTGTAAATCTTCTAATGCCCTAGGCGAATATTTTACTTTCATCATTTTAACCCCAGAGACTTTTCTACTTCTTCAGCAGACAGCCAACCTTCCTCTCTTGCCGAGCGTTCGCCTTCTTCTAACGCCGACATAAGTGCCAATGTTGCTTTCATTTTATCATAATCCTTCATATCAAGAATCACATACTCACCACGACCATTTTTGGTTAAGAATACTGGTGAACCTTCGCTAGTTTCTTTCAATACTTCTGTATAATTTCTCAAATCGGAAATTGGCTTAATATTTGGCATACCTGACACATCCTTTCTTTTTTCTTAGTATACCAACTTCCTTTCTATTTTACAACAAAATTAACACGTTAATTTTACAGCGTTTACGTTGCTTTCACATATAATCTTCGTATCTGTGTTTTCTTTTTGTACTTCTCATAGATCTCCAGTGCCTCTTCTTTCAACCGTTTGGTATCCAGTTCATTTTTACTTACTGGTTTCCATGACACCCGAAAGCTCTCATTTTCTGCCTGTTCTGCATTTCCCATATACAGCTTTACTTCTTGCCTTCATCACGCTCTAATCGTTAAAACTTAAACTCTCTTCCATAAATCAGGACAGCTATATACCAGGCGTCTGCAAACATAAATGGATTTTCTTCGTCATAAAACATTGCATTGGCTCTCCGTACCTTCTTCCCGGTTGCCTCCATAAATCTTCTGGCAACGTAATCTTCAAACTCTCTACCCTGACGCATGGCTTCGTTATCTATTTCTTCTACCTCGTCAGATATCTTATCCTGATACACCTGTATGGCGGTTCGATAAGGATTCAACCCGCATACAGCTCCGGCCTCTGAACCACCAATACCATTTTTCCGATATTTCAGCCATTCTTTTTTATCCATTCCTATCGTTGATACTAATTTTTTCATGCTAACCCTCCTACGCAATCTTTGGAATCTTGCTCTCCATAATATCCTCAATGATTTTTCCAAGCTCTGTTTCCTGAGAATCCGGTGCCTTCATCCATTCGTCATATACAAATGACAAAAGACCGGAAATCTGCATACAGTTCTGTAACTGTTCCGTTTCCAGTCTCTTGCACCTCTCTATTAGCAGTTCATAAATACGGATCATACAATCTATCTGATAAGCAGACGCATAGATCTGTCCTTTATTCAACTGCATCTGTAAAGGCAAACGCCTCTTCATTCTGGATCACCTTGTAACGATCTGTAACAACACCCAGTACCTTCCGGTCAATATCTCTTACATTTGCCTTATAAGATTCAATGCCGATCTTTCCTCCACGTTCTCTTGAAGTAATGTAATATCTTCACTAATAGATTCTATACACTCACGAAACTCCGGTGAATATATAATATTATTGGGGTTTCTTAAAACCTTACGTCTGATATATTCACTCTTGGATATACCTATTCGTTCTGCTTCTTTTTGAATATAGTCATATTCATCTTCCGTGTATTTTACAGGTACTAATTTTTTTCTCTTTGCCATGTCTTTTTCTCCTTTTCAGCATTTGACCAGAATAGCAAAAGTAATACCGAGCATTATTTATCATTCGGATTACTTTACTATTCTTATTTAACTGTTAGTACCATTATCAAGTAATAAAAGCACTATTTTGAATGTCAGAAAATGCGAAGTCGGGCAAAAGTCGGGCAATCCTTGATTTTTCCTATTTTTCATGCTATACTATCACCCGTTACAAAGCCCATAAAAACAAGGTCGTACAGGGCTAACCGCCGCTTTCCGGCGTTAAATGAAGATCCGCTACGGCGCGTGTGTTCGTGACCTTCCACACGTAAAACAAAACTAAAGGAGATTAAAAATGAAGAACAAAAACATCACTTTCATGACACAGGCAGCCATGATCGCTGCTATCTACGTGGTGCTCACTTATGTATTTGCACCGTTTTCTTTTGGAGAGGTTCAGATTCGAATCTCGGAGGCCCTTACCATACTTCCTATATTTACACCGGCTGCTGTTCCGGGTTTACTGGTTGGTTGTCTGATCGGTAACATCCTCGGAGGTGCCATTTTACCGGATATTATTTTCGGAAGCATCGCAACATTGATCGGTGCAGTGTGTACCTATAAACTTCGTAATACGAAACCTTGGATTGCAGCATTGCCTCCGATCATCTCAAATGCGATCATCGTTCCGTTTGTACTTCGTTTCGGATATGGCGTGACACTTCCAATTCCGCTCATGATGTGCACAGTCGGAATCGGCGAGATCGTATCCTGTGAAGTTTTAGGATTGATATTGTATTATGCATTAAAGAAATATTCCAGAAATGTTTTCGCAATGCAATAGTCCGTGCAAAGTAAAAGATAGCAGAAATGAATCTTCTCATTCCTGCTATCTTTTTTATTTCTGAAAGCCTACATACGTATGTCCGCTTCCTTTTGTCTTTTCATTTAATTCATCATACGTTAATTCCGCAGTCTCTCCACTGGAAACATCCATGTATGTGACGTCACTGTCTGTATATCCCATCAATATCACTGAACTGTTGGAATCCAGCATTGCCACTACCGGATTGCCCTGATTAATAACGTACAACAGCTCCTCCGCCGTACATCCTGTCAGATCCAGGCATTTTTTATTGTTCATCGCACTGATTGCATCCACCGGTGCTTCGCCGCTTTTCAAACGATTTCTTAAGTCCTTCAAATTCCCGGCATTACTGTCAATGCTATACGCCAGATCACGATTTCCCCGCTCCCAGACATATTGCTGGTCCGCACTCACAACCACTCCACTGTATTTATCTGCCTGAACGATCGCAGTTCCTGCTTTGTCATAGATTCCTTTCAGCGTTCCATATGCGTACACATAATATTTATCACCGGAAACCTCATCATCAAATGAAACCGTCACCGGATTCTCGAATAATACCTGTTTCGGATTCAACACCTTAGGGTTCTTATCCGCAATACCATCATTATAAGTCAGGCGGATCTGAGTTTCTTTCAGATCTGTAACATATGATTCCAGGCTTATATTACTTTCTTTTTTCTCTTCATTATTCGTAATATAATCCGGCGAGGAAGATACATAGGTATCTCCATTCTTTGTTGCGCGGGCAAGCGTAATCATATTACCTTCAAATGTTGCATCCAATACATAAGAGCCATCCACCGAGTATGTCTTTACAATCTCACCGCTCTTACTCATGATCTCTACTTTATACATCGGTACAATGGACTCTCCCGATGCACTCTTTCCAATATCTGCAGTCTTTGCAACGCCATATACAAAATCTGTTTTTACAAATCCAAGTGGACGGATGCACTCATCTGATTCACATTTTGCCGTCTGCGTCTTCTCATTCGAAAGATCCATCACCGTAATCTCTGTTGCACTGTTCAGGTCACCATTTGCCTGATAAGCCACAAGACTGCTATCGGAAGACACCACATACTGCCCGTCACTTAAATTTTCCACCAGTGCTTTCTTGTCATCAAATGTCACATTATAATCATATAACGCCCCATTAACCATCGCATACAGGGTATTTTCACCTATATTATAATAAACAAGTTTCCCCAGTTCCCGGTCCACATTCTCGTAAGATTTCTGGCTGGAAATAAATACGCGCTCATCCACCGAATTCTTGGAAATGTCAAAATAATAAATTGCCACTCCGACTTCGCCTTCATGTTCTCCACGGTTCATATAACCATAAACCGCAAACGTTGTATTTCCGGTCTTATCAATATCCAGAATCTTAATTTCATGCTTCGGATTCAGATTACGGATATCTGATTTTTCTGCATCGGCAAAGCTGAATACCTTCGACATTTCATCTGTCTTTTTGTTATAGGTCCACAGTTCATCTGCTGCCACAAACGACACAATCGTTCCGTTCTTATTCACCCGATACTGTACATCAGAAGAATTAATCCCAAGCAAAATTCCTTTTTCACTCAGTACCTGCTTCGTCGGATCAAATACCTGATCCATTACACGATCGTAATTTAACAGATAAGTTTCCTGCGAATCCGATGCATACCGTACTCTGAAAAATTCTTTCACATTGTATCTATCGGTCTCATTCTCCTCACCTTTACAGTTCACCTGGTACTCAAGCTGCACAGAAGTATAGTTCTCGGTAATCTCTTTGACATTCCAGCGCATCCCGTTGGTCAGCTCCGGTTTTAATTTTCCCCAGGTCACCTGGTTATAACTGGAATTAATATTTACATGTTGGAATGTGGAATCGTCACCATCTGCTCCTGTCTCAAGTGCTCCGCTGATGGTTCCATCATCATCTTTTGCCAGTGCACTCTCATGAAATTTGTTCGTATAATCCAGACATTTTAACACTCCGGTATCTTTCGCATCCCGGATTCTTGTATAGTAATAAACCAGACTTCCATCAGACTTCATCAGAGTAAGTTTCAGTACCCGTTCCTCACTCATCACATCTTCGGACGAATCATCAGAGTCATCACTTTTCCCGGAATCTGACTTCTCCAGATCCAGATCTACAGACTCTCCCGGTTTTTTCACAACACCTTCTTTTAGCTGCTTTTTGCCATCCAGTGTGTATACCTGATAATCTAAACTCTTGATTTCATTTCCATAATCAGAAATGTTCACCGTCAGCTTGTCATTAGTCACCGGTGTGATGGTATCTCTCATGGAAGTAATCTCCATCTCTTCCACATACCCCGGCAATACATTCAAATTATATCCATTATAAGCAAATGACACCTGTGGCAGCGTTGCAGAACTCATATCCGCCGTCATACTGTCATTCCCCTTATTTGTCAGAAAACTGAACACCGCCACGGCAACCACAAAAATCACCGCCAGCACGCCGCCTTCTATCAAACGTTTCTTAATCTTCATCTATACATCCCCTTCTTAGATCAATGCTCATCCAGCAATCTTCCCAGTGTCGGCGATACCCCTAATGCCTCCTCACAAGTTCTGATTGCCTCCGCATTCTCTCCCTTTTTACCGATCTTTACTGCGCGGAGCAAAATATTCTTCGGTGTATGCTCCATATCGATAAATTCCAGAACCTGCGTTTCATAACCTTCCCGCTCCAGATATTCTGCACGCAGGGCATCCGTCACAAGTGCTGCCATTCTCTCTTTTATCAGTCCATATTTTAAAACCGGTGCCAGAACTTCATTCTTGATCTGACGGTTCAGTTCATGCTGACAGCAAGGCACTGATAAAATAACCTTCGCATTCCAGCCAACTGCTTTTGCCAGTGCATAGTCTGTTGCCGTATCGCAGGCATGGAGTGTTACCACCATATCTACCCGGTCAACGCCTGTATAATCTGCGATATCACCCTCTAAAAACTTCAGCTTCTCGTAACCATATTTTTCACTCAGCTCGTTACAGTGCCGGATCACATCCTTTTTCAGATCCAGTCCTATAATACGAATGTCGTAAGATTTTAATTCATGCAAATAATAGTACATTGCAAATGTCAGATAAGATTTTCCACATCCGAAGTCCAGGATCGTCAACTCTCTTCCTTTATCTAACTGTGGAAGGATATCTTCAATAAATTCCAGAAATCGGTTGATCTGCTTAAACTTATCAAATCTTGAATGTACGATTTTTCCTTCTTCCGTCATGACTCCAAGATCTTTTAAAAACGGAACCGGGATACCTTCTTCCAGTACATATCGTTTCTTACGATTATGACTTAAATCTGCAGCCGCCTTCTCACACTTCTGTACCTTGTGCTTAATCGTCACCTTTCCTTTCTTACTGATCAGCACGGTATACAGGTCATGTCTGGTCTCCAACTGCATCTGCTTCATATTCTCCATATGTCCCAGTATCAGCAAAACAGCCTCCCCTGCTTCTGCATTCGTGTGAAATGCCTGATTATTCTGAAACACTTCCAACTGAAACATCAGTTTCTCATCTTTCATAAGTGGACGCACTTTTATCTTTGTTGCGCCATCCTTGTTACGCGGATTGCTTAACACCGCTGAAATAAATTCTATATTCAGATTTTCTTGTAATAATTGTCTTAATTCATTCATAATACTACTATTCTAATGTTTTTTAGGCGGATGCGCAAGACCCGCATCCGCCTAATTTTGGCATTTCTATCTTATCTTTTGTTTGAACCCAAAACCTTCAACCCTAATACCTATGATTTGTTCTGTGTTTCGCACTCTCTCAATACCAACGGAAATGAAATCGTGACTTTGAAAAGATCTCCGTCCAGATACAACCCGAATGTTCCACCCTGCATCTTGGTCAGTGACTCCGCGATCGACAATCCCAGTCCGCTACCTTCTGTACTTCTCGAAACATCCCCCCGGATAAATCGCTCTGTCAATTCGTTTGCCGAGATATTTAACGGCTGTTCGGAAATATTCTTCAGACTGAATACCGCTGATCCACCAATCACCTGAAGATCTGCATACACTCTGGTATCCGGCATTGCATATTTCGCTGTGTTATTATAAATATTCGAAAGAACTCTCCAGAGTCTTCTCCCGTCTGCTCTGATCACCACCGGATTCTCCGGCATATTCATGACTTCCGTCAGATGTCTCGCCTCAAATTTCTCTGCAAACTCTCCGCTGGTCTGCTGGATCATTTCCACCAAATTGATGTTAGTATACTCCAGATTAATATTTCCGGAACTTACTTTGGAGGCTTCCACCACATCCTCCGTCAATGTTTTCAGACGCTGTGATTTCTCACCTAATATCTCTATATATCTCTGGATCTTCGGATCTTCAAAATTCTCCTGTTTCAAAAGTTCCACATAATTGATGATGGACGTCAACGGCGTCTTGATATCATGGGACACATTCGTGATCAGATCCGTCTTTAACCGCTCACTTCTCATACTGTTTTCCAGAGCTACATTCATGCCTTCTCCGATGCTGTTCACCGCCTCGGCAGTCTCCCTCGCATCACCTTTCAGACCTTCAAGCGGAATTTTATAAGCCACCTCTCCTCCGGCGATCCGCCTGATCCCGGTCCGCAATTTATCCTCTGCCAGTGCTTTCCTGCACAGACGATAACATACATAGATATCTCCTGCGATCATGAACGGTATCAATGCCCCTGTGCTTATTCCCAATACATTTAAGAAGAATAATCCCACACAGATGAGCAGCGTTCTCCATATCTGTTTTCTGCCTTTCCAGAAAATAATGATTTCTTTTCCGACCTTTTTTATTCCGATAAAAATCATCCTTAAAATACTGTTTTTCCAGAGAACCTTTCCTTTGATCCTGCGCACCAGACTTAAATATCCAAAGATAAACAGGGCCGCTGTTCCTCCTGCATACAGTACTAAAAGGAATACCTGACTGTTCTCAAAACAGGATGCATAATATACATTCCATTGGGCTGACGGCCAGAGACTCGCTATTAAAGAAGTCCACCCGATCCACAGACCGATTACAATTCCTGCAGCAAGTTCACTCTTCCACCGGTCAAATCCATTTAAGATAATGATCTCTTCTTCTGCTACTTTCTTTCCGGAGATCCATGTAAGCCACACCAGGCAAACGATAAATCCTAAAACAGATAATATCAGACCGGTCTTGCATACGCCCACATACGGGCGATACTGCTGGTAAGATTTCATTGTCTCCCGGAATATATCCTGAATCGGATAGGTCGTATCCAGCGCCACTAAAAAGGCATCCTCTTTTCCAAGCAACATTGCTCTTACAATACCCTGCCAGGCTTCCACATCCAGGTCTCTGTCAATATTGGTCACAAAATTCTGCCGGGTATCCCTCACAATAATATATTTTAAATTCTCCGGCTGTTTTGCATCCATATCCTCCAGATTTTCAAACAGTTTCTCAGCC
This sequence comes from uncultured Lachnospiraceae bacterium, assembly GCA_934351835.1. GTDB lineage: Bacteria > Bacillota > Clostridia > Lachnospirales > Lachnospiraceae > CAKRJP01. The sequence continues at coordinate 9,107 of CAKRJP010000006.1, forward strand.
TTCCCGTAATCTGACCATGCACTGTTGTTCGTATACACCAGTTTTTTCTCAGTATTCAGATACAGATACTTATAATTTGTATTTCCCTCAGACCACTCTTCCGGTGGATTCTTATAATCTTCCCTATTGCTTGCCATCGTATAGCCCGCATTTTCCAGCCACTCATATACTTTTGACAATTGCCCGTTCAGGTCTTTATTCTGATTCACCGCATCCAACAGACTGTCATAACCTTCCGGTGCAAATTTACCCGTTTTTGATGCTGTAAACGTCCAGCAACAATCATAAACCTTGTCACCGTTTTCATCCTTGATCACCGTTTCATTTCCGGTATAACTGGAATCATAATAGCCCTGCTCCAGATCTGACAAAAATGAACTTGTCGTATCCTCATCCAGTTCTACGCGTAATTTCTTTGACTTTAACAGTTCTTTGAACTCATTCATGTAATAATAGTAATAGGTTCCATCCGGTTTCTGGCAGACAACTAAATTCTCTTCTTCATCCTCTCCGCTTTTATTCCATTCATCGCCCCAGTCTGCAAGCTGATCCACAGTATAAACCAGACCGGAAGATTCTTTTTCATCATAGAAAGTTCCGTTATCATACAGACTCTTAATATCTATTTTCTGGTTCGGATCATATTTACCATCTTTTTCTAATTTCCTCTTCGCATCCAGATAATCAACAGTCTCTGAAGTCGCAACGCGGAGCATCGATTCAAAAGCCGCACTCTCTTCATAAGTCTTTTTACCTTTTGAAATCAGGGAACTATCCAATGCAGATGCATTGTATAATGTCGCCAGACTCAAAACTGCGATCATCGGAAAAATGATCACCAGGAAAATCAACACTGTCTTCGCCAGATTTGTCTTATACCATTTATTCATGTATCCACCCCATTTTAAATTTTTTCCACCTTGTATCCTACACCCCACACAACTTTCAGATATCTCGGCTCTTTCGGATTAATCTCAATCTTCTCACGGATATGACGTATATGTACTGCCACCGTATTATCCACGCCAAAAGCATCTTCATTCCAGATGCTCTCGTAAATCTGATTGATGGAAAATACTTTCCCCTGATTCTTCATTAACAACAACAAAATATTATATTCGATCGGTGTCAGCCGGACCGGCTCTCCATCCACAGTCACCTGTTTCAGGTCATCATTAATCACCAGGCCTCCAGTCGTATAAACATTCTGTTCGCTGTAATCTACTGTACTTCCGAGCTTCGTATATCTGCGAAGCTGCGATTTCACTCTCGCCACAAGTTCCAACGGATTGAACGGTTTGGTCATGTAATCATCTGCCCCGATATTCAGTCCTAAAATCTTGTCAGCATCCTCTGATTTCGCTGATAAAATAATGATCGGCATATTGTTCTTCTCCCGGATCTTCAGTGTCGCACGGATTCCATCCAGTCTCGGCATCATCACATCGATCACCAGAAGATCTATCTGCTCCTTCTGTAATAACTGCAATGCCTCTTCGCCGTCATATGCCTTGCACACTTCATATCCTTCCTGTATCAGGTATATCTCAATTGCCTCTACGATTTCTTTATCATCATCACAAACTAATATTTTTGCCATCTTTCTCACCTCTCCTCTTACTATACAAGAATAACCGGGAAATCTTAAGTCCTTTTATTCCAAATTCTTAAGATATTATGAAATTGGATTGTTAAGAATTTATTAAGATATTTTCTTTTTCTTTTAGGGTTTTAACATATTTTGTACATATTTACATTCTATACTAATATCAAGATAGTTAATGAACTATCTCCCCCTCATAAAGTTAACACCAGTTAGCTGGTGCATACTTTACTCTCATTCCTTTAGATAACTATAAAAGCAAACAAAAAACCCTCTGGAAACAGAGGGCTTTTTGTTGTCTTTATTTATTTCATTTTCGATAGGATCCAGTTGCTGATATCTGCATAGACCTGCTCCCGGTCAGTCTCATTTAAGATTTCATGACGGTCCCCCGCATATAAATGAATGCTCACATCTTTCATTCCAAGGGCTTTATACTGGTTATAAACTTTTCTTACGTTCTTTCCGAAACTTCCCACCGGATCATCTTCTCCGGCAACGAAGAATATCGGAAGCTTTTTCGGCATCTGTTCCAATGCTGCTTTCTTCGTCAGAGTTTTCATACCTTCGAACATCTGGTAATATCCGCCCACAGTGAATACAAAACTGCAAAGCGGATCTTTGATATATTCTGCCAGTTTTTCCGGATCAGAACACACCCAGTCTTTAGAAGATCCGGTCGCGCTTGGCTCAAATTTTTTATTAAATGCACCAAAACTCAATCCGTTCACAAACTCACTGCGAAACTTCCAGTTTTCGACACCAGCAATCAATTTACACACCATCTGTCCGAACATCAGCACCGGATATGGCTGATATCCGGTTCCCATGATCACAGCCCCCGCCAGGCCTTCTCCATATATCGTAAGATACTGCCGGAGAAGGAAAGATCCCATACTGTGCCCCAGCATAAAATACGGCACATCCGGGTATTTCTTCATGGTATGCTTCCGCAATTTGTGAATATCTCCGATCACATATTTATTGCCCCTCTTCTCCGGGAAATGCCCATAATATTCTTCACTCCGCACGGATTTTCCATGACCTAAATGGTCATGCCCTATCACGCAAAAACCATGCTTCACCATATGTCTCGCAAACTCATCATAGCGGTCAATATATTCTACCATTCCGTGGCAGATCTGAAGAACGCCTTTTATCTCGCTCTCCGGGGCCCACTCGATTCCATGAATGGTCGTCTGTCCATCTGTGGACGAATAATGAAACTCTGTCTTTCTCATATTTAATCCCTGTCTTTCATCCGTACATATTCTTTGTATGGTGCCAGCGGTTTATACGCCGGACGTATAATTTTATCCACATTTTTAAGTTCTTCCAGACGATGTGCACTCCAACCGACGATACGCGCTGTCGCAAAGATCGGCGTATAAAGGGATCCCGGCAGACCAAGCATGCTGTATACCAGACCGCTGTAGAAATCCACATTGGCATTAACACCTTTGTACATCTTTCTGCGTTCCGCAATCACTTCCGGTGCCAGATGCTCTACCATCTCATAAAGTGCATATTCTTCCTCACAGCCTTTTTCGTGTGCCAGGCGCTCCACAAACTGTTTGAAGATCTCCGCTCTTGGGTCAGATACCGAGTAGATTGCATGACCCATTCCATAGATCAGGCCTTTCTGGTCAAAGGCTTTTTTGTCCAACAGATCATACAGATACTGTCTGACCTCCGTTTCATTCGTCCAGTCTTTTACTTTAACTTTCATATCCTCAAACATCTGAGTTACTTTGATATTCGCACCGCCGTGTTTTGGACCTTTCAAGGATGCCATGGCCGCAGTGATCGTAGAATATGTATCCGTTCCCGAAGAAGTTACAACGTGAGTTGTAAATGTGGAGTTATTACCACCACCGTGATCCATATGAAGTACCAGCGCCATATCTAAAATCTTGGCTTCTAACTTGGTATACTGACGATCTTCCCTGAGCATCATCAGTATATTTTCAGCTGTTGAAAGTTTCGGTGACGGAGCATAAATAAACATATCTTCGCCCTGCCTGTAGTTATATGCGTTATAACCATAGACCATCAGCATCGGGAACTGACTGATCAGGTTCAGGCACTGTCTCAGTACATTCGGAATTGAAGTATCATCCGCTTTATCATCGTAAGTATATAAACTTAAGATAGATCTGGACAGACTGTTCATCATATCTTTACTCGGTGCTTTCATGATCACATCACGGACAAATGTCGGCGGCAGAGTCCTTCTCTCCACCAGCGTCTCATGAAACATCGCAAGTTCTTTCTCGTTCGGCAGTTCACCGAACAAAAGTAAATATGCAATCTCTTCAAATCCAAAATGTTCATCGTTTAAAAATCCACCTACCAGATCTTTAATATTGTAACCGCGATAGTAAAGGTTGCCGGCACAAGGTACTTCCTCCCCGTTCACGATCTTCTTGGCACATACATCGGATACGTTGGTGAGCCCCGCAAGGACACCTTTTCCGTTAACATCACGAAGTCCCCTCTTTACCTCATATTTACTGTACAATTCCTTATCAATCGCATTATTCTTGTCGCATAATGCTGCAAAATGTTCAATCTCCGGGGTAATGTTAAATAATACGTTTTCTCTTACTGCTGTCATTCACATCATCCTTTCTACTTTTTTTCACTCAATGCGTTACTGAGAGCAGCAAATTCTTCCAATGACAATGCTTCGCCTCTGACTCCGGCTCCTTTCCCCAGACTTTCCACAGCCTGCAAGATCTCTTCCTTTGAAAAATCTAAAACAGGAGAATTATTAAGTCCATTGACTAATGTCTTACGCCTCTGATTAAATGATGCTCTGATAATATCAAACATCAACTTCTCATCACGCACCTCCACCGGTGGTTTTTCGTGACAAGTCAGACGAATGACCGCAGATCCGACTTTCGGTCTCGGCATAAAGCAATTTGGTGGTACATTTGCTACTATATAAGGCTCTGCGTAGTACTGAACGGCCAGTGATAAGGCTCCATAATCTTTGTTGCCGGGACCTGTCTGCATCCGTTCTGCAACCTCTTTCTGAACCATAACGGTAATACTCTCTAACGGCACATGCTTCTCAAATAACCCCATAATGATCGGTGTCGTTATATAATATGGGAGATTGGCCACAACTTTGATCGGGCGTCCCCCGTTTTCTCTCTCCGCCAATTCAGCGATATCCAGTTTCATGACATCCTCGTTGATGACGGTAACATTTTCATAACTTCCAAGTGTCTCACCCAGGATCGGGATCAGATTCCGGTCAATCTCTACTGCGATCACTTTACCGGCCGCTTCCGCAAGATACTGTGTCATCGTTCCGATTCCCGGTCCGATCTCAAGCACCATATCCTCCTTTGTAATATTGGCTGCTGAAATAATCTTTTCCAACACATGAGTATCGATCAAGAAGTTCTGACCGAACTTCTTCTGAAAATTAAAATGATATTTTTGTAATACTTCTATTGTATTCTGTGGATTTCCTAATGATGGACTGTTCATAAACGCTTCCTTCCCTCTATTATACCTAAATTAAAATGCAAATTAAATTAACAAACTATGAAATACAATTAAGATTTCTTAACATCACTATACCAGACCATAAACCTTTTGTGCATTTTTTTCTGTTTGTTCTATGACTTCTTCATAAGAAATCCCTTTAATATGGGCAACTGCTTCTGCCACGTATCTGATATATGCAGAGTTGTTGCGTTTTCCACGGTTCGGTTCCGGCGCAAGGTATGGGCAATCCGTCTCAAGCACAAGCGAAGACAGCGGTACACGCTCTACGACACGTCTCAGTTTCTTTCCGTTCTTAAATGTGACGACTCCGCCCACACCGATCAGGAATCCCATTTTTACATATTCTTCTGCAATCTCTCTGGATCCGGAAAAGCAATGGATAATCCCGTTTAATCCTTTGGCATGTTCCTTCATAATATTTAATGTATCTTCTGTGGCATCACGGCTGTGGATGTTGACAGGAAGCTCCAGTTCTCTCGCCAAATCTAATTGTTTTACAAACCACTCTTTCTGTCTTTCTTCCGACTCGATCATCCAGTGGTAATCCAGACCGATCTCGCCCACCGCCACCATCTTTGGATGTTTTAAGAGTTCCCGCATCCGCGTAAATTGTTCTGTATTCATTTTGCCCACTTCATCCGGATGTACGCCGATCATGCCATAGACAAACGGATATTTCTCTGCAAGTTCCACAACTGTGTTCCAGCCATCCGGTGTCGCACTGGCATTTACAATCGTACCAACACCCTGAGACGCCATAGAATTTAATAATTCTTCACGGTCTGTATCAAACTGCTCATCATCGTAATGTGCATGTGTATCAAAAATCACGCTTTGTCTCCTCTCATTTCTCTGATTATAAAGATACCCACGGATCACCTGATGGACCTCCGTGGGCATTGATCACTATTTTAATTACAGTAACTGTGCACGTAACTCTTCTGGAGTTTTCTGGGATAATAATGCCGGTGCAATGTCAAATACACTTCTTGCTCCGGACTCACCAGACTGTGACAGACGGTAAGCAGCTCTTGCATAGCAGATCAGTACGCTTGCTGTAAACTCTGGGTTTGACTCCAGTTTCAGAGAATACTCAATGACATGTTTGTTCTTCTCTTCTCCTGTCTCACCGCTGCGGATCACGAAACCACCATGTGGCATCTTGCTATGGTTTGCTTTTAACTCTTCCTCTGTGATGAATGTTACAGTTGTATCGTACTCATCGAAGTAGTTCGGCATTGTCTTAATTGCTTCTTCAATTGCTTTTAAATCTGCTCCCTCTTCCGGTACTACGTAGCACTCTCTTAAATGTTTCTCTCTGGTTGTAAGTTCCGGTGCGCTTCCACTTCTTACGCGTTCTACCGCATCCTCAATCGGTACCGTGTACTGGATACCGTTCTTTACACCTTCGATACGGCGGATTGCATCAGAGTGTCCCTGGCTGACACCTTTTCCCCAGAATGTGTAAGTATTTCCGTGTGTCAGGATAGATTCTGCATACAGGCGGTTCAGCGAGAACATTCCCGGATCCCAGCCTACAGAAATAATTCCGATGTTTCCACCCTTTTTCGCTGCTGCATCCACATCTGCGAAATACTCCGGAATTCTTGCATGTGTATCAAAACTGTCAATTGTATTAAAGTTTGCTGCGATCTCCGGTCCCATTGTCGGAAGGTCTGTTGCTGATCCACCGCAAAGGATCATAACATCTACGTCGTCTTTCTTTGAAACCATATCGTCCATGTGTACTACCGGAACACCTGCAGTCTTGATGGTTACGGTCTCTGGTGCACGTCTTGTAAATACTGCTGCCAGCTCCATATCGTCATTCTGATTGATTGCCTGTTCTACTCCGCGTCCTACGTTACCGTATCCTACGATTCCAATTCTGATTTTGCTCATAGTCTTTTTCTCCTCAATGATTATCTTTATTTATATTAGCAGATTTCTGCTCCTGCCGGCATCTCCTTCTCCGGTGTCATCAGTGACAGATTTCCGTCTGCATCCTCAGCGCAAAGAAGCATACCTTCTGATAATACACCTGCCAGTTTTGCAGGTTTTAAGTTTACCAGAACCATAACTTTCTTTCCTACCATCTCTTCTGCGGAATACTGTTTCTTAATTCCTGAAACAATCTGTTTTACCTGGCTTCCGATCTTAACCTGTGAGCAGAGAAGTTTCTTGGATTTCTTTACTTCTTCGCAGGCAATGATCTCACCAACCTGGAACTGCATTTTTCCAAAATCCTCAAATGTGATCTCAGGTTTTGCTTCAATATCAATCACATCTTCCTCTTCAGCTTCCGGTTCTTCTTCTACAGGCGGATGAAGCTCTTCTACTTTTTTCATCACTTCATTGATGTCCATTCTTGCAAATAAGATCTCTGGCTTGTCTGTTACTTTTCCATCGCCAAGCTGTGCGAGAATCTTCTCTGAAGTCTCAGGCATATATGGCTCTAACTGTCTTGCTCCTGATTTGATTGCTTCGATCAAATTGTAAAGCACTGTCTGAAGTCGATCGCTCTTCTCCGGGTCTTTTGCCAGTGCCCAAGGCATTGTCTCGTCAATATATTTGTTGCATCTCTTGAACAGATTGAAGATTTCTGTCATCGCATCCGCAACTCTTAAATCTTTCATTTTATTTTCAACTGCAATCGGTGTCTTCTCAACAACGGCTTTCAGGTCTGCATCAACATCTTCTGCAACGCCTTTATCTGTTACAACACCGTCGAAGTATTTGTTTGTCATAGAAATGGTTCTGTTTACCAGGTTTCCTAATGTATTTGCAAGGTCTGAGTTCAGACGCTCTACCATCAGCTCCCATGAGATCACACCATCATTTTCAAATGGCATCTCGTGGAGAACGAAGTAGCGTACAGCATCTACTCCGAAGAAATCAACCAGCTCATCGGCATATAATACATTTCCTTTTGATTTACTCATCTTGCCATCGCCCTGTAACAGCCACGGATGTCCAAATACCTGTTTCGGAAGTGGCAGATCCAGTGCCATTAAGAAGATCGGCCAGTAAATCGTATGGAAACGGATAATGTCTTTACCGATCAGATGTAAATCTGCCGGCCAGTCTTTCTTAAACTGTTCTGTATTGTCTCCATCGCAGTCATATCCGATACCTGTGATGTAGTTTGTAAGAGCATCCAGCCATACATAAACGACATGCTTCGGATCGAAGTCTACCGGAATTCCCCATGAGAAAGAGGTTCTGGATACACACAGATCCTGAAGTCCCGGAAGTAAGAAGTTGTTCATCATCTCATTCTTACGTGATACCGGCTGAATGAATTCCGGATGTGTGTTAATATGCTCGATCAGACGATCTGCATATTTACTCATACGGAAGAAATAAGCCTCCTCTTTTGCAGGTTTTACTTCACGTCCACAGTCCGGACATTTGCCGTCTACCAACTGTGACTCTGTCCAGAAAGACTCACAAGGTGTACAGTAAAGTCCCTCATAAGCACCTTTGTAAATATCTCCCTGATCATACAGCTTCTTGAATATCTTCTGTACCTGTTTCTCATGATAATCATCTGTTGTACGGATAAATTTGTCATAAGAAGTATTCATAAGATCCCAGATGATCTTGATTTCTCCGGCTGCATCGTCAACAAATTCCTTTGGTGTTACGCCGGCTTCCTCCGCCTTAAGCTCGATCTTCTGACCATGCTCGTCAGTACCTGTCTGAAAGAATACATCATATCCCTGACTTCTCTTATATCTTGCGATCGCATCTGCCAGCACGATCTCGTAAGTATTTCCAATATGTGGTTTGCCGGATGCGTAAGCGATCGCGGTTGTTATATAATACTTTGGTTTATTACTCATTCGTTTGTCTCCTTTTATATTTGATTTATATTTTGTATGGATACGCGGCACTGAGGATTGCGTGCTTCACACACCTCGATTACGCTTCGCTTCATCTCGGTCGTGGGCAGCCTGCAAAAAATCCCTGATTTCTTCTAAAGTAGAAGAAATCAGGGAAGACGATCTATCTCGTGTTACCACTTCCAATTCATCCGGACCTCACGGTCTCGGACCTCATCGGGTGCTCTCATGCACTCCACGCTATAAAGGGCGCACCCTTTGCAAACTAACCAATGAATCATTCTCGATTGTTCTTCATCTGCTCATCTGCAACACTCAGAAGCCATCTTCCATCCGTTTCCATCCATCCCTCTCAGCATCGCCGGTAAACCGACACAGGACTTCTCTGTAAGATCTTCACGAATGTACTCTCTCCGTCATCGCGTATACATATTTAACCATAGTAAAAATGGTAGCATAGTAAACAGGAAAATGTCAAGAGCTGAGACAGCTATAACCCTAATTCCTCAATCAATTGTTTCTGATACTCTGTATCCTTTGCCGCCTTTACAATATCCTCGCTACGTCCTAAATCTGCCAATTTTATAATCAACCGATTAATTCTATCTTCGCCAATACGAATTCCATCTTCTTTTTGTTCTTCCCATGCCTTACACACATCTACCATCTCCTTTCCTTCATCGATCTCTATCTTCAGTCCTGCAAATTCTCTTATAATCTTCGCCGCCGTCTTGCTGAATGTTTTATATCCAGTATTGCTAAGCAATTGTTTCATTTCTTCTTTGTCTTTTGACTTGCTGATAAAATTCATGGTTTTTCCAAATTCTGCCGAACTCTCCTTAAAATCTAATTCCTTATTCTTCCGCCTTTCTCTATACTCTTTTCTTTTTTCATCAACCTGCGACGCATAATTTAATGCATCATAAAGCATGCATTTTACGGGCATCGCATAATGTATTTCCGACTGATTTTCAACACCTAAAATAATCAGCAGATTCCCCTGATATTCTTTCGCTATATACCCTTTTAACAAATCACGATATTTCTGTATCGGAATCATTTCCCCATCCTCGCCGAATGGTAAACTTATCTCTGAGACATCTTTATCTACTAATTGTTGTGAATCTATTCTCTGTTCTCCATCATATAATGCGTAATTAAACACATCTGCAAAAATCACATTTTGCTTTAAATAATCTTTTGTAACAGTATCCTTCATTCCCATGATATCTCTCCTTTCTACAATTCATACTGCAGAAAAAGAGCGTATCTTTGGTCAATACAATTTTAACACAATTCATCTCTCGTCTAAAGAGATTCTATCCCAATTTCTCCAGTCTTTATTCTTCTTTCGCTTATCTTTGGAATATTTGACGATAATCATATCGATGTCTAAATTAAGAATGATAGATTCTTATATGTAGTTAATCAGAACATTAACTATGGTTGTAAAATATCATACTTTTCCACCTAATGCAATCATTTTTGATGACCTTTTCCTCCCTTCATGTTATATTAATAACACATATATCTTTTATAAACATTGGGAGGACTATATCATGCAGAAAAATGATATAAAATACCAGGCTTACATCCAGATCTTGCGAGAAGAGCTGATTCCGGCAATGGGGTGTACGGAACCGATCGCTCTGGCCTATGCCGCCGCAGTTGCCAGAGATACCCTGGGAGCTATTCCTGAGCACATTGAGGTTTGTGCCAGCGGCAGTATTATCAAAAACGTTAAATCTGTGATCGTGCCTAACACACAGCAGCTAAAGGGAATTCCCGCTGCAGTTACCGCCGGTATCATTGCCGGAAATGCCGAACGGGAACTTGAGGTTATCGCGGATGTTTCAGCAGAACAGATTACTCAGATGAAACAATATCTGGAAAAAACTGAGATTTCTGTGAAACCTTTGGACAGTGGTATCACTTTTGATATCGTGATTACCGCATATAAGGGCGATTCTTTCAGCAAAGTCCGGATTGCGAATTATCACACCAATATCGTACATATTGAAAAAGATCAGGAAATCCTTCTGGACAAACCGATCAGCACGGAATCTGAAGAAGGTCTCACAGACCGTTCTTTATTGTGTATGGAAAGTATCTGGGACTTTGCCCAGACAGTAGACATTGAAGACGTAAAGGGTATCCTTGATCCACAGATTTCCTGCAATATGGCAATTGCCGAGGAAGGCATCCATGGAAATTATGGTGCCAACATTGGTTCTGTGCTGCTAAGTATGGGACCCGACCTTGTTCAGACCCGTGCCAAAGCAATGGCTGCCGCAGCTTCTGACGCAAGAATGAATGGCTGTGAACTTCCGGTTATCATCAACTCCGGAAGCGGAAATCAGGGAATCACCACTTCGGTTCCGGTTATCGTATATGCCCGGGAGTTCAATGCATCCGATGAACAATTATATCGGGCATTGACGCTTTCCAACCTGACAACGATTCACCAGAAGACTCCTATTGGACGTTTATCTGCATACTGTGGTGCTGTCAGTGCTGGAGTCGGAGCAGGTGCAGGTATCGCTTACCTGTCCGGCGGTGATTATCAGGATATTATACACACTGTTGTTAACGCCGTTTCCATCGTGTCCGGTATGGTCTGTGATGGAGCAAAAGCTTCCTGTGCAGCCAAGATTGCATCCGCCGTAGATGCCGGAATTTTAGGTTATCATATGTACAAGAATGGTCAGCAGTTCTACAGCGGTGACGGACTTGTCACCAAAGGTGTCGAGGCAACTTTGAAAAATATCGGCCGTCTTGGAAAAGAAGGCATGAAAGAAACCAACCAGGAGATCATCCGGATGATGACGGAATGCTAAACTAAAAAACAAACGGGACACCGCAGATTACTAACGATCTGTTGTGTCCCATTTTTATAGTCTTATTTCAAAAACATCATCGATTCTTCTTTTAATTCCAGATAATCCGGCATTCCACTCTTACGGAGTGTCTTCCCGATCTCCCGCTGTACAAACCAGCAGATCTCCGGTATATTTTCTTTTGCCTCACCCTCCGGTTTCAGATAATAGTTATCCTCAAACGGAAGTTCTGCCATACTTCCTACATTTACTTTCAGGCAATTCTCTTTTCTTTCTCCCCAGACCGGCACAAAATCATGGGCACGATACCCTATACAGGTTGCATTTTGGGGAATCTCCTGTTTTGTATGAAGAGTAATCCCCCAGTCTGTAAGTTTTGCCGTATGTGCATCCACCCACTCTATATCTGAGAAATTCTTACATCCTGTCAGCCTTGCAGCCTCCCTATATTCCGGATTTGCAAAAATTTCTTTTGTCTCTCCGGAAGTTACAACAGAACCTTTATCCATGATCAGCAGTTCATCACTGAAACGATAGATTTCATCCCTGCTGTGGGATACCATGATAACGATTCCCTTATAATCATCCAGCATCTCTTTTAATTCCTGCTGCAAGCGATCTTTCAAAAATACATCCAATGCCGAAAATGGCTCATCCAACATAATAACATCCGGCTCATATGCCATGATCCTCGCCAGTGCCACTCTCTGCTGCTGCCCGCCGGAAAGCTGTCCCGGCAGTCGATTCTCAAGCCCCTGCAACTGGAATTTTTCTATCATCTCCTGCACACGTTTTTGTTTTTCTTCCTTGCTGCCTTTCAGACCGGTCGCAATATTCTTTGCCACCGTCATCGTCGGGAACAATGCATAATTCTGAAACAGATATCCCACATTTCTCTTCTGCGGTTTCAGATTAATCTTCTTCTCTGAATCAAACAATACAGCATCTCCGATCTGGATCTTTCCCGCATCCGGAGTCTCAATCCCCGCAATACTTTTCAGCGTCATACTCTTTCCACATCCGGAAGCACCCAGAATTCCGATTCGTTTGGACTCACTCTGAAACTGGATATCCAGCTTAAATTCGCCAAGTTTTCTCTTTATATTTACCGTCAGTCCCATCTCTCATACCTCCGTACATATTACCAGCGCTTAATATTCTTCATCTTCGTACCGGAAATAATATTCATCAGGAAAATGACCATAAACGCAATAAGCATTACGATCACTACCCACACTCCAGCCGTCAGGTAATCACCATCCTGGATGACCATTGCGATTTTCTGTGAAATTGTTCCCGTCTTCCCCGGGATATTTCCTGCCAACATAGAAGTAGCGCCATACTCACCCAATGCTCTGGCAAATGTGAGGATCGTACCTGAGGCAATTCCCGGTCCCGCTGTCGGAATTACGATCTTCCAGAAAATCTGGATATCGGACATTCCAAGGGTACGTCCGGCATAGATCAGATTTACATCCAACTGCTCAAAAGCCGCTCTGGCATTACGGTACATCAATGGAAATGCGATCACTGTCGCGGCAATAATACATCCCAACCATGACTGTACTACTTTAATATCAAACTGTTCATAAAGGAATATTCCAAACGGACGTCTTCTACTAAAGATCAACAATAGAAAGAAACCGGCAACCGTCGGCGGTAATACCATTGGCAGTGTCAGGATTCCATCGATCACTGCCTTTTTACCAGGAGAAGCCTTAACTACTTTTCTGGCCGCATAAATTCCAAGGAAAAAGGAAATAAATGTGGCAACCACACCTGTCTTCAACGATATGAACAGCGGGCTCCAGTCCAAATTATTTAAAATTTCTGTAATGGATTCCATAAACACTTTCCTCCGTTTATATTGGCAAACAGCCCGGTATGATCACCGGGCTGTCCACCATTATTATTTTCTTCGTACACGAATATACGTTATTGTTCTACATTTGTATCGAAGTAATAAGAATCAAATACGGCTTTTGCTTTATCTGATAATACAAACTTGATAAAATCTGCAGCTGCGGCTGTCTCTGCATCTGTAGCTTCATCATTCTTAACCTGAGCGATTGGGTAAATTACATTACCTGTGTAATCGTAGCTTACTTTCTCAAGGATTTTCAGATCATCTTCATATCCATATGTATCTGAGTAATATGTAGTACCAACTTCACAAGATCCTTCTACAACTGCTGATAATACTTTACTTACATTATCCTGCTCACTGATTTCAACTCCATCAAGCTGTTCTGAGATTTCTTCTGTTGTGATTGTCGATACATCATCAACCTCATCTAACATTCCAAGACTTACCATAGCCAGTCTTGTATATTTACCAACCGGAACACTTCCACCTGCAAGTGCGATACTTGATGCATTTGCAATATCTTCAAGTCCTGTTACCTTTGTTCCGCTGTCTTTATGTGTGATAACTACTACCTGGTTATTTACAACATTTGCACGAGTTCCATCTATAACCAGTCCGTCGTTACTCAACTGATCCATCTGCTTCTGAGCCGCTGAGAAGAAAATATCACATGCATATCCTTCTTCAATCTGTGTCAGCAGTGTACCTGAACTGTCTGCATTAAATGTAATCTTTACATTTGGATGCTCTTCATTGTACATAGCTGCCAGCTCTGTCATAACATTATTAAGACTTGCTGCGATAAATACCTGAATCTCGGTCTCTTCTCCATCATCTTTGCTGTCAGTCTTTACCGATGTACTTTCTTCGGTCGATGTACTTCCTTCAGCTGATGTACTTTCTGATGATGAGGAATCTGAATTACTGCTACTGCTGTTTCCACATGCTGCCAGGCCTAATACCATAGCTGCTGTTAATAATACTGCTATTACTTTCTTCTTCATAACAAGCTCCCTTCTCTTAGCGATGTTCGCTAACTATATTTTCAATTGTCTTTTATTATAAGCGTATGTTTTTTAAAAATCAATCGTTTTTGAACATGTGACCATTATTATTTTTTAACGCTCATAGTTTTTAAGAATTTCCACATTCTCCGTCAGTTCCTCTTAAAATTCCAATGCCATGTCCCAGATGCGGAAGCACATATTCCAGACTTTCCCGGACTGCCTTCGGACTTCCCGGGAGATTGATGATCAGCGTTTTCTTTCGAATTCCGGATACCGCCCTGCTAAGCATTGCCCGTCCCGTAATCGTCAGCGAATACTGACGGATGGCATCTGCAATACCATTTGCCATTCGGTCACAGACTTCTATTGTAGCCTCCGGCGTCAGATCTCTCTCCGAAAATCCGGTTCCTCCGGTAGTAAAGATTACGTTCACCTGGCGTTGATCCGCCAGCCTCATAAGCTGCATTTTCAATGGTGTGATCCCGTCCGGAAGAAGCAATGATTCTATCACATCATATCCTTGTTCTTCTAACATTTCTTTAATCAGAGGACCACTCTTATCCTCCCGTTCTCCGGCTGCACCTTTATCACTCAGTGTAATGACTGCCGCTGTAAATGGACGCTCCGGATCTAAAGGGAGCATTGTAATCTCATCTCCCGGTTTAATCTCTCCGCCTTTTAATACTTTCGTAAATACACCTTCTCTTGGCATAATGCAATCTCCCACTGCATGATAAATCGCGCAGTGGCTGTGGCATTCTTTTCCAATCTGGGTAAGTTCCAGGATCGCATCTCCCACCTGAAATCTTGTGCCTACCGGTATGGTTCTCAAGTCAAATCCTTCGACCACCAGATTTTCTCCAAATGCACCAAAATCAACATCCGCGCCTTTGGCACGGAATTCTTCGATTTTTTCAAAAGATAAAAGACTGACCTGTCGATGCCATTTTCCCGCATGGGCATCTTCTTTGATTCCCCAGTCTTCCACCAGTGCTGCTGACTCTATCGGCTCTTTTTGCGTTCCTTTTTCTTTGCTGATACATATCGCCAATATTTTCCCCATCTCTCTTATCCTCCGATTTCTACCATCTTTTTATGTTCCGTGATTTCCTCAGGATTCTCAAATTTGTGATTCTCCGGTTTCATACGAATGGCTTTTTCTAACGCCGGTCGTAACCACTCCTTTTTCTGCGCAGATTCCACTTTCTGAAACTCCGGATTCTTCAGTATCTCTCCCAGATCAACACTCTCTTCAAAGCACAGACATGGTTTTATCTTCCCCTGGGAAGTCAGTCGGATCCGATTACAATGATCACAGAATTTTCCATGCATCGCACTGATAAATCCAATGCTCCCCCTTGCTCCGGGAATCTTATAATAAACAGCCGGACCATTTCCATGTACACTCTTATCCGCAATGATATCCGGATATTTTTCTCGAAACCACTCCAGCAGCTCATCATTATAAACCGCCTCATCGGCCTTTCCATACCCAATCGGCATAAGTTCAATAAAGCGTACATCTAAAGGATACTTTAACGTCAGCCGTGCAAGCTCCGACCATTCATTATCATTCAATCCCTTCTGTAACACGCTGTTGATCTTGACCGGGATTCCCGCATCCAGTCCATCTGAAATTCCCTGCAGGACTTCTTTCAATTTGTCTTTTCCTGTGATTTTCTCATATTTCGCTGCATCTAAAGTATCCAGACTGATATTCACCGCATCCAGCCCATTTTCTATTAATTTCGGCAAATATTCAGACAACAGTACTCCGTTCGTCGTAAGCGTAACCTGCTCGATCCCAGGAATCTTTTTTAGTCGTCCGATCAGTTCCGGGCACCCCTTTCGAACTAAAGGTTCTCCTCCGGTAACTTTTAATTTTCGGATACCTTCTTCTGCTGCCGCCTGACAAATGAGTTCTATTTCTTCATATGTCAGTATCTGCTGCATGGAAACAAGTTCAATTCCATCCGGCATACAGTACCTGCATCTGAGATTGCAGCGGTCTGTAAGTGAGATTCGCATATAATCTATTGTTCTTCCATAATTATCCTGCATTATACCCTCTCCAACAAAACATCTATAATTCCGCCGCAGACCATTCCTTCATCTTCAGCGTCACTGCCCGTCATGTCTACTCTGCAGATTTTTGCTTTTTCCTCATTCATATGCAGCATCGTCAATGCTTTCTGCAAAATATTTGATTCTGCACATCCTCCGCCAATCGTTCCAACACATCTGCCATCCGGACAGATCAGCATTTTCGTTCCCGTTGTACGTGGCGCAGAACCTTTTCTGGCCACAATGGTCGCCAGAACTTTTTTTGCTTTATCCTTATCATATAAAATCGTTTCTATGATATCTTCAGAATATCCACTGTTTCGTTTTTGTCTTTTATTTTTCACTTCGATAATCTCTGCCATGATCGCTACCGCAATCTCCTCCGGAGTCTCCGCGCCGATATTTAGACCGATTGGTGTATATACTTGATTAATAATTTCCGGATCTGCACCTTCATCCAGCATCGTCTGCTTCACCATTGCAACTCTGCGCCTGCTTCCGATCATACCGATATAAGCATGTTTTTTTCTGCAAATACATCTGAGGCATTCCTGATCATAGCGGTGTCCTCTGGTAACAATGACAAAAAAGGTATCCTCATCACCTTCAATTTTCTCAAGCCCCTGCTCAAACGGTTCACAGATTACCTGATTCGCCCCGGCAATTCTTGCATGATCTGCAAATTTCGGACGGTCCTCCAGAACAGTTACCTTGCAGCCGATCATCCGGCCAATCTTAATCACCGGAATAGAAACATGTCCACCCCCGCAGATTACGATTTTCTTCTCATGCGCCAGAATTTCACCAAACAAACGGACTCCATCCAACTCCTTAATTCCATTTTCGTTCATTTGCTCTACTTCTTCCAGGTGCCTTGAAAAAAATCCGACTTCTTCAGATTCCCAGACCAGTTTATGATCAGAAATTAATGCGGACTGCCCGATTTCATCCCCATCCAAAACTTTCAGGACCAAATTATGTTGGTTTGGATTTGCTTCTTCTATCCTTTCGTACAAGTTCATACCACGCACTCCTTTTTGTTTTAAGAAATATTTTTATGTCTTATCACACTTTTTATTTGCCAAATCCACAGTTCGGGAAGGTACAGACCGGACATGACAGACAAAGCCCTCCCTCTCCTAATACATCAATATCTTCCTTCTTCAGTACTTCCCCAGCCATCACTCTCGGAAGTATCAGATCAAAGATTGTTCTCTTGGAATACATTACGCATCCCGGAAGTCCCATAATCGGAATATTATTCTCCCCGTAATACGCCAGAAGGAACATTGCTCCCGGAAACACCGGTGCTCCATAGGTCACCATATCCGCCCCTGTATTTCGAATTGCCAACGGTGTCTTATCATCCGGATCCACACTCATTCCACCGGTACAGATGACCATGTTTGCTCCTTCTTTTAATAACTTCTCAATGCCGGCCGTAATATGCTCCGGATTATCATCACTCAATTCATGGCCGATGATTTCCACATCATATTCTGATAATTTTTCTTCGATCACCGGTGTAAATGTATCCTGGATTCTTCCATAATATACTTCATTCCCGGTTGTGACAATTCCTGCTTTCTTCTTCAGAAATGGCTTAATCTCAAAGATTGGTTCATCCCCGGCCACTTCTTTTGCGCGCTTCATTTTTTCCTTTTCAATAACCAATGGAATAATTCTGGTGCCTGCCAGTTTATCACCCGCTTTCACCGGAAAATTTCCATGACGGCTGGCGATCATCATTTCACCCAACGCATTCACCGCATTCAATTTCTCGGTCTTAATCTTTAAAAGTCCATCGCATTCTGCAATCAATTCGATTTTCCCTTCCTTAACCTCCGACGGACGCATATGATCATTCTTGCACATATCATAAAGAATCTGGGCTGCATCATTTTCATGAAGCATATTCTCGTTATTTTCCCAGATATAAATATGGTCTTTTCCAACACTTAACAACACCGGAATATCTTCTTCTTTGATTACATGGCCTTTGCGAAATACCGCATCCTTGGTTACTCCTTTGATGATCTGTGTAATATCATGACAGAGTACCTGTCCCACGGCCTCCTCCGTTTTCATTAATTTCATAATAATTTACCTCCCGTCAGTTCTTCCAACTGTCTTTCTATCTCCATTGTCTTTAAATATAATCTATGGTGTTTTTCTTTTGCTTCCTTGCTTTTGCACTTTTCATAACTGGCCTCAAACCGTTCATCAACAGATACAATCCTGGTATCTTTTACCCGTTTATCTGCATAAAACAGCACATCTGTCATGGATGGAATCTTCTGGCTGTTCTTTTCAGAATCTCCGGCAGATTTTCCTGCTGCATTATGATATCTTACCAGATCTGCAAGTTCTTTGTAGCCCTCACGTTCCAGAATATCTGCACCTTCTTTTGCATGATGCGCTCTCGTTCTCGCAATATCATGCAAAAGTGCCGCTTTTTTTAACGTCTTCCAGTTCTCCTCCTGCAGATACCACGGATGCTCTTCCGAAATGTCCTGCACGACAAACGCTTCTATTTTCTTGCGGATCCGTTCCATATATGCCGCCACCGCAGTCATATGCTGTATAACATTCTCCGGTGTCTGGCATAAACCATATATCCGTTTAATCTCTTTCTGATCCATATATGAAGACGGAAGGAAACCAATTTCTTTCACAAGCAAGGTTTTGTCTTCCTTTTCTTCCAGAATTGTTATCCCCACATAAGGCTGTGAAATTTCAAACACCTCATTTATAGATTTCCCTAACAACTGGCACAAATACGCCCGGATTACTCCGGCATGTGCAACCACCAGAATGTCTCCTCTTACTTCGTCTGTTTCCTTTCGGATCTCGGTCAGACACTTTCCAAATCGTTCACCGCCCTGTGCAAAAGATTCTCCTCCGGGCAAAATATAATATCCGATATTTTTTCCACGTTCTTCATACTCTCTGCTCTTTTTCAGTTCCGAAAACTTTCGGTTCTCCCATTTGCCTGCGTCTACTTCATGCAAATCCCGGCGAATCTGAATCTCCGATTTTTCCAGTTCCAGACGTTCTGTAATAATCTCGGCCGTTTCCATGCACCTTCTGAGCGGACTACTATAAATTCCCCGAACGCCAAGTCTCTCTATCCACTCCGCAATTTTCTTTGCCTGCCTTTTCCCCTCATCACTTAACGGGATGTCCGTAATTCCAATACATCTAGGCTCATCTATCTCCACTCTGGCATGTCTCAGAAGATATATCTTTCTATTTTTTCCCATCACAATCCCCCTGCTTTATTAGCACAGCTGTCCCATGCAGATCCATCAATGGCACAAGATATAACTGATTTTCCTCACAAAATCTCTGCACCGCCACTCCCACACCGGGGAACTGCATACTGTTATAATCATGGATCAAAACAGTTCCTCCGACACTTAACCTCGGATAAAAATATTTTAGTCCCTGATAAGTAGATTCATAAAGATCCGTATCCAGACTGACCAGTGCAAACTCCCCAGGATCTTTTCCCAAAATCCTTATACTGTCCGGGAAATAACCCGGTACAAATACTGCCTGCTCCGGTCTCGGAAGAACCTTTCGCACCAGCTCTATACTGGTATCAGAGAAATCACCTTTTCTGGCTTTTCGACCGCAATTCTCCGGTTCCAGGTCCAGGTCTCTCTCCTTAAATCCTTCGAAGGTATCGAATAAATAAATCTGTCGCTCCGGAAATAAACGATTTAACTCCGCCGCAAAGGCACCCTGATAAACACCCAGCTCCGCAACCGCGCCTTTTATGTGTCTGTTATCAATCTCCGCAGCAAGCAACCGCAACGCTGACAATCGAATATCCTGCCGTTCCCGATAGTCCTGGATACTCTGTACGCAACCGGAATATTGCTCCTGTTTCAGCTGCTCCTCAATAGACTTTGCCGATTCTTTATTCAGTACTGCGATCCAAATCAGATCCAGAGATAATTTCTGCGCCTCTTGTAATGAACAGACTGGTATTCCATTCATATACATTCCCTGCTTTTCCTTTTTATTATCTATGTAGCAGACTAACTGTTGATCTGCATTCAACCATGTAGCAGCCATTGCCCCTGCCTGTCCGGCACCAAAGATTCCCACTCTCATCTCCTGCCACCTCATTCTAAATTTCTGATTCTACTACTTACTCTTCCAGTTCTCGTTCTGTTTTCTAAAACAAATCGGTATCTGAAAAAACTTCCTCAAATATCCGGTCCGCAGCTTCCCCCACTCGTTTTTCATACTGCTCATATAATGTCATCAATTGTTTCCCTGCATCCGTCACGAAAGCAACTCCACCGTATTTTCCACCTGGTTTGCGCTCTACAATCGGATACCCCAGCTCATTCTCAGCTGCATGCAGGATCGTCCAGCCTTTACTGTAAGAAATCCCTGTACATTTGCACGCTTCACGCACCGATCCCATCGCATCAATCTGTCTCAGCAGAGTTACTGTTCCTGGCCCGAAGAAAGATTTTTCTTTCATCAGCCACACTTTCACGCCTGAACGGATCAGTCTGCTATTGTGGATCTCCACCAGATGCTCATAATCCTCTTTTGTGTCCGCATCCGTAATCGCCCCTTCATCTTTCACCGGCATACGAACTTCTTCTACTTTCAGAGAATCCAACGCTCCCTTCAGTCCTCTGTCCCCCTGATACTCCAGAATCAAAGGAACAAGCTCGGAATCTATCATGATCGGATGACCGATCTCTTTTTGACAAACCGGGAATACAATTTTTCCATCCTGTTTTAACAGCTCTTTTACCGTATCTCCCGAAAAAAAAGGAACATCTGCCGGACAAAAGAATATTTTGTCACAGCGATCCTTCAAGTAAGCCAATCCCATCTTTGCAGAATCAAACATCTGCGTTGTCTCATAGTTTTCATTTCTTAAAAAGGTAATACCGTAATGATGCAACGATTTTTCTACTTCATCCGCCCGGTATCCCGTGATCATCACAATATCTTTTATACCTGTTCTCAGAAAATTCACCACAACTCGCTCGACCATCGTCAGATTGCCGATCTTCATCAATTGTTTAAAATCATCCATCCGCGTGGACATTCCAGCCGCCACGATCACCGCACCGATTCTCATCTTTGCTCATTTCCTTTCTGTATGTATCCATATAGCATTTCACAAATCATAAAGTCTCTATTCTCCCGACGAAGCTTTAGCCTCCGCACTGCTAAGAAATTCGATATTCTTTCTCTCTATATCTGACAACAAACCACTGTAATTCGCATCAAAATCACTGGCGCTGTAAATTCCTTTGTACCAGCTTTTACTACTAAAATAATCCTGTAGTTCCTGAGAGTCGAACATTCTTCCATGCCGGGCATATATCTCATTTCTGGCATAATTTAACTTCTGGGCAGACAATCCCTTAATATCTGCATCTGTCAGAAGATCTGAGTTGCTCTTCGAACAAATATAATCATCCGATGTCTCCGTCTTCTCTTCCGCCTTTTTGCTTTCCTTTTTCTTCGTCTCTGTCTTTTTATTTTCTTTTGGTTTTTTAACGTATCCTTCAGCCGTAATCGAAATGCTGTCGACCAACTTCTTCTCTTTCTTTCCCGGCTGCGAAACCTTGAGCGGCGTCTGCTCTGATGTCACAGAAGATCCTGATTTTTCTCCATTAAACACAAAGTATATTAACCCACAGCAAATAAGCTCTATCACAATGACCATCGCAAGTATTACTGTCAGTGCACTGCCGATACTTTTTCCTACAGTATTTTCTTCTTTCACTTCGACGCCTCCCTTCTTAAATCTTTATAGTACACTCGGAATATTCAATGCAGATATTTTATAGGTATCATTACTATATATAAATATCGCATCCATGGCTCCGTTTCCATCTTCCGTCTTCTCTTCCGAAGATCCATAATAGTAAATATAATCTTTGTGAGTATATCCGATTGTATAATTATAACTCATCGTAGCTCTTACTCCATCCGGGGAATAATCTTCTCCGTCATATACCTGACACTCAAAATTATCAAATCTGATTGTATTCAAGGTATCCAACCCAGTACTGTTCAGCGCCGCCACCAGTGCATCGTAAGACTGTCTGCAGCTTTCTTTTGCTTCATCTGCAAACAGGTTCTCCACCTGACTGAAATCATTTTTTGACATTGCTGCCTGATAAATCTTCTTTAACGCAGTCTGCATCTTACTCTCAATCGCAGTCTTTCCGTCATCACTCATAGAAAATGCTGTCACTGTCGTTGTCTCCGCACCTTCATATGCTGCAAATTCCCCTTTGTAAAGTTCGCACCACGGCATTGCCACCTGCAGAGAGTGCGTTCCCTCATAAACTTTAACAGCATATGTATCCATCTTCGGATCTTCTGAATCTACTTTATTCGCATTCTCCAGTTTGACGCCATCCACAGCTACCGTCGCGCCCTTCGGCACGCTGATCTTATGTCCGTCATTGATCAATGATTCCGGTGATATCTTCCAGGTATCAAAAAACAGCATCCTTTTTTCTTTTTGCTTCTTAAGTTCAAGCTCTACTTCTTTTGACTTCTTACCATCCGTTATATATTTCACCAGATAATATTGATCTTTTTTACTGCTCTTTTCTTCTTCCAACGTTGCTTCATAGCTGATCACGCCATTATCAAAAGAAGCATCCATTACAGATACAAAACTTGCTCTGTTCAACAGCTTACCTTCAGGTGCTTCCAGGAGATCAAACGCACGATTCCAGTTCGCCTCTTCATATGCCTGCATATACCGATCCACAATAGCCTCTGCACTGCTTTTTTCCACCCCGGTCTTATAAAATACTACTAATATCAATACTATGATGATCAGTTCTGTCAGCACAATATAACGTCTTCGTAATCTGTGCCCGGCACTCTTAGACTCGTCCTTCTTCGCCATCTTTTCATATTTCTTCCGCCCCGAATCGTCATCCAACTCTATATCATCATACTGTGACAAAAATGCATCATCCAGATCATCGTCGGACTCATCCCCAAAATCGTCATCCTGATCATCGTCAGACTCATCATCAAAACCGTCATCTTGATCATCGTCAGACTCATCATCCGTTTCATCTTTCCAATCATCGGACAGATTGTCTATCCGTTTCGTAATCTGCATTTCGTCTACAGCATCTTCTTCTGTGACTTCCGGCTCTTCTGTCCGATATTCATTTAAATCTGTTCCACATTCTTTGCAGAACTTTGCATCATCCGCATTCTCCGCTCCACAGCCTGGACAAAACATACACCGTCCCTCACTTTCATTGCTTTTCATTTATTATATAAAAAACACCCTGTATTGTAAAGAATATAACAGACATGGTTAAGGGCTATCGGATATTCTTCTGAATTATCTGATAGCCCTTCTAATGAATGATCAAAAGTTTCACTATATAACCTCCGTCTTCTCTATTCTATTGGTGTTAATTTAGTGTCCCATCGGACCGCCCTCCGTCTTCCAAGAATCGAATCACAATTACTTACTTTTTTCCTCCTAGAAATAAATTTTCTTTATCTTGTAATGCTTCGTTTCTTTTGTCTTTTGTTGATTTTATAGTAATACTTTTCATCCTATATGTCAATAGTTTTTTGTCTTTATTTTTACACAAGCCTAATATTCAGAATATTCCGAACATTAGGCGTTATTGTTATTCTAATTCTGATGGTTTTTCCACCTCATAATCAGACCAGTTACTTGTTTTTGATGCACCTGATACGTCAACGCTGTCACTGTATTTTTCTACTATAACCGTATACTCGCTATCTCCTTTGACATATACCGTTCCATCTGTGCCTTTGATGGTAACGGTTTTTCCGGAAGCATCCTGTATTGTTCCGGCGCATGACAGATTCGCAAGCGCGCTGTCTCCTGTCACCGTCCAGGTACTTCCTTTTTCTATATAGAAGTTACAGTATCCGTCTCCACCATCTCCAGCATAAGTTTCATCATCAATGACTGCTCCTGTCAGACTGCTGCCGTCCGTCATATAGAAATCCAGTTTGCTGATACTGTCCCAGATCACATCGCCCTGCATCTCCTGCTTAATCGCTGTAAAGTTAGTATCTGCTCCATTGCTTCCTGATTTTCCCCAACCACGCTGGTTATTATTCCCGGTACACCTTAAGAAATAGTCATTTTCATCTGCATAAGTAATATCTACATTTGATAATATAAAGGTGGATTCCGTATTGGTCGTGTAGAACATTCCTCCATTTTTCGCGGTCAATGTTCCTCCATTCATCTCAAATGTACTGTTTCCTTCCTCGGAATCTCCGGACATACTCTGATACAAGATTACATTCCAGGAACAGTCATTCTGGTCATCATCTGGCATATTTCCTGTCAGATCAGAATTGAATAATCTCAGCGAATTTAATCCTTCAATACATACTGCTTCTGAATTGTTAGCAGTAAGCTCCGCAGAATCTATCGCAATATCTGCAGTACAATATACTGCCGGAGATCCTGTTCCGTTTGAAGTATAAGTACCTCCGTCCACCACCATGGTTCCACCACCGCGGTCACTTCGGATTGCTGCCGAAGATTCACCTTTTGTTGTTACATCCATATCCCATGCATAAAGCGAACCGCCTCCTGCAACATGAATTCCTCCGGATGTGTCTTCGCTGGTGGAAATCTTGGTATTTGATGCATAGATAGTTCCTTTATTATAGGCAAATAATCCGGCTCCACCTCCCGCATTCGTATCAACTGTGCTGTCTTTGATGTATGTTGTTCCATCCGTGTCCAGAAGTGCAGCACCTACACCATAGAAACTGGAACTGTCACCGCCCTTGCTGTCAGAAGATTTTCTGGTGATCGAATAATTATCAAGAACCGCTGTCGCTCCGCTATACACATGAATTGCATTTTCGTCTGTTCCGGTAGAGCTGATGGTTTCTCCTTCTTTTTCCGTATCTTCTGTATATTCCGTAGCCGCGTCATACTCTTCCGGTGCTTCGGACTGACCTCCGCCACCGCCCATCTGGCCGGAAACAATCTCAATCTCTGATGCATTACCTTTACTGTCCAGTGTAATCTCTACCGTATCCCCTTCGGAAATATCATCAAGAGAGGCATCTTCGCTTTCCTGACCTGCGTCATCCGGTTTCTGTCCATTATCGTCAGAACCTTCCGGTTTCTCCGGCGGCTGCTCTCCATTTCCAGGACCTCCGCCCATAGATTTCTTCGTTACAACCGTGTCATCTGTTACTTTGATTGTCTGAGATTCCCCAGTCAGCTCAATCATTGACGGTGTATCATCAGCGCCATCCGGCTTTTCTCCTGACGGCTGCTCGTCATTCATGGTTCCCACATCTATCGTGATACTTCCGTCACTCACCTTTGTCACCTGACCATAAACGCTCTCTCCATCCTGACTACTGCTACTTGTTCCTGCGCATCCACTCATCAACATCGCTGACATTACAGCGCCCATAAATACTGCTACGTGTTTATACTTCATATTTTAAACTCCCTTCGTCTGTGTTTGTTTCTCTTGTTTGACTGTAGTATATCTTCCGTACCTTAAAAGAAGTTTAAAATAGCTGTGAGGAATGTGTGAAAATCCTTTTACGAAAATATGACCTTTATGGTCAGTGATTTCCCATCCGGTGACTCTGCTGTAATTTTTCCTTTGTGCATCTGCACTACAGCCTGCGCAATCGACAAGCCAATTCCATATCCACCGGTTTCTTTATTTCTTGACGCATCTAATCTGTAAAATCGGTCAAATAAATGCGGCACCTGTTCCACATCTATTTCATCTACCGTATTAAATACTGTCAACATCTTCTGATTTCCTTTCTGTATTAATCGGAGAAAAATCTGCCCGCCTTCGTTTGTATATTTTACCGTATTATCTAATAGAATAGAAAGTAGCCTCTGAACATCCTTTGGACTTCCGGTCAGGCTGACCATCGGTTCAATCTGGTATTCCAACTCTTTTCCTCCGGATATTGCAAGTGTCTGAAATGAAGTAACCATCTCCTGTATCATTTCCGACAATGGGAACTCCACCATCTGCACCTCTGTCTGCATTTCTTCCATCTTAGATAAATAAATGAGATCATTTGTCAGATCTTTTAAACGTAGCGTCTGTTGTCCGATGTCCCTGGTCCAGTCATTTTCTCCACATTCCATCTCCAATACTGCCACGTCTGCATCTATGATCGTAAGGGGTGTCTTTATCTCATGCCCTGCATCTGTTATGAAACGTTTTTGTTTCTCATAGTTTTCTGCGAATGGTCTGACGATCCGTTTAGAGGCGAAAATCATAAGTAACAAGATTAACACTTCTCCGGCCACGGACACAATAATACTGATTGTCAGGAAATTCCGAAATACCATCAAGCTTCTTGCGCAGTCTAAAAATATAATGTATGTTTTTCCTTCTGTTTCATATTTCTTATATCGATAATCTGAGACAAACCCGGCCTGTCCCTCTTTTGCATCTGCTTTTCTACCATAAGATTCTGCCACCTGCTCGTCCACTACCGTAAACTTTCCAGTTTCTATATAAGAAACATTACCCTCTGCATCCACTTCTACGCAAAAATACCTTTCCCCATCCATTCCTGCCGGATTTGCGCTGTCTGGTTTTCTGTCTTCCTGATTTTCGCCACCTTGCTCATTCGTATCCTGTTTTACACCATTCTGATGTTCTGACAAAATATCCAAACTTGTGTCCGTCTCGTGGATCACATTCTGATAATTCATCATGTTAATCACAAGTACCATGACTGCCAGAACAATTCCCGCAGATATCGTTGCTAATACTGTAAATTTTATCCGAAGTTTCTTAATCATCCTGAACCTCCAGGAAATATCCCGTTTTTCTCTTGATTTTTATCTTTACATTTGATTGTAAACTTTCCAATTTCTTTCGCAAATACGAAATATACACCCACACAACGCTGATATCCGCTTCGCCATCATATCCCCATATTTTTTCAAATAGTTGCTCCGTCGTTACCAACTGCTTTGGATGTACCATCAGCATTTCCATAATCTGAAATTCTTTGTTGGTCAAGTCAAAACTTCCACCCGCAGATGCCAGTTTGTGATCCACCTGATTTAAAGTAATATTTCCAACCTTCAGAACCGTATCTGCCACCTGCGCCTGACTCCTTGTCATCGCCCGTATCCTTGCCAGTAACTCCTTCACCGCAAATGGTTTTGTCAGGTAATCATTCGCACCACTGTCCAGTCCCATCACTTTGTCATCCACTTCTGATTTTGCCGTGAGCATCAGAACCGGTGTCAGATCATTTCTGTTGCGGATGGTCTTCAACACCTCAAATCCATCCAGTTCGGGTAACATTACATCCAGTATCACGCCCTCGTAACTTCCGTTTTCCAAATATTCCAACGCAGATTTCCCATCAAAAACGGCATCCCAGAGTATCCACTTTTTTCTAATATAGTGGTCAACGCTCTGACCAATGATTTTTCATCTTCTACTATTAACAACCTCATAGCCTGCATCCTCCCATTCGCTACTTGAGAATAATTCACTCACAGTCTACATTACTTTTGTGTATAATATGTGATAGAAATAGTTTTTCGAAAGACGAGGTGATGTTTTTATTATGTCTCTAGAAATTATCCGCGGGATTGCCATTCCATTTCTTGGAACAACTCTCGGAGCAACTTGTGTACTGTTTATGAAAAAAGAATTACCTTCTGCAATTCAGAAAGCACTGACCGGATTCGCCGCCGGAGTTATGATGGCCGCTTCCATCTGGAGCCTTTTGATTCCCGCACTGGAAGAATCCAATTCTTATGGCAAACTTTCTTTTCTTCCGGCCGCAGTTGGATTCTGGCTTGGCATCTTATTTTTGCTACTTTTAGATCACCTGATCCCTCATTTACATGTCAGCAGCAATGACGAAGAGGGACCTCATGTCAGCCTGAAACGTACTACAAAAATGGTACTGGCTGTCACACTCCACAACATTCCGGAAGGAATGGCTGTCGGCGTTGTATATGCAGGATTTCTCGCAGGAACCTATGATATTACTGCCCTACAGGCACTCAGCCTTTCACTTGGAATTGGTATTCAGAATTTCCCGGAAGGCGCAATCATCTCCATGCCGTTACACGCAGAAGGCATGAGTAAAAAGAGGGCTTGCATCTACGGAATCTTATCCGGTATCACAGAGCCGATCGGTGCACTCCTCACCATTATGGCCATAGACTTTATACTTCCGGCGCTTCCTTATTTCTTAAGTTTTGCAGCCGGAGCCATGGTCTACGTAATCGTGGAAGAATTAATCCCTGAAATGGCTCAGGGTCACCACTCGAACATTGCGACATTACTGTTTGCTTTTGGGTTTACATTAATGATGATCTTAGATGTAGCACTGGGGTAATACTTTTTCTAAACACTAACTTTAATCTAATATTATTATATAATACCTGCGGATCTCGCAAGTGCACAGCACAGGCAAGCCGCAGGTATTATAATGGATAATTGTTACCCACAAACGCTATTTTATCAGTTCTTCCCATTCCTTCTCGCGGAAACCAGGAAATGCTTTTTCTTCTGTCACTAAAATCGGGCGTTTCACCAACATTCCGTCGGTTGCCAAAAGCTCAAACTGCTCTTCTTCGCTCATATCCGGCAGTCTGTCTTTTAATTTCATTTCTTTATACAGCATTCCACTGGTATTAAAAAAACGTTTTAACGGCAACCCGCTCTTCTTATGCCACTCTTTCAGCTCTTCCGCACTTGGATTTTCTTCCTTTATATCTCTTGCCTCATACTCCACACCTTTCTCATCTAACCATTTCTTTGCTTTCTGACAAGTAGAACATTTTGGATACCATACTAATAACATTGATTTTTCTCCCTTCGTGATTTAATTTCTTTATAAGTCAAACTCTTCCAGTAATTCTTCTCGGTATTGGACATCTGTAGCTACTTTCATAATTTCATTTTCCCGTCCATTTATCGACAATAATTCAATCAATTTTGCTAATCGTTCTTCTCCTAATCGCAGCCCCTCTTTTCTGCCTTCTTTTCTCCCTCGTCTCTCGGCGCTCACCATCTGTGAATTATAATCCTTTAAGGATTTTTCCCGGTATTCATATTCCAGTCGTTTCTTTTCATCCGCACTCAGATTTTTCAAAAGTTCATATGCCTCTCCGATATACTCGTCTTTTTCTGCCATCTCTTCAAAATCCTCCTTGCTCTTCCCATTCAAGAATCGCATCCAGCGGATCAGTCCCGATTCATTCTGATCCTCCTGCGGCAGTTTAGATAACTCTAAGATATGTAATTCCATAAGATCACTGTAGACTTTTCCGGTATTAAAATCATACAGCCCAACCTTGTGGTAACATTCTTTGTCATCAAGAAAATGTGCAAAATCGAGAATACTTACATGAATACAGCGTTTCAAGACGTCATAGGATTCTCCCTTCTCAATCTGATCCACATACATCTTTGACCAGTAAAATAATAATCTCTGTGTCCAGAACTCAAACGGTACTACCTGCATCTCAAAATCTATCTTGGTACCATCTTTCATTTTCACCAACACATCTAAGATTCCATACTTGCTATCCGGATATTCCTGCCGCAAAATTGTCGGAAGTAATTTTGTACTTTCAATATCTTCCGGGGATTTTCCAAGCAATGCCGCAATGATTCCTTTTCTGACCTTTGCACTCTGCATTAATTCCTTAAAACAAAAATCCACCTTAGGACTCATAAGGAACTCATCCTGCTTCTCAGTTGAATCATTCAGCTTCTCCACATTCATGTTTCTTACATTCTTTTCAATTCTCTCTGGGAATTTTTCTGGGTTAAAATATGCCATATGCATTCTCCTTTCTGTGATATAAAAACTACAAAAAGAAGAATTCTTTACGATTATTTTAGCATAGACTTTTTCACGCGAAAAGCTATGAAATGTATTTAAACATACGAAACATATAATACCATTATAAATTCTTTGCTCTCTGTAGCTTTATATCTTTCGTTGTTTACTTCGGTTCTTTTCTATCTTCTGGTACTCGCTTGATCTTAAGCTTCCGAAAATGAGAAACCTGTTTGGTTATTAGATACTGTTTGCAGATATACCGAATATTATCTGCGTGGTCTCAGAATAACAGATAGCATTATCATTTGCAATACTTGAAAATATAAAATCATTCGACATTTTTCGACATAGGAATAGGCACACTGCCGAAACAGTGTGCCTTGAAATAAGAAATTATTATGCCGCTGCCGCATCTTTCTTTCGATAAGACAGACGGGCATATATGATGGAACCAAATACTGCAAGTAATGTAACCATCCATGTATGTGATTTTCCAGGGATGAAATCAAATGCGCCGACTCTTAATAAGATCCAGCCAACCAGTGCCAGGAGCATTCCACAGCACAACATCTTCGGCTGACCTTTTGTCATACGTGCCAGAAGTGCTGCATGCAATGCCGGAAGTACATATCCCAGAGCTACTACCAGTCCGTTTGGAAGCAGATTTAATAATTTTGCACCACCGATACATGCGATAGTAAGTGCAATCAGACAAACTACTGCGGATACCGCACAGGAAATCGTTACCACGATACCGCCTTCATCCGATCCAAGTTCTACGTCCGCTGCGTCCTGGGCGATCGCTGCTACCGGAACTTTCAGGTTTGCCGTGTTACCGGATAAGTGCGCCATGTAGATTCCCGGGATTCCAAGGATCGGGAAATATGCGATCGGATCCGAAAACCACATAACACCAACTACACTGACAGTAGATATAAGTCCGATACTAAGTTCTGTAAGTCCGGGCGTAAATCCAAAATACCACATGATCACCGCTACCGGTACAAACGAAATTACTACTGCATATAAGTTTGTAATTCGTCCCCATTTTATTGCATAAGGGATAAATTCTGATTTATATAAGCTTTTTCCACCGTTATCATTTCCACTCATTTTCTTCACCCTCCTACTATCTAAAGAATATCAATGCAATTACAGGGCCGGTCAGCATTGCAATCGTAATTCCCCATTCACGAACCCATTTTGCACCTTTTTTATCTTCCAGTACATTTAACAGTTTCATAACCACAAATCCAACAACTACGCATATCGCACGTTTGATCGCTACCGGATTCATCCAATCTGTTTTGCCGTCCACAACTATGTATGAAAAATAGTGATCAAATGATAAGAATGCAAATGCTCCGGACATCGCTGCTGCTGAAATTACAGGCATCAGTTCTACGCTACCTGCAAGTTTTTCTGTAATCTTATCCAGCTTATCTGTTAAAAGCGCCGTTGATACCAGCCAGCCGGAAGCTCCGAACCACATACAGAAGAAACTACATGCCAGTGCATATCCATCATAGCCTTCGCCGCCAAGGGTTGTTCCGTAAGCTGCTGCTCCGAATCCTGCCGTAGATAACTCATATCCTACAGATCCGATAAATCCAAGCCTCAGCCACGCGATAGCTCCACCCATCGCAAGAATCAGTGGAAGTACACCTGCCACAACTGAAAGAGTTGGTCCAATTGATGAAACAACAGATACTTTTGCGACTTCTTTAAACTGCTTCTTTGTCATTCCCATTTTCGTACCAACGCTCAACGCTTTTTTCGTGAATATCGCTGCCTGTAGCAATACTGTCATTACCGCGATTCCACATGTTCCCCATACCAGAGGACTGTTCGCAATATCAAGATAGTTCATAAAATTCCCTCCATTCCTTTTTTCTTTTTAACTTCTTCGATATTATTTTAACACTGTAAAAAGCAAGCGTTGTGCCGATTACTGTTTTTTCTTATATTTTTATTGAATTTTCTGTTTTTTCATTATATTTCTTCTACTTTTCCGTCTTTATTGCATATAAAAAATATACACTGTATACTATGTTTTCTTTTTTCTGTATACAGTGTATATTTTAGTTAAATTCGTGACAATTTATTTTTATTTTTGTTATTTTTTAATCAATTTGATATTTTCACCAAACAGACCTCATGGACAATTATTCACCTTTTAACTGCACAAATCTTGGCGCATGACCAATTTCAGGCAAAATCTTCTCCAACAAATCTTTTGTCCTAACCCGAATACTGGAGGTATTGATACAAGGATGACAACCTATATACTCCGCTTTTGTTATATCCTCGTCAATCAAAAGCTGCACACGCCGCTCCTGATCGTTCATAAGACCCATCACGCTGACAGATCCCGGGGTAATATCCAGATATTCTTCCATGTAGTTATCCTTCGCAAAAGACAATCTGGAAGAACCAATCTGTGATGATAATTCCTTGGTTTTAAACTTCTTATCTCCCGGCATCATCAACAGATAGAATGCCGTCTCCTGGCGATTGCAGAGGTAAAGATTCTTGCACATTTCTGTCTCTAATACTTCATCAACCGCTATGCAGTCTTCCATCGTCATTGCGACCTCATGATCCACACGATCATACTCTATCTGCAATCTGTCCAGCAGATCGTATACCCTGATTTCTTTTTCCAGACGCCCTTCTGTATTCTCCGGGCGCCCTTTCTGTCTTTCTAACATATTCGAAACTCACTTTCGTCTGTCAAACACCGCCACACGCTATACCACAATACTATTTGCCATTCCATTTGCGGCACGCTGATTACTTACTCTACAGTTACACTCTTTGCAAGGTTTCTCGGCTTATCTACATCCAGACCTTTGGATACAGAAATATAATATCCCAGTAACTGCAAAGGCACGACCGCCAGTGAAGTTGCAAAATGCGGATCAATTTTCGGAATGTAAATTACAAAGTCAGCATTATCCTCGATATTGTAATTACCATAAGTGGTAAGTCCCATCAGATAAGCTCCACGGGCTTTACACTCTACCATATTACTGATTGTCTTCTCATATAACGCCGGCTGTGTCAGAACACCAATCATCAATGTTCCATCTTCTACAAGAGAGATGGTCCCATGCTTCAATTCTCCTGCCGCATAGGCTTCGGAATGAATATAACTGATTTCTTTCATCTTCAGACTACCTTCCATACAAATTGCATAGTCGATGCCTCGTCCGATGAAAAATACATCTTTTGCATTTACCTGCTTAGAAGCAAACCACTGGATTCTCTCTTTATCGTCAATAATCTTTTCAATCTTCTCCGGAACTGTCTGAAGTTCTTCGATATATTTTGCATACTGTTCTTCGTCAATATGACCGCGAACCTTACCAAACTGAAGCGCTAATGCATATGTCGCAATCAGCTGTGTACTGTAAGCCTTTGTAGTTGCCACAGAAATCTCCGGTCCGGCCAGCGTGTAAAATACATTGTCAGCTTCTCTGGCAATGGAAGATCCAATCACATTTACAATACCCAGAGTACGGATTCCCTTTTTCTTAGATTCTCTTAACGCCGCAAGACTGTCCGCCGTCTCTCCGGACTGACTGATGATGATCACCAGATCATTCGGATTCATAAGCTGTTTACGATAACGGAACTCAGATGCCAGTTCCACACGAACCGGGATCTGTGCCAGATCTTCAATCACATACTGAGCAGCCACTCCAACATGATATGCCGAGCCACAGGCAACAATATAAATCTGACTGATCTTTTGAATTTCTTCTTCATCCAGCCCCACTTCTGACAGATCGATCACACCATCTTTTAATACAGAATTCAAAGTATCTTTAATTGCTCTTGGCTGTTCATGGATCTCCTTGATCATAAAATGCTCAAACCCTGCTTTCTCAGCAGCTTCCGCATCCCAGTCGATCACTTTAGGCTCTTTTTCAATTTCTTCTCCATCAAGGTTATAGAAAGTAATCTCACCTTTTCTAACCCGGGCCATCTCCAGATTTGCAATATAATATACACTTCTGGTATATTTCAAAATTGCCGGTACATCAGAAGCAATATAGGACTCACCATCAGCAACACCCAGAACCATCGGACTGTCTTTTCTTGCCACATAAATCTCTTCCGGGTAATCCTTGAAAAGGACTGCCAGTGCATAAGAACCACGAATACGGACAATCGCGTGATTGACCGCATCTACCGGTGTTCCCTCGTATTTTTTATAATAATAATCAATTAATTTTACAGCAACTTCTGTATCCGTCTCAGAATAGAATGTATATCCCTTGCGGATTAATTTTTCCTTTAATTCCTGATAATTCTCAATGATACCATTGTGAACAGCTACTACATTTTCATCATCGGAACAATGCGGATGTGCATTATTCTCAGACGGTTCTCCATGAGTTGCCCATCTTGTATGACCAATACCGCAAGTACCCGGAACAGACTCTCCTTCGTTTGTCTTCTCAGCAAGAACCTTCAAACGTCCTTTTGCCTTGATCACCTCTACCGGTGCCTCACCATCTCTCACGGCAATACCGGCAGAATCATAACCACGGTACTCCAGTTTTGACAAACCATCCAACAGAATCGGTGCCGCCTGATGATTTCCTACAAAACCTACAATTCCACACATATTTTATTTCCTCCTATCTCTCTACTTATACTCTAAACTCACTCTAATTCCACAGTTTTTCAGGATAAATACCCGCTTCAATCATCTCTGCAAATGCAGCCTGTGCAAGTTCAACATCCTCTTTGTAAGTGATGCCGATCCATTTATCCGTTGTCTCTAAAACTTTTACAGTAGCTTTTTGTTTCTTTAATAGTTTGTCAATAATATTCGGCAGAAGGTATTCCTCTGTATCAGACTGCAGATTAGACAAGAAATCTGCAAAACCTTCTTCCAGATAATCTATAAAATCCGGGAAACCAGCCCACATATTCATGGATACATTCAGATCTTCCGTAATCCACTCAGCCACATCAGGCTCTTTGCACTGCATAGTGCCATCAGCCAGTTTAGCAATCTCATGGGTCTCATACACATCTGTCAGCATATTATCGGCATTCTTCTTGCAGATACCACGGGTAACTGTACCATTATCACTCAGGGTATTTTTCAGGATAAATCCAGCCATTCCCATTGTATAAACTCCGTCAGCATCCTTCGGCGTATTTACCAGAAAATCATGCAACAACTTAAACGCCTGCTTGCCATAGTAATCATCTGCATTAATAATCACATACGGATCTTTCACTACATCTTTACAGCACAAAACAGCCTGTCCCGTTCCCCAGGGTTTCTTACGGCCATTGGCTGCAAAACCATCCGGAAGATCATCTACAGACTGGTATACATATTCCACATCCACATATTTTGAAATACGATCTCCGATCACCTCTTTGAATTCTTCTTCAATATCCTTACGGATAATGAATACAACTTTGTCGAATCCCGCTTCGACCGCATCATAGATCGAATAATCCATGATTACTTCCCCATTGTTACCCATCTTTGCCAGCTGCTTGATCCCTGTTCCGAAACGTGAACCAATACCTGCTGCCATAATAATCAATGCCGTCTTCATAATAACCTCTCTTTAGCTCTTTTTGTTTGGTTTCCTACTTATCTTCTTTGCTGTTTCCATAATATTTGCCATACTGCTTACCATAAGCTTTGCCGTAATATTTACCATAATAATGGCCAGTCTTCTTTCTGTCCACCTTATTAAGTACAACTCCTAAAATCGGGCAGGATGCAACCTCTAATTTTTCTTTTACAGACTGCACCAGTTTACGTTTCACTTCTCCGGACTCTACAACCAAAATCGAACCATCGCACTGCTCTGATATAATGGCCGCGTCTACGACCAGCCCCAACGGCGGTGCATCTATAATAATATAATCATACACCGTTCTGGCAGATTCTATCATACCTTTAAACCTCTCGGTTGACAAAAGTTCGGTCGGATTCGGAGCCTGCGGTCCCGCAAAAACCATGTGTAATCTCGGGATATTGGTAGACATTACAACGTCTGCCAAAGTACATTGTCCTGCAAGGAAGTGCGTCAGTCCATTATCTACTCCTGTCGCTTTTGCTCTCGAAATCATCACAGACTTTCTAAGGTCTGTGTCAATCAACAAAACCTTCTTTTTTAATTCCGTCAAAGAATATGCTAATTTCAAAGAAGTCTCTGTCTTTCCCTCACCACTCAGAGAACTGGTTACCATTATCACCTGCTTATCTTCTCCACAAAATGATATATTTGTCCTCAAAGTCTTCAATTCTTCAGTCATTGCATAACTCATCTGACCAAGTTCAATGGTTGTCTTTTTCATTTTTATCTTTCTCTCCTGTTATTTCCAATAATCTTCAAAGGATTCTTTTCAAAAATTCTCACAGCCGTCTGCCTGCCCCATTTTTTCTCCACATATTCCGCACATTCCTTTAATCTGGAAGGTCGCGCCTTCATATCATGAGCATCTGAAGCTATAAAATCTATCTGACCATTTTTCATCAATTTCTTGCAAAAATGGCGGATCACAAATCCATCCATTCCCAACAATGCATCAGCATTTACCTGAATCCTGGCTCCCAGTCCAATTGCATCCGTAATATTCTCCGGATGTTCCACAAACGCAGGATAACGTTCTGCATGAGCAATAATCGGAATAAATCCGGCAGATATCAGCTCATATAATACCGTTCTTATCCGATAATACCCGTCCATCGATGAAAATTCCACTAATACGTATCTGCTGCCAGCCATCGTCGGATGCATCCCTTTTTTCAGAGCTTCCACCATGTCTGTCTCCCGATGGTACTCGCATCCCAAATAAAGTTCTATCCCTGCATCTTCAATCGTTACCGCATAATCACGCATCTTCAAAAATCTATGTATCAGAATCTTCTTCTCCGGTTCAAACATTCCTGCACGGTAATGAGGTGTCACAATAATTCTTCTCACACCGTCTTTATAAGATTTTTTAAGCATCGCCGCTGCCATTCTGCCTGTTCTCGGTCCATCATCCACACCCGGAAGCATATGGCAATGAATATCCGTTAATATCACAGTACACCTCTTATAATGATATCTATAGAAAAAAATTCTCTTTCTGAAATAACCATCTCAGAAAGAGAATCTCCTTAAATCATTTTTACTTATCTTACCTCTCTCTTGCGAAGGCAAAGGCTTCCGCCAACCATAAGTGCCATAGCGATTACTGCCATAGGTACCACTGAGTTCTCACCTGTCTTTGGCGAAACTGCTCCGGTAGCGCTGGAAGCAACACTCTTATCTACTGCAAATGCAACTAATGCTAACTGATCAGCATTCTCAAATGTTACCGTAATGGTTCCATTACCGGCTGTGCACTGAAGCATTACCCACCGACCATTCACATAAGCCATAACTGCAACTTTTGTTCCGACTGTAACACCAGGAACGTTAAATGTCAGCTGAACAGGATATGCTATATCAGCATCTTCTACTGTAACTGTCTGTACATCTACAACCTGAAGACCATCTACATAAGCATTTCCCATTGCTGCTTTCAGACCTTCTGTTGTCTGAATGTCAGCTACTGCACTTGCGAAATTACCGCTGTATGCTCGAAGGCGAAATCTCACCTGACCACCATTCTTATCTACACCATTTCCCGCTGTAACAACTCCGTTGGCAACCGGACTGTCAGCCGCAAATGCTGTAACACTCATAGCAAATATCATAACTGCTGATAAAGCCACACAGATTACTTTTTTCAATGAACTCCTCATTACTTATTCCTCCATTTTTTTATTCAATTTTCCCTTATGTAATACTATCGCTGCTAATAACTAGTAACAGTATACTCCTATTTTATTTGTTTGTAAAATGTTTTTAGCACTAATTCATATAATTTATCATTATCCAGATAAAATTCATCATGTTCTTTTCCTGATTTCATCTCACCTTGCAATTGTATGATGTCCTCATCGAAAGTATACTCGGCTATTTTATTCAGTTGTTCCGCCGTCATATCCGTATCAATATAGTCTCCTGCAGAGTTCATAACAAGATCATACACTGAATTTTTATCTATTTTTCCACTCTGGATCTGCTCAAGAAGAGTTTTCATAAACTGATTCTGTCGTTCCATTCGGCTGTCATTACTTCCCAACACATCATGGTCTCTGTATCTGACATAATTCTCTGCCTGTTTACCGTCAAGCGTCAGTTTTGCACCCTTTGTAAATGCCGGATCAATCTTACTATAATCTTCCGGAACCGTAATCTCAACGCCACCCATCGCATCTACAATCTGCTCTATTCCATCTACATTCAAAGAAATATGCGAACGGATCGGGACTCCATAAAGAAGGTTTGATACGATATTCTTCATTATCTGACAGCTCTTTTTAGTACTATTTCCATATGCATACTGCAATGCGATCTGTGCATTTTCAGTTGCCAGTTTTTCTCCCGACATATCATAGATATCAATATCAGTCATTGTATCTCTTGAAATTTCCAAAATCTGTGCCGTCTTCTTGTTATCATTCAGCACCAACAACAGAATTGTATCTGCCTGACCACCCTTTCCCGGCTGATTCTCAAGGCTTACTGTTTCTGATTTGTCTACTCCTAAAAAAAGCACTGTTCGAATGTCAGAATTATATTTATATTTTTCTCCGTTATACTTTACAATATCACTGTCTTCATCGTCAACAGCTTCCACATTTGCTATTGTCGCCTGCGTCTTTTGGTGCTTCCAGATTCCAATTCCTAATATCACCATGACTAATAATGTTATCACAAGCACAATAATCGTATTTCTCTTTTTATTCATTATCTTCCACCAGAACTGCTTCTACTAAATAGCGATTATTCGGTTTATCAGCAATGCATGTACTCAATGTTAACAAATGGCTCTCCGGCGTCACCTGAACAGATTCATCAAAACTGCTCTGCATATCTCTGCAGTTATATATTGAATCTATATACTGCTGTCTGCGACCCGTATCAGTAAAATCATAAGTTTTCAAAATATGTTCTTCTCCATAAACCACTGCCGCAAATATTCGGTATGTAAGCTTTTTATCCGGCGTATAAATATAAATCTCCGGATGCTCCCGCAAATACTGACTATCTTCGTAATTATGCAGATTCTGGAACATACTCCCATCTTTCATATCATGACCGTAAATCACCGTATCAAAATCGTCAAAATCCTTTGAATTCAATGCCTCTGTATAAATCGAACCCGGATAACCTTCCTGTCCATCAATTGTATGATTCAAATAATAAGCATCATCATCCGCACTCTGCACAATCGGATAATTCACCTGGGTATCCGGAATTTCAATCCATGCATAAATATCTGGATTCGTCTGTTTCAAACTATCGAAATCAATCGGACTTATATATGTCTCTTCCGGTGTCTGTTCATCTTTCTTCTTATCATCCACCGCTTCTTTCCGGACTTTGGTGTAAATATCTTCATTCTTTGATTTTTGATATTCATGCCAGCCGATATATCCGGCACATGCCAGTCCGGCAATTATCATTGCGATTCCAATATATGTACGAACCTTTTTACTCATTATGCAGACTTCTTTCTTTTCTTCTCAAGCGGGAATGCAGCCAGCGTATTCATCTGTAAATACTTTCTCACATCATCCTCGGTCTTAATCGTATCATCCATCAGATAAAGCAAAATGATCACGCCCATTGCCAAAACAGCTCCCAACAAAGCTCCCATTGCTGTATTCTTTATCAAATTCGGGCTCGATGGTGCCTTCGGTGTAACCGCACGCTCTGCTATACTTGGTTTATCCGTAGCCATTACCGAAGAAATATTCTCTGCCACAGCATCTGCCATTGCATTTGAAATCTTCTTTGAAAGTTTCGGATCTTCTGTCGTAGCTCCAATCTGCAGAATATGCGTATCTGTTGGATTCGTGATCGTAATCATCTTACAAAAGTCCTCGTAAGATATATCCAGTTTCAACTTGTCAATGACCTCTTCTACTACCGGACGGCTTGTCGCCAGTACAGTAAAATCTGCTGTTAGTTCAGAACTAATCTGCACATCTGCCAGCGATGTAATACTTGTTGACTCACCCAAAACATAGATCATCGACGTCGCTGTATACTGCGGTGTCACCAACAACTTCGTATATCCCCCCGCCATAACAGCGCCGATTATAAAACAAAAAATAATCACCCAGACTTTTCTCCATAAAACCCCTGCCAGTTCCAGAAGATCAATCTCCATCTCTTCCTGATCGCGTACTATCTCTCCCATATACTATCTCCTCATCATCCTTAATACTATATATTTCTATGATATCTTTTCTTAATGTCTAATCTTCCAAGTCTAACAAACTATCCGTCTATTCTAGCACAATCCTTACTTCCTTTCAACTGCCACTCTTGTTTGTTTTTCACTTTATAATCAGACCCATTTTAATAAATATAGGATATAAATAACTTGCTCCGAATACCTGCAGCTTCTTTGGTCCTGAAACTTCTCCGTTCAATTCCCGAATTTTCTCTAATGCCATATCCACACTACTTCTCGTAATTGATTTCTTCTTCCGGTCAATAAAAATTTCATTTCCAATAATTTTATAATGAAACTCCAGACCTTTTACCGTCCAAAAGGGTTCTCCTTGCAAATGCACCAGTTGTTCCCATGTCCCTTCTTCCGAAATATCTTTCATAGATGTCTATCCTCCGATCAACAGTCTAACCGTCTCATTTTTTGCATCATAAATATCTTAACATTGCCATACAAAAAAAGGAATCCCTCTTCTTACAAAGCGAAATCCCTTCTCTAATATACATAATATTCTTCAGATTATTCTTAACATCTACGCCATTCTCACGTATACTCTTTTCACCGGCTCATACAATACTGCAATCGCAATCACCATAAAT
This sequence comes from uncultured Lachnospiraceae bacterium, assembly GCA_934351835.1. GTDB lineage: Bacteria > Bacillota > Clostridia > Lachnospirales > Lachnospiraceae > CAKRJP01. Next base: position 50,625 of record CAKRJP010000006.1, read on the forward strand.
ACCGCATTGATCACGGTTGCCGGCAACGATGTAAATGCTGCGACTGCTGCCGCTCCCAGGCCACTGCCTACCATTACCATCGCCAATGTTCCCATGAGGAATTCCAGGATGATATTGATGCATCCATAGATTACCGCACACAATACTGCTGCGCCATATTCTTTCTTTTTATCTCCATCTGCTTTTTTCTTTAATACCACGAAGATTGCTCCGACGATCAGGCACTTTACTGCTGTCTCTACAAATGTCTTCGGCGCATCCTGGACATATCCATTCAGCAGATCAAAAATTGTAAGTCCCAATGTTCCGGATGCTGCTCCGCGTTTTCCACCCTGAAGCAAAAGCCCCATTACAACAAATATATGTCCGAAATGTAAAAACGGGGTTCCCACCGCTGCCGGCAGTGGAATTCTGAATGCCTGAATCCCTAAAAATGTAATTGCCGTAAAAAATGCTGTAATCACTAAGTTTTTGATTCTATTATCGCTCATAGTCTGCGTATCCTGTGCTGTTTTACTACTCATATGTTCTCATCCCTTCTTATACTATGTCTCACGTGTATTTTTCATCGCAAACCCAGATATGAACTCACATACATTTTCTCCAAGTTCTTATATCGCGACTCTTAATGCACTGGCGAGTATATTAGCACGAGAGTGGCTGTAACAAAACAGCCAGTTGTAGCAATTTAAAACATACCAGTATACCTTTTAATTTCTGGATTTTTTAATTTCTTCTAAAAATATTTAAGATAGTGCCATTTATTTTTTAGTTCTTGCAAGGAACTCAAATTTTATTCCCAACAACTAAAAAAAGAACTCAAATTTCTTTTCTTGATTTGAGTTCCTTCTTCACTTTCTTAACTTTCTTAACTTTTTATCTTCTTTTCGCCCTGCCGCTGCCATAAATGAAGTACCAACTTCAGGGCCACTGCTCCGCAACAGCATCCGGCGAAATCTATCCACACATCTGAAACTTGTCCGCTGCGTCCTTCCACAAAAAGCTGGATGGTTTCATCCGTGAGTGCCGTAAGCAGTCCGGTAAAAAGGGCCGGCAGCATACAGCGTCCGGTATATTGCCGCATGCACTGCACTCCCAGTATTCCAAGTAACGCAAATTCACTGAAATGTGCCGCTTTTCTTACGATATGATCTGTAAGCCATCCGGTTCCTAAAAATTTCTGCAGATAATGTAGCACACCGGCACTCTGACGGGCCGATTCCGTTGCCACCTGCATGGAATTTGAAAATATAAATATGATAAATGCTATATAAAAAAGTGTCCAGATATGTCTTTTTGTTATTTTAATTAACATTTTAATTCCTCGTCGTAAATTTCTATACTCTCTTTTTTCATATTTGTTGCTATTTTTCACCTCATATGCTATAGTTTTTATGTTTTACAAAACAATAAATTCATTTCAAAAAGTTATTATAAATAACATTACAGCAAATGTAAACACTATAAATCATTATTTCCAACAGAAAGGATCTTTATTATGAAAAAATTATCACCTTCTTTTCTCGCCAGCCTGGTGACTGCCAAAAGGAAAGAACTGAAAATGACTCAGCAGGAACTTGCGGACGCTACGGGTATCAACCGCGCACAGATTTCCCGTCTCGAAAAGGAAGACTATCTTCCGTCGCTTCCACAGCTGGAACAGATCTGCGAAACTCTCGGATTCGAGCCGGACGAAGTATTTGTGGACAACAGCAATAATAAACTTCCGGCTCCATCTCCTCTGAATATTGCGGTTGCCGGTACCGGTTATGTCGGACTGTCTATCGCAACTTTGCTTGCACAGCACAATCACGTAACGGCTGTCGACATCGTTCCGGAAAAAGTAGAACTGATCAACAGCAAAAAGTCACCGATCCAGGATGACTACATTGAAAAATATCTGACCGAGAAAGATCTGGATCTGACCGCTACGCTGGACGGCGAAGCAGCTTACAAAAATGCTGATTTTGTCGTGATCGCAGCCCCGACAAACTATGACAGCAAGAAAAATTATTTTGACACTTCTGCCGTAGAATCTGTGATTGAGCTTGTACTGAAAGCAAATCCGGATGCTATCATGGTTATTAAATCAACCATTCCGGTGGGCTACACAGAATCTGTCCGCAAAAAATACAATACATCCAACATTATTTTCAGTCCGGAATTCTTAAGAGAATCCAAGGCACTCTATGATAATTTATATCCAAGCCGCATCATCGTTTCTACAGACAAGAACGATGACCGCCTGGTGAATGCATCCAGAGATTTTGCAGCACTTCTTCAGGAAGGTGCTATCAAAAAACAGATTGATACATTATTTATGGGATTTACAGAAGCAGAAGCTGTAAAACTCTTTGCCAACACTTACCTGGCACTGCGAGTTTCTTATTTTAATGAGTTAGATACTTATGCAGAAATGAAAAATCTGAACACCCAGGACATCATCAACGGTGTCTGCTTAGATCCACGAATCGGAACTCATTACAACAACCCGTCCTTCGGTTACGGCGGTTACTGCCTGCCAAAAGATACGAAGCAGCTTCTGGCAAACTACAACGACGTTCCTCAGAATATGATGTCTGCGATCGTAGAAAGCAACCGCACTAGAAAAGATTTTATCGCAGACCGTGTGCTGGGTCTCGCCGGATATTATGATTACAATAACCACGGAGATTATTCCGCAGACCAGGAAAAAGAATGCATCATCGGAGTATATCGACTCACCATGAAGAGCAACTCCGATAACTTCCGTCAGAGCAGTATCCAGGGCGTTATGAAACGAATCAAAGCCAAAGGTGCTACTGTAGTTGTCTATGAGCCAACCTTAGAAGACGGAACCACATTCTTCGGAAGCAAGGTTGTCAACAATCTGGCAAAATTCAAAGAAATGTCACAGGCCATCATCGCTAACCGTTATGACTCCTGCCTCGATGATGTAAAAGAAAAAGTTTACACAAGAGACTTATTCCGGCGGGATTAAGCATTCTGATTAAAAAAAGGTTATATCCACGAATTCCTCATAAATCCGTGGATATAACCTTTTAATCCTAATATTCCTTAGCTTTGGGATTATTTTTCTTTCATCCATGCTTGCTAATTTGCTTACTTTATAATATATGAACTACTGTTTGCAGATTTAACACCGCCAAAGCTCGTATTAATCTTTGCTCCTTTTTCTACAACTATAATCTGAATTCCTTCCAGTCTCTTAGCGCACCCTGCTGTTCCTGATATCTCACCATTCTTTGCCCAATTCAACCAGCCATAGCTCTGTGCGTGTACTCGGTAGTATACATCGTATTTCTTCGCATCTTCGCCCGTCAGTTTGATCTGAATGGCCTCTAATCTCTTGGCCTTTCCTACAGTTCCGGCATTCTGGCCATCTTTCTTCCAAGTTGAAACATCATTTGTCTTTCCCTGCCATCCGTAGCTCTGTACATGAGCATTGTATGCGATTCCAAGATCACTGTTCGCATCTGTCAGGTTCTTCACGCTGATAGACATGGTCTCCATTCTCTTGCTCTGACCTATTGTTCCGGCAATCTGTCCGTTCTTTACCGGCTTCATCCAGCCATAGGACTGTACCTGTGTCTTGTAAGTCACATCTACCGGATATGGTTTTGCATAAGATGTATTCTTTGTAGCTCCACATGTCGTACAGGTATATGTCTTCACTCCATCTTTCGTATAGGATGCCGGCTCTTTTGTAATCTTTCCTTTATCCCAGCTGTGTGTGTTATGTACATAAGCCAGTTTACTTACCGATGCGATTCCTCCTACATTTCCAGGTGTCTTATTCTTCGCTACAATCACAATCTGGATTGCTTCCAGTCTCTTGGAAAGTCCCGCGGTTCCGGCATATTCACCGTCTTTTGCCCAGTCCAGCCATCCATAGCTCTGTGCATGTACCCGGTAATATACACTGTACTTCTCTGCATCTTTGCCTGTCAGTTTAATCTGGATGGCCTCTAATCTCTTAGCTTTTCCAACCGTTCCGTTCATCGCTCCGTTCGATGTCCAGTTCTGCCATCCGTAGCTCTGTACGTGTGTGCGGTATGTAATTCCGAGATCTGCATCGCCCTCTGCCTTAATCTGGATGGCCTCTAATCTCTTAGCCTTTCCTATTGTTCCGCTGATCGCACCGTTTGCCGCATAGTTCTTTTCCCATCCGTATGTCTGTACCTGTGTGCGGTAAGAAACTTTTGGCATGATGGTGAATTTCTTCTCTACCCTACCGCCATACTTCCCTGTTCCTTCTACCCTAACGGTTGCCGTACCTACTTTTATATTATTACTATAAGTTACTTTATAATCTTTACCTTCAACCAATGTCTTTGATCCATCTTTCACTTCAATCGTTGGTTTCAATTCTTTTCCTGTATAAGTCTCACTGGTCGCTTTCATTGTTACCATTGAAGAAGTAAGTGCTATCGGAGTGGTGCTAACAGATTTTTTTACTGTTATAGTAACACTGCTTTTAATTTTATCACTATAATTTGCTATACAGCTAATTGTTGCAGTTCCTTCTCCTACAGCTTTTACATTGCCGGAACCGTCTACTGTAGCAACTGATCGATTACTTGTCTGCCATTTTACTCCTTTATGAACTGAATCTGCCGGAAGCACCGTGCTGACCAATTTCTGGGTATCTCCAATATTCATCGTAGTAGTTTTTGCACTTACGCCTACGCTAGTCGGCTCATTTCCCGACAAAACATAAATTTCAAAAACCTGAGCAGTAGTGTCAGCCTGTGTCCAGATCTGAACATTCGTACCATCTGTATTGTAATTATTCGACACATCCAGACATAGTTTTTTTGCACATTTTGGGACAAGCATATATCCGCCTCCCGAATAGAACAAATACCATTTCTGCGCATCGCTGTTATGATATTTATAAACGCCTACATTTGTTCCATTTGTTGCCCCGGAATTGGACACATCCAGTGCACGTCCATCATAACAAGACGTCATAACATAAGAACCATCAGACTGTCGTTTAAAGTTCCACTGTTCTTTTGCAATTCCATATTCGGTTGCCAGAGCCACATTATCTCCCGAAACAGCAATTGGTTTCCAACTATCTTTTTTTATAATAAGGGCTCTAAAAGAATCTCCTATATTCACATAATCGGTTCGTTCCACATCTACCGGAATATAAATATAGCCCAACAAACGCTGCGTATCGTTACGATATCCTGAAGCCTTCACATATCCTTCATGGTAAGCCCCAAGATAACCGCCTTCTTTTACATATATTTGATCACCATTCACTCCAGTAACATAACCAACATGTCCAGCCCCGCCATCGACCCAAACAGCAATCGACTTCGCACGCGGAGTTGTAGAGACTGTATAACCAGCATTCGCAGCACTATCGTACCAAGTACCTGCATTTCTCCAAGCCGGCAATTGATGACCTGTATCTTCATAACAGAGCTGCCATGCTGACCAAGTACAATTACTATACCCGCCTGAATACGGATTGGACGCCGCACAGGCATTTATTCCATACTCATCCGATTCCACCTCATTATCTATTGCACGCTCTTCGGTTTGGTCATTATCAGAAGTCACTGCCGAATCTTCCACGCAAACTACATCTGCATTTGTATCACCAACAGCTTCGTCTGCATATACCATCATTCCATTACTCAATATTAATATCATAGATAGTAATATGCTGATAACTCTCTTTTTCATGTTTAACTCATCCTCTCTGTCTAAAAATTTAAACTAAATGGTAATTTTTTTATAATTTTACCATATGTCTATATGTAAAATCCAGTTCATTAACTGAACTTAGACAGTTTGTTAAGTGGTATAAAAAATTCTACAACGTTTTATACCGGATCAAAAAATGTATCCGGATGACCTAGATCAAAAATCTCATTGCATGTCATAACCGTCACCAAATCTTCTGTCTCTGATAAATTAATGATATTATGAGTCCATCCCGGAATCATATAAATTGCCTCGATCTTCTCTCCTGAGACTTCAAATTCTACTGTTTCACCAGTATTGATGTTACGTTCCTGAATCAAGCCATGTCCATGCACTACGATGAACTGTTCCCATTTGGAGTTATGCCAGTGCTGTCCTTTTGTGATTCCCGGTTTGCTGATATTGATACTTACCTGTCCGCAGTCAACTGTATGTACTAATTCTGTAAATGATCCTCTATCATCACAATTCATCTTCATAGCATATTTGAACTTATCAGTTGGTAAATAGGTTAAGTAAAGGCTGAAAAGTTTCTTTGCAAATGATCCGTCCGGGCATTTTGGCATCATTAAGGAGATCGGCTGTGATTTGAATTCTTCTAATAGGTCTACGATTTCACCTAATGTCGCTTTATGTGTGACTGGTACGCAGCAATAACGACCGTTCTCATCTAATACTGTCTCCACTCCATCGAATTCGCAATGCTGCTCTTTTCCTTCAAGAAGATCAAACATTCCTTCTACAAGGTCATCAATATACAGCACTTCCAGCTCTGTACTTCTGTCGTTTACTGTAAATTCTTCGTCATTTGCTACAGCCCAGCAAAATGTTGAGATTGCGGAGTTGTATTTTGGACGACTGTGTCCCATCAGATTCACAAAGCGATAGACATATACCGGTGCTCCTGTCTCTTTTCCATATTCAAAGAACAATTCTTCTCCGGCCTTCTTGCTTCTTCCGTACTCGCTATTGCCAAACCGTCCTGCAAGTGTTGCCTGAACCGAAGAAGAAAGCATAATCCCGGCTTTGTTATTATGTTTTTTTAACGTATCAAGAAGCTGTGATGCAAATCCAAAATTGCCTTTCATAAAATCTTCTGGATTTTCCGGGCGATTTACACCTGCAAGGTTAAATACGAAATCTGCTTTTGCACAGTATTCATCCAGTTCTGCTTCTGTACTATCTAAGTCATATTCATAAATCTCGTTGATTTCAATATTTCTAGTTCTGTTTTTTCCATCTCTGATGTTCTTCAAATTATTAACAAGTGCAGTTCCAACCATTCCTTTTGCACCGGTAACAAGTATATTCATAATATCACTACCTCCAAATCTAAAAATGACGAGCTCGGTGCAGTTTCAATATAAGCACCTGCCCGTCATTAAATTTATATCTTACTGATCTTTTCTCCAAACCATCTTGTTGACTACATTTACATATCCCTGAATGATACGAACAACTTTCATCGATACTGTTTCATCAACATAATCCGGACAAGGTTTACCAAGCACACCTTTCTGCTTCATCTCAATTGCCATATCTGTAGCATTGAGAAGTTCTTTTGTTGTAATACCGGCCAAAATGAAGTCTCCAGCTTCCAATGCTTCCGGTCTCTCTGTTGATGTACGGATACATACAGCAGCAATCGGATGTTCAATAGAAAGATAGAAAGAACTTTCTTCCGGTAATGTACCTGAATCAGATACAATTGCCAATGCATTCATCTGAAGCTTGTTATAATCATTAAAACCAAGTGGTTCATTGACTCTTACTCTTGGATCAAGCTTGAATCCACTCTTTACTAATCTGTTCTTACTTCTCGGATGGCAAGAATACAGAATCGGCATGTCATACTTCTGTGCAAGCGCATTGATTGCAGTAAAAAGACTTAAGAAGTTCTTCTCAGAATCAATATTTTCCTCACGATGCGCAGAAAGCAAAATATATTTGTCCTTTTCAAGTCCAAGTCTGTCCAAAACATCGCTCTTCTGAATCTTTTCCAGATTCATGTGAAGCACTTCCGCCATAGGAGAACCAGTCATATATGTTCTCTCTTTTGGAAGTCCTGTATCTGCAAGATATTTACGTGCAAACTCTGAATAACATAAGTTCACATCAGAAATAACATCTACGATACGTCTATTTGTTTCCTCCGGAAGGCACTCATCTTTACATCTGTTTCCTGCTTCCATATGGAAAAGCGGGATATGTAATCTCTTTGCGGAAATTGCTGATAAACAAGAGTTTGTATCTCCCAACACGAGATATCCATCTGGCTGCAGCTCAGAAAGAAGTTCAAAAGATCTTCCTAAAATATTACCACAAGTCACTCCAAGATTCTCTCCAACAACCGGAACCAGGATATCCGGTCCGAACTCACCAAACGTATTCTTCAGTTCGAAGTCTTCCCAGAATACAGTACTCAAATTTCTATCCCAGTTCTGATTGTAATATACAACACAACAATCAAAATATTCTCTACATCTTTTGATTACCGCAGCAAGACGGATAATCTCCGGACGCGTTCCGCAACCAATCATCACTTTCGTGCGGCCATCATTTTTCCATTTAAAATTATGTTCAACCATTTCAATATCTCTCCCATCAATATGACTTCATTCTTGTTTATAGTTTTTTATGGGGTCTGACCCCTCTTGATTTTTATATTTTAATAATTAAGCACTTTTTCTTCCATCTCATCTTTAACTCATTCGCTTCCCCTCTATATAAATTTATCAGACAAATGCTTTATTGATTTATTAATATGTTTTAATGCTGAAAGTTCATCTCTAATCTGGGGTTCCATAGTTAATATATTTCCAATAAAATTAATATCTATCGTATAATTTTCCGTCATTACTTTCCCACAAGTTTCATAGCTAATCTTAACATCAAAAACTTTATCCGGATAATCTCTAAAATCAAATCCAGAACTTATGTGTTGTTGTGGTGCAAGAAAAACATTTTTTAGATTTGTGATATTAAAATCATTTAAATCTTTCTCTCCCGCTTTTCCCCATTCCAAGTCTGGAGTCATCTTTAATGAAAGTAATTTTGCAGGAGAATTACCAAAATTTTTTATAATCAATGAGTAAAATACATCCACTCCGCTTTTTACAATATAAAAAACAAGATTTCCTCTATTCTGTTCAAAATACTGATTTTTCTGTTCATTTAATTGCTTTTTCATTTCTTTTAAATTCTGATATGTATAATATATAGCAATTACTGACCCAATAAATGTAAACAAACTTAATATTAATCCAATAAACTGAAATAATGTGGAATGCCATTCTGCTAGTGTCATATTGAAACCACCTTTTATTCTTTTACTCCATCTTCTCCAGTTCTTCCTGAATATATGTAAGTGATGCAATCTTCGCTTTCGTTTCTTCCAGATTCAATCTTGTTGTATTATTAGAATTAAACTCTGTCAGAGTGTTTCTCTTGTCATCTCCATCTTTGAAATACTTATCATAATTCAGTCCACGATTGTCAGCCGGTACACGGTAGAAATTACCCATATCCACTGCTTTCGCACACTCTTCATTCGTCAGAAGTGTTTCATACATCTTCTCACCATGACGAATACCAATTACCTTAATATCCTCTTTCTTGCCACCGAACAGCTCGCACACTGCTTCAGCCTGTGTCTGAATTGTACAAGCTGGAGCTTTCTGAATCAGAAGATCTCCATTCTCGCCATGCTCAAATGCAAATAATACAAGATCAACCGCTTCTTCCAGACTCATAATAAAACGTGTCATAGATGGCTCTGTCAGAGTAATCGGATTTCCCTGCTTAATCTGATCAATCCAAAGTGGGATAACTGATCCACGACTGCACATAACATTTCCATAACGAGTACAACAAATCTTTGTTTTTCCAGACATTCTGGATTTTGCAACTGCAACTTTTTCCTCGATCGCCTTTGTAATTCCCATTGCATTAATTGGATAAGCTGCCTTATCTGTTGATAAGCAAATAACAGACTCTACTCCTTCCTCAATCGCCGCTGTAAGTACATTTTCTGTTCCTATAACATTTGTACGAACTGCCTCCATCGGGAAGAACTCACATGATGGCACCTGCTTTAAAGCTGCTGCATGAAAGATATAATCTACTCCCGGCATCGCACCTCTTACAGATTGCAAATCACGAACATCTCCAATATAAAACTTGATTTTATCTGCTACTTCCGGCATTCTTGCCTGAAAATCGTGTCGCATATCATCCTGTTTCTTTTCATCTCGTGAAAAAATGCGGATTTCTCCAATATCTGTTTTAAGGAAACGATTCAAAACCGCATTTCCAAATGAACCCGTTCCACCAGTTATCATAAGTGTTTTTCCTGCAAATAAACTCATTGTTTTTTCTCCCTATCTGTAAGTTTTTTCCTTTTTATATCTTCTTTAAAATTTTAAGTTCCATAATTCACCAAGTTTAAAATCATATTCATCCGGATAAATTTTATCCATTCCGTTATCACTCGTAAATGTCATTTCTCCAAAGTATACTTTTCCATCAATTTCATACAAATCCACTCGTACCTGATCAATTCCTTTACACAGCTTCAAAACAATTTCTTTCATCAAGTCAAATTGATCCGGTCTATTTATCGATATATCTGAGCTTGGATAGTCTCCAATACTGAATGACTGCCGTTTCCAATCCATATCATATATAGTTCTTTTGTGGTTTATAAATCTGTCACAATCTACTCTACAGTAATAAGAGTGCCCCCCCATACATATGAATTTATAATCATTAATATTAGCCCCCATATATTTTTCAATAATTATTCTAGGCTTAATATTTTCATAATGCATCTCAAAATTCATATCTGCAAGATTTCTTTTTAAATAATAATCATATTTCAACTTAAGAAGTTTCTTATCAATTCCAACTGACTTATCGCAAAGTGTAACGCTTCCACTATCATGATTGCATTTTATTACAAATTTATCAGGTAATTCATCAAAATCAATTTGATCAAAATTATCATATACTCCCAACAATGGAATTAAATATTCTTCCCCAATGACAGACGCAACCCATTCTCTAACCAGATATTTATCTGCTAATTTTGTCTTTTCAGATGTTGCACATAACAATTTTGATACATTCAATTTTTCTGTATATCGTTCCGGACTATCCCAATGCAGAGTATTACCTGTGGATTTTTTATATGCTTCAGCTATTAACCTCTTTTTATCTTCTAAAGACATTTTTTTATGCTTTTGTATTTCTAACATTGTGCGCTTCTGGTTTCTCTTTACAATCAGAGTCTGTGGCACTATCTTTTTAAGTACTTCCTTTAATGACATTTTTAATTACGCCTCCTATATTATATCTTTTTATGTTTTGTTTTTATTTTCCTCGTTTAATACTTACTTTGCATACTTCTAGAATTTCTTTTGCAAGTTTATTCTTTGTAATTTTTGCAGAAACAAGCAAACTTAAAGAATAAATTACTATGCCAATTACAATTTTGATTGCCAACTTATAAAAAGTACTTTCAAGAGTAATATTTAAATTATATACTATCACTCCCATTAAACATGAGCTGAGCAATACTATAGCTATAAATTTTAGCGGTTCTAAAAAATCAACATACTTTCTTGCATATACAATTTGAACCCCAAATACAATTATTTCAGTCACCAATGTTCCTATTGCCGCACCTACTGATCCTAGCTTTGGTATTAATAAAGTATTTATTATTACATTTGTTATTGCCCCCAATATACAAGACCAAACAAATACTTTATCTAATTCATTAGGCAATAATACTTGCGTTCTAACCACATTTGCCATAGCAATAAACAAAGTACTTGGCAATAAAATATAAAATAGAATTACACATTTATCATATCCTGTTCCATAATAGAATGGAACAAAATCAGTAATTATAGACATCATCCCCGCCATTATAGGTGCTGAAATCAATACTGCTAACACTAATGACTTTTGAACTATTTCACTTAATTGATCTATTTTTAGTTTATTTACCAAATTAGACATTCTTGGTAGCATTACAGTACCAAACGCTGTAACAATACATAGAGGTAAACTAATCAATTTGTCCGTACTATCATAAAATCCCACCTCTACTGTTCCACTCATTGCTCCCAACATAATTTTGTCCATTACTCTATAAAAACTTATAGCAATGGTTGGTATAAACAAAATCATATTTGGTTTTATATGCTTAATGATGTCACAAGGCTCTATCTTCACATGATCCACAAATTTTGAAACAAATGGCCATAATAATGCTTGATTTAAGAAAATGGCCCCTACCATAATCAAAGTATATACCGCTACATCCGATTTCGATTTAACAAAGATAAATATACAGATAGTCGAAACAATTTTTACAATTGCATTTCTCCCAACAGTAATTCTAAATTCTTCTAGCCCCTGAAAAAACCATGTAATATCTATTCCGGCAGAGATTACATATAAAATCATTATCCAGTATATAATATTATTATCCTTAAATATCACCACCATTAAAATATATCCAATAATGCAAATGATTGAGATACTTAATTGCATTAAATATATACTCCAAAATACTTGGCTTAAATTGCTTCTATTTTCTCTATTTTTAGCAATCATTCGATTCCCATAATTATTTAAGCCCATCATTGTAACAAGAACAAAATAATTAGCTGTCGCATATGCATATGCATATATTCCAATTCCTTCTGGTTGTAACACTCTTGAAACGTAAGGTGTTACAAGTAAAGGTGTCACAATTGTAAGCATCTGATAAAGAATATTATATATAAAATTACGTTTAACACTTGGAGTCTTGCTATTCACTTATAATCCTCTTTTCTAACAGAAATCTTTTTGCTTTTTGAACTATCCACAAAGTCAATACCGATAACAAAAAAACACACGCCCACTCAATCAAATAGAATAACGAAAAATCCATCTTATTTTTTACTATTCTAAAAAGCAAAATGTATATTGGATGTATTAAATATAATGTAAATGAATTCTTGCTTATGTATTCAATAAAAGAATTTTTAATGGCAGGTATATATCTAATCAGCAATAACGTCACTGTCATCCCAAAAGACAGATAATGTAAATTAACCGGACGTTTTCCTGTTGATGGTGAAAAAATAAAACCATTTTTATCAATTATACATGTAGCTATAAATACTAATAACCAAATAATATATCCATACCTTTTCCATTTCTCATTAACCTTCGCCCATATGCAATCCTGCATTACTATCAAATATGCCATACAACACATCAACCATTGATCTACCAAAATCCATCCAATATACGATTCGCCGATATAATTTATGTATAACATCTTCACAAAAGTATATACTGTAATTTCTATTGCAATAAATAATACAAATGAAACATTATTTTTAAATCGTGATATTATTTTATTACATATCGGTCCCAGTAATGCATTAATAAAATATACTTTTACAATCCATACATATCCAATACTATCCTCACACATCAAAAAAGAATTAATCCACTGCTTGGGCGGGAATAAATCTAAACGGCCTATTAAATAATAAAGAAAAAACAGTGCCACTGAATATGTAATTATAAATATATATGTCGGTTTTAAAAGTCTTTGTACCCTTTTTCTACAGTATAAATAATAACTATGCTTATCTTCAATTCTTTCAAATGGAGCAACATATGCACTTAAATACACAAGTAGAATCACATCAAATGATCGTAAATCATTTATAAATTTGGGAGCATCACAATGAGCCAAAATAATTAATAATATTCCTAGCACACGTAAACAATCTATTTTTGAATCTCTAGTCTTCATAAATAACTTCCTTTTTTGTAAAAACTATGATAAAAAATAGGACAAAGAAAAAACTAACTGATATTCCATCCCATTTAAAAACAGTTCTATATATTGAATACAGCCAAAAAGCTTCTATAGCATGCCATCTTATCGTATTATTCCAATATGCCTTTTTATCTATATAATATGAAAAAATTGCAAGTAAAATAGGTCCTATGACCAGTCCAAAATATCCCCAATCCATTAAAAATGGAAAAAAGACCGTTGACATAGCATTTAATTTTACATTTGTTCCAATAGTTAAACTCCTACAGGCCAACGTACTGTTAATTATAAAATCACTATTTATTAAAGAAAATCCGATTCTATTGAAGAACAATGCTGCCAAATTCCATACAAAACCAAAAGTTGAAAATCCGTATAAAAATGTCGTATTAATTTTATAAGTCAAAAGATTATCTAATAATTGTGATAAATATGCTGGACCACAAAAATAATATAAATATGCCGTTCTAATTATGCTGTCTCCTTCAGAACTTCTTTCATTAGATATCCATAAAAGAACACCCAAACAAATTATAATGAGCAAACTCGTCATAACTTTTTCTTTTTTAGACAATACTTGTATTCTTTCTTTTCTTTGTACTCTATAATATTTCGCATAACATAACAAAAAGATAACCACTAAAACAATAAAGCCATTTCTTGCAGCATTGGTCAAACAATATAAAGTCAAGTTTACAAAAGATATTATTAGAAGTTTTCTCGACTCTTTTTCTCCTTGAAAAAGTAATATGCATCCAATAATAAACGTAGCAATAATAGCCGGATAACAAAAAACTTGTAGTATCAAATTCGAAAGATTAGTAGTCCCTATTTCTTGTGATTCTATTCCAGCTATTGATCTTAAATACATAAAGCCCTCTGTTCTTATAATAACCAATGCCCGAACAAAAAAAGGTATTATATAAATAAAAACAAGTACATTTATTACATATACTATTTTATATTTTATTTCACATTGCATCTCACTAATATACTGCGCATTTATTTTTCTATTATGAGACAATGCTGAATATACTATAGCAAACAATACTATTCCTAAAAGCATGGCTATATTTACAATGCCAGAAGGTAAATACACTCCATACAGTCCCATATTAGAGAATATTCCTGTAATTCCCCATATAAAACAAAATATACTTCCGCTATTTAAGTATGTTTTTGTCTGAATTCGGCACAAACACCCCCCGAAAAAACCTAAAATAGCGAATATGACTATCATAAATATATCCATATCAACCTTCCTTACTATCGCTTTCTCAAACCAGTTAAAACTAACAAGTACTTCGTAATGCCATATATTAGTAATCTACATTTTTGTTTATATGGCATATATTTTCGTACCTGATTGTATTTTTCAATTGCTTTCTTAATCTGACCAAATGCAATTTCCGTCTCTATAATATTGTAATTCCATATGCACAATGCATCTAAATTCTCATTAAAATCAGTTTCATATTTTTTGATTAATCTTTCCCATCCTGTAATTCTTCCATTAATATTCGATGTAATAGCCACATCACTAACATAATAATGAACCAAAGCTTTATCTAAGTATTTTACCTTACACAGTTTAGAAATTCTTAACCATGCATCAATATCCTGTGCTGATGGCATGTTTTCATCAAATCCACCAGCTTCACATATAACGCTCTTACGAATAAGCGGTATAGAACAACCGCCTATAAAATTTCCATATAACAGCTTTTCATGTACGTTTCCATCATACGTTGTTGTCTTACTTCTCGGATACACTTTCCCGTTTTTAATATTATCGTAACTTGAATAAACTAATCCTATATCATCCGTCATAATTGAAATCATATCTGAAATTTTTGACGGCAGCCATTCATCATCATCATCTAATAATGCGACAAATTGACCATTAGCCAAGTCAATTCCCATATTTCTTGAGGCACATGCTCCTGTCTTTCTAGTATTCATAACATATTTTATAGGATACGAGCTATATTGCTTCAACATTTTTTCTATATTAGAATTTCCCGAAAAGTTTGGCGCATCATTTACAATAATAACTTCAATATTTTTATAAGTTTGTTGTAAAACACTCTTCAATGCTCTTTCAATTATCTCGGCTTCTCTATGATGTGTTGTAATAATTGCTGTAACTAAATAATCCATTATTTTTTCTCCATAGACATCGTCTTCTCCTTTAACAATCTTCTATCAATTTTCCCATTAGCATTGTGTGGCATTTGTTCTAATCTATAATATTTACCTGGATACATATATTTAGGTAAACTAGATCTTACCTTTTTTCCAATTATGCTTTTTAAATCTGTTTGAGCTTGATAAAAAAGAAGTATTTTTTTCTGTTTGCTATCATATGTACAACAACATTCTTCTATTTCTGGAATAGAGCCTATTATTGTTTCTATTTCACTTAATTCAATTCTGAATCCCATATGTTTTATTTGAAAATCTTTTCGACTTTTCCAAACAATGTTACCAGATTTGTCATAAGTGGCTATATCTCCTGTTTTATAAATAATTTCTCGATAATCTACTAACGGATTCTGGACAAACACTTTGTCTGTCAAAGTGTTGTTCTTATAATATCCTAGCGAAAGTGTTTCTCCTACCACACATATTTCACCCATTTCATTATCCGTTACCAATTTATCATCTTCATTGAGTAAAAAGACTTTTACATTCGGAAATACTTTACCTGTCGGTAATCTGCTTTCATCATCAAGTATAGTATTATACTCATAAAACAAAAAATTGCCTGCAACTTCGGTTGAACCATACAAATTAATAAAGCGAGTATTTATCAAATTTCTTTTCCAATAATTTAATTGTTTTACTGGCATTTGCTCACCAACAAAAAATACTTTTCTAAGTCTTGATAAATAATTATTTCCATCTAATGCTCCTGCATTGGCTACCAAAGTCAAAGCAGACGGTACCCACACAATAGTTGTTATTTTCTTATTTTCAATATACTCTACCAATGAAGTTGGAAATGAAAACATTTTTTTAGGTATGATATACGTTGTAATTCCACATTTTAAACATACAAATATATCTTTTGTTGACGCATCAAAATAAAACGGAAACTGATTTCCTAAAATTTCGTCACTAGTAAACTCAAACATTTCAACAAAACTGTCAATAAAAGAAATCAATGCTTGATGACTTTTTACAACCAACTTTGGTACACCTGTAGATCCTGATGTAAAAATACCATACATCGGATCAAAAGACCTGCTCTCACTTCTAATTAAAGCAATTAACTCTCTATCTTCCTCTGATAATACTTCATTGTCAGTTGTACCATATTTAAAAATCACATTGCTATTATCTATATTCTCTTTCCCATTTGAACAATCAATTACCCCTGCAAAATCCACTGATTCAATCATTAACTGAATGCGTTCTGTTGGTAAATCCGAATCAACTATTACATAATAATTTCCACTATATAAACATGCAAACATGCATATTAAAGTTTCAATACTTCTATCTGCAATAATACAAATAGGCTCATTTCTTACTCCTGATAACTTTTTTGCTAAATGTACACCTATTATCTGTGATTTTTCTTTTAAATCATTAAATGAAATGGAATCATTTTCACACACAAAAGCTGTTTTTTCAGGAGTTCGCAAAACTGTTTTTTCTAAATATTCTAAAATACTTTTCATAGTGCAAACCTTTCATCTTTTCCACATTCTATTAATTATATTTTGAGATTAATTCAAGCATATTATCAATTGAATTAAAGTTGTCTCCCTTTATCTCATCAAATCCGATTTCTATGTCAAATTCTTCACATATGCTGTCTAAGATTGTTGCAATATCTAAAGAATCAAAAAGCCCCTGATCTACAAAATCTGTTTCTGTTTCAAAATCAATCTCCGGTCTAACTTCTTCTAATATTTTTAATAATTTTTCCTTCATTTTTTTATTCTCCTTTTAATATTGTTTTATATAAATTAATGTATTCTAAAAATCTTTCATTACGATCAAATTTTAATGCTCTTTTTCTGCAAGCCTCTCTACTACTGTCAATTTGTTTTGCTGCTGTATATAATAAATCGACATTTCCCTTCTCCACTACAGCACCGCATTCATCATCAATTATTTCTGGACTTCCCCCAGTTTTGTATGTAACTACAGGTGTTCCACATGCCAAGGATTCTATATTAACTGTTGGAAATGTATCTTCATAGGTCAAATTGATAAAAACATCAGCAATTGAATACCAGCTAGCTAACTCTGAAACACTCTTTGTATGTGTAACCGCAAAAATTCCATGTTTTTGCAATTCATTTTTCTGCGTCTCATTTACACCAACAACAACTATCTGTTCTTTACTTTTATCTATCTTTTTGGCTAATTTTATTAAGTCATCATAACCCTTTTTAGCTGTCCATACACTCGCTACAGCTAAAAATATCTTCTTATTATTAAAACCTTTTTCTTCTTTTAAATCACTTGTTATATAATGAAAACTTTCCAAATCAATTCCATTGTTAATAACTATACATTTTTTATCAGAAAGAATGGATTGATTTACCAAATCTTTTAACCATACTGATGGGGTTACAATCGTAATATTTTTCATACCTTCATATATTTTCTTTTTTTCTTCATAGTTTTTACACGAATTATCAAAAAGAATACTTTTGGGGTATGTCGAAATATGCTGACATTTCTCGCATTTTACTTTCCACTTATCGCACTTAGCATATTCAAAATGTGAACAATGCCCTGTAATAGCCCAACAATCATGTAACGTCCAAACTACAGGTATATTTGTTCTTATTAAATAATTAAAGAACATTCTCATATTTAAATAATATCCATGTACATTATTAATATGAATGATATCCGGCTGATAAGAATCTATCCATTCAAGTAGTTCTTTTGTTGCTTGTTTAGATCCGTATGCATGTTTATCAAATAATCTTGTAAGCATGACATGCCTTGCAATTTCACTTTTCTTTCCAAACATAAAACATTCATCTTTATGTTCTGCTGGAATAAATCCTCTGGAGAAAGCGAATTTTCCTTCTGAGTCATTTTGCTTCAATAAATCGCAAATTGAAAAAACAATTCTACTTATCCCTCCGTTTTCACATTGAGAATGCAAAAATAAAACTTTCATAATTAATCCTTCCAATATTTCTTTGGTATTCTATATCTAATTCTTCCTTTTTCAGCCTCTGCCATTACATATTCCATTAACTTTTTAGAGCTTTTTGTATATCCAATATTCACTCCACCTACAACTGTTTCAGTCATAAAACCAAGCCTTTTCAGTTTTCCATTAAAATTATAGCAAGTATTATATCTAACCCAAAAACCCTTTGCTACTTTAATCGTTTTTTCAATAGTACCTTCTGAAGTTTTAATTTTATATGTCAACGTATCATACCAATCTTTAATAGGCCATTTATCTCCTAATCGATCATCTGCCGTATGCAAAACCGTATTACATTCAGCTATACTCACACCTAAATATAAAATCTTTGCATCGTGATCCACACAATATGCCCACGCTGAGTTATTTCCATGTGGAACCTCATCTAATAAATTATTTTTCATCATGTCCTTCGCATGTGCGCCTACTGCTGCTAATGTATTATAAGGAAATAAACTTCGCTCTACACCATCATATGTTAGAAACGTATTTGGTAATGTTCCCGTCCAACAAAGCGTTCTTTTAGGGTTATATGTCTGAATCTTCCCAGGTACATTCTTCAAATTAATTATTGGAAACGCAGGAAAAACTAATGTTCCCTCTTCCCCAACTAGATTTAATAAATAATCAATAATTTCCTTTGCATCTGGATCAGCAGTTTTCATTCCATCAAAACTTGAATGAACAAGTAAAATATCTCCTTTTTTTATACCTAATGAATCCAAATAAGAAAATATTAATTTCATATTGTTCCTATCTGCCTTAACTTTTTCACCCTTATGCAAAAAAATTTTATGATATAATTCTTTTAATTGCTTAGAGTTAACACTATAAGCCAATCTCTTACTCAGTAGTTCTGCCATTCCACTTATTTCAAATAATCTCTTTAACATATTTCATCCTCATCTAAATAAAAAGTTTGTGCATGCCCAGGGGAAACTGCCTGAGTAGTAAAATAAACTGTTTGTGTTTCATTATATGGAAATAATACATTTCCAAACTGCATTAGCCACATTGGCCAAATGTCCTTTTTAAGCTTTTTACATTCTTTAATAGTGCCATCTTCATCAATCAGAATTATATGTGAATATCTATCTTTAATTCCTTTTCCAAGTTTAGATGTAATGCGATATCTCCAAGATGGCAATGAACTATCTGGTTCAACCGTAGTTGATAAATAATATCTATTTCCTATTGAAGTTCCATAAATACAAGATCCCGGTATCTCACAGACACGTTCTACACTTGCATCTGATCTCTTCTTTATTGATACTCTATAAATATGATTTGTTTCTAATGGTGTATCTGTTGCATAGTATAAATAATCATTACTTATAAAAGCTACGCATGACCGATACTGCTGCTTTCCTTTTATTAACACTTGTACTTTTTTAAATTCTCTGTCAGCAACCCATATTCCAGATTCATTATCTTCATCACCTGTTAAAATATAAAACAAATCACGCACGTCATCATAAATAATGTTATGAATGTGTGTTATACTATTTGCAGAAAATTCAAATATTTTACTCCATTCTCCATCTTTTCTTTTATAAATGGCTACTGGTCCTTTTTCAGTATTCCAAATATATTCACCATAATATATTTCTTTTTCCCCTGACTTTAATGTTACAATGCAAAATGATAACGGATTATTCATTCCTTTTTTAAATCTATGTTCTTCAATTAAAGAATTAGAAACTGTACTGTAATGTAAAATTATCCCTTTAAATGAAATCAAGAAATTTTCATTATCCAATGCAATTGCACATCGAGGTTCCAATCTTAACAAGCGTGCTAATGCATTAATTTTTCCGCATAATCCTTGAATTTTCACCTGTTTAATAACCTTTTCGGGTTCATTTAAATTGCAAAAGAGTAAATATCCTTTTTTATATATAAGCAAGTTATTTTTTGTTGCACATAAAAGCTTTCCATCTAAAAATTTCTTCATTTATCTTCACCGTAATGCTTAATGATTTTTTCGTAACTTATTCCTACTGAATAATTAGTAATTAAATAATGATATCCATTACTTCCCATTTCCTTTAAATCGCTATTAGTAATTTCACAGACTTTGCTATTAAAGCTATTTATACTATTGCTTTCACACCACCACCCAAATTTGCCATTTACAATTTCACTTCCAACATCAGTATTTTTATCAGTAACTGCTAAAACTGGAATTTTCGCCTGCATATAACTCAATAAACGACTTGGAAAATTGGGAATTGTAAATCTATGATCAAGAAAAATCATTCCAACATCACAAGCGCCGACCATTTTATCATAATCCTCTTTAGGAAGACGTTTCATAAGTTTTACATTTTTCGGTTTATCATTTTTTATATATACCTCAATCTTGTGAAATTCTGTACCATCTCCAACAATCAGAAAAAAAGCATCTTCATTATTTTCTTGGCTTCTCAAACACTCAATCATAAACTCTATTCCCTGAGGTTTTCCAAGATTTCCGCCATATACAAAAACTTTTTTATTTATCGGAATACCATATTTATTTCTTATATCCTTTCGGATTTTTTCATCAACACTCATATCAATGACTTCTACACTATTAGGACAAATTTCCACTTTGTCCAAGGAAACTTCACGATTATGTTTTACAACATAATTCACGTTTGCTTGACTCATGCATCCTATAAAGTCCGAAATCCTATATAATTTCTTTTCTTTATTTCTAAATATTTTATAAATTATTCCTTTTATCCCTGTCTTGGATATCATTTCAATATCTACCGCATTCTGCGGAAAAATATCCTTGAGAAGAAGATATGTTTTTGCCCCATCTCTTTTTTTCACAAATTCAATTGCATTGCAAAAAGTAATTGGAGGAGTAGAGTAAATTACTAAATCAAATTTCACATTAGAAAAATACTTTTTAATACCTGCAATAAATTGAGGCTCAATACTTACTGTAGATATTCCCTTTTCAATAATATTCGTTTTCTGTGTATTCCCGATTTTTAATTTCAAAATGGTAGCATTATTCGTTTTGATAATCTTAGTATCAATTTTTTTTCTTCTTTCTACTGGAGAAATTACAAACAATCTATGTCCATGTTTTGCAAACTCACGCAGCAAATCTGTATATATATTTTTTTCATCAATTGAGTTAAAATCTAATAATGTGAGGAACAAAACATTCATTTCTATTCTCTCCTATCCTATTTTTTTCTTGCAGGCACTCCTATATAAGTTCCTGCCTCATTTATATCTTTTACAACGGTAGCTCCTGCACCTATCAAACATTCAGAACAGATACTTATATTATTACTTATAGTGACTCCTGCACCTATCCAAGTTCCATCGCCAATTTCAACTGTCCCCGCTACATGTGAACCAACAGAAACATGTGCATAATTTCCTATCCTGCAATCATGATCTACACTTGAACCTGTATTTATAATGCAGCCTTTTCCGATAATCACATCTGAATTAATAACAGCTCCTGCCATCACAACTGATCCTATTCCAATCCGAACTCTTCTACTTATAATTGCTCCCGGATGAATGAGTGTAATCACATTATCCAATTCTGATTGTATTTTTTCTCTTATTTTGGCATTTCCAATCGCAACAATCTTATCCCCTGCCATTTTTTTTGCATCATTTGTTCTTCCAATCACAGGGAAACCAGCACATTCTTTGATTTCTTCATTATCATCTAAGAAAAAAATATTATCATAATCATTTTTCACAGCAATATCTGCTATTACTTTTCCATGCCCACTAGCACCAATAATAATTAGTTTTTTCAATGCGGTGCCCTCCAATTGGCTTCTACTCCTTCTGGTGTTCCCATAAAAGGCTCCATAGTCACAGAAGTTTCAGAACTAATACCATCTCTTTTTATGACGGTCATAATAGTATCCCAAATAATTTTCAAGTCTCCAATAAAAGTAATATGTGTTGTGTACCATACATCCATTGCGAACTTATCTTCCCAGGAAACTGTATTTCTTCCATGCGCTTGAGCATATCCTGTTAATCCCGGTCTTACATCATGCCTATGACGCTGAAATTCGTTATATCTAGGCAAATACGCAACGAGCAATGGCCTTGGCCCTATAAGACTCATATCGCCTTTTAGGATATTAGCCAATTCAGGCAGTTCATCAAGAGAAGATGCCCTTAAAAAACGTCCATATTTATTTAATCTGACTTCATCTGGTAATAAATTTCCTTTTTTATCTTTTCGATTATCCATTGTCCGAAACTTTATTAACTTGAAAATCTTTTCATTTTTTCCCGGACGTTCCTGTGTAAAAAATGGATTTCCTCTCATAAACACAGTCCCTAGTATTATCAGAAGCACCAACAGAGGTGAAAGGATAATTAACGCTATTAAGCTCAATGAAAAGTCTATTAATCGCTTAAAGTACTTTGCATACATATTACTTCTCCATATATTTGTTTCAATTGATTATTCGAAGCAGGCTTTTATTACTTCAATAATTCTCTCCTGCTGCTCTACTGTCATTTTATTATCACTAGGTAAACATAATCCTCTTGTAAAAATATCCATTCCTACATCAGCTACACCACCTGCAATGTAAGCATTTGATCTGGCACGTCCATTCCCCTCTCTGACAACAAACGGATTTAAGCGATAAATCGGCTGCATATGCATTGGCTTCCAAATTGGTCTTCCCTCTGCATTAATAGATGCAATCGCTTCCAAAATCTCTGTCGGGCAAGACTTTCCTGTTTCTTTCACATAACATACATCCTGTTCGCCACGAACCTGTTTGCACATTGCTTCCTTATCAATAATCAGACAAGACAGCCAGTAGTTTGGTTCAGAGTTTTCCAGATCCATTGGATTCATAGATACTGGCAGTCCTTTTAAGCCCTCTTTATACCTCTCATAAATTGCTTTCTTCTGCGCAATATGTTCTTTCAGATAAGGGAACTGTCCACGAACAACACCAGCAACCACATTACTCATACGATAGTTGTATCCCAGTTCTTCATGCTGATACCATGCAGCATTTTCTCTCGCCTGAGTAGACCACTTGCGAACCTTATTTGCTGCTTCTTCATCATCTGTCAGGAAACATCCACCAGAACTACCGGTAATGATCTTATTTCCGTTAAAAGAAATGGTGTTATATTTTCCAAATGTACCAGTCTGCACGCCTTTATATGTAGCACCCATAGATTCTGCTGCATCTTCTACTAAAATGGCGCCATGCTTTTTAATAACCGCATTTAACTCATCTACTTTACCCGGAGTTCCATAAAGATGTGCAACAACCACAACCTTTGTATCCGGATATATTTCAAATGCTTTTTCTAATGCAACCGGATCCATATTCCAAGTATCGTACTCTGTATCAATAAATACCGGCTCGCCACCTTCATAAACTACCGGATTTACAGTTGCGTCAAATGTCATATCAGAGCAAAATACTTTTTCCCCTTCTAATGCACCATGCCCAACCTTTGGCATACCATATGCTTCAATACCCGCTAATTTCATAGCGAGATGAAGAGAAGCTGTTCCCGCTGACAATGCAACTGCATACTTACACCCAATATATTCACAAGCTATTCTTTCTACTTCATTAATGTTTTTTCCAACAGTAGACATCCAGTTTGTCTCATACGCTTCTTTCACGTACTCAATTTCCGGACCATGCATAGTTGGGCTACTTAACCATACTTTAGACTCAAACTTTTCAAATTTATTATTTTCTTTAAACATGATTTTCTACCTCTTTTCATCCAAACTCATTTTTTAATGCTATGTATTGTTATTAAGCAAGTTACTCTGTGCTTGTGTTCATTGCAACCATACTTGTTAATTTCGCAATTATTTCTGATTTTAATGTACAACTATCTCTAATAAAGCAATATGGCTCTATGGTGCCAACGACCGTTGTCTGCCCAATAGTACTTCCACAACCATCAATAGTTCTTGGCTCAACAATACAGTCAGACCTTAAATTAGCTGACGGAGAAATAATAGAATCCATATGAAACTGGAATATTGTAAAGTACCTCCAATTTCTTGGTCCTGTTGTGATCCAGTCCGAACGTAATGTATCTGCAACTTCTGCTATCTCTAATTCACTTATATCCGGTGGACTGAATTGGATAACTCTGGCTAGTATATTTTTACTAACGTCAACATTAGACTTGATTACACTTCTAAACCATACTTAATTATAGAATTCTATTACTATTTACCTTTTATTATTATTAACTTTTAGAATATCATCATTCATATATAGGCGTACTTTTTCATTTATAAGCAACAGTATTCCTATATGTGCAAACAACACAACCAGTCCTCCGAAATCGGAGGACTGGTATATTCTTTTTACACTTCCCCAGCTTTCTCTGCCTGTTCCATCAGTTTCCGCTGCGCTTCATATACTTTTCCTTTTTTCTCGCTTCCGTTTACGCCTGCCGGATGATAGGTCGGCACGATGACCTCTACCATCTCCCGGATGTCTTTATCATTCTCATAGGCAGCCTTCATAAGTCCTGTCAGCTGATGAAGGAATTCTGTTGTATCAAATGGGATTGGACAACCGATATGTATCAGTTCACTGTCGGTCTTTTTAAGACCTTCTTCTGCCATCAGTTTCTCTTCGTACAATTTTTCTCCAGGGCGAAGTCCTGTATATACGATCTTGATATCGCCGTCCGGCTCATGTCCCGATAAGCGGATCAGATTTCTTGCCAGATCATCGATCTTCACCGGTGATCCCATATCTAAGACGAAGATTTCTCCACCGTGAGCTTTTGTTCCGGCTGTAAGCACCAGTCCTACTGCCTCCGGAATTGTCATAAAGTAACGGATGATATCCGGGTGAGTAACGGTTACCGGACCGCCCTCTTCAATCTGTTTCTTGAATAATGGAATAACCGATCCGTTGCTTCCTAATACGTTTCCGAAACGCACTGCCACGTATTCTGTTCTCGGAATGAATTCTTTATGGCGGATGCGGTGCATAATACCGTCTTCGTCTTCATCATGTGTGTAGAGCATCGGCATCTCATGGGCTTTTCCTGCTTTGATCATACGGTCAAAGGACTGGATGATCATCTCGCAGATACGTTTACTTGCTCCCATGATATTGGTTGGGTTTACCGCCTTATCCGTACTAATCAGCACAAATCTCTGGCAGTTATTGATCATTGCCGCATAAGCTGTCTTGTAAGTTCCTACGGCATTATTTTTAATTGCTTCATTCGGTGCTGACTCCATCAGTGGCACATGTTTGTGTGCTGCTGCATGGTACACGATATCCGGCTTATATTCTGCAAACACCTGGCAAATACGACGGCTGTCTCGCACGGAACCCGTAAGTGCCACCATCTTCACTCCCGGATAATTACGCTTGATCCACTGCTCAATTTCATACAGATTGTTCTCATAGACATCGAATAGAATCAGTTGTGCCGGGTGATGACTTGCCACCTGACGGGAAATCTCGGAACCGATACTTCCGCCGGCACCTGTGACCAGTACCTTCTTACCGGAAATATATTCAAATACAACGTCCATATTTTCCTTGATCGGTGCTCTTCCTAATAAGTCCTCGATCTCTACCGGCTTCATCTTGCTTAATACCACATCACCTTTCATAATCTGGTATAATCCTGGAAGACGTTTCAATTCACAGCCCGTCTCTTTACAGATATTCAAAATCTCTGTACGCTCGCCCGCTGAGATAGCAGTGATCGAGAATAAAATACGGTCGATTTTGTATTTCTTAGCCGCTTCTATGATAGAATCTCTTCCACCTACGATCGGCACCCCTTCCATGTAACGGTTCCATTTATTCGGATTGTCGTCAATCACACAGCAGACTTTTACATTCAGTTCATCCGAACTCTTTAATTCCTTTAACACGGCCTGTCCTGCTGCTCCGGCTCCGATCACCATAACTCTGTGAACTCCCGCGTCATTCTGACTGCGTCTGGACCGCTCCAGATTAATATAACGGTATCCGAAACGAACCACGATGATACATCCAAGCTGTGCCACCGCTCCTAATATATAATAGGAAATCGGCATTCTTCTGAAGAAACATGTGATTCCAAATATCTGGAATATCGTCGTGATCAGCGATGCTACCAAGATTCTATTCAATTCACTAAAACTTGCAAATCTCCAGATACTGTTATACAGATGCAGCAAACTGAAGATGCATATGCAAAACACCGTATAAATCGGTGCAAATTTTAAAAATGCGTTTAAATATTCGATTGGAATACCGGAGAACTTCAGATCGAACCGAACCCAAAGTCCCAGAAAATAAGATGCATTTATTGCTATAATATCATAGATCAGCAAATAAATGGCAATGACCTGCCAATGTTCTAAACGTCTTTTACGTCGATGTGTTTTTAAATTTTCTTCCATAATCCCTCTAAACTTCTTTCTCTGTCTTCCCTACTATAAACTCTTTCTAAACTCATTCTGCCGGATATCCGGCTGCGTATTTCAGATTATTTTTCTGCCCACCTTTTGTTATATACGCTACAAGCAAAAATAAATCCGCAACTAATCAGTGCATACTGGAAGTTGCGGTACCATAAATTTCAAGTCTCAAATGTCTAGTTATTTAAATTAAGTTTGTTATATCTACTCCCAGGACAAAACTGTCACAAACATAATCCGATAGCATATTATCATATTTTCCGACATGTATCAACAGAATTAGAACAATTTCTTTCTACCCCCCCCCCCAAATTTTTTTCTCAAAAAGCCCTTAAAATCGGCATTTTGTAAATTCTTATTGAAACTTCTCGTTTTATAGCAATCGGGAACTTACCTTGAAAAATATTCAGGGGAGTTCCTTTTTTGTTATACTGTTTT
Organism: uncultured Lachnospiraceae bacterium; assembly: GCA_934351835.1. Lineage (GTDB taxonomy): Bacteria > Bacillota > Clostridia > Lachnospirales > Lachnospiraceae > CAKRJP01. The sequence goes on from CAKRJP010000006.1 coordinate 78,246, forward strand.
CATATGATATGGGTGCTACAGAAAGGACACTCACATGAAAAAGAATAATGAAAAGAAGTATTTACATTTAACATATAAGGACAGATCCGTCATCCATGAATTTCTTAATTACGGATATTCCTTTACAGCTATCGGTAACCGCATACATAAAGATAGAACCACTGTTGCTAAAGAGGTTAAATCTCATCGCTTTATTAAGCCTTTTGGTAAATCTAAAGAAATAAGCTGCCCTAATCTTAATAAAGCTCCATATGTTTGCAATGCCTGCCCTGATATAGGTAAATGCCGCAAAGCTAAACTCATTTATGATGCTGCTATTGCCGATCATGAATACAGACAAACTCTTTCTTTACAACGTGCTAATCTTAAAGTTACAAAAGATCAGGTTGCTGCTATTAATGATATTATTGCACCTTTGATGATTCATAAGCATCATAGTGTCAATCATGTTTTTGCTTCTCATCCCGAATTACTCCCTTTCAGTAAATCTACATTTTACAGATATGTAGATTTAGGGCTGCTTGATGTTAAAAACATTGATTTACAGCGAAAAGTTCGTTTTCATGTAAAAAAAGAATACGATTACTCTCGTGAAAAGATTGACCATAAATATCGTCTAGGTCGACAGTATCACGATTTTCAGGATTTAAAAAAGACATTAGGTGATTTTGAATTTTCCAGACTTTTTGAAGTTATATTAACTGATAATGGAACTGAATTTTCTGACCCAGAAAGCATTGAACTTTCTTCAATAAATGGAGAAAGGTTGTCATATGTCTTTTTCTGCGATCCCAACGCATCTTGGCAAAAAGGCTCTATTGAAAAGAACCATGAGTATATAAGATATGTTCTTCCTAAAGGAACTTCCTTTGCTGGATTAACGCAAGGAGACTGCCATCTTCTTGCTTCACATATCAACTCAGTACCTAGAAAGTCACTTAACAACCAATCTCCTTTTGAAGCCAGTCAAGGCTTTATTGGATTAGATAACATCTCCAAGCTTGGTATTTCCCAGATACCATATGACGATGTTAACTTAAGTATAAGATTACTTCGTAAATAAATATTGGGCACCCATATCAAATCAGCATAAATACTTGTTTTCCAGCGGGAAGTTACTTCTATTCTTTTTTTGAAGTGCCGAACTTCCCGCTACTTAGAGTGCGCAAAAATCACTACGAAAGTGCTTTTATTATACTATTTTTTCAAATATATCACAATAATTTATAAACAAACTCCCATTTTTCGGGAACTTACTCTGCCAAAAAGCAATTTTAGGGTATCGGGAACCTCGCCTGAAATTTAACGTTAAAATCGGCATTTTTCGGTTTTTAATTTTAACAGTGCACCATTTGTCATGTGTTTTACCGGCCATTGCTTTCCGGTTTAGAGACCACGTTTTAAATGTCAGTTTTTTGACTGATTTTCTGGTCTTACATCTGGCAGTGTGCTATGATATTTACAGATTCTTTTTATAATATCGGAGGTATATATTTATGAACACTGAAAGAATTAATCGCGTATTGGACAAGATGAGAGAAAAAGGAATTGACCAATTTCTGGTATCTGATCCGTTAAGTATCAATATCTTAACTGGCGTTATGGTTAATCCTGGCGAGAGACTGTATGCTTTACTCCTGAGAACGAACGGAAAGCACACATTCTTCTTTAACTATCTTTATTTTGTTTCTAATACTGGTCTTGAGGAAGTTTGGTTCAGCGATATGGATGACCAGATTGCTGTCCTGATGGAGCACATCGACACAAAGGGAACTCTTGGTATCGACAAGACTTGGCCTGCTCGTTTCCTGATTCCTCTTCAGGAGCGTTGCCCGGAGCTTAAGACTGTATGGGGATCTGACTGCATCGATGATGTTCGTGCTGTCAAGACACCGGAAGAGATCCAGATCATGAAAGAGGCTTCTATTATTAATGACCGTGTTATGGAGAGAGCTGCTGATTTCATCAAAGAGGGTATGACAGAGAAAGAAATTGCTGACTTTATCGACGCTGAGTACTTAAAAGAGGGGGCAAGCGGTGTCAGCTTTGATACAATCGTTTGTTTCGGACCTAACGCAGCTGATCAGCATCATGAGCCAAGTGCTACAAGAAAGCTTGCTGCTGGTGAGTGTATCCTGATCGACATGGGATGTATCTGGAAGGGTTACTGCTCTGATATGACCAGAACTTTCTACTGCAAGAGTGCTGACGATGAGCAGACAGCTATCCACGACCTTGTTCGTACTGCTGTTGAGAAAGCTGAAGCTGTTATCAAACCGGGTGTACGTTTCTGCGATATCGATGCTCAGGCAAGAGATCTGATCGACGAAGCCGGATACAGCGACTACTGGAGAATCCGTCTTGGTCACTTCATCGGACAGGAAGATCATGAGTACGGTGATGTAAGTCCGATCAACAAGAATGAAGCTAAACCAGGTATGATCTTCTCTATCGAACCAGGTATCTACATCGAAGGTAAATACGGCGTTCGTATCGAGGACCTTGTTCTTGTAACAGAAGATGGACATGAGCTTCTGAATGCTGTTGAGAAGAAATGGAGAATCGTAGGTTAATTTTAGTTGAATTAAATTAACAGATAAAAAGTAAACCCCCGGAACGTGATAATCGTTCCGGGGATTTTATTAGTTTCTGCTAAAGCCCAAACTCCGCGAATAGCTTCTTCTGATATTCTCTGTCTGAAGCGGATTTAACAATGTCATTATTACGTCCCAGCTGCGAAAGTTTTAAAATCAGACGATTTACCCGGGTCTCACCTTGAACTTCTCCTATAACTTTTCCGCGTTCCTCTCCAATAATTCTTCCACGTTCCTCTCCGATAATTCTTCCGCGTTCCTCTCCTACTTGTTCACCTATAACTTTTCCGCGTTCCTCTCCGATTCGTTCTCTTTCCGCTAAATCATCTTTCACAATCTCCAACAACGCATTACACATATGATTCACCTCGCTAAATTTCCCCTTGTTTGCATTGACTATGATTTCCATTACCGCCTGATACAGAGTATTTCTTTTCTGCTTTTCATATTCCGAGAGCAGCTTTTTTACACTGGATGTCTCTCTCAATGAATTGGTCAGATTATGTAGCCACAGATTCTTTTCGTCTGTCAGTTCTTTTGTCACGATAATCTGCACGGGCAAGATCAGCCTTGGACTCTTGAGATAATAGATTCCAGATTCTACACACCTGGGCGCTGCATACCATCTACGTTTCAAATGCTTCAGCAAGCTTTTCGGATAACGATTGCACACAAAAGTAAGTGTAAGTTCTTCAATCAGGATTTGGTTCTCCTTCCCCGTCTTCGCCTTATAAAACATTGCATATGCATGAACCTTGTAGAAGTCATCCACGCTCAGATAATCTGTGGGGCTTTTATACTCTATAATATTATATTTCCGGAATGTCTGGCCGATATTCTTTTTTATTTTATCTTTGGTATTTTTCTTGATAAGCAGCATGTCCATACGAAGTGGTTCCTTGCCGAGCAAGTATTCTTCTTCAAAGGTCAGCTTATCAGCTTCGTCTTGTAGTTCGATCTGCATCCCTGCATAAAACGCCGGATGCCAGTGAAGTCTCTGCTCTTTTTCTGAGCAAAGTGCTTCTGATCTTTCCATACGAGACCTCCTTATTTGGTTGCGTTAGGAGTTCTCCCTTTTCGAAAACTCCTGCTGTTAAATGTGATCTTAAAGCATGAATTTTCTGAAAAGGCAGGTCTTTAACCTGTGTACGAAATCTTATTTAGATAATCAGATACTTAAGAAAATTTGCTTTTTCTTATAGTACCACACGCATAATTTTTAAACAAGGATTACTTAAACGGGAACAAACTTATCTTTTTTCTTTCTCACTTTTTTCTTTCTTGTACATTACCAATGATGCCACACTTAATCCTGCTGCTATAATCGCCAGAATCAGTGCAAGCCAGGCAAGCCGTAATGCTTTTTTGATTCGGAGCATATCTTCTTGGTTTGTTTCAAGCTGTCCTTCTTCATTTACATGTCCTGCATTGATTTCTTTGCCTCCGGAAAGTTTTAATACGAGATTTCCATTTTTATCAACTTCTATATTCTCTAGCCCATAAGTTCCGGATTCTACGTTTGATTCTGTGCCGCTTTCTTTCGAAACTTCTACAGCTTCCTGAACCCCTGAATCTGCGGATTTACCTGTGCCCGAATCAGTCGATGTACTATATGTGCCACTAACTCCTGCTGCTCCGTCTTTTCCATTTGTACCATTTCCCCCTGCTACACCAGCAGTTCCTGTCGCACCAGTTGCACCGTTCGCGCCATTTTTTCCATCGATTCCGTCCCGGCCATCAGCTCCATCTTTCCCGTCAGCTCCGTCTTCACCATCTGTCCCATTCTTTCCATTACGAACATAAAATACCGAAGTTGTTCCATCAGAATATGTAATCGTATACGTGTCAACATTATCATTGCTTTCGGTCAGAGAAATATCTACGATTCCTCGTCCTGCTTCTCCCGTAGAACCAACCAGTGAAAGCAGCCATTCTTCTTCTGTTCCCGTGTATCCTTTGTCCACAGCCAGCTCATACGCTGACTTCCCATCGACTCCGTCTTTTCCATCAGCCCCGTCTTTCCCATCGGCTCCGTCTTTTCCATCAGCTCCGTCTTTCCCATCGGCTCCGTCTTTTCCATCAGCTCCGTCTTTCCCATCGGCTCCGTCTTTTCCATCGGCTCCGTCTTTCCCGGTCTCGCCTTTCAAAGATTCCAGCCATTCTTCTTCTGTTCCCGTATATCCATTATCTACTGCCAGCTCATACGCTGACTTCCCATCGGCTCCGTCTTTTCCATCGGCTCCGTCTTTCCCATCGGTTCCGTCTTTTCCATCGGCTCCGTCTTTTCCATCCTGACCATCCTTTCCAGCCGCTCCGGTTTCACCCTTCTCGCCTTTCAAAGATTCCAGCCATTCTTCCAGCGTTCCTTCAAAACCATTTTCTTTTGCCAGTTCGTAAGCCGATTTTCCATCATCGCCTTTTTCGCCGAAAGCTGTTATATAGCATGCCGCGTGATTCGAGAGAGCGCCTTCTGTCTTTGCACTTCCAAAAACTGGTTTAATCACGAAATCGTATGCCATTCTACCGTCCAGATCCTCGTAAGTATAAGAAGTTGTTCCTTTATCTACCGTAGCGATTCTGGTCAGTTCACCGGTAATTTCTACTACATAGATATTAAATCCATTATTTTGTTTCCTCTTTCCCGCTGTCTCATTCGGATCCGACCATGTCAGTTCGATGTTTTTCGAAGCCCGGTCATACATCGCTTTCAGGTCTGTAACCGCCGGTGCCGGCGCCTGTATATTTGAAAGCACATATCCATAAATCGGGACATGCCGTTCTACTCCTGTTTTATTTCCTTTTATATTTTCGTATTCATATTGAAGGTTTGACTTCCACTTTGCAATCTCCCACGTAAAGTAATAAGAACGGACTGTTTCCTCTGAGTATCCTTTTTCCACCAGATCGTTAAGATCCAGATTTTCAACCGATCCCTGATACCCTGTGGAATCAACATTTGTCTGAGAAATATTATGACCCACAATTTCATCAAAAGAAAAATATACACCTACTTTGGTTCCAACCCAGTGGAGCAGCTTATCCATGTTAAAAAGAACATCTCCATCCAAATGAAATCCATCTGATTTTTCTGTTCCACTGGTCACTGCTGTTCCTACTACGTATTCGCTTGCGTTGTTTCCGCCATTATATCCCAATTCAAATGCGGTCTTGCTTAAATGCTGTAATTCTCTCGGCGAGCTTTGCTCTGCGCCTCCATAATAATATCTATACGGATCCCCCGAAGTTCCAAGAAAAAGATTCTCTCCTATTTCATCCAGGTAGGTTGGTTTTGATTTCGGGCTTATGTCCTTCGTCTCCTCGTATCGTTTTTTCAATTCCGTATTATACGCTTTCACAAACGCATTATAATCGCTTACCGACATCTGCACATATTCTGATTTTCCGGCATAAGTGGCCCCGATTTTTCCTTCTTCCCATTTCTTTGTCTCATTATTCCAAACGGAATAGGAATAGAATGTCAATGGAGTTCTATATAAAATCACGGAGTCATAACTGGTTGCCGTGAATTCCGTAGTAGATTCCGTTGACCACTCTGTTTCATTAAAATAACGTGCCATGTGTGTATAGCCGATTCTGAGACTTCCTGAAAAAACGCCCCTGTCTCCGGACAGCTCCGCTCCGGAAGCATAGCTTCTGCTTTCGCTGTCTCCTTTTGTATAATTATATGTGGTTGTATATTTTAATGTTGTGGCTCCATAATTTTTCCCCAGTTCTTTAAAATACGGTGCCGCCTGCAAAATTGCTTCTACCTGTGGATCTGCATAGACATAATCTTTCCCCTCATACCTTGCCAGAAGTCCATCGTCATCCACATCCACCGGACAAACAACAAGAGCCGATCCTACGCCCATATCATTTCCATTGATGGACGCTAACCTGTTAGTATCCCCGTGAAAAGCTGCCTCTGAAGTTGCATAATATTTTTCAGCCAGGGATGTTGTTTTATTTCTGTCGGAAACGCCGATCATTCCTACAGTCAGATCGGTCGTATACGAAGAATTCATCCATGTTCCCGTTGCTTCCCATGTAGTTCCTGCCACAAATATAATCTGTTCATACCCACTGGCATTTCCGTCCAGCGGTGCCGCATAAGCACTCTTGATAAATACCGGTTTTGTATTTTCTTTTCTTCCTTTATCGCGGCCAAAATCCGTTGCTTTTAACTCATTTTCAAAAAACGGAGACGCCTTTACCAGAGTTGCGTTTCCTTCTGACACATCATAAATACTTCCACCGGTAAATACATATTCATAATTCGCTGCCCCGTTTATTGCAACGGCTGTCGTTGCAAGACATGGATATATACTTAGCCTCTGATCCTCAACTCCGCTTTTGATACCATTTGGCATGCTTGCCGTTGTAGCCTTTCCCATTACCAGTGGATCCGTATCTTTCTCAGAGTCGTTGATCGTCATAATTACGATATCCCTTTCCGGAGATAACGCCGCCGAATCAAAAATTTTATCAGCTTTTATATATATTTTCCCACTGATTCCCGATATGGCGATTTCGTTACAGCCTTTTCCGTCCAGATCTCCGATACTTATGGTCGGTGACATTGGCAGAATTATTTCTTCATCTCCGTTATCAGCTTTCTTTCTATCTGCAACAATGGAACTGCTCTTCTTTTTTTCCGATGCTAAAATATTGGCAAGACCGGTTTTCCCATACCCTACCAGAAGATATGGTTCCACAATGGACTCTCCTGCTGCCAGTGCTTGGAAACCTACGCCCTGATTAAAGCGTCCCGTATAAGAAATGACTGCCAGATCTTCTACCCCGTCACCATTGACATCTCCTGCTTCCAGGTCACACCCCAGACGATATCTTCCATCCGCAGAAGAAGCATTTCTTAACGCCTGATACGCCTCTCCGGTCTGCATATATGCCGGATTTAAAAATGATGTGCTTCGTGTAGCCTCTGCCAGTGTAACGCTGTCATTTGTAGACGTTATCGAAATCTCAACAAGAGCCGCCGAATCTCCATCCATACCGGCATAGGCAACAAGACTGTCTTTTCCGTCATTATCAAAATCTCCCGCCGTGATGGACAGAAAATTTTGCATCTGGTATTCTAATGTGGGATCGCCGTCATCTTCACTGATCCAATTCATCGTTCCCAGGACGACCGGATTGCTCATATGGTGATTTACCGCATCATATACCCATACAACGGCCTGCTTGTTACCATCTCCGTCTTTATACACTCCGATAAATGCCACATGGTCATCACGCCCTGTTTTATTCGGACTAAATGCAACCGTCTGGACAAATTTACTTTTTGCAAGGTATAGTTTATCGTTGCCTAATACATCCCCGTAATGAAAATCTCCTTTTACATTCCAGTTCGCACCAAGTACATTCTCTGCATCCGTTCCCTTTCTGGTGTCAGAAACTGCCGCATGTGTATATGCATTTACCTCCGCCGCCGTATTGGTCTCTATCTGGCTTCCATAATAGGAAAATAATTCCGACTGTGTAAATAATAAAAACGACTCTCCCGGCTGCGCACCGTACGGGTTCGCTGTATCTTCCGCATCATATCCGGTCGGTGCTCCCGGATTCATGATGCTTTCATTGCTTCCATCGCCAAATGCGGAGCCGTAGGTTTTTCTCACGTTTTCCCCATTCGATGCACTCTGCGTTCCGGTCTGATTCTCCGCCTGTGTTTCGGTCTGCACATTTCCCTCTTCATCCGCTTTTACGGTAAATGTAAAGATTGATGAAATTCCAAATATGATTGCCATTGCAAACGACAATACTGATGCCGCCCTTAGTTTTTTCATAGATTTCCTCCTCCCTGAGCCTTACTTTTTCTGTCCTCTGATATCAAACGCTGTTACTCGATCCCATTTTCTGCGTATCGCGATTTTCGCGCTGCATTCTGTATTGTTATAGGAAATCGACCACTGGGTATTGCTGGTGATATCTTCCGGGTTTGGCTCCTGCGAGGATGCTTTCAATGCCTCCCACACTGTCTCTTCTGTCTGATCACCTTCATTTCCATCCAACACCGCTTTGATACTGTCATATCTTTCTTTTCCGTGTCCGTAGATACCATTTTTCTGATCTGGCTCTACTCTATCGATGTATGCCCCATAGAAATTCGTAATTGCATCTATCTCCGTCACCTTCATCGGCCGCTCTTCATCTTCGCAGTCGTACTCCACGACTCTTCCGTCCCCGGATGCATCGGTAATATAGAAATGGTAGTCCCTGCCACCGGTCGCCATCATGTCATATTTTCCAAGCAGATCTATCGCTTCTTCCGTCGTCCCCGCATAATCAAGCACCAGCCGGATCGCAAGTGTCGTTCCTATGACTTCTTTTCCGGTCTTTTGTGCCACCGGCTTACTGTCGAGGGTCAACACAGCTATGGAAACACCGGCTTCATTCACACCATCCAGACACACAAACGGTGCCGCTACGCATGCCAGTTTTTTCTTTATGTTTGCATCCGCATCATTAGCCTGCAGATTATCTAACGCCGAAAATGCAATTGACTCATAGCCATCCTTCGGCTTACAATGTACCATCAGTGCTGAGGTATCATATTTAAAATCATAGTTTCTTCCCATCCGAACGGTTCCGTCTGCTGCTTTCGCCGTAAATGCACTGCACCCGAAATCCGGTGTCTTGATATGTACCGGAAGATATGGAAGTGCCTCTTTTATAATTGCATCGACAAATGACTGGTTGTCTTTAATCCCGTAATCGATTACGTTCTGAGTGTTATAATCATATTTGACATCTATTTTATATAAATTATAATCATCAAAATCCGTGAGTTTTTCTACGCTGTTTGCAGTCGCCAGCCGTCTCCCGTAGGTTTTCCCCACCGTTATCACTCCGACTGCTGCTCCGGCAGCCAATGCTCCTTGCAGCCATTTTTTCTTTTTATTTTTCATATACTTCTCCTCCTCAGACGCAGACTTTTCCTCTTTTATTATATCAAAAAATATTTTTTTCCACATCGTCCATCTAAAAAAAAGAATGGACCTTTCTTTCTCTAAAAGTGTCCATTCTCTGTCCTTCTATTTGCAGATTTGCAATTGTTTTTCTAATACCTCATAAATCTCCTGTGCCACCGCCAGTTTATACTGTAACCGACTCTCCTGCGGCGGTAGTTCTACATGATACGATGTGATCTTAACAGTTGCATCCGCTGTCACTTCGTCTGTTACGCCTTCTGTTGCTTCATCTGCGATTCCGCCTGTTCGTTTGCAGAGCCGGCTAATTGCGAAATATACCTGCCCCGGCACGGATGCGGACGCATTCGCCGGATCCACATTTCCCATGGTTCCCGTCACGCCGATTCCGATATCTGCCTGATATGCAGATCTGCACGCGGCTGCCATCGCCTCTGCCGTCTCCTTCGAATATACGGAATATTTTTCTATGATCTCTGCCGATACTCCCTGCATGATCTTCGCCTCATTGCAGTAGGTAACGAACGCTCCTTTTAATACCGCCGATGAGCCTTCCGTGTCGGTGATAAGCGATGCAATCTGCCCGGAAGTTGCGCTCTCCATCGTTGTGATCGTCAGATGCTCCCGGATTAAAAATTTCGTCAACCTTCGGTAATCCTCCCGGACCGCTGCCTCGTTATATATTTTCATGCTATAATCTCCATTCTACAACTCTAAGGCTACCCGCATCATGTCACCGAATCCCGTCTGACGCTCCTTTGCACTTAGGTTCTCATGTCGATACAGATGGTCTGATATTGTCAGAATACAGAGGGCTTTCTTTCCGGCTCTCGCTGCATTCATATAGAGAGCTGCTGCTTCCATTTCCACTGCCAGCACTCTCATTCTGCGCCAGTGATCATTGTAATGCTCATCGTCATTATAGAAAACATCTGTTGAAAGGATATTGCCGGTATGATATGGCAGGTTCCATTCTTCTGCTTTCTCCACTGCTTTTCTTGCCAGTTCAAAATCTGCGATCGGTGCAAATGTTCCCGGTATGTGATACTGCATGGCATAATTAGAATCTGTACATGCGCCCACTCCGATCACCAGATCTCTAAGGTTTACATCATCCTGGATTGCCCCTGCTGAGCCAATACGGATGATCGTGTCTACATCGTACTCATGGTACAATTCATAGCTGTATATCCCAATCGAAGGCATTCCCATTCCTCCGCCCATAACGGAAACAGGTTCGCCCTTATAAATTCCTGTATACCCGAACATATTGCGCACGGTATTGAAACATACCGGATTTTCCAGATAAGTCTCTGCTATATATTTCGCCCGGAGTGGATCTCCCGGCATCAGTACTTTCTTTGCGATCTGCCCTTTTTCAGCCATATTATGCGGTGTTCCCATGATACACTCCTTTATACCTTAAATCTGTATCCAACTCCCCAGATTGTCTCTATATACTGAGGATTGGACGTGTCCAGTTCTATCTTCTCGCGGATCTTTTTAATATGAACCGTTACGGTTGCAATATCCCCGATAGATTCCATATCCCAGATTTCACGGAACAGTTCTTCTTTTGAATAGACGTGATTTGGATGACTGGCCAAGAACGTCAGAAGATCAAATTCTTTTGTCGTGAAGTTTCTCTCTTCTCCATTCACCCATACTCTTCTTGCTGTCTTATCAATCTTAAGACCTCGGATCTCAACAATCTTATTCTTCTCTACGGCGTTTCCTGTCAGCCTGCTGTATCTTGACAGATGTGCTTTGACTCTTGCAACCAGCTCACTCGGACTAAATGGCTTCGTCATATAATCATCTGCTCCCAGTCCCAGTCCCCGTATCTTGTCAATATCGTCTTTCTTTGCAGAAATCATGATGATCGGAGTATCTTTCTTCTCACGGATCTCTTTACAAATTTCAAACCCGTCAACTCCCGGAAGCATCAGATCCAGGATAAACATATCATATTCTTCTTCCAATGCTTTCTTAAGTCCTGTCTCTCCGTCATTTGCCACTTCTACTTTAAAGCCGCTCAGTTCCAGATAATCTTTCTCCAGATCTGCGATTGCTTCTTCATCTTCTACGATCAATATCTTATTCATTTGCCGGTACCTCCTGGTATTTTCTAAGTACAAAGTACATCGTAGTTCCTGTATCTGGTTTGCTTGTCGCCCAGATATTTCCACCATGTTCTTCTACAATCTTTTTTACAATTGATAAACCGATGCCACTGCCGCCCTTGGATGAATTTCTCGATGCATCCGTCCGATAAAATCTGTCAAAAATGTTCGGCAGATCTTTGGCCGCAATCCCTTTTCCGTTATCTTCTAACTCGATCTGCACAAAGTCACCTACGTCTTTTACTCTTAAATTGATTCTTCCGTGATCTTTGTCCATATATTTTACAGAATTATTGACAATATTGTGGATTACTCGCCGGATCTGCTCCGGATCCGCAATAACTTTCACATCGGATTCTACATAATTATAATATCCAAAATCTATATTCTTAGACTCGAGTTCCAAAGAAAGGTCCTCTGCACAGTCGTCAAAATATGCGATTGCAGAAATGGTATTAAAATTATAAGGGATACGGTTCGTATCAATCTTCGAATACAGTGTCAGTTCATTGATCAAAAGGTTCATCTCATTCGCCTTATTGTAAATTGTCCGGATATACTTATCCATCTTCTCCGGAGTATCCGCAACTCCATCGATGATACCCTCTGCGTATCCTTTGATAGTCGTCACCGGGGTCTTGAGATCATGGGAAATGTTGCTGATCAGCTCTTTACTTTCCTGATCAAACTTCACTTTTTCCTCCGCGCTGTCTTTCAACCGAATACGCATCTCTTCCAGATCCTGGCACAGACTTCCAAGCTCATCGTCCGCCTCTGGTTTCAATTCAAAATCCAGATTACCTTCTTTGATGTTCTTCGTCGCCACTCGCATCTTATTGACCGGGATCATGACTCCGCGGTTGATCCAGAAAATCAAAAGTCCCGCCGTCAAAATCAATACCAGAACAACGCAAACCAGAATATCTATTACAAATTGCTTAACCTCCGGAATCATGTCCTGAACATCGGTCACGATAAATGCGCTGCCCTCGCTCCTGTCCTTATACCTGAAATCCACCTGTTTGACCAGTGCCTGTGCATCGCCACCGAGGTAGGTACTGTTCTCCTGATTTTCCTCTGTGCCTCCGTACGCCGGAAGCTGTGGGATTACTTTTTCCACTTCATCGCTTTCTGTTCCTATATAAACAATCGTCTCATCCTTGCGGACCAGAAGATAAGATTTCTTATGTGTCAGCTTCTGGTTGAATTCTTCCAGATAAGTAGCATCTTCCATCTTTCCCGGATCATCCTTCGCCATCTGGCACAGCTTGTCGTAGGATTCTTCCGTCAATCTTGAGAGAACCTGTACTGAATTTGAAAAACTGTCCAGTGTTGTTCCTGTGATTCCATAAGTCTTCTCAATAGAACTTATCTGATACTTTCCGATCACCGAGACCAGTGTAACACTTAAAATAATCGGTATTAATATGACGATTAAAAACGACGTAATCAAACGTGTCTTAAATTTCATAATACGCCTCCATACTCTATAGATATCTAGAGTATAGCATGAAAAATGGGTGCTTCACAGCAAGCACCCATAAACTTTTCTAAAAATTTTATAAATCTCTATGAATTAAAGATATTTTTTTAAGTCTTCTACTTTGTCTGTCTTCTCCCACGGAAGGTCGATATCTGTACGTCCAAAGTGACCATATGCGGCAGTCTGTTTGTAGATTGGTCTTCTCAGATCTAACATCTTAATGATTCCTGCCGGACGAAGATCGAAGTTTTCGCGGATGATCTCTACTAATTTCTCATCGCTCAGCACACCTGTTCCGAATGTATCTACCATGATAGATGTCGGATGTGCAACTCCGATTGCGTAAGACAACTGGATCTCGCATTTCTTTGCAAGTCCTGCTGCTACAATATTCTTTGCAACGTAACGTGCTGCATATGCGGCAGAACGGTCTACCTTTGTGCAGTCTTTTCCGGAAAATGCTCCACCACCGTGACGTGCCATTCCTCCGTAAGTATCTACGATGATCTTACGTCCTGTAAGTCCGCTGTCTCCGTGTGGTCCACCGATTACGAATCTTCCTGTTGGGTTGATGAAGAATTTTGTCTCGGCATCAGTCATTCCCTCCGGGATCACAGTATCAAACACATATTTCTTAATGTCTTCATGAATCTGCTCCTGAGTTACTTCCGGATCATGCTGTGTTGAAAGTACCACTGCATCCAGTCTGATCGGTGTTCCGTTCTCATCATACTCTACGGTTACCTGAGTCTTTCCATCCGGTCTAAGATATGGAAGTGTTCCGTTCTTTCTTACTTCTGTCAGTTTCATTGCAAGTTTATGTGCAAGTGAAATCGGGTATGGCATAAGCTCCGGTGTCTCATCTGATGCATAACCAAACATCATTCCCTGATCTCCTGCTCCAATAGCATCGATATCTTCTTCAGACATTGTATTTTCCTTTGCTTCTAATGCCTTGTCAACTCCAAGTGCAATATCCTTTGACTGCTCATCGATTGCTGTAATAACACCACAAGTCTCTGCATCAAATCCATATTTTCCTCTTGTATATCCAATCTCGGTAATGGTATCTCTGACAATCTTCTGAATGTCTACATATGCGTTCGTTGTAATCTCTCCCATTACTAATACAAGACCTGTAGTTGTTGATGTCTCACATGCCACACGGCTCATTGGATCCTGTTCCATCAATGCGTCCAGGATCGCATCTGAAATCTGGTCACACATCTTATCCGGATGTCCTTCAGTTACTGATTCCGAGGTAAATAATCTCTTTTCCATAAAATACTCCTTTCGTGAATTGTCCAACTTTCTCTCGCTGGTTGGTTCGTTTTTTGGCTATAGCATATCAGCCAAAAGAAAACAGCCCGCTAAACGGACTGTTTTATATTCATTATAAACCAATCCTCTTATTGTTCGATCACTCGCTCAGGTTGGCACCTTCCCATACCGGGGGTTGCCGCAGCTTCACAGATCCTTTGTATCTCCACTGCTCTGAATAAGAGAAAGTCTTCAATATTTCATTGTTGTTATAAATACGAGTAAAACTTTACTCGTTTTTATCTTAATTGTCAATAGATTAGTTCAAATTCTTCCTTTAGCCGACTTTTAATTTGAACTTCATGATATCTTTCTCGGAAGCTACACGCTCGATCTCTCCTCCGATGCTTCTTAACTTCTCTTCGAATCTCTCATATCCTCTCTGGATATAAACGATATCATCCACGATTGTAATGCCGTCTGTTGCCAGCCCTGCAATACAAAGTGCCGCACCTGCACGAAGGTCCGGTGCACTTACTCTTGCTCCTGATAATTTGCTGACGCCTGTGATCGTTGCTGAATTACCTTCAACTTTGACATCTGCACCCATACGCGCAAGCTCGTCAAGGTATTTAAAACGGTTTTCAAAAATACTCTCGGTAATAGTACTTGTCCCTCTGCAAAGAGCAAGGGTAACACCAATCTGCGGCTGCATATCTGTCGGGAATCCCGGATATGGAAGTGTCTTAACGTGTGTACTTGTGAGATCTCCTTTAGACACTACACGTACAGCATCGTCAAATTCTTCTACTTCGCAGCCAATCTCTACTAGCTTTGCAATCGTTGCTTCCAGATGTTTTGGAATGACGTTCAATACAGTTACGTCACCCTTGGTAGCTGCTGCCGCAAACATAAATGTTCCTGCCTCAATCTGATCCGGAATAACAGAATACTCTGTTCCATGCAAACGCTGAACACCACGGATCTTGATAACATCCGTTCCTGCACCACGGATATTGGCTCCCATGCTGTTTAAGAAGTTCGCAACGTCAACGACATGCGGCTCCTTTGCTACGTTCTCCATGATTGTCAGGCCATCAGCCATCGCTGCAGCCATCATTACATTAATAGTAGCTCCTACACTGACAACATCAAAATAAAGATGCTTTCCTGTCAGCTTATCTGCCTCTGCAATAATCTTTCCATGTTCAATGTCTACATCTGCACCAAGAGCTCTGAATCCTTTCAGATGTTGGTCGATCGGACGACTTCCGATATTACATCCACCCGGAAGTGCTACTTCCGCATGCTTGTATTTGCCGAGCATAGCTCCTAATAAATAGTAAGAAGCACGGATTTTCTTGATATAATCATATTCAATATCCAGATTCTTGATCGTCTTTCCACAGATCTTTACTGTATGGCGGTCGATTCTGCTCACCTGCGCGCCCATGCCTGCAATCGCATCCAATAAAACATTAATATCATTAACGTCCGGAAGATTATCTATTAATACAGTTTCGTCTGTCATAATCGCTGCGGCTAAAATTCCCAATGCTGCATTTTTAGCGCCACCAATCTCTACTTCACCAACAAGCGGAGTGCCGCCTTTAATAATATACTGTTCCATCCTTACACCTCGTGATTATTAATTATCTTACCCTCTTATTTTAATATTCTATATTACGGTAAATTCCGGAGAATCTTACTCCCACAAAACTCTCCGGATACTATCTACATCTTATGCTTATTACCTATTATACCATATTTTTCTCATTTGTAAATTTTTTTTACATTCGTGTAAATTTTTTGTAACATTTATCAAATAATCTATTCTTTAACAGTCAATGCTTTAAGTACATTTTCTATAGTTTGCTCTAATTTCAGTCCATCTTCGCACACAGTTACATCTGCATAACGCTCAAATAATTCTACTCTTTCATCATAAAGGTCTTTCAAACTCTGGCCGTCTTTTAATACGACCCCTCTTCTTCGTGCATTCTTTAATCTTCTACTTATTGTCTCAAAGGATGCCTTTAAATATACGATTTTTCCAATCTCTTTATAATGTTTCATTGCATTCTCACAATATACCACACTTCCTCCGGGTGATATTACAGAATGCTTTGCGATCACATTAGCATTAATGCGGTCTTCAATCTCCAGGAATCCATCGATTCCTTTCTCGGCAATAATGTCTTTTAAAAGCTTTCCTTCTTCCTCCTGTATTAAAATGTCCGTATCAATAAAACGATATCCCAGTCGCTTTGCAACTACAACTCCAACGGTACTTTTTCCCACAGCCGGCATTCCGATCAAAATAATGTTATCCATAAACTCTCGCTCCTTTTCCATTTATGCCTGACCTTCATTTTAGCATACCAGTATATCTGCGTCCACTAAAAGTCTTCAAAAAAAGTCCCTCAAGCCTCCGGATATCTTTTTAAAAATATTTTTTTCGATAATTTCTGTGTTCCTGTCGTCTGTGGCACATTTCCTGATAAGCCATCACCTGTATCAAGTCCATGAACCACTGACCCGGTTCTTCTTCCTCTTTTGATGCCTGATCATAAATTCGCCTGCACATAAGCCTCAACTGCAACTGATCAGGATATTCATCATACATCATACTTCCTTCATACATCATCCGGTCACATTCTTCTTCGACATACGGTATTACCCGTTTTGCGGAAGCCGGGTACAGGCTTTTCATATACTCCAGATCTCTTCTTGTGATCCGCTCTTCATCATATACCAAGGGCATCGGATAGGCCATATAATATGGCAGTTTGTTTTCCATAGATTCCCACACTCCTGTATCAGTATCTGTTTTATCATATGCCTTTCCTCTGAGAATGTGCATGTAGACCGCAGATTTCACCCGGACTTTACCCTGTTATGTTAAAAAAACGGGACTTCTGAACGAATCAGAAATCCCGTCTTTTATTCTTTTATTCATCGATCCTCTCGGACAATAAACAATCTTTATTTCACACTTATACGCACAAGTGCTCGATTAAGCTTTGCCTTAGCCACATTGTACTCTCTGTCAGAAAGTCCAGTCTTCTTCAGTGTCTCTTCCGCACGCTCTTTTGCACGCTCTGCTCTCTCTACATCGATATCTTCGCTCCACTCCCAGGTAGTTGCAAGTACACGACATGTACCGTCTACCATTGTGAGCATCCCACCGATGCAGGCTGCTTTACGTACGCTCTCGTCTTCAAAAACAACATGGGCTTCACCCATACCGATTCCTGTACAGAAATCCATATGGTCTGCAAGAATCGCGCGGTCACCGGTGATGGTACGGCACACAACTCTCACAACGTCTCCGCTGAACAACAGTCCATCAGGAGTACCTATTCGTAATGGGAAGGTCTTCATAGACATCCTCCTTTACTATTTCTTTGCTTTTTCAAATACATCTTCAATTGTTGCAGCATATAAGAAACAGCTCTCTGGAATGTCATCGCATTCACCATCAAGGATCATCTTAAATCCACGAATGGTCTCTTTCAGAGGTACATACTGTCCAGGATTTCCTGTAAACTGCTCAGCTACATGGAAACTCTGTGACAGGAAACGCTGTACCTTACGAGCACGGTTAACTGCCAGTTTATCTTCTTCTGACAATTCATCCATACCCATGATAGCGATAATATCCTGCAACTCTCTATAACGCTGTAATACCTGCTGTACTCTACGAGCCACATCGTAATGTTCCTGTCCTACAACTTCCGGTGTAAGGATACGGCTTGTTGAATCAAGTGGATCTACGGCCGGGTAAATACCCTGGCTGGCAATATCACGTGATAATACAGTTGTAGCATCCAGATGTGAGTATGTTGTAGCCGGAGCCGGGTCAGTCAAGTCATCGGCCGGTACATATACAGCCTGTACAGATGTGATTGATCCTTTTCTTGTAGATGTGATACGTTCCTGCAGGGCACCCATTTCTGTTGCCAGTGTCGGCTGGTAACCTACGGCTGATGGCATACGTCCTAACAGAGCAGATACCTCTGAACCAGCCTGTGTGAAACGGAAAATGTTATCAATGAAAAGAAGTACATCCTGGTTCTTCTCATCACGGAAGTACTCTGCCATTGTCAGTCCTGACAGAGCAACTCTCATACGAGCTCCAGGCGGTTCGTTCATCTGACCATAAACCATGACGGTCTTGTCGATAACTCCACTTTCCTGCATTTCTCCGTATAAGTCATTACCCTCACGAGTACGCTCTCCAACACCGGTAAATACTGACAGACCACCGTGTGCTTTTGCTACGTTGTTGATCAGCTCCTGGATAAGTACTGTCTTACCTACACCAGCACCTCCAAACAGACCGATCTTACCACCCTTAGCGTAAGGGCAGATCAGGTCAACGACTTTGATACCTGTCTCGAAGATCTCCGTTGCCGGATTCTGTTCTTCATATGATGGAGCCGGACGATGAATTGTCCAGCGGTCTTTTGATTCTGGAGCCGGTTTGTTATCAATCGGCTGTCCAAGAAGGTTGAATACACGTCCCAGGCATTCTTCACCAACCGGAACTGTGATCGGACCTCCTGTGTCCAAAGCCTTTGTTCCTCTTACCAGACCATCTGTAGAGTTCATCGCAATACAACGTACTACGTTATCTCCGGTCTGCTGAGCAACTTCGGCTATGAGCTTTGCGCCTTTGTTGTCAATCTCAATGGCATTTTGCAGTGCAGGTAATTCATCGTGCGCAAAGCGGATGTCCAATACTGGACCAATGACCTGTACTACTTCGCCAATGTGTTTTTCACTCATCTTAGAATCTCCTTCATTCATTCAAGGTTAATCGATCTCGCTAAACGCCTTCTGCGCCTGCAACAATCTCCGTAATCTCCTGTGTAATGCCAGCCTGACGAGCTCGGTTGTAGAACAGATTGAGCTGTTCGATCATATCTCCGGCATTCTTTGTAGCCGCATCCATGGCTGTACGTCTTGCCGCCAGCTCACTTGCGATACTCTCGCATACGCCTGAGTAGAGGAGTCCTGCCAGATATTCCGGAACAATGATCTCAAATACTTCTTCCGGATTTGGATCATATAACGTCTGTTCCAGTTTTTTCTGTTTCTCACCGTCTACACCGTCAGCAACAAGATCCGGTAACGGTAATATCGGGAATGAATCCGGGCTCTGTGAAAGCATGGAAATGAACTGTGTATAACAGAGTTCAACATGTCCAAATCTTCCTGCCTTGAATTCTGTACACAAGATGTTCGCAATTGAGAAACAATCTGCAACAGAAACTTCTGCAACAGTTGCAAAATCTTCTGTCAACATCTCGATGTCCTTTCTCTGGCAGTACTCCACTGCTTTCTTACCGATCGGCAGTACCATGATATCTTTTCCGGCACTGTCTGCTTCCAGACGTTTGAATACATTTGCATTGTATCCACCAGCCATTCCCCGGTCACCGGCTATGACTACATAACAATACTTATCGTTTACTGGCTTCTTAACATAAGCTGAGGAAAAGCCAACATAACCTCCTGCAATATCCTGCAGGGTCTCATGCAACACCTCAAAATAAGGTTTACAGTTATCAGCTCGTTCTTTGGCTTTACGCAGCTTGGAGGATGCTACAAGTTCCATTGCCTTGGTTATCTGCATTGTGCCCTGCACACTTTTAATGCGCAGTTTTATACTTTTCATATCTGCAGCCATATGCTTCCTCCTTTATGCTTATTTCTCAGAGTTCATCTCCAAAAACTGTTCTGTATATGCATTCAATACAGCTACCAGTTTCTCTTCAGTTTCTTTCTCCAGTTTACCTGTTGTACGGATTAACCTTGCAACTTCTACACCATCTGCATCTGAATCCAGATAACGGAACAGTCCTGCTTCGTAATCCTGAATGTCTTTTGGTGCAATTGCTGTTAACAGATCGTTTGTTACAGCATAGATGATAGCTACCTGTTTCTCTACATCGATAGGAGAAGCCTGATTCTGTTTCAGAACTTCTACGATACGCTCGCCCTGTGCAAGACGTGCTTTTGTATCATCATCAAGGTCTGAACCGAACTGAGCGAATCCCTGTAACTCACGATACTGAGAATACAGAAGTTTCAAGTTACCAGATACCTGCTTCATAGCTTTTACCTGTGCATTACCACCAACTCGTGATACGGAAATACCAGGGTTAACAGCCGGCATAATACCTGAGTGGAACAGCTCTGTCTCCAGATAGATCTGTCCATCTGTAATAGAAATAACGTTTGTAGGAATGTATGCTGATACATCTCCTGCCTGTGTCTCAATGATAGGCAATGCTGTCAGTGATCCACCACCATGTGCGTCATCCATCTTAGCTGCACGCTCAAGAAGTCTTGAATGCAGGTAGAATACGTCTCCAGGATAAGCCTCACGTCCAGGTGGTCTACGAATCAGAAGAGAAAGTGCACGGTATGCAACCGCATGCTTACTCAAGTCATCATAGATAACCAGTGCATGTTTACCCTGTGCCATGAAATACTCTCCGATAGAGCATCCTGTATATGGTGCAATATACTGTAATGGTGAAGCTTCGGAAGCTGTAGCTGCTACAACTACTGTATAATCCATAGCTCCTGCTTTCTGCAATTTCTCAACGAGTGTTGCTACTGTAGAACGTTTCTGTCCGATTGCAACATAAATACAGATTACATCTTCACCTTTCTGGTTCAAAATTGTATCAATCGCGATCTGTGTCTTACCTGTCTGACGGTCTCCGATGATCAACTCACGCTGTCCACGTCCAATCGGGATCATTGAGTCGATCGCTTTGATACCTGTCTGTAAAGGCTCTGTTACTGGCTGTCTCTCACAGATACCCGGTGCCGGACTCTCGACCGGACGGAATTCTGTAGTTTCGATCGGTCCAGCGCCATCAATCGGCTGTCCCAAAGCATTTACAACACGACCAACCATCGCATCTCCAACCGGTACAGATACGACTTTACCGGTACGTTTTACTGTCTGTCCCTCTCCAATATTCTCATCGGTACCAAACAGTACAATAGATACCATGTTTTCTTCCAAATTCTGTGCCATTCCATAGCTGCCATCTTCAAATTCGAGCAACTCACCTGCCATACAAGCTGTAAGTCCGCTTGCTCTGGCGATACCATCACCTACTGAAAGGATAGTACCTGTCTCACTCTGCTGAATTGCGTTGTCATAGTATTTGATCTGGCTGCGGATGACTTTGGATATTTCTTCAGGTTTTAATTGCATGTTTCCTTTACCATCCTTTATACAATCATTTCATCAAGTTTCTTTGAAAGCCCGTCCATACGTCCCTTAACAGTTCCGTCTAACTGCTTTCCATCAATCTCTACACGAAGACCCGCTACAATAGAAGCGTCCGTTTTCTGTGTAAGCATCACTGTCTTTCCACTCATAGCTTCCAACTTCTTCTTCAGTGTCTCTGTCTGACTGTCTGTCAGTGAAACAGCACTGTAAACTGTAGCTTCTGTAATGTTATGGTCTACGTTATAACGTCGTGTGAACTCATCGCAGCATCCTGCGAACTCACTCATCAGGTTATGTTCACACAATAATTTCATAAAATTAATTAAATAGCGCTCTGTATCAGCACCGAATGCGGTGTCAATCAGTTTCACCCGTTCCGCCTTCGGTATGGAAGGCTCGCCTAAGAGCTTTACATAATCCGGGTATTCCCTGAATAATGTACGAACTTCCTGAAGCTGCTGCATCAGCACATCAACGAGTCCGTCTTCCATAGCTAAATCATATAATCCACTTCCATATATTTTAGCTGTTTGTGTCATGATGCCTCACCCACATTCGAAATAAATTCATCAATCAGTTTCTCATGATCCTTTTCGCTAATTTCACGCTCGATCACTTTGCCGGCTATCTCCATAGCCATTCCGCCGATCTCACCCTTGAGTTCATTGACAGCTTTCTTCTTCTCCTGCTCAATGTCACTCTCAGCTTTTGCCTTAATAGCAGCAGCCTGACGGTTTGCTTCCTGTATTACCTCTTCGCTCTGAAGAGCAGCGCTCTTCTGTGCGTTTGTAATAAGAGCATTGGCTTTTTCTTTTGCTTCTGCCATGTTCTGCTCATATTCGGCTTTGATAGCTCTTGCCTCTTCTTTTGCCTTCTCGGCTTCTGTAATCTCAGCAGTTGCCATCTCTTTTCGTTTTTCAAGAACCGCGTTAATCGGTTTTAACAGAAAACGTTTAATAAGATATAGCTGAATAAAAAGGTTGCAAAGCTGCGCAATAAAAGTCCACGGTATAATCGATACTAAATTTTGCATCTCGGCTACTCAACCTCCTATTCTTCAATGCATCTTTCTATCGTTCAAATTCTAAGGATTATCCTAAGAAGTTCATGAACATACCAGGTGCAACGAAGATCAGAAGAAGACCTGTAACGAAACCATAAATACCAGTTGTCTCTGCAAGAGCAACACCAAGAAGCATTGTAGATGTTACATCACCTTTACACTCCGGCTGTCTTCCGATAGCTTCCAGAGCCTTAGCAACAGCGTTACCTTCACCAATACCAGGTCCAACACCGGCGATCAACGCCAGACCAGCACCAATACCACAACCCATTAATGCAATACCTTTAGCAAGTACTGTAAAATCCATAATTATTTCCTCCTTAAATTCACACTTTTACTTCATTTGTCGTTATTCTATATTAAGTTTTACTCATCCCCAGCTTCCTGTGCAATATACATGATTGTCAACATACTGAAGATAAATGCCTGCATGCACGATGTGAACCAGTCAAAGTAGAATCCGGTGATCGCCGGAAGACCTACATCAAAAATTGGTATCTGTGCAAGCACATGTCCAACTGCTCCAGGAATCAATCCCAGAACTGCGGTACTCAGGACTGCCAGTGCTCCGTAGATCAAACCACCAATTACAATACCTGAGAAGATGTTTCCGAAATGTCGACATGCCATACTGACAGGTGTCGAGATTTCTCCAAGAATATTAAATGGTGTCATAACTGGAATTGGTTCTGTGAACCCTTTCAGATATCCACCAAGTCCGTTTGTCTTGAGTTTCTGATGGGTAATCATGATAAATACGACTACTGCCCATGCTGCCTCTGTCGACAAATCGGCTGTCGGGCTCCTCAGCCCGGTAAGACTGATCAGATTCGAAACAAGACTGGTACTGAATAATGCTCCTACAAATGGAATCATGTACCGGAATCGCTCTCCCATGTTGCCGATAACAAAGTTGTTCAATGTCTCGACTATCATCTCTGCTGCTGCCTGACGTTTGGAAATATTTTCCACTTTCAGGTCATGTGTCAGCCATATACATAAACCTGTGATAATAATCATTACAAGCCAGCTGACTACCATTGTTTCACTAATCTGAAGATCCCCCAATATCGGAATGTTAAGCGGAATCGTAAAGAAGACTTTAGGTCCGCTAATATCTATATTCATACTCTCACCTCCATTCTATGAATTTCCCGATATCAATTCATCTTTTACTCTATTTATTTTTGTTAAAAACTGATGTCAGTTTTATACCTAAGCTTGGAAACAGTAACGGAAGGATACCCGATACCAGATAAAAGCAAGGTGCTACTGCTGCTACAATGACCCAGATAAGCTGCAACGCCATACGCTGAGAATAGCTGACTTTCATCTTTTTCTTCGCAAGATCCTGATCTTCTGTCGCTGCAATGCTCTGCACCGATAATCCCATGATCAGGAAATTGATAATTGCAATTGCTCCACCGATGATTCCTGATATAATTGCTTTGGTATCTAATACCAGTTTATCCGGCATCATCGGATGTAATGCTGCCAGGGCGATCCACATGAGGATCACTCCCACAACAGTGTATATTGTAACTTTTATTGTCTCCTTCTTAACTACAGGTTGAAGCATACTCACAACCAATACCTCCTACATATGATTATTAAACGAGATATGATTTCGTTTTTTCTTTTCTTTCTTTTCTTTCTTCATCACCGAAAGATATAAGTTATAGGCCACCATAAATGAACTGCACAATCCAAAGATAAATCCTATGATGTATATCCACTGACCGACTCCTGTGTGTCCCACCAGCCACCAGCATGCAAATAAGCAGATCAGCATCGGTGTCAGCAGTGACAGTCCAAACTGTGTGACCATCGTAATATTCTTCATAAATCCGGAAAACAACATAAATTTGTTCTTGTTGTTCTTCGTGTTTTGTTCACTCAATGCATCCACACTCACTTTCTGTCAATCTTTTAAGTCTACCAGTTCTTTAAATGATGCAGATGGCCTTCCAGATTCATTCCTGCGAAATTGTTCTGTCTGAGAGCTTCATACAGCATGATTGCTACAGAATTTCCAAGATTCAACGATCGAATATCCCCGACCATCGGTATCCGGACACAATTTTCCTGGTTTTCCACCAGAATCTCTTCCGGGATTCCTGCACTCTCCTTGCCAAACATAATATAACAGTCCGGCTCGTACTCTGCTTCTGTGTATACCGTCGGTGCTTTCGTCGTTGCCATATAAATCTTCGCTCCGGGATTCTTCTCCAAAAAGTCCTGATAGTCAATGTAAGTTGTCACATCCAGATCTTTCCAGTAATCCATACCGGCTCTTTTTAAACTTTTCTCATCTAACCGGAACCCCAGAGGTTCGATCAGATGTAATCTGGTATTCGTTGCTACGCATGTACGACCTATATTTCCTGTATTTGCCGGAATCTCCGGCTCCAATAATACGATATTAAGCATGGTTCCCAAAAACCTCCCGTTCGTCCTATTTTAATTCAATCCGACCGGTTCGTCAATTATCTGGTGCTAATTTGTTGTCTTATTTTCCAAATTTTGCACAATTTTTGCGTTAAATTTTTGATAATTTTAACAAATCTCTGGCATTTGAGTGTGATTTTTTCTCACTTATCATTGCGTATTATATTAAAGCAATAACGATGCCAATTTTTTATTTTTAGCAGTATTTATCCGAAATACGATTTCCGTGCATCTGATTTTGAATATTTGTATCCTAAATATTCAAATCCGGATTTTACTGTTTCATTTCTGCCCTAAATACCGGTTGTTTTCATTGATAAATATTATACAAATTTTTTTTTGGATTGCAAGATACAAATTGATGAATTTATAACAACTAACTCACTTTTTCTTCGTCTATATTGTCCATTGACTTTTTTATGATTTTATATGCTGATTTTTTTCTCCTTCCAATGATTTCCTTTTTTTAATTTAAAGACCGGTTTCTTCTATATTAGCACCTTTTATATAGAAGAAAGAGGGTCAGTCTCCGGAGTATTTTCTTCGAAGCCTTCCCTCTTACTATTCTACTTATATTATTATTTATTCTTTTCTTCTCTTAATCTGGTGATGAATTTCTCCAGTCTTCCCAGTGCTTCTTTCAGATCATCCAGTGAGTATGCATAGGATACTCGGATAAATCCTTCTCCGCAGGCACCAAATGCTGTTCCCGGCACGACTGCTACTTTTTCTTCCATCAGGAAACGGGTTGCAAATTCATCCGCAGGCATTCCAAATTCCTGGATATTCGGGAACACATAGAATGCTCCGAACGGTTCGAAACAAGAAAGTCCCATCCGCTTAAACTCATGAAGCAGGAAGCGTCTTCTCTGATTATATGCCTCTCTCATCTCCTGCACTTCCGGCTCACAGTGTCTCAATCCCTCAACTGCGGCATACTGGCTGTTCGTTGGTGCACACATGATGGCAAACTGATGTATCTTGATCATCTGCGCCAGAATCGTTTTCGGTCCGCAGGCATATCCCAGACGCCAACCTGTCATGGCAAATCCTTTGGAGAATCCGTTGATCACAATTGTTCTCTCTTTCATTCCCGGGAAAGAAGCGATGGATACATGATCCGTTCCGTATGTAAGTTCTGAATAGATCTCATCAGAAATTACAAAAATATCATGTTTCTTGATCACATCTACCAACGGCTCTAAGTCTTCTTTAGTCATAATACTTCCCGTCGGATTGTTCGGAAATGGGAGTACTAAGATCTTTGTCTTTGGTGTAATAGCAGCTTCTAATTCTTCCGCTGTTAATTTGAACTCATTCTTCTCCTGCAGTTCAATAATCACCGGAACTCCGTCTGCCAGCACTGCACACGGCAGGTAGGATACATAACTCGGCTGCGGGATCAGGACTTCATCTCCCGGATCCAGCATCGCACGCATCGCGATATCAATTCCCTCACTGCCTCCGACGGTTACCATGACTTCTGAACGATAGTCATAAGCAACTTGTATCTTTCTCTCTAAATATTTACAGATTTCTTCTTTTAATTCTTTTAATCCGGCGTTGGATGTGTAGAATGTACGTCCTCTCTCTAATGAATAGATACCTTCCTCACGAATTCTCCACGGAGTATCAAAGTCAGGCTCTCCAACACCCAGTGATATTGCATCCGGCATTTCACTTACAACATCAAAAAATTTGCGGATACCGGATGGTTCGATCTCGACTACTTTTTTAGCTAATGGATTTCTCATCACGGTGTCACCAACATCCTTTCTGATTTATTCTTGTGTGTCAAAACAGTTCCATGATCTTTGTATTTCTTTAATACAAAATGGGTTGCTGTACTGATGACATTGTCAATCGTAGAAAGTTTGCTTGATACAAATCTTGATACTTCTAATAAGCTCTTTCCTTCCAGTGATACTAACAAGTCGTATCCTCCTGAAATCAGATATACTGCATTTACTTCCGGATAGTTGCTGATACGCTCTGCTGTATCATCAAATCCTGCGTCTCTCTGTGGAGTCAGGCGTACTTCGATCAGTGCATTTACTCTCTCCTGTCCGGCTTTCTCCCAGTTGATCAGTGTATGATAACCGCAGATGATCTGCTCACTCTCCATTGCAGCCAGTTCATTTGCAATCGTTACTTCATCCGTATCCAGAAGAATTGCCAGCTCTCCTAAATCTACGCGGCTATTCTTCTCCATGTATTTCAGTATCTGTTCCCTTAATTTGTCCATGTTCGATTCCTCCATATATCTTGAATATCTCGTCCGGAGCCGGTCGGTCAATATAGCGGACCTCGTCCCCGTTATGCAATTTTTTATCGTTGTCATCTGTTGTCTTTCCAATAACAGATGCCTGTATATTGTTCCGTTTCAGCTCATCTGCCAACACTTCCCCGTCGTCTGTCACGATCAACAGACACCCCGTTGAAGTCAACTGATATGGATTGATCCGATAGTGCTCACAAACCTCTATCGTCTCCTGTAAGATGCTGAGTTTCTTCAGATCCAGCTCTAATCCTGTCTCAGTTTCTTTCGCCAGATTCCATAACGCTGCCATAATGCCGCCTTCTGTTATCTGACGTATAACAGATGAGCCCTCGGCTTTTGCAACGGATATCGCTCGCACGGCAAATAATTCCTGCCGGTATGATCGAATCTGATTTATGAATGCAGGTGCAAATCTTTTCTTTAACTCCTGCTCTTTCTCATCTAATATCCGGAGCATGCCTTCCATGCCGATCCATCCTGTAAGAACGACATCCTGTCCGGCTCGTCCGACATCCCTGCACCACGCTTCTTCTTTTGGTGCACGGCTGATTCCTGAAATTGTTACCTCCGGAAGATTCACCGCTGCATGTCTGAAGGCTGCGACCTCTTCCAACCGAATATTCTGTAACTCACATACTTCCTCTAATTCATTCCGGATTGCATGTAATCTGGATTTAAAAGTGTAATCCGGCATCTCTATTCTTGCGCTTACGGTAATCTCTTCCCCACCTGCCGCTGCCAGATCATTCGCAACTGCTGCCAGAGCATACAAACCCGTATACCGCGAATGTCCATATGTAGTTTTAATCTCATTCAGTATACATTCCTGTCCAACGTTTACTCTCATAACCGACTCCTTACAACAGTCTATATAGCAACTAATAAATTTCTAATACAACATTCCACTCGCCTGGGCGATCGCACTGGTGATCTGATCCAGATTCTGTGAAGATACTGCACTGCTTACAAGCGCAGATGCTTCTGCGTTATCACACGCAATTCCAACCTTAATGATCTGGTCGGATTTTGTATACTCACTGGTATTGATCACATCTCTGCTTACTTCTTCTCCGTCCTCATATACAATCTTCCATAACTGCGCTGACATACCGTTACTCGGAGAACCGGAATACTCCATGCTTCCAAGTGTTGCTTCGGTATCTACCTCGTAAGTCACATCATACTCTTCAGTGTCCAGAACTTCACTTTCAAACTCAACACTTCTGCCTTTATCTCTGGTGTCTTTTCCATAAATTGTAAATGTAAGCTGGTCGTCATCATCCAGAACACCCTCTATATAAACAGGTTTTTTATAATTATTTTTAATGCGGAACTCCAATGCTCCTGTTGCAACTGCTGCATCCCTGGACGGATCTACATATGTTACCTGCATAGAGTGTGGATGACGTTCCACAATCTCCAGTTCCGCATATAATGCAGCATTATATAATGTGGTTGTTACCTGACAGACGCCGCCACCATAGGTTTCTTCTACTTCACTTCCGGCATAGCTGTTTCCAAGGACATAGCCATGTTCAGCATCATATGGTCCCATGGTCTCATCCGCGGCCAGTTCTTCTCCCGGCTGTAAAATAATGCCACTCAGTCGCTCTGTTCCTACTTCTACATTCGTCCTTTTATCGCCGTTTCCAACGTAAGTTGTATAGGTTCCCAGGACATCTGTCAATCCTTTCAGATCATCTGCATTAACCGATGCCTTCTCTTTCACAACGGCCATATCTACCGTCAGATTTTTCAGATCCCAATTATTATTCAACGCTTTGGCAATCTTTTTGACAGATTTCTTTACATCTACCTTTTTACCATCTTTTGCATCTATAATTTTGGCTTTAGAATCTTTTGTCTCTATTGTTGCATTCTCTGCTCTCTTCGTGAGACTGGCTACTTTCTCATTCAATACCGACTCTGACTTTTTAGAATCCAGCGCAAAAACCGCATCAATGGTATATGGCTCTTTGCTCAGATTGTGAAGTCTTTGGTATCTGGAGAATAATCCACCTTTTTTTCCATAATCAAATGCCTGGTCTACCAATGCATTTTTATCTTTATACTTTAATCCTAAATCTTTTAAAGTTGCGGTCTCTGTCTTATCTTCTACTTTCATTGTGACTTCAGCCGACTGTAATTCTTTCATCCTCGCATTCAGTGCGGACTTTGCCGCTTTCTTATCCATGCCTCCTACGTTCACATCTCCTATATAAATGTTGTCGGCAATCGTATCTTTCGGATACATAGAAAGTGCATACATCAGGATTCCGGACACAATAATCAATACAGCAGCAATACTCGCACAAGTTACTGCCAATATATAATTTGCACGATTCTTCTTTCCTCTGTTCCTTATTCTGCTTTTCTTATTTAGTCTGTTCTGACGACGTTTTGCCATCTTCTTCTCCTACTTCTCCTACTTTTCCTGCATTAATACTCGATTCCCGTCAAACTATACGACCAGATATGGAATAATCATGGTTGCCAGCATAGCTATGATTACCAATATAACAACAATCGCTATTATTCTTCTTGTCTTTTTATCATTAAAATTCATCACAACTGCTCCTTTTTTCCATTTATTCTATACTGTTTATTATTCTTTTGCAAGAAAGGTTTACATCTATCTTACTAATTCTTGCCTCCTGATTCAATGGATTTCTGTTTAGATAATCGAAAAGTATGTATTCTTTTGTCTCTGCAAAATACTCTAAATGCGTCATTCTGCGCAACTGGTTCTTATCGTATCCCCTGTAATCCGGAAGATATCTGCCCTTCTCCGACTCATTTTCATAAAATGCCCGTAAAAATTCTTTAGACACCAGATATTCTCCGGCAAATTCCGGTCGAGTCTTTGCATTTTCTCTCAGATAATAATCATAAGTAAGAAGTTCCCTGAATTTTTCTTCCTGATCTCCATGGTATTCTTTTACATAATCCAGAAGGATCTCATATCTCGCACTTCGCTTGTGGTTGATCTTATCCAATTCATGTTCCGTATAATACCTGCCAAGTCCATCATACATATCAAAGGCTGAGTCGTACTCCTGCTCCAGAGCCTCCATCGTATAAGTAAACTGTCTGCTGTTATAATAAACTTCCACCATCTCCTCAATGCTCTTTAAACGGATTACATCTTCATAACTGAGCCATTTTGTATACAAAACCTCATACGGCGGCCGATCCTTATAAGCCAGTCCATAATTTGCTATCTGGCTTTCCATAAAAGAACCTTTTAACACTTTCAGAAAACCAAGCTGTAACTGTTCTGGTTTTAACCGATACACATCGTCAAATGAATGTGCAAAGCTGTCGATATCTTCATAGGGAAGTCCCGCGATCAGATCCAGATGCTGATGGATATTTCCCGCACTTTGTATCTGTGTAACAATCTCGCCCACTTTTTCAAAATTCATGACTCTTCGGATTGCATGTATCGTCTCCGGATTGGTAGACTGTACACCAATCTCCAACTGGAACAGACCCGGACGCACTGTCTGTAAGAATGCAATCTCTTCTTCATTTAATAAATCTGCCGCCACTTCAAAATGAAAATTGGTAATCCCTTTATCGTGTTCTGCCAGATATCTCCAGATCTCCATAGCATGTTTATGATTACAGTTAAAAGTTCTGTCTACAAATTTCACCTGCGGCACATCATGGTCGATAAAAAACTGAAGTTCTTTCTTTACCAGTTCCAACTTGCGAAAACGAAGCTGTTTATCCACCGATGACAGACAATAACTGCAGGAAAACGGGCAGCCTCTGCTGCTCTCATAGTAAATGATCTTATGTTCAAATAATTCTATATTCTCGTACACAAACGGGACATCACTTAAGTCCATGATCTCTCTCCACGGATTTTCCACGATGCTGCCATCCGCCATACGACAGGTGATTCCTTTCGTGCTTTTTAAGCATAACTCAGTGTCCTTGGCATCCAGGCTTTCATCACTCCACAATTTACAAAGTTCCGAAAAAGTTTCTTCCCCTTCGCCTTTCATAACGCCTGTTATCTGTGGCAGGCGATTCAGCACGTCGACAGAATCGTAAGATACCTCCGGTCCTCCCACCCAGATTGGCATATCCGGTCGCAATTTATGGACTTCCCGGATAATCGCCTCCACATAATCCAGATTCCAGATATAACAGGATAAACATAAAATATCCGGCCTTCTTTTGTAGATATCTATTAATATATCATCTTTCTGCTGGTTGATCGTATATTCCGCCAGTTCTACATTCTCATTCCCGGCATATGCTTTCAAGCTGTAAACTGCCAGATTTGAATGTATATATTTGGCATTTATCGCTGTTAATAGTATTTTCATAATTAAATCCTCACAATCTTCTGTCATGTTCGTTGACATTTCGTTAAAAATACGGTAAAATATAGACTCGTGCAGCCGGGGTGTTAGCGGTACCTTCTACCTGCAATCCGCTATAGCAGGGGTGATATTGCGCAGAGGGCCAGAATTTGCAGAGCTGCCCTTGATAAGTGGCGTTGATGCGCGGGTCTTACGCGACGGAAATCTGTGAACCGTGTCAGGTCGGGAACGAAGCAGCACTAAGCAGAATCTTCCGGGTGCCGTAAGGGTGCCTGCTCTGAGTTAACTGTTAAGGTAACGTCTGGGGAGACTGGTTCGAAGCGCAATGCACGTTTTTTATTTCTTCTTTTTAGCCTCCCTGAGTTCTCTGAAGAACTGTTTCATCATCTGGCTACATTCTTCTTCTAAGACACCGATCGTCAATTCTACCTGATGATTAAATTCCTGCATCTGCAGAAGATTTAATATTGAACCCGCACATCCGGCTTTCGGATTCATGCATCCCACAACCACTCTTGTCATTCGAGACTGTACGATTGCGCCGGAACACATCTGGCAAGGTTCCAGTGTTACATACATTGTACAATCTTCCAGACGCCAGTCGTCCATTTTTTTGCTGGCTTTTTTTATTGCGATCAGTTCCGCATGCGCCAAAGTATTTTTATCGATCGTTCTGCGGTTATATCCCCTGGCAATAATCTTATCCTGATATACGATCACACAGCCGATCGGGACTTCTCCGATCTCATAGGCTTTTCTTGCCTGCTTAATGGCTTCCTTCATATATTTCTCATCGGTACTCAGCATTTTCATTCCCTCTTTTCTATCTATCAATCTCTTTTACCTATCCACAGGCTCTCTCACCTGACGGCACCAGTAACCGAAGGTTTCATTTTCATCCGGAGGTTCCGCCCTGGAGCCATCCAGTTTTGCCATTGGAATAAATTCCACAAATCCAAATGTCGCAGCAGCTCTTGCCTCTCGCGGATGATAGATTCCCGGCACTCCGAGCAGGAAGCGATCTTCCTCCCTGATAAACATCAGGTGTTTATAGTTATAATATCCATGCAGCAGGAAACTATTATTTGCAAGTTTCCACTCGCATCTGGGAAGTTTCGCCAGCTCACTTCGCTGAATCTTTTTAAAGTTGCATGCGAAGGCATCTTCACTTTCTTCCTTTGCCTTAACATCATCTCCGAATCCGGTTGATCCGGCAAGTCCCGCCTCATCCAGTTCTTTATCCGGAAGATCAGACCGCTCCGGTTTCGGATATTCAAATTCAGGCTGCTGATTCTTCTCCGGCGCCGGTTCTTCTTTTTCTTTCTCCCACAAATGCATATCTTCCACATCTGCCATGTGATCCTCCCAGACAGCACTGTAGGTCTTCCCTGAATTACTTTTCAGAACAATACCGCAGATTTGCTGATAATGCTGATCCATCCCTTCATCCTGCATGGTATATGTCAATCTGTAATTAATGGCAGGGTTTACATTTTCAACTGCACCCTGCCATATTCCTATACATTTTCCATCTTCTTCATAGAATAAATAAATATTCAGATTTTTCTCGCCCTGCATTCTAAGTCCTTTTCCATGAATGTGAACAATGCAGGTTTCTTCTCCCAGCTGTACTCTGACAAATCCTACATTTCGAATTCTTCTTCCCTGATCATATTCGTATAAG
This sequence comes from uncultured Lachnospiraceae bacterium, assembly GCA_934351835.1. Lineage (GTDB taxonomy): Bacteria > Bacillota > Clostridia > Lachnospirales > Lachnospiraceae > CAKRJP01. The sequence continues at coordinate 111,730 of CAKRJP010000006.1, forward strand.
TAAGATGTAAACTGTCTCAAATTTTCACTTCCAATCATTATTTATACCACAGTGTATTCCACCCGATATCCAATTATGATTAGAAATAATTATGCCAGCCAGGCAATTCCTGTAAGCTCCTGATACAGTCTTTGCGCATAACTGTCTGTCATACCACACACATAATCCGTGACCAGAAGAATCCTCAGATATAATTTTTCAATCTCCGATCTGCCTCTGGCATGATAATGATATGCCCGTTTATAGTTATTGGAAATGAACGAAATCATACGTTCATCAATCGAATCTAATGTCTCTTCCGGATCATCATATTTAATGACTGCTGTCATGAATTTGTTCAACAGAAAATCTAACATCGATGCTTCTGCCACTTCCATCCGATAGATCGGTTCAGAAGTAAATACTTCGCGATACGCCAGATCTCCCAACAAATCCATCAGTTTCTCCGCAAAAGTATGGTAAAATAAATCTTTTTTATATTCGCCTTTCATGATCAGACTGTAATTAGAAGTAAAACCATAGGTTGCACAATTTATTAAAAATCCCTGCACGCGGATAATCCAGTTCTTAATCGCATACTCTTCCGGATTCTCCACCTGCCGTTCTTTTCCATATATGTATAATTCTTTTAGCTTATCAGCCGGAAGGAATTTTTCGGACAAGCTGTCCCGGTAACGGATCTGGAGTTCTTCCAGCTCGTCCAGCAATTTATGATAACTTAAATATCCTTTGACAAATGCATCTTCAATATCCGCAGTCTTATATGCAATATCATCTGCGGCTTCTAATATAAAGGTCAGCGGATGGCGGTTGCCATTTGTCCCGGTCTCTTTCGCAATGTCCTCATAAATATCAGCATCCGCATAATAATATCCCATCTTTTTGGTCTTGATATCTCCCGAAGCCTTATCGATTTCTACAGATGAAACCGGATATTTAATAACCGTACTAAGAAGCGCATACGTCAGATTCATTCCATTTTCATCAACCAGAAAGTGGAGTTTACTTACCAGGCGAAGTGCCTGGGCATTACCTTCAAAATGATAAAAGTCACTTTTCATCTGCGGCGTCAGTACTTCATCAATCGTTCTCCCATGGTACGTCATTACCGGAAGATTTCTCTTAAACCACTCTCTGATGGAATCTTCTCCAAAATGACCAAATGGTGGATTACCGATATCATGAATCAATCCTGCACATTGCAAAATATTGCAGATATCTTCTTTCATCTGCGATGTGAAACCCGAATCTTTCTTATACGCTAATATATTTTCTCCGACATTCTGCCCCAGGGATTTTGCAAATGACGAAACTTCCAGCGAATGTGTCAGTCTTGTACGCACAAAATCACTCTTATCCAGGGGAAATACCTGTGTCTTGTCTTGCAGACGCCTGAAAGACGCGCTGCCTATGATCCGATGGTAATCTTTTTCAAATTCACTTCTCAGATCAGTTCCTCTTCCCGCCCGATTTTTCTTAGAAAATTCTCTATTCCGTTTTGTTGATAACAATTGTTCCCAGTTCAACTACCATCACACTCCATTAATCCAGATAAATCGGCGGTTCATAGTCTTTACCCAAAAGCGCCTTCTTCTGCTCCTGATATCCTAAGAATGCCCACTCTGTCATATCAGCCCATGCATGTTCTGCACGGTCATAGACCTGTACATATCCTATCTTGGTAGGATGTACACGAACACTGTTCGTCTCATATTCATGACCTGTATACGGATTCACATCTCCACGCTCTAAATCTTCTTCATCATTCGGCACGGCGGCGACTGCCTCTACTTCTTCACGATACGCTTCTTCCACCTGTGGATACCAGTCGGAATTCTGCGCATTTGCCTCCTGAACTAATGTATCTATATATGCACCGGAATCCTGGAAGTCTTCTTTGATCATGCCGTCTGTATAACCTGACTCCTCAGAGAACTCCTGCATCTCCATATCCTCAGAAACTTTTTCCTCAATCACAGCCTCTGCTTCATTCTCTTTCTCTGCGGCTTTCTGCGCATCATGTGCATGCTTGTCTTCACGCTTCATTCTGCGGCGCAGAGATGAAAACCATCCGGTCTCTTTTTTCTCCTGTTCTTTTTTCTCCTGCTCTTTCTTTTCCGGTTCCGGCTCTTCATATACCGGTGTCTCTTCGTACATCGGCTCTTCTATCGTCGGTGTCTCTTCGTACATCGGTTCTTCATATACCGGTGTCTCTTCGTACATCGGTTCTTCTATCGTCGGTGTCTCCTCGTACATCGGCTCTTCCATTTCCGGAACATCTTCTGCAACAGTCTCTTCTACAGAAGTCTCTTTTACTGTCGGCTCCTCCGGTTCATCTATGTATAACGGAAGTTCCATCTGAACGCCTTCTTCTTCCGCAAATTCAGCTGCATTTTTTTTCTCTTCAGCTTTCTTACGTTTTCTGAGAACCTGTTCTTCCTCTCTCTCATTATAATTGCTCTCTATGGATTGATCTTCATCCAGAATATTTAACTGAAATGGACAATCAAGAATCTTCGCGATCATACGCATATCCTGTTCCTGGAAATTATCTCGCCCTAATCTCTGCGTGAGATTCTGTCTGGACATCTTCTTTCCAGTCTCAGCCTCAATGATCTCTGCCAACTCTTTGATCGTCATACCTTTACGACTTAAGACTATTTTGACTTGCTCCCCAAATGTTAAATCTAACATATTCTTTTCCTCCTTATTAAATTGTATGCTATCTACACTCCCATTTTGGTTTATCTACTTCTTTTTGTAAACTATATTATTGCTTGATAAACCGTAGTTTTTCCTGCTTTCTATTTTAGCAAATCCATATTTCTCCGTCAACACTTACTACAAGGTTAATATGTGTAAATTTTTATCTATCTTTTTATCCGTAGTGCAGACCGCCATACAAGCTTCCGCTCCAACATAAAAATATTCCTTATAATAATAAGTTTCCGGATATTTCTCCGGTTTCGTAAGCAATAACGGCTGTCCGTTTCCATCCCAGCCAATCTCATAAGTGCGCATATCCAACGCCATTCCCTCTCTGGTTGCCTTCATAAAGCTCTCTTTTAACACCCAGTACCGGTAGAACATTTCTGCTTTCTTCTCTTCAGAGACCATCCCCATAATATGCTGATACTCTGACTCACAGAAAAAACGTCTTGCAACTCCCTCCCGAAATTTTCCCTTCTTTTCCAGATCACATCCTACTTTTACATTCGGGATATCACTGAATGCACACATCACCCACCGCCCGGAATGTGACAGATTAAATACGGTTTTCTCTCCAAGGTTCTTTTCCTTTTTCACATAAGACCACAATGTCCATGCTGCCACACTGAGTGCTTTATCCTCAAGTTTTCGCATTCGATTGGCTTTTTCTTTCCGCCAGTCCGGAATCTCTTTGTAGTATCTATTATAAGTCAATTCATCCATTAGCGGATATGCATCCGCAATCCATACCTCAACCATAGTGTATTCTCCTTATCTTTTCATTATAATTTCAACCCAAATGGTTGACAAGCCATTTTCAATGCGTTAGACTGAAATTAGTTTCGCACTTTAAACAACTAAAATTTTACAGCGCGAATATTGGGAGGAATAATAATCATGATTATAGTATTAAAACCAGGTACAAAAAAAGAAGATGTCTCTCGTGTTGAGCAGCTCATCAAAAGGAAAGGTCTGGATACTCATATCGTAGAAGGAGCCGGTCAGACTGTTGTCGGTTGTCTTGGAGATACCAGCAAAGTAGATGCCAGATTATTTGAAGTCGATCATTCTGTTGACAAAGTTATACATGTTCAGGAGCCTTACAAACTTGCCAACCGTGCATTCCATCCGGAGGATTCTGTCATTGATGTTTCCGGCGTCAAAGTCGGCGGAGAGAATCTTGCACTGATTGCAGGTCCTTGTTCAGTCGAAACTTATGAGCAGGTTCTCGGAATCGCTAAAGCGGTTAAAGCTTCCGGTGCGAATATGTTACGAGGCGGTGCTTTCAAACCAAGAACAAGTCCTTACTCATTCCAGGGACTCGGATTAGAGGGGCTCGATATTCTATGTGCGGTAAAAGAAGAAGTAGGTCTTCCTATCGTTACGGAATTAATGTCAGAGAAATATTTAGATGTCTTTAATGAGAAAGTAGACCTGATCCAGATTGGAGCCCGCAATATGCAGAATTTTGATCTTTTAAAAGAGCTTGGACAGTTAGATCGTCCAATTCTGTTAAAACGTGGACTTAACGCTACTTATGAAGAGTGGATCATGTCAGCAGAGTACATTATGGCTTCCGGTAATGAGAATGTCATCCTGTGCGAGCGTGGTATCCGTACTTTCGAATCTTACACACGTAACACTCTGGATCTCCAGAGCATTCCTGTGCTCCGCAAGCTTACCCATCTTCCTATCATCATTGATCCAAGCCACGCAGGTGGAAAATGGTGGTTAGTAGACAGCATGGCAAAAGCTTCTGTTGCAGCCGGTGCCGACGGACTCATGATCGAAGTCCACAATGATCCTGAAAATGCTTTGTGTGACGGTGCACAGTCCCTGAAACCGGCGAAATATGATTTCCTGCTGAAAGATCTCACCAAGATTGCTGAAGTTGTAGGAAAGAAGCTATAAAAACATAAAGATTTTATTCAAATACATATTTTAAATACAGGAGTAGTCTTATGAAATTATATGTAGACCTGGGGGAGAACAGTTACCCTATCTATATTGAAAATAATATTTTATCTCAGGCTGCATCGTATTTGACCGATATATTCTCCGGAAAGCGAATTATCATCATCTCGGACGATAATGTTTATCCTCTGTATGGCGAACTCCTTACGGAGAATTTATCTCTTTCGTACGAATGCCACCACCTGATCCTGCCTCACGGCGAAGCCACTAAGAACTTCCAGTCATTACCGCAGATTTATTCGGCTATGCTGGATGCCAAAATTTCCCGTAGCGACCTGGTTATCGCTCTCGGCGGCGGTGTCATCGGAGATCTCGCCGGATTCGCTGCAGCCAGTTTTCTGCGCGGTGTCAAATTTGTACAGATTCCAACCTCTTTGCTGGCACAGGTAGATTCTTCTGTGGGAGGCAAAGTAGGCGTCGATCTTCCACAGGGCAAGAACCTGGTAGGTGCCTTTAAGCAGCCTTCCTTAGTCCTGATCGACCCGGGCGTATTAAATACTTTACCCGAGCGCTATATCAACGATGGTATGGGCGAAGTTATCAAATACGGATGCATTAAAGATGCAAATCTATTTGAAACTCTGGCTTCTCATTCTTCTTTTGAAGATTTAAAAGAGGTACTTCCATCTATCATCGAACGATGCGTAAACATCAAGCGTACTGTTGTTGAACATGACCAGTTTGATACCGGTGAGCGTATGCTGCTTAATTTTGGTCATACACTGGCACACACTATTGAGCAATACTGGAATTACGAAAAAGAAAGCCACGGTGAGGCTGTTGCCATCGGTATGTATCAGCTTTCACTGATTGCAGAGGAAAAAGGTCTGACAGCTTCAGGTACTGCTGAGAAGATTTTAGCGGTACTCAAAACATACGGATTGCCTTATGAAAGCAAACTTCCTCTCGGAGATCTCACGGAAGCCATTTCATTAGACAAGAAAAATCTGGATAATCATTTAAATCTGGTTTTATTAAAAGACATCGGTGATAGCTATGTATATCCGGCATCTATCGAGTTCTTCGCCGAAAGCGGCCGGATGGTATAAATACTATAAATAACAGCACAAGTTTAGGAGTGAATACATATGAGTTTAGAAGGAAAAATTGCAATCGTAACCGGTGCCGGAAAGGGAATCGGCCGTGACGCCGCTCTTGCGATTGCTGCGGAAGGTGCTACTGTTGTGGCCGTTGCAAGAACACAAGCGGATTTGGACGAAACCGTTCATATGATTGAAGAAAAGGGCGGTAAAGCCATTTCATTATCCCGTGATCTGACAGTTGCAGATCAGGTGCAGTCTATGGTTGATGCAGTTGTGGAGCAATTTGGAAGAATTGATATTTTGGTAAATAATGCCGGCGGATATCCTTCCGAGATTTATGATTCAGTTAAAAAACAGGCGATCAAAATCTGGGAATGGTCCGAAACGCAGTGGGATCAGATTATCAAGACCAACTTAAAGATTCCTTTTTTGTGCATTAACAAAGTAGTTCCTGTCATGATCAAACAAGGAAGCGGTGACATCGTCAGTGTGTCTTCCCGAATGGGACGCATCGCATCTCAGATGGGTGCATATGCTGTCGCCAAAGGTGGTATCATCACACTGACCAAAACAACAGCAATCCAGACTCAGGAATATGGTATCCGCGCAAACGCCGTTGCTCCTGGTATGGTGGACACTCCCGGACAACGCGTCTATAATCACAATGTTGGTCAGGATAACGCAAAGATGGGCGATTCTGCATCCGTTGCCAAGGCAATCGTCTACCTGTTAAAAGATGCTCCACAGGTAATGACAGGACAGGTGATTGATTTGTTTACAACGCTTTAAATATTAACGGTTAGCATTACACAACAATGGTAAACACCCACGAGAAACAAATCTCGTGGGTGTTCTTATACTTATCGTTTGACATTCTCAGATTTCTAAAGCAATAAAAATCTTAAATATTAAGCAAATCGCTATATGCCTTTAACGCACCATCTGTCTCATGTGCAAGGACTCTCTTTGCAAGGACCTTTCCAAGCTGTACGCCTTCCTGGTCGAAACTATTCAGATTCCATACGAATCCCTGGAACATAACTTTATTCTCAAAATGTGATAACAATGCGCCCAGTGCCTCCGGAGTAAGTTGATCTCCCACGATGATGCTGGATGGGCGACCCCCTTCAAAATTCTTGTTACGGTCTTCGTCAGCTTTTCCGCTGGCAAATGCTACAATCTGGGCAACGACATTTGCGCAGAGTTTCTGCTGGCTTGTGCTGTCCTGGATCACTACATCTGTTCCCATCTGGTTGTTCTTAAATCCAACAAACTGAAGCGGTACTATGTCTGTTCCCTGATGCAGAAGCTGATAGAATGAATGCTGTCCATTGGTTCCCGGCTCCCCAAAGATGATCGGTCCGGTCTGATAATCTACCGGATCTCCGAAACGATTCACCGATTTACCATTGGACTCCATATCTAACTGCTGGAGGTGTGCCGGGAAACGGCTCAGTGCCTGTGAATAAGGAAGCACTGCTGTACTCTGGTATCCCAGGACATTCCTCTCATAAACACCGATCAGTGCATCTAACATCGCCGGATTCTCAAGGAGTTCCGGATTCTTCGCAAGTTTGTCCTCCTCTGCTGCTCCGTTCAGGAATCTTGCAAAAATCTCCGGCCCAAATGCCAGTGATAATACTGCACCACCAACTGCCGATGTTGATGAAAAACGTCCTCCAATATAGTCATCCATGAAAAATGCTGCCAGATAATCATCACTCTTCGCCAAAGGCGATGTCTCGCTGGTAACTGCGATCATATGCTTTGAAGGATCTAATCCTGCTTTCACTAAAGCATCTTTTACAAAGGATTCATTCGTCAGAGTCTCTAATGTTGTACCTGATTTTGAAACCAGTACAAATAAAGAATGTGCCACATCGATCGTATATAAAACTGCCGATGCATCATCCGGGTCTACATTACTGATGAATTTCGCTTCCATTTTAAATGTATCGTTCTTCTTCGCCCAGTTCTCCAACGCAAGATACATCGCTCTCGGACCCAGATCACTTCCTCCGATTCCAATCTGAACAACAGTCGTGAATTTCTCACCGGCTTCGTTGGCAATCAATCCTGCATGAACTTTATTTGCAAAGTCCTCAACTTTCTTCTGCTGCTCTACATAGAATGCACGCTTGTCCACACCATCTGCCTCTACCTTATCGCCGAGCTGTCCTCTGGTCAGATGGTGAAGTACCAGACGTTTCTCCCCTGTATTGATCACGGCTCCGTTATAGAGTTCCTCGAACTTCTCCGTAAGCTGTGTTTCTTTCGCCAGTTCTGCAAGTGCCTCCAGTACCGTGTCATCTACTTGCTTGGATGCATAATTGTAAGCAAGTCCTGCTGCCATAGGAGTGCTGTAGTTCTTCACACGTTCTGCTCCATTCTCTCCCATCATGGTCTCTGCAAGATCCACGCGCGCTGCCTCTTTTACTTTCGCAAATGCAGAAATCTTATTTAAGTTGTTCCATGTAACCATATGTTACTCCTCCTTGATTACTCATCACTCTCTGGACGATATTTTCATGCAATAATTATACTATATATATACGTAACAGTTCAAGGATATGTCGCTGTTCCTGACGATTTCTAAGAATTTGGAGAATTTCCGAAAATTTTATGCATTTTATATTGACATTTTCACACATAAAGATTATTTTTAGATAGTCTAATATTGAACTTTTAAATATATTTGAGGTGCAGTATGTTCCCATCTGATTTATTAACAACACAAAAAAAATTTATGTATCTTTACGAATCTTACTGCATTCCTGTCTGCAAAAAATATCAGCTAAATCAGAGTGATCTGGATATGATTTTATTTTTATCAAATAATCCATCTTACAATACAGCACGGGATGTCTGCGAGATCCGTGGAATGAAAAAAGGAATTGTTTCTGTAACGACAGAACGACTGGTTAAGCAAGGTTATCTGATCCGGGAAAATGACTCCGCAGACCGAAGAATACAGCGGCTTTATCTGACAAAGCACTGTCAGGAGATTGTCACCGAAGGAAAACAGATGCAAAGACATTTTCTGGAAGCAATCACTTCTGAATTGACCGAAGAAGAAATGCTGCTCTATCAGAAAATCTCCGATAAGATTCGGACACAAATTATCAAATTGGAAAAGGAGTTATAAATTATGCTTACATTTATTGTCTGCCTGTTTGCAGGTCTCGGTGCAGGCCTGGGAACAGGATTTGCCGGCATGAGTGCCGCTGCGGTCGTCAGTCCGATGCTCATCGCATTTTTACATATGGAACCTTACCAGGCAATCGGTATTGCCCTCGCCAGCGATGTACTGGCAAGTGCTGTTTCTGCCTACACTTATGGCAAAAATAAAAATCTGGACATCAAAAATGGACTGGTCATGATGTTTACCGTAATGTTATTTACTTTTATCGCAAGTTATCTTGCAAGTTTTATCCCAAGTGCCACAATGGGCGGTTTTTCCACGTTCATGACCTTATTGCTCGGTATCAAATTTATTGTTAAGCCAGTCATGACCACAAAGGAAACCATGGAAGCTGTGGATCCGAAAAAAAGAATTATCCAGTCAATCCTCTGCGGAATCGTCATCGGTTGTATCTGTGGCTTTGTCGGTGCCGGTGGCGGTATGATGATGTTACTGATCCTTACTTCTGTACTGGGATATGAATTAAAGACCGCTGTCGGAACCAGCGTTTTCATCATGTCATTTACAGCATTTACCGGTGCTGCCAGTCATTTCGTCATTGGCGGTATGCCGGATCCTGTCGTACTGATCCTCTGCATAATCAGCACCCTGATCTTCGCAAGAGTTGCCGCTGTCCTTGCCAACAAAGCACCTGCCAGGTTACTGAATCAGGCAACCGGCGTCATCCTGGTACTTTTAGGAATCGCCATTATTTGTGTGAAGTATCTATAAGAATTAGTTGTATTTTAAAAGCACAGATTATCGTAACTTATAATCTGTGCTTTACTTATTTAATCTTTTATCTTTTGTATTCATCTTGAAGAATTAACCTCTCAATTCTTTATTTTCCTTTATAACCTGTTCATATTTCTTCTTCAGTTCCTCCAGTTCCTTGTCTTTCTGCTTCAGCTCGTCATTTGTCTGCCTCAGCTCGTCACGCTTTTGTTCTAACTCATCCTGCATCTCATCAATCATAAGCTGAACCGTGTTGCGATCGAGAATCCGCAATTCTTTTGAAAACATATCCATCACTCCTTCAATATTCTGGCAGATATCATAGACTTGCCCATACAACTCTTTAAAATCCGGATATTTGGAAATTATAGTGATCACATCCTCCGGAGCATCCAGACTCATAAATGCAAGCCATGCTTCCAGCCGATTCTGTATTTTTATGTTATCACTTTCATTATGCTGAATTTCACCGAAAATATCAAGTGTTACAAAGATGTATTTTTGTAATAATTCTAACTTCACACCTGTATCCGAAGTCTGTTCAAAACGATGAATATATTTGTTCTGAAATTTCTTCAATTCTGCCGGACTATGTTCAAATAAAACTATCGTGTAAACACTTTTTATGTCCTTATAACTAAACTTTTTCTTTCTTCTGCTGCGTACTCTTTTGTACTGACGTAATAACAGATCTGCTGAATAACAGGCACTTCTTTCACCCGGAAAATGATAACCGATTTTCTGGATTTCCAGATTGGCAATACTCCCATCTTCTAACTGCACAACAATATCCATAACCACCAAAGAACTTTCATCCGCCAGTCTCGCCCCATCGTTCGGAAGAACTTCTACCACATGTACCTTTTGCTTTAACAGCAGCGATAAAAACTCATCGACTCTTTCCGGTGTTGCTTCCGGGTTCAGGATTTCTTTTGACATAAAATCATACATCATCTTAACTCCGCGTACTCCTGTACAGAAATCTACAAATTCTTTCTGCTGTTCTTCTTGCCAGCTATCGAAGATCCTATGCATTTTTTTATTATTGTGTATCTCGCTTAGTAATTCTTCTTTCGTACGAATCATTGGAAAATATTGCTGTAATTTGTTCTCCATAGGCTCTTGCCTCCTAAAACCATGCTTCGTTTATCAGTTACACATTCTTTCATATCGGATCTTCGTTTTGAATATAAAACACCGAAATGAGATACCTTACGGTTTAGAATTCTCAGGATCCCAGAATGTTCTCCTGAAGTGCCTATAGCATACCATGTATCGACACGTCCCGCAAGCTTTTTCGTTCGACATAAAATGACAAAAATACCATGCAGCCCTTACATATCAAGAAATGCATGGTATTTCATCCATTATTTTCTAATATTTACTACTTACACCTTCAATATTTCGGATAAATTCTTCTGAATCCCTGCTGCCACCTCCGGCTTATTCATAGAATAAACATGGATATGTTTCACCCCATTCGCCAGAAGATCTATAATCTGATCTGTTGCATACGCAATTCCTGCCTGCTGCATCGCAGCTTCTGTCTCTCCAAACTTATCTACGATATTCTTAAAACGTTCCGGCACATTGCAGCCTGAGAGTTTCACCGCATTTTTCACCTGAACACGCTTTGTGATCGGCATAATTCCCGGAATGATCGGTACCGTAATTCCCGCCTCGCGAATGCGATACATAAAATTAAAGAAAATGTTATTATCAAAAAACATCTGTGTCGTAAGATACTCACATCCGGCATCCACTTTCTTTTTCAACCCCAGGAGGTCTTCTTTCTTATTAGCAGAATCCGGATGCACCTCCGGATAACAGGCTCCACCCACGCAGAAATCTCCGTTCTCTTTGATAAATTTTACAAGTTCTGAAGCATGTGCAAAATCTGAAAACACTTCTCCCTCGTAATTACTCGGTATGTCCCCACGAAGTGCCAAAATATTCTCAATTCCTGCAGCCTTCATCTCATCCAGTGCATTTTTAATCTTTTCTTTATTTGCACAAACACAAGTTAAATGTGCGATTGTTGGAACATTATGTTGATTCTGTATCTCCTCTGCCAGTTTAATCGTCAGTCCTTTGGTACTTCCTCCTGCTCCGTAAGTCACACTCATATAGCTTGGCTTTAAATTTGCAATTCCAAATGCAGCCTTCTCAACACTTGCGAAATCTGTATCTTTCTTTGGTGGGAACACTTCAAACGATAATGTTGGTGTTTCCTGATCGATCATTTCTCTTACTTTCATCTGTTTCCCTCTGTTCTGTCTAGTTTACATTCAATGCCCTGTCCTCGACCTCTTTTGTGACCGGTACCTCTGCTCCCACAGAACCATTCTCGATTTCAACAGAATAGGTCTTATGGATCAGACAGTTGATCGGATCCTCTGTTGCGATCACAACTGCAAGACTGTGTCCCGGCTCTACCGTATATCTGGCCGCATTCATATATACATGATAATCATGATACTCGCCCTTTGCAAGTGCAATACTCTTGTCCGCAGTCTCTGGTTCGTATCCCGCTTCCGGATTGCAAAGGTCTGCAAATGCACGGGTAATCACACAATAGTTCTTATGTACCGTTTTAAATTCTGCTTCATTAAATGCCGGAAGATCTCCGCCATTGATAATGCCGCCTTCTTTTACCGTCTCCACCGGAACAATATTTCTCTCCGGATCTACGGTCTGGATGCTGTCAAATGCCTCATCACACACATCACAGAGCAGAACCGCAATCTCAACATCATCCATTTTACCGGAGATTTTAGAATCACCCAGTTTCATTGTGAGGGTATCTGCATCATTTCTGTTTTCAGGATCAAAGTCATGTTCGATGTCTCCATCTTTCAACGCTGCTTTCAACTTCACACAAACAGTTCCCTGTACAGTTACCGATTCTTCAAAAGGCGCAGTCACATAACGGATTCCCATGTTGGTAGACTTCTGTCCCATCACATCGTCGAAATTCTCTGCACTGATACCAGCTGCTTCCCAGTCGGTATTGATCACAGTCGTTCCTGCCTCTTTGCACGCAAGTGTCATGGCATGTGCCATCTCCCAAGAGTCAGAAGTCTCCCACTTGTTCTGATCATAGTTTGTCTGTACCAGAACCGCCGGCATATCTTCTGCACCGTTCTCTACTCCATACAAATAATGAGAAATCCATTCGTTTACAATGTCATCATAAAATTTTCCATCTATCAAAATTCCATATCCTTTATTTGGCATGGTCGGCGTGATATGCGGTCCCTGATGCAGAATCAGCTTCACATTCTGCCCTGCCTGTTCAAATGATTTATGCATCATTTCAAACTGCTTTGTAGAAACATTTTCGTCATTTAATCCATGAACGATCAATGCTGTACATTTGATCTTATCCGCATTCAAACGATAGTTTCCCATGTCCCAGAAATCTTTATCATAATCAAAGCCACATTTTAATTGCTGAAGACTCAGCTCATGATGAAATGCTGCAATGTCATCCAACTGCTTCTCTGATAAGGTCTCATCATTATAACGGCTGGAACAATAATAAGCCAGAAAACTGTTCAGCATCTCTTTTGGCCAGTAGCGCTGTGCCCCCTGCATATTCTGCTGTGTATACCAGTCGGCGATTCCTGCAACCGGAACGATCGTCTTTAAGCCCTCGACCCCTGTGGTCGCTACCGCAAATGGCATTGTTCCTGCGTAAGACCTTCCGGTCATTGCTACATTTCCATTCGACCAGTCTGCCTTAGTCTGAATAGTCCCCTCACGGTCCGCGTAAGCGATGCGGTCTCCGTGAAGCCACTCTACAACGGATTTGAACGCATCTCTCTCATAGTCAGATCCCACAAAGTTAAATCCATCTGAACCAAGTGCACCAAAACCTGCGCTTACTACTACTGCAAATCCGCGCACGAGATAGTAATTGAAATTCTCCAGATTCTCATAAACCATGCTATTGTTATTGCCCTTATCCGGATAATACCAGTCTGCCGGATCAGCCTTCAATGCCAGCTCCATCGCGCCGATCTCCCCTGTCGGCACCCGGGCCGGTGCTTCGTTATCTAAATCAGCAAGATCAAATTTACGATATTCTTTCTCTGCTACTTCTTTCATGTGCGGATATCCATCTTCCTGAACTCCGGCACAGTATGGGCGCGCCTCAAATACCGTAGCTGCTTTATAATTGCCTTCCACAGCACTTCTTGGCACCTGTATCAGTGCTTTGATCAGATCTCTTTTTCCGTCCCCATCCATATCATAGTCTGATTCCACATACACTGCATATCTGACAATAGCCGAAGTCTTTGGATCATAATTTGCGCCCGTCTTTCCATCTGTAAATGGGAATACCGGCTGAGCCATACCATTCTCAAACACTGGTACTTTACTGTAATTTTTTTCGTTCATGATGTTACCTCTCTATTCGTTTAATTATAAAGATAGTATAACAAAAAAAGAACGTTACAGCACTGATTATTTTATCAATATTGCAACGTTCATTCTTTTATTCAATAATATTTTATCGCTACTTTATCTGTGCTTTCTTCTAACTAAAGCAGTGCCGACAATTGCTCCGCAGGAAATAACAATCAGCGAGATCCAAAGAATCATGTTGCTGCTGTCCCCCGTTTTCGGAGTCTCGGCTTGCGCAGATGTTTTTGCTGCTGTTGTTTTTGCTGCTGTTGTCTTTGCTGCTGTTGTCTTTGTATTATTAGCTGAATTGTTCTTTCCGGCATTTCCGTTATTGCTACCATTATTGTTACCGTTGTTGCCGTTGTTGTTACCGTTATTATTGTCGTTATTACCGTTGTTTCCATTATCGGAATTATCGTTCCGGTCTTCAATTGTGAAGTCTGCTCTTCCGCCTGATCCTTCATAGTTACCAATTCCGGTTACAACCAAAGTATAATTACCCGCTTTAATAAATTCTGCTCCATCAAATTCGTGCTCTTCTGCATCATCACCGTAAAGGTATGTCACATTATAGTCAACGCCTTCTGTCAGGAGAACCTCTCCGTTTTTTACAGTAAGTTTCGGAGTTTTGCTTGTTCCATCATATTTTGCCGAAGAAGGATCTGTCGATATCTCAAAATCTATTTTTGTAGCTCCCTTGTCTTCTGTTATAAACTTATCCAAAGGTGGCACTGGATCAATTCCGGTCTTCCAATATAAATCTTCCAGCGGATCATCCGCCACATTATCAATAATTGTTCCGTCTTCAACATGTCGGTTAGCACTTACTACGATCACATTTCCATCCATTACTTTACCAGCTTTCGCATTGTTTGAAGTTCTTGCTGTTGATCCCTGAAGAAATGCCTCTTTTGTATTGATGATACCATTTCCGCTTACAGCAGTTCCTCCGTCACCCCAGAGAACATCTCCACCGATAGCTGTTACTTTACCATTTCCGACAATCTGACTTCTGTCTGCCAGCTCAATTGCAGTTCCTCCGTCTGTGTAGAGCAGTGTTTTTCCGCTCCCACCGTATGCAACTAATTCAGCTCCTTCTGCTAATGTTAATGTGCCATTTACACCTATTGCAGTCTGGCCGATATCACTTCCGCCATCATCTCCCTTAATAAACACCTTACCTTTAACCGTTACATTTCCAGTTGTTGTAACAACGGGATCGGAGGTTGTACGGTCTGTCAAATTTCCATTTGCAAGATAATTTGCATGTGAATAAATGGCTGCATTTTCTAAGATAGAACCGTCTGCCATGCGAAGCTGTCCGCAAATTGAGGAACCTGTTTTAAACTCACCATTGTATGCATCATAGTTCATAGAGAACGTACCGCCGCTCTGTACATCAATGATTCCCTGTACTACGGAATCCGAAAGTGTCAGTTTACCACCATTCTCTACGATAATGTGTACACTGCTGAGGATCTCCATGTTCGTCAGTGTCAGATCACATCCATTCGGAATATAAAGCGTCTCCGGAATATTTCCATTCTGCACATCTTTCCATGGAATATCATATCCAAGATAACCGTATGTACCACTTTCATGGGAACCAAACCAGGCTTCTAACCCAACCGGTACTCGAACGCTTTCTTCCTCACCTTCTACATTACTTCCGAACTGTTCAATCACCCATGGTTCCATAATATCCCATGCAAATTTGCCATTTCCATAATTTTTAAAATTTGCATCTTTTAAACGGTCTGCCAGTTTTTCCTGACCGGTATAAATCTTAAACGGGAGTGTATTACTGACTGCTGTACGGCCCTGATTGTCTGCGATAGTAACAGAAACCAGATAATCACCGGCATCCTTTGGTGTTCCACTCAATGTCAGGTCACTGCTGACTGTCATGTAAACGCCCTGCATGCCGCTGTCGCTGTCTGCAGATGTTCCTTTTTCTGTGTCCGGAACAATGCTTACGCTACATTTTGGTCCGTCTAATTTAATTTGAGACACGTTGTCCAACTCTTCCCAGTCATTTTCTGTCGGATCTGTATCTTTCTGTACAAGTGCTCCGTAAACTTTTACAGCACTGTTCTTATTACTTGAAGCTCCACCTGTACTGGCACTGGAAACCCCATCGTAATCTTTCTGTCCTACAATTGCTGCTTCGAAAGACCCTTCGATTTTTACATGTAACTCATAAGGATCTCCCTGTCCGTCATCCTCTACCAAAGAAGCGTTTCCGTCTTTATCAACCACCAGCTTGAATGTCAGGTCTTCGTAACCTTTGGCTGTGATCGTGATGACATTACCACTCTGCAAAACAGGGATTGTTGGATTTGAACTAAAATCCGTTGCTGCAAAGACCAGCGTATTGTTTGCTGTGTCTTTTTTATATACTCCTCCGTAAGAAACCCCATAGGATTTTGCTTCCCAGGAAGTACCATTGACTTTTACGTCAGTAATCGCATTTACATAGTCATCCACATCAAAACTCATTTCCCAGTTATTTCCGAAGAAATCCTGTCCGAGCTTTACTTTGCTCAGATTAATTGTTTTATTTCCGGCGACTTCCTTTTCTTTAAAAACTGCTGATACATTTACATTCTCTGCAAGCATTGTAAATGTATATATTCCATCGTTACTTTTCACTTCTACGGTAGTTCCGCTGACGCCCGTTACTGCAATCTGGTCCAACTCATATCCTTCGTTCGGAGTCGCCGTCACAGTCACTATATCACCTGCATTCAGATTGCTTGTTTTATCAAGTGTTACTGTACCGTTTGTGATATCACTTGCAACTGCCGCAGTATATGTTGTGCCTGTCTCTCCACCAGTAGTATTTTTTACAATTGCTGTGTAAACGTCATTATAACTTACCGTTGTTTTTGTTACTTCTAATACTAAATCTTTATATCCGTTTGCTGTGATCTTGACAGTTAATGGATATTTGTCATCGCCAGGACTTATAATCTTAAGTGCTTTGAGATCTCCCTGGGCCCCTCCGTCAAAACTATACTTTCCAACCTCCCACTTATCAGTATCGCTTCCAAAACTACTGATCGTACCCTTTTCGTACGCCGTATCATTTACAGATACACCATTAATTGCATCCATCCAGGCCGTATCTGCGAAATTAAGATTTAAGACTTTTGTCCACCAACCACTAACTTCGCATTTTGCCACTTCTGTCGGTGCTGATTTTGACTCTTCTGCCATAGCCGGTGTTGCTGCTGTGGTCAAAAAAACCAGCACTGACAAAATCAACGATGCCATTCTTTTTAAATTCTTTTTCATGCGTCCCTCTCCTTGTTAGTATTTCAAATAATATCACTATCATTTGTATAACAGAAATTTGTTGAAGCCCTCTTTTATTCATGTTATATTAAATAATAGACATGTTAGATTGCCCTAACTATGGTGGCATTATATTATCAGCCATTCCATGCCGCGTCAATTAGAATTATGCTTATTGAAATTTTTTATTATCTACTACTCAAGGAGCTTTTGTTATGAAGAAATTTTTATCATTAATACTTCTTCCGGCAATTTTTCTGTGTGGCTGCTCAAAGTCCTCCGATGAGCCTTCCACACTCAGTTTTTTTGCCATGGATACAACGATGGAATTTAATATTTACGGGGATGAATCTATTACCAAGGACGCACAGTCGGTGATCACAGATCTGGAAAAGAAGGTTTCCGTTACCAATTCTGACAGTGAAATTTATCAGATCAACAAAAACGGCTCAGGTACTCTGACCGGAAATGCCAATGAATTAATGCAAGAAGCTTTGAACATGTGCAAACTGACAGATGGTGCACTGGATATTTCTATCTATCCAATCGTCCGCGCCTGGGGTTTTACCACCGGAAAGTATCAGGTTCCTGACGATGCAACGATTCAAAATCTATTATCGATGGTAGATTATACCAGAATCCAATACGACAAATCCACCGGAAATGTAATGATTCCAGAGGGCATGACCATCGATCTTGGGAGCATTGCCAAAGGATATGCCGGTCAGCAGGCAGCACAACTGTTACGCAATAAGGGTGTAACATCCGCAATTTTAAATCTCGGTGGAAATGTTCAGACAGTCGGTTCCAAACCGGACGGTTCTCCATGGCAGGTAGCCGTAAAAAGCCCTTCCGGAGACAATGAACCTATGATGGTTCTCTCAATAGAAGATCAGGCAGTTGTTACCTCCGGTGGATACGAACGATACTTCGAACAAAATGGACATACATACTGGCATATCATGGACCCAACAACCGGAAAACCTGCAGACAGTGGCTTACTTTCCGTTACTGTTGTAGGCGATGACGGAGGAATCTGTGACGGGCTCACCACCTCATTATTTGTTATGGGATTAGAAAAAGGGGCAGAACTCTGGAGCGAAAATGAAGGATTTGAAGCAATCTTCGTCACAGATTCTAATGAAGTGTACATTACTGAAGGATTGCAAGATAAATTTGCACTGACAGAAGATTTTGCGGATACTACCGTGAACGTGATCAAGAGATGAGTCATACAGACCTCAAGATTCGTTTTATATCGTCGAGATTCTCGGCAAAATAGATTTCTTCCAATGTTCCTGTGCCACCTCAGCTTTATACACTGATTCAGTATACGTATCAAACAACACCCACTCCACCAGATCAAAACTGTCCGAATTATCCTGCAATTCTCTATATACTATTTCTTCTTTTGTATATCTTTCCTTTTTTCCTCTTTCTTTTTGTGTTACTGTAGCAGTGCAAGAATAATAAAATTCACAGTTGACAATACTATAAAAGTGAGTTATATTAAAGATAATAATAGTAATTATTATCAAAATACGCAAAGGAGGTATGTCATATGGAGAAAAAAGCACTTTATAATCTGTCGTATGGAGTATTTATGTTATCTACTCGTTCTGGCGAGAAAGTGAATGGCTGTATTACAAACACTTGCATGCAGGTAGCGAACAATCCGATTCGAATTGTGATATCTGTTTTGAATAGTAATTATACTTGTGATTTAATTAAAGAGAGTGGTATATTTACATTGAGTCTGCTGGATGTGAATTGTTCTTTTGAGACAATTAAGTATTTTGGTTTTCAGTCAGGAAGAGATGTGGATAAGATGAAATCTCTTTCGTTGCCGGTTGATCATAACGATATACCATATTTGGGATATCAGACATGTGCTGTTATTAGCGGAAAAGTTTTAGAACAGCAGGATCTTGGCACACACACATTGTTCATTGCAGAAGTGACAGATGCGAAACTGTTGAATGAAAGCAAACCACTTACTTACGCTGATTATCAGAATCGCGTAAAACCAAAGAAGAAAGAGATACCTCAGGATAAGAAGATTGTTGGCTGGAGATGTAAAATTTGTAATTATGTCTATGAAGGAAGTGAGCTTCCGTCAGATTATACATGTCCTCTTTGTGGACACGATAGCAGTGATTTCGAGCCAATATATGAAAGGAGATAATGAATTATGAAGTATGTATGTGATTTATGTGGATGGGAATATGATGAGGAGCAGGGATATCCAGAGGGCGGTATTGAACCAGGGACAAAATGGGAAGATGTGCCGGAAGATTTTGAATGTCCATTATGCATGGTAGGAAAAGATCAATTCTCAGAAGAATAGGAATTTTTAGCAAAATGAAGAAACAAATTGATTATAAAAATCTTGCAAGGGAGATATTTACATTAACTATAGCAGTATTTATTATTGCTGTTGCGGTATATTTCTTTTTGGTTCCCAGCCATACCTCGGTCAGTAGTATTTCAGGTCTGGGAATCATCCTTACTAATTTTATACCATTGCCACTCTCTGTAATTACAATGGTTATGAATGTAGTACTTCTGTTGATTGGATTTATTACATGTGGTAAAGAATTTGGTACAAAGACAGTTTATACCAGTGTTGCACTGCCGGTTTTTTTGTGGATATTTGAACGTATTTTTCCAGATATCGGCTCTTTAACCAATAGTCAGGAATTGGATGTACTTTGTTATGTTTTAGTAGTCAGCATAGGTCTGAGTATTCTTTTTAATATGAATGCATCTTCCGGAGGTCTTGATATTGTAGCAAAGATTATGAATAAATATTTGCATATAGAGATGGGAAAAGCTATGTCGTTAGCCGGGATGTGTGTGGCATTGTCAGCGGCACTTGTGTATGATAAGAAGACAGTTGTCCTAAGTATTCTGGGTACATATTTCAATGGTATGGTAGTGGACCATTTTATCTTTGGGCAAAATCTGAAGAGGCGAGTTTGCATTATTACTCAGTATGAAGAAGAACTCCGCCAGTTTATTATCCATGATCTGCATAGCGGGGCAACGATATATGAAGCATTTGGTGCTTATAATCTGAATAAAAAACATGAGATTATCACTATTGTAGATAAAAGCGAGTATCAGAAGTTGATGAGTTATATTAACAAACTCGATCCTAAGGCATTTATTACAGTGTATACGGTAGCAGACATGCGTTATCAGCCTAAAACAATAGGAACCTCAGCAAAATAAAAATTGCTGAGGTCCTTTTGTTTATACGCAATCTGTTTTCGTAATTTCATGCACTGACACGCGGGCAGACGGCAGATGGCAATTTTATTCTAATACTTCGATCAAATCTATCTGTCATGTCTACAGATCTTTCAGAAGTTCTCCGATATCTTCATTCATGCAAACAGACTTACTCATTATTTCGGTAGGTGCATATGCTTCACCCTGATTCAGACACACATAAAATGCATGTGGATATGTGTTTGTCATCTGCCAAAACGGATATTTTATAATACCGGGAGTATTATATCCTACACCTAGTTCAAGGAACACTATTTTCTGCTTTTTGTGATCCTGTATAAATTTCTCGTACCGTTCTGCTGCCTGGTGCCATCCTTCATCTTCAACAAATGTCTGATCTGATCTTAGGTTCATACTCATCGGCTTGCCACAGTGCGGACAATATGGAATCAGGCTGGATGGAATCGTAAGCTTTATTTCTCCGCCTTCCGGTTTTTGCAGTTCCCCGTCTTTTATCTGAAATCCCTGACTCAGCACCATTTTTTTAATCGCGTCTTCATTGTCATAGGTTTCCTTATGGCAAGGTTCACTACATTGAAACAGACCATAATCTCCCTGTGTATAAAAGATTCTGTTTTTATCAAAGCCTGCTTTTTGGAAGCAATGATCTACATTTGTCGTCAGGACAAAATAATCTTTCTCTTTCACCAGATCATACAAGTTCTGATATACCGGTTTTGGCGCATCCATATATCGATTGATATAGATATATCTGCACCAGTATCCCCAGTGTTTTTCCAATGTTTTATATGGATAGAAGCCTCCTGCATACATATC
>CAKRJP010000007.1 GCA_934351835.1 uncultured Lachnospiraceae bacterium
AAGGGCGTGTAGCTCAGGTGGTAGAGCACTTGACTTTTAATCAAGTTGTCCGGGGTTCGAATCCCCGCACGCTCACTAAAAAGATGTAAGCAAAAGCTTACATCTTTTTTATTCGCCATAAGCCAAAGGTTGAATTTGCCAAGAACTTTGTTGTTTATATACAATTCCGGAAGTGTTCCGGAATTAAAGAGTAGATTTTATATATCTGACAAATTCTTCAGCAACATGGGACAGTCGATGATTTTTATTCCATATTACAACATAGGATGCCTGTACCGGTGGATGAATAATTTCTTTGATGCAGACATCTCTGCCGGAATAGTTTCCTGCAGAGGCCGGATATATGGAAATTCCAACTCCATGTCTGACAAGTTCATAAGCATTTATCATATGCGCCATCCGGCAGCGAATTGTAGGAGTTCCATCCGTATCTTTGAACCAATCATTGATTTCATCAAGGCGGGAGGCCCTGGAAGGAATGATTAGATCATAAGGTAACAGATCGACTGCTTTTATGGTCTTTCCATGAGATATAGCCAGAGGATGATCCTTTGGAAGCATGGCAATCCAAGGCTCTTTATAAACGGGGATGGATTCTATGCCTTCCGCATTAAATGGTTCCATGATAATCGCAAGTTCACAGAGTTCTTTCATGACGCGGTTGATTACATCATCCGAATTTCCATTCCAGAGATTGTACTGTACATGTGGGTGCTGCTTATTAAAGTTAGAAATCCATTGAGCAAACAGTCGGGGAGCAGAACCTTCAACAGATGCAAGATACAAAGTTCCATGAAGACCGCTTTTTATCTCAGAAATATCTTCTGTAGATTTATGGACAAGGTCCATGATTTGAGTGGCATATTGTTTAAAAAGAACGCCTTCATCACTGAGCTGCAGGGCATGTGGTTTCCGGATGAATAATTTAACTCCGAGTTCGGTTTCAAGATCGTGGATTTGTCGGCTAAGTGGCGGCTGTGCAATGGAAAGCTTTTCTGCAGCTTTTGTAAAATTAAGTTCTTCGGCTACGGCAAGAAAATATCTGATATGTCTTAATTCCAATTTACTACCTCCGATTTGTGCAAATTTTATTATCAAAAAGGATTAAAAGCACGATACCTTTTAGGTATCGCTATGTTGTTATTATATATATTTTACAATTTTAAATCAATATGTTACATTATAATCAACAAAAGGAAGTCAGGCCGGACCTCTTGAAACTGAAAAATGTGAGACATTCAAGTATAGGAGGAATGATTTATGAAGACATTACTTATGAAGATTAGAGAATGGTTAGATGCTTATTATGACAGTTTTAAGATGGTAACATTATAATAATGACAAAATTGTAGTCGACAATTTATTGAAAACAGATTATAGTTCATAAGAGTTCATTACAAATGAGAGGTTGTTATTAAAATAGTGTAGTCATGAGAATAGAAATAATTGAAAATTGGTAAAGGGATACTGCGTTGGTTGATGTGGTATCCCTTTTTGTGTGTTGAATATCCTGAAAGAAATGGGGAATACTTTAAGAAAATATGTGATAAGTGGGTAAAAAATGTTATTTAGTCAGGATGATATAAAAAAAATAAAACAACTGATTATATTTTCAATATTTATAATTGCAGCTTTGTGGAAATATGAAGTGATTTTCCAGATATTTGCTTATATATTGAAGATATTTTTTCCATTTTTATTAGGTGGGACAATCGCATTTGTATTAAATGTGCCAATGAATTTTATAGAAAGAAAATTGAGTGAAAAAATTAATTCTGAAATTAATTCCGGAAAGAAGAAATCTTCCGGGGGAGTAAAAATCATGAGATCAGTCAGTCTGCTAATTGTGATGGTCAGTGTGTTATGCATTTTTGGAATGATTTTGTTTGTATTAATTCCAAAACTGATACATACATTTCAGAATGTAGGCGAACAATTAGATTTATTTTTTGAGAAAATTTCGTTGTGTTTTGAAAAAATGGAAAATCAGGATTCTATATTTTCTTTTATGGAATTTAATATAAATGATGTGAGAAATGTGATTCAAAAGTTTTTTATTTCGGGAACGGGCAATTTATGGGATTCTACATTTAAGATAGCGAGAAGTGTTGCACGGGGAGTGGTAAATACATTGATTGCGATTGTATTTGCGATTTATTTATTGTTGCAGAAGGAGACTATTGGCAGACAAATAAAGAAAGTTTTGTATGCTTTTTTCAGAAAAGGTCGGGTAGATGCATTTTTGGAAGTAATGAGTCTTACTTATCATACGTTTTCAGGATTTTTGACGGGACAATGTCTGGAGGCAGTGATTCTGGGGAGTTTGTTTATAGTGGTTTTACTGCTTTTCAGGATCCCTTATGCGTTGTTGATTGGTATTTTGATTACATTTACAGCACTGGTTCCGGTATTTGGCGCATTGGCAGGATGCCTGATTGGGACATTTTTGATATTTGTGACGGATCCGATGAAAGCTTTGGGATTTATTATTATATTTATAATATTACAGCAGATTGAGGGCAATTTTATCTATCCGCATGTAGTAGGGAATTCGGTGGGACTTCCGTCTATCTGGGTTTTAGCTGCAGTGACATTGGGTGGAAATCTGATGGGGATTACGGGGATGCTGATCTTTATTCCGGTTGTTTCTGTGTTGTATGCGCTTTTTCGTGAAATTGTCTATCTAAAGCTAAAAAAGTCTGGAATTAAACCGGAAGATATCTCTTATTTTTGATATTTTATCTTCTATTTTTTTGACATTAAAGGGGGTGTATGATAAAATTTATACGTATAACTATAAGATACCGTAGGTATTGTATTTAGGTTGAGGTGAGAGATTTGGATAAATATGAATATAGGGTAAAGACGGAGCAGATGCTCGGTTACGTCGAAAAGAAGCAATACAAGAAAGCAATGGAAATTGCTGACACGATTGACTGGCGTAGAGTAAAGAGTGCTTCTATGTTAAGTTCAGTCAGTGAGATATATGAATACAACGGTGAATATCAAAAGAGTAGAGAGATATTGTTAGTTGCGTTTGACAGATCGCCGGGAAGCAGAAAGATTATATATCGTTTAGGAACGCTGGCACTCAAGTTGAATGAGATAGAAGAGGCCTCCGACTGTTATGAGGAATTTGTAAAATTAGCTCCGAGAGACCCTAACCAATATATCTTAAGATATAAGATTTTGAAAGCCCAGGAGGCACCGCTTACAGAGCAGATTACTGCTTTGGAAGATTTTAAAAAGGCAGAATATATTGAAAAATGGGCCTATGAACTTGCAAAGTTATATCATGAAGCGGGTATGACATCAGAATGTTTGGAAGAATGTGATGATCTGATCCTATGGTTCAGTGAGGGCAAGTATGTATATCAGGCGATGGAGCTTAAGATGAAGTATAAACCGCTGACTCCATTGCAGCAGAAGAAATATGACAGCCGCCCGGGAGCGCCTAAGAAAGAAGTTGTAGAAGAACCAAAACCGGCATCTGTTGCTGAAAAGATTCCGGTTCGTCCGGCAGTTGAAGAGACAACGGTGATTCCGAATCTGCGTCAGGTAATCAATGAAGTTGAGAAGGATTCCGTGGAAGAACCGGAGGACGATATCATTATTACAAAGCCTGAGGAGACAGAGAGACATTCAGCAATTACGAATGTTATTACAGGATCTTCGTTACAGGAAGCGTTGAAGACAGGCGTTGCAATTGCAAGTGGCATTAATATGGAAGAAAAGGCCATGAAAGAGAAGGACGAAGAACTTCGCGTAAATGGTCAGATGAAGATTGATGAGATTCTTCAGGAATGGGAAGAAAAGCAGAAAGAACATGCTGAAGAGATAAAGAAGCAAAAAGAAAAAGATGAAGAACGTCTTCAGAAAGAACGTGAAGAAGCTGAACGTCGAATGGAAGCTGAGCGTTTAGAGGTTGAGCGAAAAGCAGCCGAAGCTGAGGCTGCGAGAAAAGCGGCTGAGGAAGCAGCAAGAAAAGCAGCTGAAGAAGAAGCCGCAAGAAAAGCAGCCGAGGAAGAAGCCGCAAGAAAAGCAGCCGAGGAAGAAGCAGCAAGAAAAGCAGCTGAAGAAGAAGCAGCAAGAAAAGCAGCCGAGGAAGAAGCAGCAAGAAAAGCAGCCGAAGAAGAAGCCGCAAGAAAAGCAGCAAGAAAAGCAGCTGAGGAAGAACCTGCGGAAGATGATTTAGCACAGTTGATGGATCAGATGGAGATTGTAGATGATGAAGATGCGGAAGAGGTTTCTGTAGACGATATTACAATTGATGAGGCACTGATCAAAGATGTTATTACCGAATCTGAGGTTGACGAGGACGAGTTCGACGAAGATGAATTCGAAGAAGTAGAGGAAGCTGACGAAGACGAGTTCGATGAGGATGAATTCGACGAAGTAGAGGAAGCTGACGAAGACGAGTTCGACGAGGATGAGTTTGACGAAGATGAATTCGAAGAAGTAGAGGAAGCTGACGAAGACGAGTTCGACGAGGATGAGTTTGAAGAAGTAGAAGAAGCTGACGAAGATGAGTTCGACGAGGATGAGTTCGACGAGGATGAATTCGACGAAGTAGAGGAAGCTGACGAAGACGGGTCCGACGAGGATGAATTCGAAGAAGTAGAAGAAGCTGACGAAGACGAATTCGATGAGTTTGAGGAAGTAGAAGATACTTTTGAAGAATTTGACGATTCAGATGATGAAGATGATATAGATGACTTCGGTGACTTTGGAGATTTCGGAGATTTTGCTGATGAAGATGATCTGGGTGAAGACGAATTCGAAGAGGACGGATTTGATGAAGATGAATTCGATGAAGATGAATTTGACGAAGATGAATTCGATGAAGACGAATTTGACGAAGATGAATTTGATGAGGATGAGTTCGATGAGGATGAGTTCGAAGAGACTGATATTTTAGAGAACAGACCTACGAAACGACTTTCAGCAGAGACTTTGGAGATTGAGGAACCTTCTGAAGAAGAGATTCAGGCGAGAATTAAGAAATCAAAAGGCGGCGGAGTTCCATTTGATACAGGATTTGTTGTAACCGGCCGTTATGATCTGAGTGCAACGAGTGAGATTGGTCTGAAAGCCGGACTTACAGAAGAACAGAAGAAACTGTTTTCATATTTTGTACCTGTAAGAGGTATGAGTGAACAGATTGTAAGTGTTCTTGATAATGACAGAAGAGCTCAGAGAGAGGGAACTTCTAAGACAGGTAACCTTCTGGTGATCGGACGTAAAGGTTCTGGTAAGACGGTTCTTGCGGTTGATATTGTAAAAGCGATCCAAAAACAGAGAAACCTTAAACAAGGTAAGGTAGCAATCGTTACCGGAGAGTCTTTGAATAAGAAAGAACTTACTAATATCATGCAGAAACTTCGTGGTGGAGCGATCATCATTGAGAAAGCTGGTAAGTTAAATTCCAGAACAATCAAAGAACTGAATTACTTAATGGAGAAGAAGACCGGAGAGTTGTTATTTGTTCTGGAAGACCAGAGAAAACCGTTAGAGCGTATCATGACAGCCAATCCGGATTTCAAGAAGAAATTTACTTCAAAGCTGGAGCTTCCGGTATTCATTAATGATGAACTGGTAACATTTGGTCAGACATATGCAAAAGAGAATGGATATAAACTGGATGAGATGGGTATCCTGGCACTGTATAGCCGTATTGATATGATGCAGAGAGAAGATCATTCCGTATCTGTAGCTGAAGTAAAAGAGATTATGGATGAAGCAATCGAGCATTCTCAGAAAGCAACTGCAAAGCATCTGGCTCGAAGAGTATTTGGTAAAGGTACAGATGAATCTGACAGAGTTATCCTGAAAGAAGAAGATTTTAAGATCTGATAGGATTCGACAGATTTGAGAATTTCAGAGAAAGAGTTTTGATATTTTGATATCGAGACTCTTTCTTTTTATATTGTGATATTGTATAATATGAATAATAATATTGCGGTTTTTTGGTGAAAACTGTATAAAATGATCGGAAAGGTGAATTATATGGCTTCAAAAAAATATAAACCATATGAAGTGGGGGAACTTGATCAGTATTTGTTTGGTCAGGGCAATCATTACGAAATTTATAAAAAACTGGGTGCACATAAGGCTAAGAAAGGTAAGAAAGATGGCGTGTATTTTGCAGTCTGGGCACCGCATGCAAAATCTGTATCCGTGGTAGGCGAATTTAATGACTGGGATCGTACAGCTGATCCGATGGAGCGCCTGGGGGACGGAGGCATTTATGCGTGTTTTGTTCCTGACGTTAAAAAATATGCCATGTACAAGTATTCCATAGAGACCTACAGCGGAGAGTTCATTATGAAGGCTGATCCGTATGCGACACATGCTGAGCTGCGACCGGGCACGGCGTCTAAGTATGTGGATATTTCAGATATCAAATGGTCCGATGGTGCATGGATGGAGCGTCGTAAAGAGTGGGATCATAAGACGAATCCGATGTCTGTCTACGAGGTACATATTGGTTCATGGAAGAGACATCCGGGACGCGAGGATGAAGGATTCTACAGCTATCGCGAATTTGCAAAAGAGGCTGTGAAATATATCAAAGATATGGGATATACCCACATCGAACTTATGGGTATTGCGGAGCATCCGTTTGACGGTTCCTGGGGATATCAGGTGACTGGTTACTATGCACCGACTTCCAGATATGGAACGCCACAGGATTTTGCGTGGATGATCAATTATTTCCATAGGAATAAGATTGGCGTTATTCTTGACTGGGTACCGGCGCATTTCCCGAAGGATGCCCATGGCCTGGCTGATTTTGATGGCACACCGACGTATGAATATGCAGATCCGAGAAAAGGAGAGCATCCGGACTGGGGAACCAAGATTTTTGATTTTGGTAAACATGAGGTGCAGAATTTCCTGCTTTCCAATGCATTATACTGGATTGAACAATTCCATGTGGATGGGCTTCGTGTGGATGCGGTGGCGTCTATGTTGTATCTGGATTATGGAAAGAAAGACGGCGAGTGGGTGGCCAATGAGTATGGCGGCAATAAGAATCTGGAGGCAGTTGGATTCTTTAAACATTTGAATTCGGTAGTGCTTGGGCGTAATCCGGGGGCAGTGATGATTGCGGAAGAATCTACAGCGTGGCCGAAGGTTACCGGCGATGTGGAGGATGACGGACTTGGATTCAGCTTAAAATGGAACATGGGATGGATGCATGATTTTACCGAATATATGAAATTAGATCCTTATTTCCGTAAGGATAATCATCATGCAATGACGTTTGCCATGAGTTATGCGTATAGTGAGAATTATATTTTGGTGCTTTCCCATGATGAGGTTGTGCATTTGAAATGTTCGATGTTGAATAAGATGCCTGGTCTGGGATTTGATAAATATGCGAATCTGAAAGCCGGTTATGCGTTCATGGCAGGACATGCAGGAAAGAAACTGCTCTTTATGGGACAAGAGTTTGCGCAGCTTAGAGAGTGGAGCGAGGAGCGAGAACTTGACTGGTATCTGCTGGAAGAGCCGGAACATCAGGCTATCCAGAACTGGGTAAGGGATCTCTTACATCTTTATAAGCGCAATAAAGCGATGTATGAGCAGGACTGTGACTGGCAGGGATTTGAGTGGATTAATGCAGATGACGCTTATAGAAGTATTTACAGCTTTGTCAGACATTCTAAGGCGAATAAGAAGAACCTCCTGTTTGTATGCAATTTCACACCGATGGAGCGAGATGACTACCGTGTAGGTGTTCCAAGGAGAAAGCAGTATAAGCTGATCCTGAACAGTGATGATGAGAAATACGGAGGAACGGGTGCCGAGAGGCCGTTGGTATATAAAGCCGAGAAAAAGGAATGTGACGGAAGACCATATTCATTTGCATATAAGCTACCGCCTTATGGAGTAGCAGTGTTCGAGTTTTAGACTTCGGAGAGGAGATTTCTTTGAAGGCATAAAATTGAGAGTTATAGATATATGAAAGCAGAACAATAGCCGGGCGTAATGCCCGGCTATCTGCATGTCTTGAATTATTTAATTAAGATTATTCGGCATTCTGAGAAGTGTTGTCTGTCTCAGAAGTATTGTCGCTATAGGAAGAACTGTTGTCTGAAGATTCTGTGCCTGTGTCAGATTCATCTGAAGATTCATCGGAATCATAGCTGTCGGAATAAGTATTGTCTATAGCATCGTTTTCATCATCGGAATCATAGCTGTCCTGTGACTGCTCGACAGTATTTGCATCATTGCGCACAGAGGTGTCAGAAGATTCTGAGGATGATTTACTTCCACCGAAAAGATTTTTGAAGAAGTTGGAAATCTTAGCAAAAAATCCTTCGTTGTCATTGTCATTATCATTGTCTGATGAATCAGAGTCTAAAGTACTGTTGATGATAGTACCACTTCCGAATGTATCGTCGTTTGTGTCGTTGATGATACCACCTTCAGAGTCCCCGCCAAAGGCACTTTTGATGGAATCCCAGAGTCCTGCAAAAAATCCTTTGTCTTTTCCACCGGTGAGATTATCAAGAGTCGTCTGTAATGATTTTACATCATAATCATACTGTGAAATCTTTTCCATCAGATCAGTGATCTGAGCAATCTGATCTTCTGTCAGAGTTACACCGGCTTTGTCTGCGGCATCGTTAATGCTGTCCTGGATATCAGAAGGATCTGTGATATCATTTTCAATGACATCTTCTTTTATCTGGTTCATGATGTCAGTTGCGGCATCATTACCAACAGAGTCGGACAGGTCTGTAGTGGTTACAAGTTCCTGTGTAGCAGCTTCTTTCTGGCCTTCATCAAGTGTCTTGCCGCTGGCTTTCTCGTAAGCAAGCATGATTCCTGTGAGAGCTCCCGTTCCGGATACTGCAAATGGTGCAGCAGCAACGACATTACAGTTCTCGACACCGGAAGTCGTCAGTGTACTTGCAATCATGGAACTGGTGACATATGTAAGGTTCGCTGTCTTCACCTGGATACCACCGCTGGTAGTAGGTTCTACATAAGCACAACTGTAAGTTCTGCTACCGATCTGTTCTTCCGGTGCGACACCTTCCAGATACTGACGTTCCTGTGTGTTATTGACTTCGATTGTATCGACCTTGTCTGAGGAAGTTCCAAAGTACTCATACATGGAATTTCTCTGATCCTCTGTAAGATCGGCACCGAGTGTTACGACATTTGCAGCACTGTCAGCGTATACAACTGCAGGCATGGCGGTACATGTCATAACAGCAGCTAAAGTAACTGGTATTAATTTTTTGAACTTTTTCATAATGTTTGATACTATCCCCTTTCGAATGAATCAATATCCCCTTGTTTGTGAGTTTCTTATTTTATGAAAGGGGACAGAAAATTGTTCTGTTCCCTTTCCAGAACCGTTCACAGTATACCATATTTTTTTGAAATGAAACATAAAATATATCTTAACTAATTCTGAATATTTGCCGTAAGCGTTTCTCAAATTGTGACTGACTGATGATTCCCTGCATAAATCCGGTACATTGTCCGTTTTTGAAAAAGACAAAGGTCGGAACAATATCTGCGCCATAAGTGGCAGAAAGTTCCGGAAACTGGTCAATATCTATCAGGAAGAAATGCGCTTTGTGCCGATATTTCTTTTCAAGGCTTTCTACCATAGGTTTCATCATGGCACATTTGCCACACCAGGCAGCATAGAACATTACCATGACAGGGAAAGAACGGTTGATTTCTGTTTCAAATGTTTCAGATGTCAGATGCAGCATATGAAAACCTCTTTTCACGGGATTCTTTACCTAGCATCTGGGGTTCAGGATTCGAATGACTTCGTCCATGGATCTGTGAAAATGGTGACAGCATTTGGCAAGTCGTTTATTATAGTAGGTATATTCACAGATTTTTTGTCTGATACATTTCCTTTTACGCCCCATATATATGCCTTTCAAATAGAAACTCTTTCATAATAATATATGCCGGAAATGTGCGTTTGGTTATTCTGTCATTGGCATTATCGGCAGATCAGATACCGGCAGCAGTTTTTCTTTTGGCAATTAGTTTGCAGATCGGATTGCCCTGTGAGGAAAATTTCTCCTCATATTCGGTCATGATGTTGCCCTGGTTTAAAACTTCGTCATGGTGCAGATCGTAAGTACAGTCCGTCATGGTAAATGTCTCCAAATCTGCAAGTTCTTCCACAGAAAAATCAAATAAGTCACGGTTATCCGTCTTAAATTCAACACTTCCGTCCGCAGTGAGTATTTTATCATATAAGGCAAAAAATTCACGGGAAGTTAAACGTCTTCTGGCGTGGCGGGCCTTTGGCCACGGATCAGAGAAGTTTAAGTAAATGCGGGCAACTTCACCCGGTGCAAATACTTCACAGATGTCATTGGCATCCATGCAGATAAAACGGATATTTGTCGGAGGTATAGTTCCTTCTGTTTCTAAAGACTGATATTTCTCAACGGCACGGAGTAAAACGCTGGAATAGCGCTCGATGCCGATGTAGTTGATATCAGGATTCTTAGTGGCCAGCTTAAGTAAGAACTGTCCCTTCCCCATACCAATCTCGATGTGCAGTGGATGGTCGTTATTAAAGATGGCGCTCCATTTTCCTTTGTAAGAGGTCTCATCTTTGATGACCTGCTCACATGCGGCGAGAACACCTTCGGCTCTAGGTATATTTCTTAATCTCATAAATCCTCCATCTGAGTGTTATCATAATCATAAGTTTTTTGACGTTATCTACGCTAATATAACATAAAGAAAGAAAAAATTCAATTTTTTGGATTTTTTTGCGGAAAAGGTCTTGCATTTTTGTGACAGGTATTATATAATCAATCTTGCGTTGTGAGAGACACAACTTTTAGTTTAATAAGATGTGCGCGATTAGCTCAGCTGGCAGAGCACCTGACTCTTAATCAGGGTGTCCAGGGTTCGAACCCCTGATCGCGCAGTATTAATCACTGTTTTTGCAGACTTAGGAGCTGCGGGGGCGGTGATTTTTTTGCGTTATAAACTGTTATGCAGACCGGCGGGGTTTGCCAACTTGAAATGATTGTCGACAGGATGTGTAATGCTTTCGGTATAAAACCTTGTTGTGTAAAGGTAATTCGTGATAAAATGAAAAATATAATCAGCAGGGAGTTTTGAGGCTATGTTAAAAATATTTTATGGAGATATGCCAGATGCAGTCTATAATACGGCGGCATATTTTAAATATGATTATGAGGAAGAATGGATTACAGATCCATTTGTAAAAGAAATGATTCTGGATGTGGACAAATCAAAGGTTATTGATGGAGGAGTGATTGATAGTCCGATATTAGGAAAGATTTCACCGCTTGGATTATCAGGTGGTGTAAAGACTTTGATTTTGGTCAAATTTAATACTGAGAAAATTTTTAATGTATCTACTTGCGGAGATAATTGTGCCAAATGGCTTCTTGAAATTGCTAAATATGAAGATCGGACGGTAAATCTTCATCATTTAATGGATTTCGGAGATGGGGCGATAGAAGTAGAGATTTTAAATACGGGCGAAGTGGTTCATTCTATGGAAGAACTGGTTTATATTGCCGGGGAATTTGTTTAGAGACGGGTGAGTAATAATGAAGGGAAGACATAGCGTGCACGTAAGCACAAAACATCTTCGATATGATTTTGAATTGAAACGAAATATTACGATAATTCGTGGAGATAGCGCGACAGGAAAAACTACGTTGGTAGATTTGGTAAGAGTGTATTCTAATGATCCTTCAGGAAGTCCGGTAGAACTTGTCTGTGATAAGAATTGCTTTGTAGTAGAAGGTGTATTATGGAAACAGCAATTGACCGGGATACAGGATAGTATTGTGTTTATCGATGAGGGAAATGAATTTGTAAAGTCAAAAGAGTTTGCATCTGTAGTTCAACAGACAGATAATTATTATGTTATAGTAACCAGAGAAAGTTTACCGACATTACCTTATAGTGTTGAGGAAATTTATGGAATCAGAACTTCTGGAAAATATGCTACTTTAAAACAGAGTTATCATGAATTTTATAGAATCTATGGGGATACCAAATTAAAAACAAATGTAAAACCAGAAAAAATTATTACAGAGGATAGTAATTCGGGATATCAATTTTTCAAGGAGAGTTGTTCTGATGATATTTTGTGTCAATCGGCAAATGGAAAATCAAATATTTTTCATTTACTAAAACAGCAAACGAATGAAAAGATATTAGTAATTGCGGATGGAGCAGCTTTTGGACCAGAAGTAGATAGAGTTATACAGTTGTTAAAGGTGAAAAAGAACGTAATATTGTATTTACCAGAATCATTTGAGTGGCTTATTCTACTGTCTGATATATTAAAGGACAATGAGGTCCGAAAGATTTTAAGTGATCCGTCAGAATATATAGAAAGTCAGGAATGTTTTAGCTGGGAACGATATTTTACAAGACTGTTAGTAGAAAAGACACAGGATACATACCTGAGTTATTCTAAAAAGACGTTAAATAAAGCGTATTTGAATGATAATATAAGAAACGCTATTTTTAAAGAGATAAAGGGAATAATATTTGAGGATATACGAAAATGAATATATTAAGTGAATTTGGAATGATCGGGTTATATTATCTTTGCATGAATATCATAGCCTTTATTTTATACGGTCTGGACAAGAAATACGCCAGGGAGGGCAGATGGAGGATCCCGGAGAAGACATTGCTTGGTATTGCGATGATCGGCGGGGCAGCAGGTGCCTGGATAGGGATGCAGACATTCCGGCATAAGACAAAGCATCTGTCGTTTCGGGTGTTGGTGCCGGTGTTTATCGTGGTGCATGTGGGGATAATTTATAAATTGATGTGCTTATAGTGGGGATTTGAGACCTTCGTTTTTACAGTTTTATGAGACCGTAAAAACGAAGGTTTTTTGATGTCCCCAAATTAAAAAAATTTTTTTCAAAAATATAAAACCGAACCGATAACTTATTCGTCTTAAGAGTATAACAAACGAAAAGGAGAAAGAATCATGGAAAAAATGATAAGTAAACAGGAAATAATGACAAGTAGACAAGGCATGGAAAAGTATCTGGAGGATGTGTATACGATGGAGAAGAATTTGTATACGTTGAGAGAAGAGAAAGATCGTTTAGAGTATAGGATTAAGCATACGGGAGAGGCGAGAATAACACCGGTAAAAAAACCAAATTTAGGAACTGAAATAGGGGGGCAAATGGGAACATGGGTGTATTATCTTTTTAAATTTATCATAGGTGGGGCAATTGCAGGTTTCCTTTTTAGCGTATATGTATTTTTTTCCAGCAACAATTTTTGTGTATGGAGATTGACTGGAATAGGAGCTGAATTGGGGTTCGTATTAAGCTTTTTGGTGCCTATATATTATGGTTACAATAGTTATAAACAAAAAGACTACGAATATGAGTACAATAAAAAGGCTTTAGCAAGAGATGTAATGCAATGAAATTACAAAAGGGTGACTATGCAGATCATGAGTATCAGCTTCAAAAAGAAAACCAGGCAACGTGTACAGAAGATGGTTATAAATACTATAAATGTAGACAATGCGGTGCAGAAAAGAGTGAAAAGACAGCATCGAAACTGAACCATGATTTCTCTGTATTGATAGAGCATAAAGATGGAACTTGTACGACTAAGAGCTATGATTTGTATAAATGTACAAGATGTGATCAGACTCAGAAGATGGAAGGCGATTATGGAGAACACTCATATGTAGAGACATCCGGTAACGATGCGGAAACTACATATACTTGTAGTGTATGTGGGGCCACAAAAGTAGAATCTAATGATCGGGAATATACCATAGATCTTGGAAATGGACAAACCACGACGGTAACGGGACACTTTGAACGCTCAATGGAGGCAGAACTCTTTGATATGTTAAATGAGTATAGAGCGGAAAATGGAGTGGAAGCACTTGAGGAAGGCAGTGAAGCACTTAAAAATGCGGCAGATATCCGTGGTTATGAAATTGCTTATTCGTTTAGCCATACAAGACCGAATGGTGAAAGAGCACTTACATCATTCAATGCTACAACAAACTGTTGTGCAGAGAATATTGCCAAATATCAAACTTCAGCAGAACAGGTAATGGAATCGTGGAAGAATTCAGCGGGGCATAATAGTAATATGATTTCGAAATATCCGCAAAAGGTTTCGATCAGTGTATTCGCGAGATATGAAAGAACACGTAATGATGGCAGTAATGTATATAGCTATCATTTCGTTCAACTTTTTAGCTGGTAACAACTGAAAACTATTCAATTTTTTGAACTATTTCTACCCGTTTTCTCAGATTGTTGTAAATTTATCTAAAAATGTATTGAATTAAATGCAATATGATGGTGAAATGGCACAAATTATATGATATGATAGTAGAAAAGTGTCGAATGAGACAATCTGAGAGATGTAGTGGGGTTGCACATGGGAAAAATTATATTTGTGGATGTGGATGGTATTATTAAGGACATGGGTGGAGAATTTTCACCATTGTTGATTGAGACTATCCGAAAGGTCAGGGAGAACGGACACGAGATCTGTCTGTGTACAGGAAGAACATACCAGCAAATTGATCCGGATATTCTGAATATCGGATGGGATGGAGTGATCGCCAATTCCGGCGGTTATGTAGAGTATAAGGGCGAATGTCTGAAGCACCGTTTGTTTACTCAGCTGGCATATATTGAGTTTATGAATGACCTGCTGACAGAGCCTTGTGTTGTGGAGATTGAGACAAAGAATGATGTCTATGTTCTCAGGAAAGATCTGAGGGAATATCTGACGCTCAGAGTACGGCTTTTAGATGGAAAGCGCCGTGCACTGAAGCCACCAAAGAATCCGATTCCGGTAGATACGGTATTAGATGTGCCGGAAGTGGAGAAACTGATGGTGTTCGGAGATAAGGCGCTTGGAAAAGAAATTCTTGATAAATGGAGTTATGCGTTTTTAGTCAGGGAAGCAAGGATGTCCTGTGCAGCCTGCTGGGCAGGAGAGATCACGCCGAAGGATATTAATGAGGTCAAAGGAATCCGGAAGGTTTTATATGCGGCGGAGAAGAAGCAGAAAGATGTTGTAGTGATCGGAGATGGCACGGAGGATCTGGAGATGTTACAATTTGCAGAGACCGGCGTGGCACTTGCGAATGCGAAGGAAGAAGTAAAAGCAGTTTCTGACTATGTGACTAAGGCAGTTTTGGATGAAGGAATCCGGGAAGCTTTTGTGCATTTAGACCTGATTTAGAGTGGATTTTTGATGGAACAGACTCTGAAATTTGAAGAAAAAAATTTTTATGAGCGCGAAAGCCTTAAAACTGGGCATTCGCGCTCTAAGTACGTTTTTTGTGAAAAATTAACTCTTCCATTTTGTCTGGATATGGTGTACTATATTAATTGTCACGGCGCAACATCTTGTGCCTTGAAAAGTTAATAATAACTATATTTAGTATGTCGAGCAACTGATATAGCATAATATAAACTAAAATGAAGCAGAAAGAGGGAGAATAATGAGTTTAGACGTTAAGACAAAAGTCATTAAGCGAAACGGCGAGGAGGTACATTTTGATCTTCAGAAAATAGAGAATGCGATCAATGCTGCAAATGCGGAAGTTGATAACATTTATAAGATGAATGAGTATCAGATCCGTGCAATTGCAGATGACATTGCCTTACAGGTGAGCCAGATGCCTCATGCTGTCCATGTGGAGGATATTCAGGATATGGTAGAGACCAGTATCATGGGTATGCGTGGATATGAGGTAGCACAGAAGTATGTGCGTTATCGTTATAAGAGAGAGCTTGCACGTAAGTCTAATACAACAGATAATGGGATTCTCGCTCTGATCGATCATATTAACGAAGAGGTGAATCAGGAGAATTCGAATAAGAATCCAGTGATTAACTCTACACAGCGTGATTACATGGCAGGAGAGGTCAGCAAGGATCTGTCTAAGCGTGTTCTTTTGCCGGAAGAGATTGTAGAGGCACATGAGGAAGGAATTATTCATTTCCATGATTCCGATTATTTTGCACAGAAGGAGCACAACTGTGATCTGATCAACCTGGAAGATATGTTACAGAATGGCACGGTCATCAGCGAGACGATGATCGAGAAGCCGCACAGTTTCTTTACCGCATGTAATGTTACCACTCAGATTGTAGCGCAGGTTGCCAGTAACCAGTACGGTGGACAGTCATTTACACTGTCACATCTTGCACCATTTGTTGATGTCAGCAGAAAGAAGATCCGTAAGCTGGTAATTGAAGAGCGTCAGGAATGCGGTGAGAGCATGGATGAGGCAATTATCGATAAGATTACAGAGAAGCGTCTGAAAGAAGAAGTTAAGAGTGGTATCCAGACGATCCAGTATCAGCTGATTACTCTGATGACATGTAATGGACAGGCACCGTTTGTTACGGTATTTATGTATCTGGATGAGGTTCCGGAGGGACAGACCAGAGAAGATCTTGCGATGATCATTGAAGAAGTGATGAAGCAGAGAATGCAGGGCGTTAAGAACGAGAAGGGTGTATGGATTACACCGGCATTCCCGAAGCTGATTTATGTATTAGATGAAGATAATATTACAGAGGATTCCAAGTACTGGTATCTGACAGAGCTGGCAGCAAAGTGTACTGCTAAGCGTATGGTTCCGGATTATATTTCTGCGAAGATCATGAAGGAACTGAAGCAGGGCAATGTTTATCCATGTATGGGATGCCGTTCCTTCCTGACTGTAGAGGATTCCCAGAAGAATGCAGACGGAAGTGCGAAGTTCTACGGAAGATTTAACCAGGGAGTTGTTACAATCAACCTTGTAGATGTAGCTTGCAGTTCAGAGGGCGATATGGACCGTTTCTGGGAGATTCTTGAGGAACGCCTGGAGTTATGCCACAGAGCACTTAGATGCCGTCATGAGCGCCTTTTAGGCACAATTTCTGACGTGGCACCGATCCTCTGGCAGTATGGTGCACTGGCACGTCTGAAGAAGGGTGAGACGATCGATAAGCTGTTGTTTAACGGTTATTCAACAATCTCACTTGGATATGCAGGACTTTATGAGATGTGTGTACGCATGATCGGAAAGACACATACAGATCCTGAGGCAAGACAGTTTGCTCTGGATGTTATGCAGAAGTTGAATGACAAATGTAAAGAATGGAAAGAAGCAGAGAATATCAGCTATTCTGTTTACGGAACTCCGATGGAGTCTACCACATATAAGTTTGCAAAATGCTTACAGAAGAGATTCGGTATCATCAAAGGAGTTACAGATAAGAACTATATTACGAACAGCTACCATGTCCATGTCACAGAGCCGATCAATGCTTTTGATAAATTAGAGTTTGAGGCAGATTTCCAGAAACTTTCACCGGGTGGTGCGATCAGTTATGTGGAAGTACCGGATATGCAGAATAATATTCCGGCAGTATTGTCAGTTATGCAGTTTATTTACGAGCACATTATGTATGCGGAGCTGAATACCAAGAGTGATTACTGTGAAGTGTGCGGATATGATGGGGAGATCCAGATTAAGGAAGACGAATCCGGCAAGCTGATCTGGGAATGCCCGAACTGCGGTAACAGAGATCAGGATAAGATGTCTGTAGCAAGAAGAACTTGTGGATACATCGGAACGCAGTTCTGGAATCAGGGCAGAACCCAGGAGATTAAAGACAGAGTATTGCATTTGTAAGATGCATGTTCAGACATGATGAAAAGATAAAAATAAAGAGGGAAGATGTGAGTGGATGACCGTCACATCTTCCCTCTTAAGTTATACATGAATCGTGATTATTCTATACGATAATCGGTTACTCGTTTGGTCTTCTTTTCGCTTCTTGGCAGAGTTCCAATCGGCACGATGATTACTTTTGGCGATACGCTGACACGGGATTTGAACAGGCTCTTGATCTGAGAGGCCATCCATTCGAAGTCTACCCGACCTTCGCCTTCTACGGTTACGAGCATGACATCGCGGTTGCTGTCATCGTCATGGGCAATGGTGATAGTGTATTCGCTGGATGCACCGTCCACATCACGGAGAATATCTTCTACCTGGTTAGGGAACATATTTACACCGTGTACTTTGAACATATCATCGCTTCTTCCTTTTATCGTGTCGATACGTGGATAATGGCTTCCGCATGCACATTCACCCGGAATGATGCGGGAAATATCATGGGTACGGAAACGAAGAAGCGGAGCTCCTTCTTTTACCAGTGTAGTGATAACAATCTCACCTTCTTCGCCGTCCGGAACAGGCTGACCGGTGATTGGATCGATGATTTCAATATAAACATAGTCATCCCAGTAGTGGATACCACAGTCCTGTTCACAGGTAATACCGATACCAGGACCATAGATTTCTGTCAGTCCATAGATATCGTAGAGCTCAATGCCCAACTGTTCTTTGATACGGGCACGCATCTTATCGCCCCAACGTTCGGAACCGATGACACCTTTTTTCAGATTCAAACGGTCTTTTAATCCACGACGGTCAATTTCTTCTGCAAGTAATAATGCATAAGAAGAGGTGGCAGTAATAACGGTTGCCTGCAGATCCTCCATCATTTTTAACTGTTTCTCCGTATTACCAGGTCCCATCGGAATAGCCATGGCACCGAGTTTTTCACAACCATTCTGAAAACCGATACCGGCTGTCCAGAGTCCATAGCCGGGAGTGATCTGGATACGATCCTTGTTTGTGATTCCGGCCATTTCATAACATCTTGCGAACATAATTGCCCAGTCATCTACATCTTTTGCTGTATAAGGGATGATGACCGGAGTTCCGGTGGTTCCGGAAGAGGAGTGGATGCGTACAATCTCTTCTTCCGGAACTGCAGCAATCCCCAGTGGGTATGCATTTCTCAGATCATCTTTGCTGGAAAATGGAAGCTTTTCGAAGTCTTCCTGAGTCTCTACTTTTTCAATACCATGTTCTTTTAACACTTTTCCATAATAGCTTTCGGAGTGGAGCAGGCGTTTGATCTGTGCATCTACCTGTTCCAGTTGTGTCTTAGTTAATTGCATATGCTTCACCTATTTCCCTTCCGGCATTAAATACCTGTATGTTTGTTTCGCGGAACTTTTCCGGGACACGATGTTCGATTTCTTTTAAAATAGCTTCTGCAGATAATCCCAGACGTCCGCTTCCTGTGGCAACGCCGAGGAGTGCGACATTTAGATATTTGGCAGAGCCATAGTTATGTACGAAGGATTCGCCGTCCAGTGTGATAAGGTGCGGACAGTGTTCTTTCATATAATTAATCAGTTCTGTGCCGTCGTAACCAGTGTCTTTCAGAGATTCTGTAACTGGTTTTACGGGCATTTTATTTACGATGATCATGCTGTCTTTTTTCAGATAGCTGAGATTACGTGCGGCTTCTGCAGGCTCAAAGGCCAGGATCAGATCGGCTTTCCCGCTTGGAATGAGTGGTGAGTAGGCGTGGGTTCCGATACGCACATGGCTGGTTACGGATCCGCCACGCTGTGCCATTCCGATGGTCTCGGCAGAATGTACAATGTCACCGCTGCTCATGGCAGCAGCAGCAATCAGGTTTGATGCGAGGACGGTTCCCTGGCCGCCGACTCCACATAATAAAATATCTTTATTCATGAGTGACACCTCCTATTGCGTGAGTCGGACAGATCTGACTGCACAAACCGCAGCCGGTACATAAACTTTCATCGATAGAAACTTTTCCGTTTTCAATGATGATCGCCGGGCAGCCAATCTCACGGATACATTTTTTGCACTGGATACATTGAGCATTGATGGAAACTTTTCCATATGGTTTGATCAGTGCGATACAAGGAGCTTTGAAAATGATTGCTTTCACACCTTTTTCAGCAGCGCATTCCTGAATAGCTGCGATGGAGGCCGCCTGATCGTAAGGATTTACGGTAAGGATTTTCTTTACGCCCATACCTTCCAATACTTTCTGGATATTGATTTTATCTACGATGTGTCCCATCATATTTTTGCCGGTACCAGGATGCGGCTGGTGCCCCGTCATTGCTGTGGT
The DNA here is from genome assembly GCA_934351835.1 of uncultured Lachnospiraceae bacterium. Classification (GTDB taxonomy): domain Bacteria; phylum Bacillota; class Clostridia; order Lachnospirales; family Lachnospiraceae; genus CAKRJP01. The sequence continues at coordinate 20,034 of CAKRJP010000007.1, forward strand.
GGAATTATCCAGTACACAGAGAATAGTATCAGCTTCGTTATAAATGGCGTTGACTACGCCGGTCATGCCGGAGGCAAAGAACGTAGAATCTCCGATAAAGGAAAAACTGACGGCATTCGGATCTGTCCAGTGAAGCCCTTGTGCCATGGTAACACCGGCGCCCATGCACAGACAGGTGTCGACCATATCTAATGGCATTGCGTTCCCGAGGGTATAGCATCCGATATCTCCGCAGAAGTAAGCGGTGCGTCCTTTCATGGCCTGCTTTACCGCATAAAATGCTGCGCGATGTGGACATCCGGCGCAAAGAACCGGCGGACGTACCGGAAGTTCAGGTATTTCGGAAATATCCATAGAATCTTGTTCTGGCGTCTCTCCAAGGAATTTCTGGATAGCGGCTTTGGTCCAGTCGGCGTTATTTTCTCCGGCTAATTTGCCATGTCCGGTTTTCTTTCCAAGAACCTGGATATTCAGATGCTTTTCTCCCGCAAGCTGTAACAGGCGTGTCTCCAGGTACGGACTTAATTCTTCGATACAAAGCACTTCATCTACGCCTTTTAGTGCTTCCAGAATAAATTCTTCCGGGAATGGATAAGGTGTCGCAATACGACAGACTTTGATATCTTCCCGGTCCTGTAAGTATTCTTTGACATAAGAATAACTGATGCCTCCGGTGAGGATGGCTTTGGTGCCATGACCTGTAACAGTATTCTTCTTATATGTAGAAAAATCTTTTCCAATCTGAGGATTTCGTTTTTCGATCATCTCGTGATTCATGAAAGACAAACGTGGGAAGATGACCCAGCGGTTAGAGTTTTTCTTGAATCCGTTATATTCTTTCGGTTTAAAATTTTCATCAAATTCAATGGATGCATAGGCATGACAGACTCTGGTGGTTGGACGAAAAAGTACCGGTGTGTGATATTTCTCAGAGTAGTCGAAAGCATCCTGGATCATCTGGTAGGCATCCTCCGGAGAAGACGGATCAAATATCGGAATTCTGCAATATTCTGCAAACATGCGGGTATCCTGCTCGGTTTGTGAGGAAATCGGTCCCGGATCATCTGCGGAAACAATGACCATACCACCCTCTACACCAACGTAGGCGAGTGACATTAAAGGATCAGAAGCAACATTGAGTCCGACTTGCTTCATGGTTACTAAAGTGCGGGCGCCTGAATATGCGGCACCTGCGGCAACTTCCATAGCTGCTTTTTCATTCACGGACCATTCCAAATGTGTTTTTCCCTGATGATATTTGGCAATGGTTTCTATAATTTCAGAAGATGGGGTTCCAGGGTAGCCGGAGACGACATTTACATCTGCAGCAAGTGCTCCGAGGGCAATCGCTCCATTCCCCATAATATATTCTTTTCTCATAGAGGTCCTTTCCTGCTTGGATAAGCATGTATTTTTTCTGTATTTACTATTGTACCAATTTACAGCATTAAAGACCAGACCGAAAAGGCAGTATTTAGACTTTTTTTCGTATCCGAAAAATGATACAATATTTTTTAAAGGTGAAAGAAAAATCACAAGAGAAAAAGAGGTTTTGAAGATGAATATTAATAAAGTAAATGACGTATACAAAGAGATTGCCTGGCTGACACAGGAGCAGAAGAATGCCGATCAGAGAAATATGCAGATTGAGGAGTGCATCATGCAGCGTCCGGCTGTTCCGTTTGACAATGATCAGCTTAACAATGCATCCAGAGGGATTGCAAAGATTCTCGGAGCTGCACCGCTTGAGATCATGGCACTGGCGACTCTCAGTTCTATGATGGGGTTGAGTCGAGATGAGAACTCTCAGTTTATTTCGGATCTGGTTCCTTATACACTGGAGTATAAAGCAAAAGAAGTGAAGGAGAATCCTTACTATAAGAACATTAAGTTTCCGACGACAGAGATCGGACGTTTTAAAGCGGTCGATATGGAGATGAGAAAAGGCGAGATCTTCCTGGATCAGGAACCGGTAGCAAGAGGTTATCACAGAACGGATTGCATTGGTGTATTTGATGATGGGTTTGCTTATCCATGTATCTTTGAGGGAGATATGTGCTGGATGAGCATTACTCCGAATGAGATCATTACGATGGAAGAGGATGTCGATAAGGCTACGGGAGATGTGCTCACTATTGGTCTGGGTCTGGGATATTATGCGTACATGGTACATCTGAAAGATGATGTGAAGTCTGTGACGATTGTTGAGCGCCAGCCGGAAGTGATCGAGATTTTTGAGAAATATATTCTGCCACAGTTTGAGCATCCGGAGAAGATCCATATTGTGAATGAAGATGCGTTTGAGTATCTTGAGCAACTGGAAGATGGCAGGTTTGATTATTGTTTCTGTGATATCTGGCAGAATCCGACGGATGGCATGGAAGATTATCTGCATATTAAGAAATTAGGTAACCGTTTCGAGAAGACTACATTTTCATACTGGATCGAGGAGAGCTTCTTAGGACTGCTACAGACCGGTATGACGAAGGTATTCCAGGTGGAGTGGCTGGATGCAGAGGATGATGATCTGCAGGAGTTTATTGAATACAGAACAATGAAAGAACTGTTAAAAGATGTAGATGTGGAGTGCGGTATGGATGTAAGAAAGATGTTCACGAGCCAGTATCTGCTGGAGACTTTGAAGAAACTGTAGAAGGAGTAAGGTATGTTCGAGATTGAGGATAATACTTATAATGAGATCCGTGAAAAATCTGTAAGGCAGTGGCTGGAGGAGATGTCTGAACATGAAGATGTGGCGGTCCGTTGCGGTGTGAAGGTGACGTTGGAATATCTGGAGCATTTAAAGGACGAGATCCGGGAATTAAAAGAAAGCAACGAGTTGAAGAAGACGTATCTGAAGAAACTGAAGGAAAAGCAGAGACAGAATTGACAGGTAGTTTATTGCGGGGTGTGACGTATGAATTATGGTGAGATTAAAAAATATGATATCGCAGATGGTCCGGGAGTGCGTGTGAGCTTGTTTGTATCTGGATGCAGACATCACTGTAAGGGCTGTTTCAATGAGGAGACCTGGGCGTTTGATTTTGGAAACCCTTATACGAAAGAGACGGAAGCTGAGATTCTGAAGGCACTGGATCATAATTATATTGCAGGATTTACGCTTCTTGGCGGGGAACCGTTTGAGCCGGAGAACCAGCCGGTGCTGGTGGAACTTCTGCGTACAATAAAAGCACGTTATCCGGAGAAAAATATCTGGTCGTACACGGGATTTATATATGAGAAAGATCTGTTGGAAGGTGGAAGAGCGCATACGGAAGTAACCGATGAGATGCTTTCTTATATTGATACGCTGGTGGATGGACCATTTATAGAAGATCTGAAGGATATTACACTGCAGTTTCGTGGCAGCAGTAATCAGAGGCTGTTGGGAAGAGAAGAACGGATGGCTCTGCAACAGGAAGGATAGTAAATGAAAAAGTTTATTTGCAAATATAAAAAGAGTATTGTGGCGGCAAATTTGTTTGGTTTTCTTTGTTTTGGATTTATGCTGACACATTTTTCTCTGACCATTGATGAAGAGTCATGGATACTGGCATCTAAGAATCTGACGATGTGGCTGTATCAGGGACGATATTCGATCTGGCTGCTGGAACTTTTATTTACGCATGGTGGGGATTATGCTCCTTTCTTATGGGATTTCCTGGGTATTCTTTTCTGGAATTTTTCAGGAGTTATATTTTCTTATACATTGTTTGAGAAGAAAGAACTCGATGGGAAACTCCTGTTTGTGATGCTGGCATATTATGGTTCGATACCTTTGGTATTGGCAGATGTACTTTCATTTACTATGTATTCTGTATGGATCGGTCTTGCGGTTATTGCAGTGTCAGTGGCATTTTTACTGACAATCCGGTATGTAGAAGATGCGGATAAGAAAAAAATATTTTTCATTTATTTACTTCTGGTATATGCGTTTGGAACTTATCAGGCATTTATCTGTGTCTATGTGACTGCGATCGTAGCAGCCTGTGCAGTGATTTTTCTGGATGTGCCGGCTGGTACTTCTGGAAATCTGGTAAGCAGCCTGACTGATGGCCGAAAGAATCTGGTGCGGACGATTATCACCGGCGCAGCGGAATGTATTGTGGCGATTTTTTCTTACTGGCTGATTAATTTCCTGGTGGGGATACTGATCGGAAAAGAGGCCTATCTTGAAAATTATATCGGATGGAAGGAAGCGGACCCATTCAGGCAGTTTGTTCTTTCACTGGCAAATATACCGAGAACGTCTCTGGGAATCGGAGTGCCGGGAGCAGTATCTGTCTGTGTGATCACGGTACTGTTTGCGATTTTTGCAATCCGCAGATTTTTTAAGGCTAAAGGATGGAAAGAAAAGCTGGGAGTATTTTTCTTTACCGTTGTGTTGTGTGCGGCACCGTATAGTCTTTATATAGCGATGGCTTCCCACAATACCCAGGGAAGGATGTTACTTGGGATTCCGTTGGTAGTGAGTGTACAGGTATATTTCTTATATAAAGAATGCAATAAGCAATGGATAAAGCGGGTACTGGCAGTGATCGTAATCTGGACATTATTTATTAATGCCAGAGATATGAATCAATATTTTTATTATAGTAGTATTATGTATGATAAAGATTGTGGCGTTGCTGCCCAGATTATGTATGATGTGCAAAAGACAGGAGCAGACTATCATATAAAGCCGATTGCGTTTATCGGAATGTTGGAAGCCGATGAATTAAATATTAAGCAGGTAGGGGTTCTGGGAGCTTCGTTCTTTTCCTGGGATGATGGAAATAATTCAAGGATTAGAGATTTTCTGGAGACGAGAGGATACGTGGTGCAGCAGCCGACGGCGGAACAGTTTGTGGAAGCCCTGGAGGAATCTGAGACGATGAGTACCTGGCCACAGGAGGGCAGTGTGGTAGAGTTGGATGACGTGATCGTGGTGTATCTGTCAAAACCGACGGATACCTGGCATATGACAAATGGGATTTAAAGAAAGAAGGGATCTTGATGCGTGCATTTTGGATTGTATTAGACAGTGCCGGAATCGGAAAAGCACCGGATGCAGCTCGGTTTGGGGATGAAGGGAGTAACACCTGGAAGACCTGTTATGATTCGGGAAAATTAAATATCCCGAATATGGAGAAACTGGGGATTTATTGTATCAATGAGATGGATTATGGTGACAGACCCGGGGATGTGATTGGATGCTATGGACGACTGCATGAAAAATCTCAGGGAAAAGATACTACCATCGGACATTGGGAGATGGCGGGGGTTGTATCGCCGAAACCATTTCCGGTATATCCGGACGGTTTTCCGAAAGAGGTGCTGGAAGAATTTACGAAGAAGACCGGAAGAAAGGTCTTATGTAATAAGCCATATTCCGGAACAGAAGTCATCCATGATTATGGTCAGGAGCATGTAAAGACGGGAGATCTGATTGTGTACACTTCTGCGGACAGTGTATTTCAGATTGCAGCTCATGAGGATGTGGTTCCGGTAGAGCAGTTATATGAGTACTGTAAGATTGCAAGAGAGATCCTGATGGGAGACCATGCGGTTGCGAGAGTGATTGCGAGACCGTTTATCGGAGAATATCCAAATTATACAAGAACGGACCGCAGACATGATTTTTCATTGGTACCGCCACGTCCGACGATTCTGGATCAGTTAAAAGCTGCCGGAAAAGATGTGATCGGAGTGGGCAAAATTTACGATATCTTTGCAGGACAGGGACTGACAGAGACAACGCCGAACCATGGAAATGACAAGAACATGGAGAAAGTCTTTGAATTACAGAAGAAACATTTTGATGGACTGTGTTATATCAATCTGGTAGATTTTGATATGATCTACGGACATCGTAGAAATATTCCGGGCTATACAGAGGCATTGAATAAATTTGACAAAGATCTTGAGAAATTTATCGAGGGAATGTCAGCGGAGGATGTACTGTTTATCACGGCAGATCATGGCTGTGACCCGGGATATAAGGGAACTGACCACACCAGAGAATCCGTACCGCTTCTGTGCTATGGTGCACCTTTGAAAGAAGGAGTGAACATTGGAACAAGAGACAGCTATGCAGATATTGCGGCTACGATCGCAGATTTGTTCCGGATTTCTTATGAAGGTGACGGAGTAAGTTTTGCAGACGAGATTTTAAAATAAGGAGTTGGGGTAAAAGCCCAAGTTATGCTATCTAAATATGCATAGAAAAATACCGCTACATCGGAAGGTATGTAACCTTGATGTGGCGGTATTTTTTATGCAACAGTACTTGGTGAGGTTTTAGAAATATCTCACAAAAATACTGATCATAGAGATCATAACGACGATCAGCGTAGCCGGTACGGAATATTTGCAGTAAGTTCCCCAGCTGATTGGGTGGCCTTCTTTTGCGGCAATAGATGTTCCGACAACGTTTGCGGAAGCACCGATTGGTGTTGCGCTTCCACCGATATCAGTACCCATGGCCAGTGTCCATGCCAGAACAGAAAGATCTGCACCGGTGGTAGCTGCCAGAGATTTGATAACAGGGATCATCGTGGCTGCAAATGGAATATTGTCAACAAATGCACTGGCAATTGCAGATACCCAGATGATAATAGCAACCATCACTTTCATATTTCCACCGCTGACTTTGCCGATAAATCCGGCGATCACTTCCAGGATACCAGTCTGTTCCAGTCCCCCAACGACTAAGAATAAACCGATGAAGAATAAAATCGTTTTGTAATCAACACCTTTTAATATGTTGAGAAACTCTTTCCCTGAAGTGATGAGTGTGATCAGCGCAATGAATACACCAATCAGTGCAACTGTCAGACCGGTCTGTGCATGGGTGATCAGAAGAACGACTGCACAGAGGAAGATCACACAGCTAATTGCAAACGCCTTTTTGTCTGTGATAGCAGCTGTAGGTGATGCCTCTTCGGTATTTATGTTGGCAGTGCCGGAAGACACACTCAGTTCTTTCTTAAAGCATAAGTAGAAATAGAGCATGATCACAACTAATGAGATTGCTGCAATCACACCAGTATTTGTGATGAAATCTGTAAATGTATAATGTAAAGAAGTTCCAATGATGATATTCGGAGGATCTCCGCACATAGTAGCAGAACCACCAAGGTTAGCGCAGAATATTTCCGACAGGATCAAAGGCACCGGATTAAACTTCAGCAACGATGCAAGTTCTGCAGTGACGGCCGCTAAGAATAAAATAACGGTGATGCTGTCGATAAACATAGCCAGTATAAAGGACATCGCCATAAACGTCATAAAAATAGGAATAACCTGATAATGGACGATCTTTGCAATGGTCATACATAACCAGCGGAAGAAACCGGCTTTTGCCATTCCTTCTACCATGATCATCATACCGAGCAGGAAAAGGATTGTTGCCCAGTTGACTCCGGAAGCACTTTCAGTGACAGTTCCGGCTTCATACCAGAAATCCGGAGTAAAGATTTGCCTGATATTGATTGTCTCCATAAATGCTTTCGTACTCTGCATAGCAACTCCAAATACGAGTACGAGTGTAGCAGCACCACAGGAGAGGGTGACCAGATGACGTTCGAATTTCTCAGAAATGATCAGTGCGAACATCACGATGAAGATGGCAAGTGCCAAAATTTTTGCTATCATAAGTTCCCTCCATAACTAATAACATACTGTATGATTGGACAAAAAAAGGACGATAAATAAACCCTTACCCGTCAGACTTGGATAAGCGACATTTATAGTCCATAATCTCTCCAAAAACATCTTATAAATACTTTTCAAGAATATCATGCACGCTAAGAAAATGTCAAGAAAAATGGAGAATATTTGGTGGAAAAAGGAGAAAAAATTGTATATATAGTACATAAATTAGCTTTTGCGTTCAAAAAGGCCAAACAGATTACGCACAAATGGTCCGGCGAAAAATGTCTGCCAGCAGAGTGCCATCGGGAAATTCAGTGCTAATTTCTGGATCCAGACAGCAATGATCTGTGAACCTGGATGAGCGAATAAGATAGTAGCGATCATACTCATGGTAGGACACATCAGACATACGATCATGGTAGAGATACCGAGAGTGATAAATAACGGGTTGTCTCTTTCAGGATTTACAAAACGGAAAGCAAGTTTGATTGCCAGTTTCTCAAAGACAAACATCTCTAAGATGATTGCGATTGGCCACATGATCGGAATCTCGTGGAAAGCGATGAGGAAAATCTCATTACTCATACCACCTTTGTCAATTGCAATGTTATAACATACCATGGCATATACCATAATAAAAGCCATGATACATGTGAAAATAAATGTTTGGAATTTTGTTCTTTGCATAATAAATCTCCTTTTAATACTTAAAAATGGGCATAAAAAATACATGAGTGTTGTTCGTTAGTCATGCGGCAATGAGCAATACACATGTGTCGTTTCCAATAAGTACCTGTTGATTTTTATGCAGTTACGGTTAAATATTCTAACATAAGAATTTAGAGGATGCAAGAAAAATATTCAGAGCCTTGACAAATCATTAGACGCACAGTATAATCCATAAACATACAAAACATATAAAAATAATAGGAAAATAAAAGGGAGGAATTCTTATGGGATATACAGGAGAAGAGCTGGAAAGATTTTGTACATATTTTGAGGTACCGGTTCAGTTCATTACTTATGTGGAACGTTTCTTTTCGAAAGAGGAGCTTGATTTTGCGCTGAAACAAGGCACGGAAGAATTTACGGAAAAAGACTGTGGAGAGGAGTTTGTCTGTCAGGAGTATCATAAGGGATTCATTTCCAAGGTAGATGAGACCTCCGGCAAATATAAATTAAATAATTTCTATGGAATGCTGGATGTTTTTGCAGTGTCCAGAAAAGCAGAGTTTGACGAGAAGTTTTCCAAAGAAGAGCGGGTACTCATGGACGAATGGTATTTTAATGAATATTTCGAATGGCTGAAATCTGTGGAAAGTGAGGAACCGACGCAGGACAAAGTATTACCGCTGGAAGAGATGCTTCAGTTTATTGATGACCAGAAGGATCGCCCGGTTTATTTAAATAACTGTGACTGTAAGAGTCTGACCGGTGATTGTGGTCTGCCGGTAAGAACCTGCATTACATATAAGGATGGAATCAATACATTTGCAGATCGAGGATTATCTGAGCGAATCGATGCGGAACGCGCAAAGGAGATCATCCGGGAGACAGACAAGGCGGGACTTATGCACACCTGCAATCCAAATGGAATCTGCAACTGCTGTGATGACTGCTGTTATCTGTTCCGTGGACAGAAACTTCTGGATTCTTATGCAGTGTGGCCGCTCACCGATTATATCGTTTCCTTTGATGAGGATAAATGTGTGGGTTGCGGACTGTGTGTGAAACGCTGCCGCATGAAGGTATTTGAGAAAGACGGAAGAAAGATTACGGCGGATACGGCTCACTGTGCAGGCTGTGGATTATGTGTCAATACCTGTCCGAAGAAAGCGTTGACGCTGGTTTCCAGAAAGACTAATTAAGAAGAACGATAGAAAGAAAAAGAGTTATAAAATAAATTTATAACTGACTATAGTTTTTTGCGATATAGCAATAACAGTATTTCTATTGACTTTAATCTCGTAGTAGATTATAAATATAAACATCAACCATACAAAACATACCTGTTAAGTATGAAAAGGAAAGGGAGTTTGATAATGGATAGAATTATCACATATTTTCAAACAAACTGGCAGGAATATTTAGGGCTGTTAGGACAGCATCTGGAGATCACGCTGATTGTAGTTGTGATAGCAATTGTGATAGCCGTTCCGCTTGGGATTATCTGTTCGAAATACAGAGGTTTTCAGGCAGGATGTGAAAGATTCTTCGGATTTTTGAGAGTTGTCCCCAGCCTGGCGGTATTGATCGCATGTATCCCCATCGTGGGAACAGGAGTCCTGCCGGCGGTGATCGCGCTTGCCATATTGGCAATACCACCGATTTTATTGAACACGGCACAGGCATTTATCAATTTGCCGGAGCAGACCATAGAGGCAGCCATCGGCATGGGAATGAGCGAACGATGTTGTTTCTTTAAAATAAAGATGCCATTGGCATTTCCATTAATATTTACGGGAATCCGTACAGCAGTAGTTGAAGTGATCGCCAGTGCGACGCTTGCAGCGTATATAGGAGCCGGAGGGCTTGGAAGTATTATTTTTACAGGTCTTGGACTGATGAGAACAGACCTTTTGATTATCGGAGGAGGATCAGTAGCAATCCTGTCATTGTTTACCGGATGGCTGCTGGATAGTTATTACAAGAGAAAGACGAGGTATTTGGGATGAGAAGAGCAGAACAGTTTAAAAAGGTATTTACAGCAGGAACAGTTGTGGCACTGGCAGCAGCACTTACCGTAGGATGCGGAAGTAAAAGCGCCAGTAGCGATAAAGTAGTGATCGGTTCTAAAAACTTTACAGAAAATGAGATCGTAGCAGAGGTTTATGCATTGGCTTTAGCGGATGCGGGAATCGATGTAGAGAGAAAATTTGACATCAGTTCATCAGTTGTACATACAGCAATCACAAGTGATGAGATTGATCTTTATCCGGAATATACTGGTACAGGGCTGATCGCAGTACTGGAGGAAGATCCGATCACCGATGCGCAGGAAGTATATGACGAAGTTAAGAAACAGTATGAAGATAAATTTCAGATCACATGGCTGGATTATTCCCCGGCAAATGACGGACAGGGACTTGTCATCCGTACAGCAGCCGCGGAGAAATATGGTATTTCTACTATTTCTGATCTGCAGAAACATGCAACAGAACTTAGATTTGCATCTCAGGGAGAATTTGATGAGAGAGCAGATGGTATTCCGGCACTGGAAGCAACTTACGGACCATTTGACTGGAAGTCATCTACTGTATATGACAACTCTCTGAAATATCAGATTCTGGAAGAGGATAAAGGGGATGTTATCCCGGCATCTACTACAGAAGGTAACCTTGTGGATGACCAGTTTACATTACTTGAAGACGACAAACATGTGTGGCCTCCGTACAACCTTGCACCAATCGTTCGCGATGAAGTATTAGAAGCACATCCGGAGATTGCAGACACTTTGAACAAGATCAGTGCAAAAATCACTACAGAGGAGATTACAAAGCTGAATGCAAAGGTAGATGTGGACAAGGAGAGTTATAAAGATGTTGCAAAAGAATTCTACGACAGTATCAAATAAGAAAACAGAAGCACTTCGATTTGAACATGTGAATAAGCAGTTTGCAAATGCAAGCTACAAGGCGTTGGATGATATTACATTATCTATCGATGAAGGCGAGTTTGTTACGATTCTCGGAACTTCAGGATGTGGAAAGACGACACTGGTAAAAACTGTTAACCGTTTATATGAGCCGGACAGTGGGGAAATCCTGCTGTTTGGCAAAAACATTAAAGACAGCGATCCGATCCAGCTCAGGAGAAGCATCGGATATGTAATCCAGCAGGCAGGATTATTTCCGCATATGACGGTCTATGAAAATGTAGCTGTGATCCCACACATTTTAAAATGGGATAAGAAAAAGACCGATGAAAAAGTAAAAGAAATGCTCCATCTGGTAGGTCTAAAACCGGAAGAGTTTGAAAAACGTTATCCGGCACAGTTGTCCGGTGGGCAGCAGCAGAGAGTAGGTCTGGCGAGAGCACTTATCACAGATCCGAATGTTATGCTGTTTGATGAGCCTTTTGGTGCCATTGATGCGATTAATCGAGAAAAATTGCAGGATGAGTTAAAGAAAATTCACAGTCAGTCAGCAAAGACATATCTGTTTGTAACCCATGATATCAGGGAAGCATTTAAACTTGGAACGAAAATTATCATTATGAATAAAGGAAAAATTATTCAGTATGGAACTCCGGATGAGATTAAACGGAATCCAAAAGATGATTTTGTAATCGAACTATTGAAGACGACAGGAGATAATTCCTTTATTATGACGGGAGAGGGAGAAGGTATTTAATGGAATATTTAGAAGCATTTGAACAGCATCTGATGCTGGTGATTGTATCGTTGGCAATTTCATTTGTGCTGGCAATTGCGATATCTTATATCCTTTTAAAGTTGCCGAGAGCACAGCGGATTGTGGAAAACTTGTTTGGTGCGATTTATTCGGTTCCGAGTCTGGCACTTTTTGCATTGATGATCCCAGTTACGGGACTTGGAGATGAAACTGCGATCATTGCACTGGTTATTTACAATCAGTATCTTTTGATTCGAAATATTCTGGCAGGGATTAATGGGATTGACAAGAGTATTTTGGAAGCCGGTACAGGAATGGGCATGAGTCAGGGACAGATTTTTTCCAAAGTGATCCTTCCGCTGGCGGCACCATCGATTATTGCGGGAGTAAGACTTGCGGTGGTATCCACGACGGGAATTGCAACAATTGCAGCAAGCATTAACGCAGGTGGTCTGGGAATCGTATTATTTTCGGGTATGCGTACAATGGATTCGCAGAAAATATTTATCGGAACATTGCTTTGCATCGTCATCGCGCTTGTTGCCGATATCGGAATAAAATGTATCGAAAATAAAATTGATTGGAGAGTAAGGGGTAAAAATGAGTTATAAGGCGTATGACAACAAAGAATTAGGATTTACAACAAGACAGCTTCACGCCGGTTACAATCCGGCGGATCATTATCGTTCAAAGGCTGTTCCGATCTATCAGACAGCAGTATTCGAACTGGGAGATTATGAGAGATGTCTGAGATTATTTGAGTATGCGGAAGAGGGACATTCTTATGTAAGATTTTCCAATCCGACAAATGATGTGCTGGAGAAGAGACTGGCTTCCCTGGAAGGCGGAGCGGCAGCAGTTTCTTTTGGTTCGGGAATGGCGGCTATCTCAAGCACACTTTTGAACCTGGCTCACGAAGGCGATGAGATCGTTGCTGTACAGACACTGTACGGTGGAAGTACAACATTGCTTGCAAAGACATTACCGGATTATGGCATCACAGGAAAATTTGTGGAGGATGAGACCGATATTGAGTCTTACCGTAAACTGATCACAGACAAGACAAAGGCAATTTATCTTGAGTGTATCGGAAATCCAAAGATTAATATCATTGATGTGGACAAGGTCACAGAGCTTGCTCATGAGTATGGAATCCCGGTAGTTATGGATAACACGTTTGCTACACCATATCTGTTCCGGCCGTTTGAGCACGGCGTGGATATTGTATGCTATTCAGCGACAAAATATCTGGCAGGCCACGGCGTAGTTATTGCCGGAATGGCAGTGGAAAAGGGCGGATTTAACTGGTTAAACGGAAGATTTCCAGAGTTTGAGACATTCTACGAGGCCAATAAGAAAGACATCGGAGAAGATGTACTGAAAGAGGTAATGTTTACAAAACGTCTGAGAATGCGTTATCTGACAGACCTCGGCGGACACATGAGTCCTCAGACAGCATTCTATGTACTGCAGGGAATGGAGACGCTTTCTCTTCGTATGGACCGTCATGTACAGAATGCGCAGAAACTGGCAGAGTTTTTGGAGCAGCATCCGGCAATCAAGGAAGTATCATACCCGGGATTGAAGTCAAGCCCATACTATGACCTTGCCAGGAAATATTTCCCGAAAGGACCGGGAGCAATGATGGCAATCCGCGTCAAAGGCGGATTAAAAGGCGCACTGCAGGTACTTAAGAAAGTAGAAGTATTTGATTATATGGTAAATGTAGGAGATGCAAAATCACTGATCGTACATCCGGCGTCATCCACTCATTTCGGACATTCCGTGGAAGAGCAGGCAAAAGCAGGCGTGTACGAAGATACCCTCCGATTATCCATTGGAATTGAGGATATTGATGACCTGATTGCAGACCTGGATCAGGCATTGGAAGGAATAACAGATTAAGTTTGTATAGATTTGTGTGTTTTATTTGTAAAAGAATGACGGCAGACCGGGAAACCGGGCTGCCGTTGTTCTTATGATGTTTGAGATAGAGATTATACGATACCAAATTCTGCAAATAATTTTTTCTGATAAGTGCTATCTTTTGCAGCTTTGATAATATCATCAAAACGGCCAACTTCAGAAAGCTTAATATTTAAGGTGTTTACTTGTTGTTCACCAATTTGTTCTCTTTCATTTAATTCATCTTTCATAAGTTCTAATAATGCGTTACACATATGTTTTACCTCTTCGAAATTTTCTTTGTTTGCATTTACAATGATTTCCATTACTGCCTGATATAGAGTATTCTTCTTCAAAGGTCAGCTTATCAGCTTCGTCTTGTAGTTCGATCTGCATCCCTGCATAAAACGCCGGATGCCAGTGAAGTAGCTGGTTATTTTCAGTACCAGGTGCTTCTGATCTTTCCATACGAGACCTCCTTATTTGGTTGTGTCAGGAGTCCTCACTTTTCGAAAACTCCTGCTGTTAAATGTGATTTTAAAGCATGAATTTTCTGAAAAGGCAAGTCTTTTGAACTTGCATATGAAATCTCGGTTAGATAATCAGATATATAAGAAAATATGCTTTTTCTTATGATAACACAGGTAAGAAGGAGAGGCAAGAAGATATTGGACAGTCGCTCCGGAACTACGCCATGCCCATTCATAGACCTGCGGTCTATTTCATGTACGGCTACCGCCGTATAAAATAGCAAAAATAAACGCCCTTACAAGTAAACTTGCAGGGCGTTATTTTTACCATTTTGCATGGCTTGTTGCTTATCCAAAGTATCTCTTTAATAATCCTTCGAAGGCTTTTCCGTGACGTGCTTCGTCTCTTGCCATCTCGTGTACTGTGTCATGGATTGCATCTAAGTTTGCTGCTTTTGCTCTCTTTGCGAGATCGAATTTTCCTTCTGTTGCGCCGTGCTCCGCATCTACACGCATCTCAAGGTTTTTCTTTGTGCTGTCTGTTACTACTTCTCCGAGTAACTCAGCGAATTTTGCTGCATGCTCAGCCTCTTCGTAAGCTGCTTTTTCCCAGTAGAGCCCGATCTCAGGGTATCCTTCTCTGTGTGCAACTCTTGCCATTGCAAGATACATTCCTACTTCTGAACACTCTCCTTCAAAGTTTGCTCTTAAATCTGCAAGGATGTCTTCGCTAACGCCCTGTGCTACGCCTACTACGTGCTCAGCAGCCCAGGTTTTCTCGCCTTCAACCTTTTTGAATTTCTCTGGTCCTACATGACAGACTGGACATTCAGCCGGTGCAGAGTCTCCTTCGTGAACATAACCACATACTGTACATACAAATTTTGCCATAATAATGATCTCCTTTTCTTTTTAAGTTTTGAATTTATATTATTAATATTAGTAACTATTACTGATATTAAAATAGCATATATATTTGGAAATGTCAATGCTATTTTTTATTTTTAAGAGTTTGTCTTCGGGTTCTTTTTACACGCATCGCACGTACCGTAAAACAGTGTTGTGTGTGCATCTATCGTGCCGTTAAAATGAGCATCTGCCAGTGCATTGATCTCGTCTATCTGGGTCTGTTCTAACTGCAAGTCGTAAATCTTCCCGCAAGTGGTGCAGATCACATGGTAGTGTGGAGTGGTATCTCCGTCAAAGTGTGCACCGCCATCGGGGGTTGAGATCTTGAGGGCCTCTCCTGTATCAGCGAGTAAGTTTAAATTGCGATATACGGTTCCAAGGCTGATGTTAGGAAATTCTTCTTTTACATGAAGATATACACTATCGGCAGTCGGATGGGATTTTGTGCTGCTAAGATATTCTTTAATAGCTTCTCTCTGTCTGCTGTATTTTAGTGTTGCCAAGTTGCGCCTCCTTTATTAATTTGTAATAATAATAACAATTACTATAATTAATATAAACGAAAAGAATGGTTTTGTCAATATTATTTTGTATTTAATTTTTTATAGAATATACATCGTGGCCATCCACCATATTTTATCTTTTCGTTGATTTTTTTATAATGAAGTTTTAAAAATGTATTTACACTGGGGGCATTGTCTGGATGGGCGGTACCAAGCAAATGGTAGAAGTTCTGCTCCTGTAAAATGTGTTCGGCTTTCTGCATCAGCTGATACTGCAATCCTTGCCCGCGCCATGCCTGGCGTACCATGGCGACTTCCATATGTGCAACTTGATTCAATTCTTCTTCGGAAAGCTTCAGTTCTTGTCCGAGGTTTTCGCTTCCAAGATTATTTGTCCGTGCAATGAAAATACCGGCAAGTATGCCGTCGCTTTCTGCTTTTAGTGCAAAACCTTCTTTTATAATATAGGTAGCAAGATTTTCATCGGTGTCTTTGCTGAACCAGGTTTTATCAGGAAGTTCATCATAAACTTCTGTTACAAGTTCCAAAATGTTATCAATATCTTTTTCGTTTGCAATTGTAATTTCTATCATATTATTGTCCTCTTTTTTATATGTAGTAATTTCAATATATCAAATACTTGAGTACTTTGCAAAGATTCGCCGGATTTCTGCAAAATGTAACATTTCTGTAACAAACAAAACCGGTAAAATGTATAATTCTGTTATTATAACACATAATATGGCGAGCGAATCTAAGGATGGTTTGCTTGACAAAGTAATAGAAGGTGGTATAATAACACTGTAACATATGTAACAATTCTGTAACATTTACTAAAGATAAGAAAGCATATAGGAGGGAGTTTATGAATTCTATTTTTAGGAAAGGATTGTTCCTGGTTACTGTTTCCGGATTTATGACAGCTCTTCCGGTGACTGCACAGGCAGCGGAGGGAACGACTGATACAGTGGCACCGAAGGTTGGTATAGAGAAGATGCTGAATAATCTGAAACTAGAAGAACAAGATGATATACAGGTATCAGCGTATCTGGTACCGGAAGAAAAGGGTGAGTATTTAGATATGGCGTTCGCTGATGTGGATTCATTTTTATATGTAAGAAGTGAACCATCAACGGACAGTGAATGGGTAGGTAAGTTATATCCCGGCTATGCCGCAAAGATTGACGGACCTGTAGGAGAATGGACGAAGGTAGAATCAGGGCCTGTATCCGGATATGTTTATTCTGAGTATATTCTGGTAGGAACTCAGGCAGAGTCGAAAGCACAGGAATTGATGAATGCTTCGGACTCGAAGGATCCGGATCAGGTATTTTCCTATGCAGAACCGAGAGCGGAAGAACCGGCGCAGGAAAGTACCGTTGCGGAACAGAAGACAGAAACTGCGCAGACATCGGCGGGACAAAGTTCGCTGGGACAGCAGGTTGTAGATTATGCATGCCAGTTTATCGGAAATCCATATGTCTGGGGTGGTACAAGCCTGACGGACGGGGCCGACTGTTCGGGGTTTGTGCAATCCGTATTTTCACATTTTGGAGTCAGCCTTCCAAGGACGACCTGGGATATGGAGAGCAGTGGAACAGAAGTAAGTTATGACCAGGCAGTTGCAGGTGACATTATCTTATATGATGGTCATGTAGGAATTTATATGGGAGATGGCCAGATCGTCAATGCGATTAATGACGAGATGGGAATCGGGATTTTACCTGCCACATTCACTAATATAGTAACTGTACGAAGATTATTATAAATAAAGAAGAGAGGAAGACCGGAGATATTCTGAAAATGAAATCTCCGGTTTTATTTACGCGAGCAACGAGCCAAAGTCCGAATCTTTGTACAAATATAGGATAAATTTATTGTTGTAAAACTCTTTGGATAAGTGCGTACACAATTGAAAAATGAAGGTGGAATGGTAGATTGTGAAAAATTTGCAGGCCGAATGTGCAATATGTACAAAAATGTAGAAATTTGTAAAAATATGCAAAAGTGGATAAAATAGACTTATCCAAGTTATCCACATCGAAAACCACGAAAAAGGTGGAAAAATTGATGTTATTTTAAAATTATCCACATTATCCACATTGAATGGTGGGAAAATGGGGGATTACTCAAGGGTATAAAAAAGAACGAGTGTTTTGTGAAGTTATAATAAAAATAGATTTTTGTCGAAAAAAAACGAAAATAATGTTGACATTTAAGTATTCAAATATTGGGAATAAATTTACAGAAAATGTTTACACAATGATAAAAACCGATTATAATGGAAACACTGAAAAGAAAAGGAGGTGTCAAGCGTGGCACAAATCACAAAAGACATGACATTTGGCGAATTGCTTAATAAATATTATGAGAAGTGTCCTGATATTGTCAGAGTCCTTATGGAAGCTGGTATGGGATGCGTTGGTTGTCCTCATTCTCAGATGGAGACTATCGAACAGGGCGCATTTGGACATGGTGTTGATCCGGAACCATTGGTAGCTCAGATCAATGAATTGCTGAAAGATATCGAGGATTAATAAGTCTAAGCAGTTTATAATGCATATAAAGACAAGACAGCAAATGCTGTCTTGTTTTGCGTTGCAGGGGAAATTTGAGTAAAATAAGAAAAAGGCCCTGTGGACCTTTTTCATGCCATATCTTCAGATACGGATATTATCAGATTGTAGCAAGCTGCTGCACTGCGTCAGTGCTAAGGATAACCTCGCAATGTTCCTCTAAAAATGCGAGATTAGCGCCGGAAGCTTTCTCAATGTTACCATATTCGGATAACATATTGCACAGACGATTGAAATCATTGATTGAATGATCAGACTGTGTCAGTGCGAGGAGAAACAAATCTTCCGCTGGATCCTTATATAAAGTATTGGAACCATGGTACATCGGTGTAAGTACCTGAGATGCCTTTAATACATTATCTATGGTAGAGAATGAAAACAGCCGGAGTGCCGGTGCAGATGGTTCATTTTCAGAAACTTCTGCTTCAGCAGTCTGGGCGTCTTCGGAAATCCCCAGTTTTTCATTTAATTTTCCGAGAAGATCCATCAAAGTCTCAGCGCCTTCGAGCTTCGCAGGAGTGGCCGCTTTCTTCGAAAGATTGTCATCACCGTTGGACGGTGCAAATTTCGAAAATCTGGTGTCCAGTTCCTCTGGGTCCTCTACTTTAGTAATTATCAGCACGATTGAATCAGAAGAAGCCGGAATGGCTTCAATCATCAGCGGGATATCATCCGCCTCAAATCCAAATTCGTAGGCTGCCTGTTGCATCATATCGTGGAAAAGTGATTTCGCTTTTTCGGTTCCATACGCAAGTTCGCTAAGTTGAAGCTGGCGTTCAGCCAGATCTGCGTGGGTTAAAGTGCAGCGAATCTGATTATCATTGAGCTTTTCAATCTTCATATATATCACTTCCTTCCCGCTTAGTATAGCATAGAAAATAGAAGATGTTCAAATAAAATAAGTGTAAATTAAAAAAAGTGCTTGCGTGAGAAATAGGCATCCATTATAATAGCATTTACCAGAAGATAGTTTTCCCGGATAACTGTGTTCTTAGAACAGGGAGGGAGAATTTCCAGAATTAATTTAATATATCTACTTTGTTTTTCAAAATGTAAAATCTGTGGATCTATATAAAACAATCAGAACAGCCATTTCAGGCAAAGATAATCACAAGAGTTATAATTTATGAAAATCATGAATGTTATTGCAACGCAAGAACTGTCTTCTGTTGCAAGTCAGCTGTAGCGCATTTTTATAGTAAAGACCAATGTATCACAGCATCTCCTATTGCTATCAGTATATGCATTTACAGCCACAGTTATCATCGATTTTGCAATAACAGCAAAATAAGGAGGAAACAGCATGGGAAATAATGAGGATCAAGTTCTTTTCCGTGAACTGACAAATTATGAAAAGAAACAAGTGGGTTTAAAGATGAATGGAATGCCTGCGAGCCCCATGCAGATCGTGCATGCGCATATGATGAAAGAAGAAAATCTTTATATGAGAGACTATGTGCTGAATGATGACGGAGATATTAAGGAAGTTGATTTTAACAGTATTTATCCGATGAGATTTAGTTAATTGAGGAAATGTGTATACCCCGCATGAATCAGTCGAAAATAAATAATGACGTGTGTCGAATGGTTTGTTATAATGATATCTAATAGGAGGTTTAGTATGAGCCAGGGAATAAAAGACAGACAGGCCGCAAGACGCAAGAGTCAGATCGCAAAGCGGAAAAGAGCCCGTCGAAGAAGAAAGATAAGAAGAATCATCACGATCATGCTTTTGTTCATATTGATTGTTGCAGCTGCTTTAGCAGCATTTGTGTGGAAAAGATATAGTCCGACAAAAGAAAAGTATGATTTGAACGAATATTATGGTATAGAAAAAGAAGGACAGATGGCAGTAATTGTCAATAATCATGTAGCAGGAGCGGCCGGAATGATAGCAGACGGTAAGGCATATGTGCAGTATGATACCGTGAGGGATTCGGTGAACAGCCGGTTCTATTGGGATTCGGAAGGGCAGACGCTTTTGTATACTTTGCCGAATGATATTGTTTCAGCGGAAGCTGACAGTAAAGAGTATGCAGTGTCTAAGGACAAGAAGAGCGAAGATTACGTCATTGTGAAGATGGATGGAGATACACCTTATATCGCATTAGATTTTATTCAGCAGTATACGAATATTGATTATGAAGTATACGAGAGTCCGAGCAGGGTGATGATCGAGAGCGACTGGGGAAAAGTTTCAGTTGCCGATGTAAAGAAGGATTCTCAGGTGCGTTACCAGGCTGGAGTTAAGAGCCCGATTTTGACAGAAGTTAAAAAGGGCGATGAAGTAACATGGTTAGAAGATGAAGGCAGATGGAAGAAAGTAAGAACCAGTGACGGTTTCATAGGATATATCAAGCAATCCGCCCTGAAAAAGGTCGAGAAAAAGACGAAGAGCAGAGACTTTGAGGAACCGGTTTATACGAACATTTCCAAGGATTACACGATCAATCTGGCATGGCATAATGTAACGAATACAGATGCCAACGATTCTGTAGAGACATTGGTTGAGCAGACAAAAGGACTGACAACGATCGCACCGACATGGTTCCATGTGGTGAATACCAGCGGAGATATTGAATCCATTGCTTCATCAGATTATGTAAGCTATGCACATATGAAGAAATTAGAAGTGTGGGCGACTGTCAGAGACTTTGACAGTGAAGATGGTATTAATTCTTTCGATGAATCTTATGAATTGTTGAAGAGTACAGAAGCCAGAAATAATATGATCGACCAGTTGATCAGTGATGCGGTACAGTTGGATCTGGATGGTATTAATGTGGATTTTGAGAAGATTTCTACAGAGTGTGGAGAGCACTATATTCAGTTTATCCGTGAACTGTCCGTAAGATGCCGACAGAATAATATCGTACTTTCTGTGGATAATTATGTCCCTAAGAGTTTCAATTTGCAGTACAATCGTGAAGAGCAGGGGGTTGTGGCAGATTATGTGATCATCATGGGATACGATGAGCATTATGCCGGTTCCGAAGAGGCCGGATCGGTTGCATCATATGATTATGTAAAAGAAGGCATTGATGAGACATTGAAAGAAGTACCTGCAGATAAAGTGATCAGTGCAATACCATTCTTTACCCGTTTGTGGAAAGAATCTTCAGGAAGTATAGACAGTGATGCGCTGGGTATGGATGATGCAAAGGCAACAGTGGATGCGGCCGGTGCGCAGGCGGCATGGGACGAGACTACAAAGCAGAACTATGCGACCTGGAAAGGATCAGATGGAACGAAGTATGAGATCTGGCTGGAAGATGCGGATTCTCTGGAGCCGAAGTTAGAGCTTATGAAGAAGAATAAACTTGCAGGTACCGCAGAATGGGCACTTGGACTGGAAAATCAGGATATCTGGACTTTGATACAAAAGTACACAAAATAGCAAATAATAAAATATAAAAATTCCTCCGGAGTCATATATTACAGTAATGGTGGCTTCCGGAGGATTTTTTATGTATAAAAAAATAGAATTTTTGTTTTTGATCATTTTACTGATTGCATTGATCACGGTGAGTGGAAAGATGGAGGATTATGTTTCCAGTGGCGCGGTGGAAGCAAAAAAGGTGGAAGTTGTATTGGATCCGGGACATGGGGCATCAGATCCGGGGAAAATAGGAATCAATCAGGCGCCGGAAAAAGATATTAATTTGAAAATAGCGAAGAAAGTACAGAGTCGATTGGAAAAAGAAGGAATACAGGTAGCAATGACCCGAGAAAAAGATGAGATGCTGGCCCAGGAAAGCGACACTAATAAAAAAATCCAGGATATGAAAGCTCGAGTACAGTTGATGAATGAAAGTTCACCCAAACTGGTGGTAAGTATCCACCAGAACAGCTACACTGATGAGAAGATACATGGGGCCCAGGTGTTTTATTATGCGCAGTCTGCAGAGGGAAAACAGGCAGCAGAGATTATGCAGAAAGCGTTGCTCAAAGTGGATGCAGATAATAAACGGCAGGCAAAAGCGAACAGTACATATTATATTTTGAAGCGGACAAAGCCGCCGACGATTATTGTCGAATGCGGATTTTTAAGTAACCCGGAGGAAGCAAAATTACTGGTTTCGGATGCGTATCAGGAGAAACTGGCAGATGCGATTGAGGAGGGAATATTGGCTTGTCTGTCAAAATAGAGTGTGGTAAACTAAAACACAGAATAAAGCACCAGAAAGGGGAATTTAGATGGGAAGCCAGAGAACAGATTATATCAGTTGGGATGAATATTTTATGGGAGTTGCCAAATTATCTGGCATGCGCTCGAAAGATCCGAATACACAAGTGGGATGCTGCATTGTGAGCCAGGATAATAAGATTTTGTCTATGGGATATAATGGATTTCCAATCGGATGTTCCGATGAAGAATTTCCGTGGATACGCGAGGGTGAAGATCCGTTAGAGACAAAGTATGTTTATACGGTACACAGCGAGTTGAATGCGATTTTAAATTATCGTGGCGGCAGCCTGGAAGGTGCAAAATTGTACGTTTCATTATTTCCGTGTAATGAATGTGCAAAAGCAATCATTCAAAGTGGTATTAAAGAAGTGATTTATGACAGTAATAAGTATGAGGGGACAGCGGCAGTTCTGGCATCGATGCGTATGTTTAAGGCAGCCGGAGTCAAATATCATAAGTATCAGAGATCAAACAGAGAAGTGAAGATTGAGTTGTAGGGAGTGTGATAAATGCGATGTCAGATGGTAAATCTCATATTTTGATGAACTTTCTGATAAGAGCCGTTGTAGGGATGGCGATCATATTTTTTACAAATGACTTTTTAGCGTCGCAGGGTATTAATGCTGCAGTGGGATTGAATCCGGTAAGTTTTATTGCTTCCGGCACTATGGGAATGCCGGGTGTGGCGCTTTTGTATGGAATTGTTTTTTATCGTATGTTATAGATGAGATGAGGATCAGGATGGTTTTACATACGAACGAGGAGGAATGACAGATGGATACCATCGTAGGAATAATAGACAAAGAGTTTATGCACAGTGAATCCGAGGAGATAAAGCAGCAGGCAAAGGAAGTACTGGAAACTGCCGGAGAGATTTTAAAAAATGGCGGACTGGTTGCATTTCCGACAGAGACGGTTTATGGATTGGGGGCAGATGGACTTAACGAAGATGCGTCTAAGAAAATTTATGCGGCGAAAGGCAGGCCGTCTGACAATCCGTTGATCATCCATATTACCAATATGGATGCGCTGGAGAAGATCGTGAAAGAGGTTCCGGAAGTTGCCAGGGTTGTTGCGGATAAATACTGGCCAGGACCGCTGACGATGATTTTTAAGAAAGCCGACTGCGTGCCGTATGGAACGACAGGAGGTCTGGATACGGTTGCAGTCCGTATGCCGGTCCATGAAGTGGCAAAGGCAGTTATAGATGCAGGGGGCGGATACATTGCAGCACCGAGTGCCAACACTTCGGGACGACCGAGCCCGACAACTGCAGAGCATGTAAAAGAAGATCTGACAGGGAAGATAGATATGATCGTGGATGGGGGACCGGTCGATATCGGGGTAGAGTCTTCGATTTTGGACGTGACCGTTGACCCACCGATGATTTTAAGACCGGGCGCAATTACCAAAGAGATGTTTGAAGATCTGATCGGAGAAGTTACGATCGATCAGACATTGATTAAACCTGACAGCAAAATCGTGCCAAAAGCACCGGGAATGAAGTATCGCCATTATGCACCGAAAGCGGATCTTACGATTGTAGAAGGTTGCATGGAAAATGTGATTGACAGCATTAATCATCTGGCAGATGAGAAGATCCGGGAAGGTTTTAAAGTGGGAATCATCGGAACCGAAGAAAGTATTGATAAATATGTGCAGGGAGACATCAAATGTGTGGGAACCCGCGAAGATGAGGCTACAATTGCAAACCATCTGTATGGAATTTTGAGAGAGTTTGATACAGATAAAGTAGAGTATATTTTCAGCGAATCTTTTGACAGAGATGGAATAGGAAGTGCTGTGATGAATCGTTTGCTGAAAGCGGCGGGACATCATGTGATGCATGTATAGGATGAAATAAGTTGGGATGTTGTATACGTGTCGTCAAAATGTGTCACGCTGTAGCATAAGCGTCACATAAATGTGTCATATCAGCACGCGAAAATTGTATATTTGACATCGAAAAACCGCGGAATATCGCGGTTTTTTTGATATGCTGTTGTCAAAAATTCTGGAAATTTGTAAGGCTTGCACAAAAAAAGACAATTTCCAGAAAAGGGATAGACAAACAAAAAGCTGGTGGTTATAATCATCCTACAAGTTACGAATTGGTAACTTATCTGATTGTTTTATTCTATAAAGATTCACGAATTCTTATAAGATTCTAACTGTCATTTCGACGTAGATTCAAGTAAGTAACAAGATAAAAGCTCTTAAAGGAGGGATAATATGTGAGCAGCCGAAGTTTGGTGATCTGCGATAAGGAGGAAGGATATGCCACAGCACTTGCGACATATTTAACACAACAGAAGGAAATTGCATTTCAGGTGCAGGTTTGTAATGATCCGGCACAGTTGGTTGAGATGCAGAGGCTACAGAAGATAGACATTTTATTGATCAGCGAGATATACAGCAGAGATAAAAAGAAAGAGATTACAGCCGGAAAGATATTGATATTGACTGAGCGGTGTGTAAGGACATCGCAACAATCAAAGAAAGTATTGTATAAATATCAGTCGGGAGATACACTGCTTGCACAGATCATAAGTTATTGCAATGCAGAAGGAAAAGGACATTTGCTTGCGCAGAGGAAGAGGATTTCTACCAGAAAGATTATAGGGATTTTCTCACCGGTTCACAGATGTGGCAAGACGAGTTATGCATTACGGATCGGGAAAGAGATGGCTATATCAGACAGAGTATTGTATCTGGGGATGGAACATTATGGTGGAAAAGAAGGATATTTCCCGGAAGGCGTTCAGACAATTTCAGATGCTTTATATTATGCAAGGCAGGAAGGCGAGAACCTGGGGATGATGCTTCCGGGGATGGTGGATCATATGGATGGTCTGGACTATCTTTCACCGGCGAAAGTATCTGAGGATATCAGGGAAACTACAGCAGAGGACTGGAAAGTTTTTATCGAAAAGATTCTGGGATCAAGTCCGTATAATATAATACTTTTGGACATAGGCGAAGGAATCCGCGGAGTATATGAGATTCTGAGGATGTGTACAGAGATTCATGTACTGACGTTAAACGATAAAGTGTCGGCCGGTAAGATTTTTCAGTTTGAGGAAGAACTACATTTGCTCGGATATGATGATATAAGAAGAAAGATCATAAAGAAGGAGCAGGCGCTATGATTTCGGTGGAGACACTCCATGCAAGAGTGTTAAGAGAGCTGGATATGACGAAAGATACTTCGGATGAAGAACTGACGAGATTGATCTACCGGATATTGAAAGAAGCATCGGAAGAAGAATATCTGTCATTGGAACAGCGGACTGCATTGGGGAGAGAATTGTTTAATGCATTTCGAAAACTTGATCTGTTGCAGGAGTTTTTAGAAGATGATGATGTCACGGAGATTATGATCAATGGGACGCAGGCGATTTTCTACGAAAAGGGAGGACGTATCTATCAGTCGGATAAGAGATTTTTATCAAAAGATAAACTGGAAGATGTGATCCAGCAGATTGTTGCAGGATCAAACCGGTTGGTGAATGAGGCTTCACCTATTGTAGATGCAAGGCTTTCAGACGGTTCACGGGTGAACATAGTATTAGCTCCGATTGCACTTGACGGGCCAATTGTAACAATCAGAAAATTTTCCAGAGAAGGCATCACTATGCAGAATCTAATTGCATGGAATTCTATAGATCAGAAAACCGCAACATATCTTACCACTCTGGTGGCAGCGGGATACAATATATTTATCAGTGGTGGAACCGGGTCCGGTAAGACCACATTCTTAAATGCACTATCAGAATACATTCCAAAGTACGAAAGAATAATTACAATTGAAGATAATGCTGAATTACAGATTCGTGGCGTTGCCAATCTGGTCCGCCTGGAATCCAGAAATGCGAACGTGGAAGGAACAGGAGAGATATCTATCAGAGATCTGATTAAAGCAGCACTCAGGATGCGGCCGGACCGGATTATTGTGGGAGAAGTGCGGTCTGCGGAGGCTATCGATATGTTACAGGCACTTAATACAGGGCATGACGGAAGTTTAAGTACAGGACATGCCAATAGTCCGGGAGACATGCTTTCCAGGTTAGAGACAATGGTATTGATGGGGATGGATCTGCCGCTTGCGGCAATTCAGAGACAGATTGCATCGGGGATAGATGTTATCGTCCATTTAGGCAGGTTGCGTGATAAGAGCAGAAAAGTTCTGGAAATTGTGGAAGTCCTGGGCTATGCAGAGGGTGAAATTCAGTTGCAGACATTGATTCAATATCAGGAGAAGGGAGAACAGAAAGGAAAAATTACAGGGGAATGGAGGAATATGCATGAACTTGTGCATAGACAAAAGCTGGAGGCAGCAGGATATCAAAAAGGGAGAATGGATACAGATCATTATTAAATCCTCAGGAATTTACATAATCACGGCATGGCTTTATTACCGCTCTTTTTGGGCATTGATCCCGCTTTTTCCAGTATGGGCGTGGCAGCTTAAGATGATGGCAGAAGAAAAGCGTCAAGGAAAAGTTCTGGAATTTCAGACTCAGTTTAAGGAGGCTGTGCAGGCGATTTCTTCAGCGTTGAATATCGGATATTCTGTAGAGAATGCAGTGTGTGAGGCGCAGAAAGAATTGCTGTTGATCTATCCGGAGCAGGCAAGGATATCGAAAGAGTTGCAGCTCATGGTCCGGCAGATGCGTTTTCAGATGCCGGTGGAGCAGGTATTTACAGAATTTGCGGACCGCATGGAGATAGAAGATGTAAGCAATTTTGCAGATGTGTTTATTTCGGCAAAACGAAGTGGTGGAAATATGGTGTCAATTATTCAGAATACGGTAAAGCAGATCAGTGACAAGATAGATGTTCGACGGGAGATTGAGACGATACTGGCTGCAAAAAAGTATGAATTTAAAATAATGGCGATAATACCATATGCCATTATCGGATACATGACATTTAGTTTTCCGGAATTTATGGACAATCTATATGGAAACTTACTGGGGATTGGAGTGATGACACTGTGTCTGATAAGTTATTTAGCAGCATATTATATGGGGTTAAAAATAATAACGATAGACATATAAAAGTAGCTTTGGTAGTTGCAATCTTAGTATTTGGAGTTGGATTAATCCTATATGACTGGAGAGTATCGATGACAGAGCTGGATGAGAACAGATACCGGAACAGTTATGGAAAAGGCAGTAAAACAGAGCAGTTTGAAGTCCTTCCGGAAGGGGATGACCAGAAAATCCCGATGGAGATAGAAGTGTCCGAGCAGCAGTATACGGAGAAAGAAGCAAAGAAGATGTTTGACCGCTTGGTCCGGCGGCTGGATAAACTGATTCTTGGGGAGAATAAAACCCTGGATCATGTGGATAAAAATCTGAATTTATTAACAAATGTGGAAAACGAGCCGGTGACGATCAGATGGGAACTGGATGATTATCAATGGATGAATGTCCGAGGAGAATTGACTGAAAATGAGAAACCGGCGGATGGGGCAATTGTAAATCTCAGGGCAATTCTGACATATACGGAGAACGAGACAATACAGACTGTATATGAAAGAGCGGTCTGTATCTATCCGGAGAAAAAATCTAAGAACCAAAAGAAGAAAGATTCGATAAAACAAATGGTGACAGAGGCTGAGTCGGAGAACAAAACGAATATTATATGGAAACTTCCAAAGACATTTAACGGGAGGGAAATACATTATTATACAGCGTTCAACCAACGGGGGATTGTTGTGATAGTAATGGCGGTTTTGATAGCGGTGTTGTTGATCCTGCAGCAGAAACAGAATCAAAAAGAGTATGCAAATGAGCGGAGAGAGCAGATGATGCTGGATTATCCGGAGATTATTAATAAGCTGACGTTGTTTCTGGGGGCCGGGATGACTGTAAAGAGGGCCTGGAAAAAGATTGTTCAGGACTATGAACTGCAAAAGGAAGAACGGGGACAGCGATATGCTTATGAAGAGATGAAGCTAACCGTCAGAGAAATAGAAAGCGGTGTTCCGGAGACAGAAAGCTACGAGAATTTTGGAAAGAGATGTGAAGTACAGGCGTATATGAAACTTGGGGCACTGCTCTCACAAAATCTGAGAAAAGGCGTCAGAGGATTGGGAGAAATATTACGTTGGGAATCTGTTCAGGCATTTGAAGAAAGAAAAGCAAGAGCAAAAAGAAAAGGTGAAGAAGCGGGAACAAAATTATTATTACCAATGTTCCTTATGCTGACAATAGTTTTGGTGGTCGTGATTGTACCGGCGTTTTTATCTGTACAGATTTAAACAAAGAAAAGAGGAGTGAAACGTATGTGGAGAATTTATTATATCAGACAGATTTTACGAGAAAAAAGTGGAGTTGGGGTAGTGGAAGTTATATTGATTCTGGTCGGAATATTAACCACCTATTATGAGGTGATTATAAGGTGTATAGGGTAAAAATGTGTGGACAAATAGAACTGGATATACAGTGAGAGGTGGAAAGTGTGTATGAGGTCAAAGGGAAAAATAACAAAAGAAATTGTATTGATTAGATACTACAATGTATTATTTTATTTGTTTTTTGAGATAGGGATAGACGATTTTAAGAAACAATGTTTAGTAAGCTGGGTGGCGTCAGCAGAAGGTATGAGAATGAAACAGATAAAGGAATGGTGCTATTTCCAGCATATTTCATTTAAGACTAAATTTATTTATAGAAAAGATTTCCCATTTAGAGCTAATTTATGGAATTTATATTCATATGTAAGATTTAAGATTGGTTTAATGCATAGAAAAATATTTTGTTTGTTTTAAACTAAAAGACATTGAAAAACCACTTTTTTTATAAGATAATGATAACATGATTTATTAAGGATTAAAATTTTGGAGCATCTTCAATTAAAGTGAAAGATTCAGAGAAATCTTGTATTATGTACTAAGTGGATATAATGTTAAAAGAAGTTGTGTGTGCAATTATTAATATAGAGTGAAGAGAGATAGGAGCTGATTTTGTGAATAGTAATTTGACAATTCTTGGTGCGTTTGAATCGGGAATTAAAACCGATGTTGCAGAGCAATTTGTTCAGAAATTTTTGGAAAAATATGAGAATGTTGAAGGTGAGTTATATTTAGGATATCCAATATATATTGATGAGGTAGCGAATAGAAGAATATGTGTGGATATGGCATTAGTGTCTAAAATTGGAGTTTATATCATCAATATTTTAACAGAGCCTGTAGTGAAATATGGGGAAATTCAAGATGATATTTATGCTAAAGTAGAAACTAAATTTAAAAAGCAGAACTTTTTATTTAAAAAGAGAAAACTCATTTTTGATTTTTATACTTTAACGTATTCTGTAACACCGATTAAAGAAGAAGAAGATTACCCATTAGCTCAAAAAGTCGATGATATAATGGATTTTATTGAGCAGACAAGAGAAGAACAAGAATATGGGGATGATTTATACAGAAAAATTTTGTCGGGACTTCAGGAAGCATATGGTATCAACACCTATAAAGAAAGAGAAAATGTAGAAGAAGGAACCAAAGCCTATGCAATTAATCAGATGGCATCGTTAATCGAAAAATATGATAGTGCACAAATGGAAGCTATTTTATCGGATGCTACGGGAATTCAACGTATTAGAGGGATGGCAGGTAGTGGAAAAACAATTATTTTGGCAAGAAAAGCGGTAGAATTGCATACAGCACATCCAGAATGGAATATAGTTGTCACGTATTCAACTCGATCTCTTAGAGGACAATTGGAAGCTCTAATAGCAAGGTTTTATGCCGCTAAAAATGAAGGCGCTAAATATAATCCAGAAAAACTGAAAATTATGCAGTCGTGGGGCTCAGCGACTTCTAAAGGAGTGTATTATGAAGTATGTTTGCGTCATGGCATTGCACCGTTGAATTTTTCAGAAGCCAGAGCAAAATATGGGAGAAGTGTCAATCACTTTTCGAGGTTATGCGGAGAATTATTATCATCAATTAAAAATTTCCAAAAAATGTATGATTGTATTTTGATAGATGAAGCACAGGATTTTGATAAAAATTATTTACAATTGTGTTTGAAAATATTGGATAAGAATCAGCGGTTAGTATATGCATATGATGAGTTGCAAAAGTTGAATGAAGAGGCAATGCCAAATCCAGAGCAAATATTTGGGAAAAATATTGATCATGATACGCCATTGGTTGTTTGTTATAGAAACCAAGGAAATGCAATAGTAACTGCACATGCTATTGGCATGGGGTTATATCGAAAAGAAGGGTTGTTGCAATTACCGAGTTCTTCATCTGTGTGGGAAGCAATTGGATATGTTAGTGATACGCCTATTACAGAGGGACAAGAAGTAACTTTGTATCGGACAAAAGAAACAAGTCCAGAGTTACTAAAAACCAATCCTAATGAGGTTATTCAATTTTTGGGATATGAAGATTATAAAAAAATGTATAAATCTCTTTTAGATATGTTGAAATCAGATTTGGAGAAGGAACAATTGATTCCAAGAGATATCATGATTATTGATATGGATACGTTTGAATATGGTAAAAACTGTATGCGATTATCTAATATCCAGTCAGAATATAATTCAGTTGCTTGGGATGATGAATTTAATTATGATGAGGATAAAGAAATATATAAATTTAAAATTCATACAGCAGGAGCAGCAAATCCAGAAGATTTTTTCAGAGAAGATTCGGTCGTGTACTCTAGTGTAAGAAGAGCAAAAGGTAATGAAACATATATGGTATATATTGTAAATGCTCAAAAATGTGTTAATTCTTTGCAGAGAAGGTCAGATAGAAATGCGCTGTTTACTGCAGTTACACGCTCTAAGGGATGGGTGAAAGTTTTGGGATATGGAGAAGATATGATGGTCTTGCAAGAGGAATTTGAAGAAATAAAGAGACAAGATTTTAAACTCCATTTTGATAAATACCCAACTAAAGAAGAACAAAAGCAAATTTTCTTGAATAACAAAGATGTAGCGGCGAAAGACATACAGACTATCGATAAAACAAAAAATTTAATTGGAAAGCTTACAGGAAATGGAAACGTTACAAAAATCCAATTAATGCAAGAGTTATTTGGAATGAGTAAAGAGGAATTGGCTAAACTCCTTGAAGGAGGCGAATAATATGCCTGCATCTAAGATGGTAAAGCATATCTTAGATGATATGAGAAAAACAAATGAAGAATTATGGAAAAAGGGAATTGTGCGTGATGAAAAAGGCGCATCTGTAAAGCAAACAGGAAATGATTCTTGGGAAATATCTTTTTCGGGGAAAAATGATAGTGGAAGCATTATATTGGATAAGCACATAACAGCAACAAGAATTATAGATGTATTACTTGAAAACCTACAGTATACATTGCTACTATATGATAAAGGTATAATTCAAGCAGAATATGAGATTTCAAATGATAAAATTGTAAAAGAACGATTAGTTTTTATGAAGAAGCATAATAAAATTTGGGACTTCAAAGAAATTGAAGCATGTGAAGCAGAAGATAAAGATTGGTTTATGGAGGAAGAAGGAGTCCCGATTATGCTTAGAATTGATTATGCTCCAGATGATCATATTGAAGGCGAACATGCAGCCACTCATTTAACATTATCCAATCATGAATGCTGTAGAATTCCAATTAAAGGAATTGTGACGTTCTCCGAATTTGTTAGGTTTGTTTTATTACATTTTTATGATATAAAACTGGATAAAGCGGTTTTCCGTTTTGATGAAGAAGATACGATTACTGGTTTGGAAAAACAAATGATGCATATAAATTGGATTTGATTATGGCTCTTGTGATAGGAATTACATAGCGATTAAAACAAAGAGATATTTCTGTATGATGAGATATCTTTTTTATAAAAGATTTCGGAAATTTAGATGGAGGATTTAGGGGTTGGTAAACGCCAAACCATTCGTCTCGTAATCTGCGTAAATGCTAGTTTTTCCTATATTTTCAAGTAGTTTTCAACTTTTATTGAGTTGCACTTATTTCTGGAAATTTATACTAATCTGCTGGTTTCAAATTTTGCATAATTTGTAAATGAAAATTTTAATGGTATCTGGTATCAATGCTAGACTTTACTTACGCTTATGCGAGATATTTATCTTTTTATTTTTTAGTATAGATAATATAAATGAAAAAATGAATAAGAATATTACTTCTCCCGTTGCTATTCCATAAATAATTTGATTTACAATATCATTGTATGATGAAAAGCAAAGAAAGAGCAAAATGACAAAAACAAAGCTACTTTCTAAAATCATTTTGACATCTTTTGATGTCTTTTTAACACTATCGATATATTCCGTTAGTAATACTATAAGAGATTTATTTTTTAAAAAAGTTTCTACAGAAATATACGAACCAATCAAAACACTTATAGCAATACTGGAAACAGTTAGGTATTCACTTGAACCACATTGTATAGATATGATTCCTCCCGATATTGCAACACAAATATAAGATAAAATTATCGCCCAATGCTTATCGCTCACTTTTAATTCGTTTTTGGGACATATCTTTTCAAAAAATATATTAACTGTCCAAATACTAAACAACAAGTATAATGCACTGAATATGGAACTAAGTTCACTACATACATCATTTAATATCAAAGAAATAAAGATATATGCAAATGAAGACATAAACATAAAAAAACAATATAGTATTTTTTGTGTCGGTGCTTTGATACAATTAATCAGTCTATAGACTATTTTTACCTTTTGAAAAACGCAATAGGTAAATAAAAACATTATAAATATTGTTATTATCAGTGATATGAAATAATATTTATTCATATATCTACACTCCATTCGCTATAAATACTATCTGAATACGGTAACAACTATAAAGTAAGTTTTTAAATGATCAATATGGATAAGTATATCATTTTCGATTTACAACTACCATAAAAATCCTTATAAATAGCTTATTTTTTTCGGTGTTCTCTGCAACGTATAGCTTTGTGAATTGTCTGCGTTTTGGTTGCTTTTATTCTTCAACACAACATCTTCTTGCCTTTACACACCATTCACCATCTGCATCCATATAGAGTTGTTTCTAATAGTTTTTTAGAATATCTCAGAAATGTGCAGATTAGGTCTAGGCGAGTGGTTTGTCGTTTATATTGTTTGGGAGCTTAAAACATAGTATAATTTTTAGAAATATTTTAGAAAGGAGAGAAATTTATATGGAACACAAATTTAGAAAAGTAGTGGTAATATTTATTGATATATTAGGTTCTCAAAGTAGGAGTAACTTTGAAGAATGGTATAATATTATGAGCATTTTTAATAAAATGGTGGAACGAGAAAAAGCCTTAGACGAAACTCATACAAGGGTTATTTATAAGAGAGAAATTCATGTTTTTTCTGATTGCGCATATATCATTTATGATTATAAAGATGGCATTGAAGAGAGTCGAAAAAATATGTATGAGTTAATGGGAATTGCTTGTTATAACACTGAAAAAGTATTGTATGAATTTTTGAAAAATGAATTTATTGCTCGTGGTGCAATTACATATGGTGAGATGTTTTATGATACTGAAAAGAATATTTGGTTTGGACCGGCAATGAATCGGGCTTATTTTTTGGAATCTAAGAAAGCAAGTGTGCCAAGAGTAATTATAGATCCGGAATATGCGGAAGAATTGTATGCATTTAACGAAAAAAAATATCGAGGAGATAGTATATTAAAGATGGATAATGGTGAAATTCTTCTTCGTGATATAGATGGGAGCATATATTTGAACTATTTAAATACTGTGAAGCAAGGAATAAATCGGGTGGAAAGCGAATGGGTTATAGAAAAAGCACTTGAATTGTGTAACAGGGAAAGAGCTATAAAGAGAGATTCAGAAGAACTACAGCAATCTATTCAGAAAAAGTATGATTGGTTAGAAAGATATTTATTACAATAAATAAGAAAGAGAAAGAATCACAAAGGCAGACTTCGATTAAGAGGTCTGTTTTTTTCTGGTCTTTTGGGAGGTGATAAGAGGTGGAAGTAAGTATTTATGAACTCTTGGCGGCAGCAAGAGAATCGGCTAAATCCGATTATATAAAGGGGGACAGCATTTTGTGTGAGAAGAGATTTCATCCAGATATCCATTACATGGTGGAAATGGAGCTGTTAGAAAATGATAACCGGCTGGGAGAAAAGGAAAATTATATACGGAAGTTT
This sequence comes from uncultured Lachnospiraceae bacterium, assembly GCA_934351835.1. Taxonomy (GTDB): domain Bacteria; phylum Bacillota; class Clostridia; order Lachnospirales; family Lachnospiraceae; genus CAKRJP01. The sequence continues at coordinate 54,749 of CAKRJP010000007.1, forward strand.
CTGACAGAACCGGAGTATTTTCCCATTTTACAAAAGCAGGAAAAACATCTCATAAAAATAAAAAGACAGGCAATTGTTCAAAAAGGAAACTTGCGATATATCCCTCCTCCGGACAGGCTGGACAGCCGCCGGGAGAGGGATATTTTATAACCGGCTGGGAAGAAATAGTAGTGTTCCTCTGGCGATAGTGGTATAAAAAAGCCAGATTTTCCGCAGGTTTTGGGACGCTGGAACATAGAAAAGTGTTCACGAATGACACTTTTGCAACAATCCGTTGCAGCAGTGAAAACATTTTTGGATTTACGTTAAACAGAAAAATGAAAGGATGTGATTGCGATAATCATAGGAATTGATCATGGCTATTATGCCATTAAAACAAGACAAGTGTCTTTCCCAAGTGGAATTATTGGGTATGATTACGAGCCGTATACCATGCAGAATGTTCTGCAGTATCAGGGAAAGTATTATGTCTGTGGTACAGGGAGACAGACACTGGTAAAAAATAAAACGTCCAATGATAATTATTATCTGCTGACGTTGGCAGCCATTGCGGAAGAAATCAAGCATCGGAAAGCGGAACGAAAGACAGAGGTAATTCTGGCTGTCGGACTTCCGCTTTCAAGTTTTGGAAGAGAGAAACATGGATTCAGGGAGTATCTGTTGCGGAAAGAGCAGCCAGTGCGATTTTTATATGAAAGTGAATTATATGAGATAACAATAAAAGATGTGAAACTGTTCCCACAGGGATACTCTGCGCTTGCTTTGCATCCAGAGTACCTGAAGAATGAACCATCTGTTCTGCTTGTTGATATTGGTGGCTGGACCGTTGACCTTATGAGGCTGGACAATGCTGTTCCGAATGCAGCAACGTGCAGGAGTCTGGAACTGGGTGTGATCCGGTGTATTGACGAGACGGCAGAACAGGTGCGGAGAAATACCGGACTGTCTGTAACGGAAACACAGATCGAACGTGTGCTTCGTGGGGAAACCTGCAGCATGGCAGAAGATGCAAGAGTTGTCATACAGGAAAACGGACGGAAATACATCGAAAGAATCCTGTCTGCGGTAACGGAATCCGGGTTTGATCTCAGGGCAGTGCCGAGCGTATTTATGGGTGGAGGTTCTGCGATTTTAAAACGCCACGTGACCGCACAGGATGCGATTTGCCGCCCTGTTTTTATCGAGGACGTCCATGCGAACGCTGCCGGGTATGAACGGATTGTAGAGCAGATGTGGGCGAAATGACACGTCCGGTATATTCGTTCCGTCCAAACCTGAAAAATCCGGAACACCAGAAAGCATGGGAGAAATTCCAGAGTGTTCCGGAAGGACAGAAAAACCAGTACCTTGTTCAGGCGATTCTGGAAAAAGAGGACCGGAAGTGGATGGAAGAGGTCATCCAAAAGACGATCAAAGAAAGTGTTCGGGAATTAAACATTTGTGGCGGTGCGGAACAAAGTGGAACAAATCCACTGGCTGAGGATATCCCGGATCAGATGATGGATTTCCTATCTCAGATGGAAAATATGTAAAGGGGGTGAGGCCTATGATTGTGCGATACATACATTGTTGGATCTGCTAGGGGCAGGAGCAAAACAGCATCGATATCTTTGGTAGGTATCGTGAATAGCTTTCCATGCATCTTTGGAGTATGTTGTGTGTAGCGAAACGGAAAGGAGAAACGCTATGACAGAGATGAAGAACATATGCGGAAAGATCCCGAAGGACTTACACGAAAAAGTAAGAGAAGAGATTGAACTGACAGAAAGCAGCACACAGAAATTTATACAGCAGGTCATCGAAGAACATTTTGAAAGACTTGCAGGAAAAGGAGAAATGAGCATGGGAACAGCAAGAACAATCGCAGTACAGGTATCAGAGGAATTATTCCAGAGATTAAAAACAGTCATCGCAAAAAAAGGCATGAAACAGAAAGACTTCTTAATTCAGATCATCGAAGAGGCACTGGAAAAGGCAGAGACCGAATGGCAGAACAAAGACAGCATGGAAGAAACGGAACCTGTAACCGGAGAATCTGGAACAGAAGAGACTCAACCGGACGAGGAAACCGAACCGGAAGGAGAAAACGAACCGAGCGAGGAAAGCGAACCGGACGAGGAAGCCGAACTGAAAGAAGAAAGTGAACCGGACGAGGAAACTCAACCGGAAGAAGAAACCAAAGCAGAAGAACCAACAGAATGGTAACAAACAGACACAGAGAAACCAACAGGCGGTATGAGAAAAATCATGCCGCCTGTTTTTATCAGCAAAGGAGGTTGATAACCGCAACCATTCAATTTTTTGATCTCTTTAGCGGAATCGGCGGATTCCGTGAAGGCTTAAGACGTGCAGGGGGATTTACCTGTGTCGGACACTGCGAGGTGGATACTTATGCGGATAAGAACTACCGATTGCTGTTTGACACAGAAGGGGAGTGGTATTGTAGTGATGCACGAACAATTGAACCAGAACGAATGCCGGATTTTGATCTGCTCTGTGCAGGATTTCCTTGCCAGGCATTCTCTATCGCCGGAAAGCGAGAAGGATTTGCAGATGCAAGAGGAACCCTCTTTTTCGAGATTGCCCGGCTTCTTAAAGCTAAAAGACCCCAGTATTTTATCCTTGAAAATGTTCCCGGCCTGCTTTCGCATGACAAGGGGCGGACATTTTGCACCATCCTCAGTACGCTTTCGCAACTGGGGTACCATGTCGAATGGAAAGTGCTTAACAGCAAGGATTTCGGAGTCCCCCAAGCAAGGAAACGGGTGTATATTGTCGGATATCTTGATTTCAGATGTGCCGGAAAAATATTACCTGAACCAGAAACAAATGGAGCAGCTCTTATTCAAATCCGGGCAGGAAGTCAGGGGAAAAGAGTCTACAGTCCCAAAGGACTAAGCTGTACCCTGACATCACAGGCAGGTGGAATGGGCGGCAAGACAGGATTATATGATGTGGGTGTTCCAATTAAAGAAAATACAAAGCTCGGCTACAAACTTGCAAGAGAGGGTGACAGCATCGATTTAGGCTATGCGAATCTCAACAGCAGGAGAGGAAGAGTCGGACATCAGATAGCACACACTCTGACTACAGGTATTCAACAGGGAACACTTCATTTCGTAGATTTGTCTCCACCACCACTGGTAACTGAAGAATGCAGAAGCCTTAATACCCGACAATGCGGAATCCACAAATACAAAGGAGAATGTTCCGGTGTATTAAGAGAAGAAGGGGCAAGAGCAGTCCTTACACCAGCCAAAGAAAATGTCCGTCAGAACGGCAGACGTATGAAAGAACCAGAAGAACCGATGTTTACAATTACTGCAACCGATCGTCATGGCATCTTGTATCACGGCAGAATAAGAAGGTTAGTTCCGAGGGAATGTCTGCGTCTGCAGGGTTATTACGACTGGCAGATTGATAAGATCATAGACAGCACTTCTGACGCACAGCTTTATAAACAGGCTGGAAACGGAGTAACTGTCAATGTTATCGAGGCAATTGGCAGATTGTTACAAAAGGCAGACTCCGAACTCAACACACAGGAAGTGTCTGAGAAAGGAATCTATTAGGCATGATCGGTATAAAAGACCAATACTTTGGCACAGAAATCGAAATGACAGGGATTACCAGACAACGTGCTGCAGAAGTTGTTGCTGAAATGTTTGGAACAGAAGCATATTATGACGGCACTACTTATGGAGTCTGGTCAGTGATAGATCTGGAAGGAAAAAAGTGGAAATTTATGTCTGATGGGAGCATTTATACACAACGAAAAGTATACGGTCGAATTGTAGACGCAGGTGGAGAATATTCAACAGAAATGGTATCTCCGAAATTATCCTATGATGAAATGGGTAAGTTACAGGAAGTAGTACGCTGTCTGCGACAGCATGGCGGTTTTGTAAATGAGTCCTGTGGTCAGCATGTTCATGTAGATGCATCGAATCATACACCGCAGAGTCTGAAAAATGCACTGACAATTATGTATGCAAAGGAAGATATCCTGTTCAAAGCACTGAAAGTGCAGGAGAGAAGAGCAAATAGTTATTGTCAGAGGGTGCGACCGGAGGTATTAGAGAAAATCCGAAAAATACCAAATAGATCAATCACTATGGATCGAGTAAGAAATGTCTGGTATGGAGGTAGGGATGGAAGTCATACCCATTATGATCATACCCGTTATTATGCTCTGAATCTTCATGCTGTGTTTTCCAAAGGAACTTTGGAATGGCGCTGTTTTGAAAGCACACTTCATGCAGGAAAGGTAAGAGCAAATATTACTCTGGCATTAGCCATTTCCGCACAGGCGATCAATCAGAGATCGACACAGATGAAAAAGACACTGATATCAGAAAACCCGGCATTTACATTTCGTACATTTTTATTGAGACTTGGGTTAATTGGAGACGAATATAAAAATGTCCGAAAACATCTGCTGGCAAATCTGGATGGTGATCTTGCGTGGCGATATGATAAAAGCACGTATGAGTGTCTGAAGAAAAATCAAAGGACGGAAGAAGTCAGATAGAGGTGAAAAAATGGAAGAAAGATATTATTTTGCTTATGGCAGCAACATGAATCTGGAGCAGATGAAGTACAGGTGTCCGGCTGCGGAAGTTGTGGAAAATGTCCGGCTTGAAAATTATCGGCTGGCATTTCGAGGAAGGGCTCCGGGCAATGGAGTAGCAACGGTGCTTCCGGAAAAAGGAAGCTGTGTGGATGGAGTCTTATGGAAAATCACAGAAGCTTGTGAAAAGAATCTGGATTTTTATGAAGGATTTCCGAATTTTTATGGGAAAGAAACCATTCAGGTAAAGGATCAGGCTGGAACTGCAAGGGAAGTATTCGTATACACGATGAACTCTCCTCATAAGGATGTTCCGGCAAGACCATCGAAATTTTATCTGGATGGAATTCTGGAAGGATGTCTGGAAAACGGTTTACCGACAAAGTCGGTGATGGATGCAGTAAAACGCACCAGAAAGGAAATGAAAAAAGCAGAAAAGCAATATACAAGATAAATGTTACCGCAGAGGGAGAGCCTTCTGCGGTATTTTACTGAACAATATATTTATTATAGGAAGGGAACATACATGAAGGTGAAGAATTTAAAAACCAGAATCGCAGCCTTTGGACTGGCTGTCCTGATGGGCGTCAGTACCTTAAGTAGTGCCAATGCGTTTGCTGCCGAACAGACGGATGTAGGGCAGGAGGTACAGGCATCCGAACAGGCGGTTACGAGTCAGAAAGAAAAGGCAGTTACGGCAGACGATATCACGAAAGAGATTTCGGATGAAACATTTGCAGCGGAAACCAGTATGGAAGGAATCCATTATGATGCAGAAAAAGAGGATGTTACGCTTATCAGCATCCAAGATGAAAATGGTGGGGAATACCATCCGGACAAAGCCGGAACTTACATTGCCTCTTACATGGTTGTACCAAAGGATCAGAGTGACAGCTATACCATCAACCGAAAGGTGATCCTGACGGATACGGAAGGTCAGGCACATGCACAGGACAATGGTGGGGAAAAGCAAAAATCAGATACAAAATCTGAAGATGATTCGGACTCGCCTGTGCAGAACTATACCGATGTAGAAATCGAGGCATCCGGGGAAGATGCATCTGCACAGGCAATCGAAGAATTCAAAGAGGACATCGAAGAGGGAAATGTCATGGTACTGTCTGCGGCTGAAAGAGCCACAAGCAGCGGTTCAACAGTCACACTGACAAAAGGAAGAACGATCTATTATCCAAGTTATCTTGGAAATTATCTTACTTGCCTGTTCACAGTCAATGGAAAGATTGCATACTGTCTCCAGTCCCAGAAAGCATCCCCACCGAGTGGAAGTTATGTAGCACAGGTACTGGACAGCAATAAAAATTTGCAGAAAGTTCTTTATTATGGTTATGGCGGGGCAGGAGATCTGACAGGAAGTTATCTGGCTGGAAAAACGGAAGATGAAAAGTATGTGTATACACACATTGCAGCCAGCTACGCTTATGCAGGAGAAGCCGGATTTACCGGATGTAATTATAATGACCTTGTAAATGCAGGGGTTATCGCATATATCAATTATCTGTTCGGACAGGAAGAACCGCCAAAAGGTGAACTGAGCCTTTCAAGCACAAAGCTGAATGCAGTACGGGATGGAAACTTCCAGAAAACACCAAATATCACACTGTCTGGAGATCACAGAAACTATGTGACATTGAGTGTACCGGAAAATGTGACTGCACATAATCTTTCTAAAGGAACAAGTGTTACAAATGGAAAAATCCAGATTTATGGTGGAGATACATTCTATCTGTCTGCGGATTTATTACTGACAGGCAGTTATGCTTCCGGCAGCTTATATGGTTCTGTCGGAAAGACATGGAGAACGCTGGTGCTGACAACCGGAGATTCCAAGCAGGATATCGGTGTATTTGAAAGCGAAACAGCAGCTCCGGTAAGTTTCAGTGTACAGTGGCTTAATATGACACGCATTGAACTTATGAAAAAAGATGTCAATACACAGAATCCGCTGTCGGGGGCAGTTTATGGTATTTATACTGATAAGAAGTGTGAAAACCTGCTTATGACAATGTCAGCAACCGGAACAGACGGAAAAGCAGTCAGTGATTATTTTGATTCCGCACTGAAAACTGTGTATGTAAAAGAGGTTACTGCTCCGACAGGGTACAAACTGAATACAGAAGTATATAAAGTAGATGTTGCAGCCGGAAAGACATTGACTGTAACAGCAACCGATGAGAGAGTCACCGGAAGGGTAAAAATCGCAAAGATCGATAAAGAAACACTTGCATTTAAAGCACAGGGGGACAGTGTTCTTCGTGGTGCGGTGTATGGTCTGTATGCCAAAGAGGACATCGTGCATCCGGATGGAACAACAGGAGTTCTGTATAAACAGGACAGCCTGATCGCGCAGGGAGTCATCGGAGATGATGGAACACTGGAGTTTTCAGAATTATACCTTGGAGAAATGTATGTAAAAGAAATCACTCCACCGGAAGGATATACACTGGATACTACAAGATATGAGGTATCCGTAACCTATGAGGGACAAGATGTTGCAGAAGTGACAAGAGACCTTACGGTAAAAGAGCAGGTAAAGAAACAGGCATTCCAGTTGATCAAAGTCAGTGAAGATGGAGAGCAGACAGAAACAGACCTGGTTGCAGGAGCAGGATTTAAGGTATATCTGATCAGCGACCTGACACAGGTGAAAAATGGGAAACTGAAACCGTCCAATGGAGAAAGCTATACAGCAAGTGATTTCAAGAATTATGACTTCAGCAAAGAGCAGGTTGCAGTTACTTATGAGAACGGAACCGCCGTACCAGTACCGGAACTGATCACGGATACCAAAGGATATGTAGTCAGCCCGGAACTGCCGTATGGAAGTTATGTTGTAGTGGAAAGCACTACCCCGGAGAATCTGAAAACCATTGATCCATTTGTTGTAAATGTGGAAAATGACAGCAGAGAACCAATGCAGTGGAGAGTATTTGATGACCGTCTGTTTGAATTCTTGTTGAAAATTGTAAAGAAGGATGCACAGACTGGAAATACAGTTTTAAAGGCTGGTGCCTCTTATAAGATTTACGATGTGACAAATAAGAAATATGTGGAACAGGTTGTTCAGTATCCGAAGAAAGAAAAGATCAGTGTATTCGAAACAAACGAGGAAGGATATCTGATCACACCGCAGGAACTGAAGTGCTCTACCTATCGAATCGAAGAAGTGAAAGCACCGGAAGGATTTGTAAGACAGGGAAGCGAAGAGTCCCTGTATGATGGAACAACGATTATTTCACCATTAGAGCAGACTACAAAAGGAACATATAAAGAAAATCCACAGAGCGGTATTGTAATTACAGTATCCTCAAACACTGCACATCAGATTGATCCAGATACAGGAGCAGCGATCGTAGAGGTAGAACAGAAAAACGATGAACAGGTGGGAAGCCTGCTCCTGACGAAAAAAGGAGAACAGCTTACCGAAGTAACAGGAGATTCTGTTCTGGAAAAAGTAAAGACGCTTGTGTCAAAGATAAAAAATGCGGTATCCGGGAAAGAAGAAACAGGTATCTATAAAGATTTTAAATATGAAGAAACCGGAGTAGAAGGTGCCCAGTTTGAAGTATATGCTAAGGATACCATTTATTCACCGGATGGGGCAAAGGACGAGGAAGGAAATCTGCTTGTCCGTTACGAGAAAAATGACCTGGTAGCCAAACTGACTACAGACGAAAAGGGAATGGCAGTACTCAATAATCTGCCACTGGGAACGTATTATCTGAAAGAGGTTGTAGCAGGAGAGAATTTTGTCCTGAATACAGAACAGAAAGAATTTACCCTGACAGCAGAGGATGATACACAGGCAGTTGTTTATGAAGGCGTTACCTATAAAAATGAAAGACAGAAAGTTTCCGTATCGGTAGAAAAGAAGGATTCTGTCACAGGAGAAAAGCTCGAAGGTGTTATTTTTGGACTGTATGCTGCGGAAGATATTCTTTCTAATCAGGGAGAGGTTCTCGTAGAGAAAGATACCCTGCTGGAAAAGAAAGCAACAGATACAAAGGGAACACTTACTTTCGACAGTGATCTTCCACATGGAAAATACTATGTCAAAGAGGAAGTCAGAAAAGCCGGATATCTTCCAAATGAAGAAGTAAGGAATGTAGACGCAACCTATGAAAATCAGAATCTTGCAAAGATTGAACTGAACAAAGAAGTTGAGAATCAGCCGACAGAAACACGTATTACCAAAACAGATGCAACAACCGGAAATGAGCTGGAAGGAGCAAAACTGCAGGTCATTGATAAAGACGGAACTGTTTTGGAAGAGTGGATTAGTACGAAGGAAGAACATGTCATTTACGGACTGCCGGAAGGAAGTTATACCTTACATGAAGAACTGGCTCCTTATGAAGATGGTTATGTGTCTGCCAGCGATGTGACGTTTGAAGTCAAAGAAGATGGCAGTGTGACAAAGGTTGAGATGAAAGATGAATATTCCAAAGTGGAAATTTCAAAAACAGACCTAACAACCGGAAAAGAACTGGAAGGGGCAAAGCTTCAGATCATCCGAAAAGACGGAACTGTTCTGGAAGAGTGGATCACGGACGGAAAGCCACATTCTGTTGCGAAGCTTCCGGTCAATGAGGAACTTACCTTGCGTGAGATCACAGCACCGGATGGGTATGAGATTGCCGAAGATGTTACATTTACATTGAAAGATACGATGGAAGTGCAGAAAGTAGAAATGAAAGATGCCAGAACACCGGAGAAAACAACCGAAAAGACCAATGCACCAAAAACAGGTGATAACCAGAAAGTATGGCCGTTTGTTCTGCTTGCACTGGCATCTGCCGGAACAGCTACAGGAGTGACTGTATACCGCAGAAAGAAGTCAAAAATGACAGACAACAAAGAAGAAACAGAAGAAAAATAAAATAAAAATTACAGGATAAACCAATCTGACAGGGCAGGAGATGTGCATAAAGCAGCTTCTGTCCTGTCTGTATATAAGGAGAAGAATGATGAGACGTTTTTATACAGCAGAATCAGTAACAGAAGGACACCCAGACAAAGTATGCGATCAGATAGCAGATGCAATCTTAGATGAATGTTTGCATTACGATCCATCTTCGAGAGTGGCGTGTGAAGTCCTTGCTACAAGAGGAAATGTGTTTGTAGCAGGAGAAATCACCAGCGAATATGAACCACCAGTGTTTGAAGTGATCCGAAAAGTTTTAGAAGAGTGTGGATATTGTACAGATGGGATAGAAATGGATACGTTTGTACACCAGCAGAGTCCAGATATTGCGAAAGCAGTGAGTGTGTCGAAAGAATTTCGGGATAATATCGGCGCAAAATTAAGAGATAGAAGCAGGGGAGCTGGAGATCAGGGTGTTATGGTCGGATATGCGTGTGATGATACTCCGCAGCTTATGCCAATGCCGACTGTTCTGGCACACCGGATCACACGTGAACTTTCGGCTTGCAGAAGAAGCGGATATATCAAAGATATCTTTTCGGATGGAAAAGCACAGGTAACCGTAGAATATGAAGATGGAAAACCAGTGAGACTGGAAAGTGTTGTTGTTTCCTGCCAGCATGGTGCAGAAAAGAACCTGAAGAAGTTAGATGCCGAGATCAGAGAGAAAGTGCTTCGCTCAGCACTCAGATTACTGCCGCCGGATGAGGATACGAAGATTCTGATCAATCCGTCAGGAAAATTTGTGTGCGGAGGATTTGATGCAGATACCGGACTGACCGGAAGAAAGCTGATGGTGGATACTTATGGCAGTATGGTTCCGCATGGCGGCGGTGCATTTTCGGGAAAAGACTGTTCGAAAGTAGACCGTTCGGCAGCTTATATGGCAAGGTATATCGCCAAAAATATAGTAGCTGCTGAGTTTGCAAGCAAGTGTCAGGTGTCTTTGGCTTATGCAATCGGAGTAGCAGAGCCGGTTATGATTGAGGTAGACACCTTTGGTACAGGAAAAGTGTGTGCGGATGATTGTCTGGCGGCAGCAATCCCACTGGTGTTTGGAGTGACACCCGTTCAGATCATGGAATCCCTTCGACTGAATCGTCCGATTTTCCGTCAGACGGCAGTTTTTGGTCATTTTGGAAGAAAGGAGTTTCCTTGGGAGCGGACGGATAAGGTACTGGCTCTTCAGGATGCAATTCTGTAATGCCCTGGGTAACGGAAGAAGAGATTCAGGCAGCAAAAAATATGACTGCGTATGAGTATTTGCGAACGCATCAGGCACAGCGACTGCAAAAGACAAGAACTAGAAATGAATGGCAGTTGACGGACCACGACAGTTTTAAAATCAATGAACTGTCCAGCAAATGGCATTGGAAGTCCAGAGATATCGGCGGTGTGTCTGCACTGCGTTTTCTCATAGAAGTGGATGGGATGAAATTTACAGATGCCGTAAAGCTGTTGTGCGAAGAGAGTCCATCTTTTCTTCCGACACAGTTAGTTGAAAAAGAAAAACCACCATTTAAACTGCCGGAGAGATTCTTAAACTGTCGGAGAATCCGGGCCTATCTGAACCATCGTGGGATCAGTGATGCGGTGATCACATATTGTATCTCACAGGAAATCCTTTATGAAAGTGTTCCGTACCATAACGCTGTTTTTGTCGGGAAAGATGAATCAGGAAAAGCGAGATATGCCTTCCTGCGAGGAATCTGTGAAAAAAATGGGAAAGGATTCAAGATGGAACAGGCCGGAAGTGAAAAGAAGTACAGTTTTTGTATTCCTCCAAGAAAAGAGACGAATCGGGTTGCTGTTTACGAAGCTTGTATTGATGCACTGGCACATATGACACTGGAAGAGGGAAAGCAGGATAAATACCGGCTTTCCCTTGGGGGAATTGCTGCTCCGAAAGAAAACGCACAGATACAGAGTGAATGTTTTAAAAAGCCGCCGGACGCACTGGAAGCGTTCCTTAAGAACCATCCGGAAATCAAGGAAATTGAAATCTGTACGGATAATGATTTCGCCGGAAGATGGGCAAAAGAACAGATGAAAAAGCATTATGAAGGAAGATACAAGATCATCTGTAACCTGCCGGAAAGAGAAGGGGCAGACTATGCAGACCTTGCAAAAGAAAGAAAGCAGACGAATCAGTGCAGAGACAGACCAATAGAAAGCAGGTGATAGAAAATGGAAGAAAAAGAAACGATACACATCAATCTATTGACAGAACTGACTGGAAATCTTATTTCGGAAGAATCAGAATGGGAAGAAGAGTGGACAGAAAATGATGCATATGGAATGCTTTTGGATGGGACAGACCTTGCCTGGTATGAAAGTGCGATCCGTGAGGAACTGAACCGATATGGGGAAGATGACCTTATGCAGTATTTTTCCGGCAGTGCATCCATTCAGGAAAAAGTAAAAAGTGCAGTTGTTACCATAGAAAATCAGGAAGGAACCTTATATGGCTGTGCAAAACTGGAATTAAATGAATTCCTGAACCCGGAAGAACTAAAAGAGCTTGGTGATTATATTACAGGGCAGTACAGTGATGGCTGGGGAGAAGGATTTGAACAGCAGGACATTCAGGTAGAGGAAGGAATTTTGAATGTCCATTTCTGGAATCTGGGGATGGAACGGGCAAAAATGCAGGAAGAAACCAAAACACAAAATGAAACACAAACAGAGAAATCACATCCGAACAAACCACGTCCCAAGTTACGGCTTCTGGGACATGATGGAAATATCTTTTCTATTATGAGCGATGCCTCAATCCTTCTGAAAAACAATGACCAGACAGCAGAAGCAAAAGAAATGTGTAAAAGGGTAAGGGAGAGTGGTGATTATAACAAGGCTCTTTGTATCATCAGTGAATATGTGGAAACGGAGCTAAGTTCACCGCTAAAAGAAAATAAAAAGGTAAAGAAAAAGCATCAGCCAGAACGATGAAAGGAAAAATATGAGAAAGTATAAGATTACAGAGAGTAAACATCCGAAGTATCCCTGGCTTCATAGAATACAGGCATTAACAGACGTGAATGATAAAGTACCAAAAGGAACAATGGGTGGTTTTGTTGAAAAGGAAAGCAATCTGTCACAAGAAGGTGCTTGCTGGATTTATGATGATGCGATTTGTTGCGAAAACGGTGAGATAAAGGAAGAGGCTGCACTCTACGACGGCAGCTTGGTCAGAGGTTCTGCTGTTGTTACCGGAGATACTACTTTTTATGACAGGGCAGTTGCAAAGAGCGACTGTTATATTTGTGGCGGTGAGATAAAAGAAGATGCCGTAATCAGTGGAAAAGCATTTATTGATACGGTAGGAATAAATGCACCTATCATCGGTGGGGAAAGTCATGTGTATGGAGAAGTAAGGGGAAATATCTATATTAAAGGGGATGTTTTTCCATGGGATATATTCGATAACCACACGAAAGATATGTTCTTATATGAAAAGGGGAAGTGGAGTGCATTCGCTATTCCTGAAAAATTGAAGCCACCGGAGTCCTACCTGAAAAGACAAAGAAAGAAGAAAAATCAGCCGGAGCGCTGAGAAAAGAAAGGATGATGCCTATGACAAATGACCTGAGTTTGGAAGAACTTATGAAAGAGGGAACATACCCGGAGGAATATGCCGAAGGGAAGAACTGGAAGATTTTACATGGAGATACGCTGAAACTGGTCAAAGCATTCCAGCCGGGAATCTTTGATGCAGTCATTACCGATCCGCCGTATGCGTCCGGAGGGACAAAACAGAATGAAAGGAACCGCACCACCAACCAGAAATACAGCAGTATGAGTGCTGTAAATGCACTCCCGGATTTCGATGGAGATAATAAGGATCAGAGATCCTGGACACACTGGATGGCTGAGTGGCTGTATGATGTCCGAAAAGCCTGCAAGAAAGGGGCGCCGATCTGTCTGTTTATTGACTGGAGACAGTATCCATCCATTACGGATGCCCTGCAGTGGGCAGGCTGGATCTGGAGAGGAACTGCAGTGTGGGATAAAGGAAACTCCCGTCCGCAGAAAGGGCGTTTCCGCCAGCAGGCTGAATATATCGTGTGGGGCAGTAACGGACCGATGCCGATCAACCGCCCGGTCTCCTGTCTGCCGGGTGTTTTCCGATATGGAAATCCGCAGAACCGTATCCATGTGACAGAGAAACCATTGCAGCTTATGAAAGATGTGATCCAGATCTGTGAGTCGGGAGGTCTGATCCTGGACCCGTTTGCCGGAGCAGGAACAACTGTCCTTGCAGCGGCTATGACAGGGTATCGTGCCGTAGGAATTGAAGTGACGGATGCCTACTATAAACTGGGAAGTGACAGAGTGAAGTTTGCGTTAGAAGCAGAAGAAAACGAGGATGAAAAGTAGCCGGGATGTCCAATAGGACATCTTGTTTTTATAGAGAAAAAGCAATGGCATCCAACTGGATGCAGGAAGGAGATGGAGCGTATGGAACAGGCTCTGGCTTATGTGTGCTGTTCAGCAGAAGAAAGCCGGGTAAAAGTGCAGAAATATTGCAGGAAAATCTATGAACTGGGTTATGTACCGATTTGTCCGAGGTTTGGATTTTCACCGTTCCTCGAAGAAGGAGATGCGGAAGATATGCAGGGATATGGAAGGATGTCTCATATCCTTTTACGGAGATGCCGGATGGTCGTTGTATGCGGAAAAGAAGTGACAGGGACGATGAACATGGAAATCAGCATGGCAGACAGACTCCATATCATTTGTACGACACTCGATGGACTGGTACAGATCAAAGAATCGAAATAAATCAGAGGCGGGTCTGTCGGGTGATACAGAGACTGGCGGTACTCGTTTTGCAAGCATAGCGTTTGGATATCCAAACGCACTTTGGGGAGAACCCCAATCCCCCGAATACAAAATGAAAACGGAAAGGAAGGATAAGCTATGTTAAGAGACGGAGTCATGATTATAATCGCATTGATGTGTGGAGGTTGTTTCGGAGTCGTGGTGACCTGCTGTATGGTAACTGCGAAACGGTCGGATCAGGAGCTTGGCGATATGATGAAAGAGAAAAGAGAAGGGACGGTGATGCAATGCGAAAACGAAACCATGTGATCCCGGTGCGGTTAAATGCAAGGGAACTCAGGGAATTGGAGGAACAGGTGGAAAAAAGCGGACTGAGTCGGGAAGAGTTTATGCGTTCGCTGATCTTAGGAGCACAGGTACACGCAAAACCCTGTGAGCATCACCCGGAACTGCTTAGGAAGATAGCGGGTCTGTGCAATAATGCGAACCAGCTTGCCCATGTTGCGAATGCTTCGGGAATGGCAAGTGAGCAGAGTGTGCAGGAAATGCTCCGGCTTACCAAAGAGACATGGCATCTGGTAAAGGAAGAGTGGTAATGACAGATGGCTTATACAAGTGTTATCCCCGTCCACCGCCTGGACCGTTCCATCGAATATGTGAAAGACAAAGAAAAAACCACACAGAAAGCAGACTCTCTGGAGGCTGCCATTGATTATGCCATGAACCGGACAAAGACGGAACAGGCGGTCTTCGAAGATACCATCGGATGTACCAATGAAAATGCGTATGCAGATATGGTGGCAACAAAAAAGAGATTCCATAAGATGGGCGGTGTGGAAGGATACCATCTGGTACAGAGTTTTGCAGAAGGTGAGGTGACACCGGAACTGGCACATCTCATCGGACAGGAACTGGCAGACCGGCTCTTAAAGGGACAGTATGAAGTTGTTATCACAACGCATCTGAATACCAGACATTATCATAACCACATTGTCTGGAACTCTGTGAGCATGGCAGACGGGCGTAAGTACCACAGCAACGCAAAGAGTTATTATACGGAAATCCGGAAGATTTCCGATGAGCTGTGCAGAAAATATGGTCTGTCTATCATTGAATCTGACCAGAAAAAATCAATCCCTTATGTACAGTGGAAAGCAGAGCAGGAAGGGAAACCGACATGGAGAAGTGCGATCCGTCTGGATATCAGGGAGTCTGTACAGGAAAGCTACTCCTGGTCACAATTCTTAAAAGAAATGGAAAAGCGTGGATACACATGGAAACTGAACCGGAAATATATCGCTTTAAAGGCTCCGGGAATGGAACGGTACATCCGGCTACGGTCTCTTGGAAAAAACTATTCCGAAGAGGAGATCCGTGGACAGATCTTACAGCCAAAAGTAAAACGCATCTATCAAAAGCCGGTGCAGATTCATCCAAAGAAGAAACTGACCGGGATACAGGCATTATATTATTCCTATTTATATCAGATGGGAGTACTGCCAAAAAGACCGAGAAGAAGTCCGTATGCCGTCAGAGAGGATATCCGGAAACTGGATCAGAGGATCGAACAGATTGAGTTTTTAATGAAACATGACATTACGACCAGAGAACAGCTTTCCACATACCGTGAGCCGTTGCAAAAGCAGATTTCAGAACTGATGAAGGAACGCAGAAAGCTCTATCGGAATGGCAGCGAAGACAGCGGAAAAGTACGGTTATCCGAAATCAATGAGGAATTAAAAAAACTCCGAAAAGAAGTCCGTATGACCGTCCGGATTGAAAAGCATTCGCTGGAAATCGAAGAAAGACTTCGAAAGGCAGAGGAACAAAACCAGAATGAGAAACGTGTGGAACACAAAGAAAAAGAGAGTCAGGAGGTGAGATAAGTATGAATTACGGAGCAGAACCGGCAGATCAGGTGGTACGGTACAGTCTGGAAGGGATGGAGTATTCGCTGAAAATCACCGGGAATGTAGCAAAGCATGTGGCAGTCTTTATTGCTGCCGCCTTGAAGGACCAGAAAAAGACAAGAGGAAAAACAAGGCTTACCAGAATGCTGAAAGAACAGCGTCCGATGAAATTTTTTACAGTACCGGGTGACAGACTGAAAGAGTTTGCAAAAGAAGCCAAAGCGAGAGGTATCTTATATGTTGTCATCAAGGATAAGGTGAATCCGGACCAGACAGAAGTGATGGTATTTGCCGATGACGCAGCAAAGATGAACCGGGTATTAGACCGTATGAATCTGGACTTTGTAAAAGCAGAATCAGGCTCTATGGTTACGGAAACAGTAGAAAAAGAGACTGCACCGGAACAGGCAGAGAACCAGATGGAACAAGCATCCGGGGAGAATGTACGGACAGAAACTGTTGTCCTGCCGGAAGGTAAGATCGAGTTTGAACTGGACGATGCAGAGGATATGTTCCAGATTGGAGACGAGGCTTTCCCGGAAGGAAATTTTACACAGGCGCAAGAGGGGAACGAAAAGAATCGATCCGAACCTTTCTCGCGCAACAGAAATACTTCTTCCGGTCAGGAAACTAGCTGGGAAGAAAAGAATGAAAAACCATCCGTACGGAAAGAACTCGGAGATATCCGCAAGGAACAGGAAGAGAAACGCAGGAGGCCAGACAGACGGAAAAATGCCAGAGAAAGCCGGAAAAAACGTAAGAACATGAAAACGAAAGGCAGGTAATGAAAATGGATTTAACAAATATGATTTCAAATGGAACAGAAGAAACACAGGTTCCGGAACAGAAGCTGACAAAGGAAGAATATGCAGCCAAGAAACAGCAGGAAAGGGAAGAAGTATGGGCCGAGGTAGATGCACAGGCACAGGACGTGTTCCAGAAGGGAGAAAAACTAAAGGGATTTCTCGATTTTATGGCAGAGTGCAATACCCAGAGAACACCGAATCTACTTTTGATCTATGGACAGCATCCGGATTTTAAGGTGGTAAGGTCTTATGAGCGCTGGAGAGAAGAACACCGTTCAGTAAAAGCAGGGGAGCATGGCATTACTTATATGATTTCCACTGAATACGAAAAAGACGGAGAAATGCGGAGAGGGTATACAATCGGGAAAGGATTTGACATCAGTCAGATGTCAGGGAAGCCATTGGAAGAACGCCCTCAGCGAAGTCTGACAGAACTGGTAGGAGCTGTCTTAAAAGACCAGTCGGTGCGTGTACAGATTGAGGATAATCTGCCAGACAAAGTGCAGGCCCAGTACAATCCGAGATACCGTACCATCTATATCCGCAACGGAATGAGTGAAGTAACGACATTCCATGCGCTGAACAGAGAATTGGCGTGTGCAGCCCTGGATCAGCATACCGGAACTTACAGCCGACAGAAAGTCAGCGCACAGGCATATTGTGCGGCCTATGTGATTGCGAAACGTTATGGTGTGGATGTTACCGGATTCAATCTGGAGCGTATTGCACAGATGCAGGAATATGGAAAGAAAGATCCGCAGGAACTTCGAAACTTCTTAAATGATATCCGTCAGGCTTCTTACACCATCCGAAACCATGTGGAGCGTAATTTCGGTGCGAAGGAACAGGAGTTTACGACCGATGAATTTGCCATTGCAGATCCGATCAAAACACCGGAATCCAAAATGGAAAAGCCGTCCGGGAAAGAGAAAAAAACAAAGACTCAGCCGGAACGATAAAGGTGAAAAATCTGGACGGTTGGAGTAGCTATTACTGAGGTCTTGTGATATGGTTGGTGTAATAAAAAAGGAGGTCAGCCAGATGACAAAATACTATTTGAAGATGGATAACATTATGAAAAATATGTTCGTGGTGGCACTGAATGATGAGCTGCAGGCACAGAGTGAGCAGGATGAATGTTTGGAAGAAACGAAAGCTCTTCTGAAAAAAGTAAGTGAATACGACCTCGCCCAGAAACGACTGCAGATTACAGCTGGGGAACAAAGGCAGATCCGTAAGGCACTGAACAGACTCAGAAGTAAATATCTTGCAGCCGGAAGATACAGTGATGGAATAGATAAAGTTATTATTCAGGTTGCAAAACCGAATACTAGCAGGCACATGTTCTGGTAGAGAAAGGAGTGGTTGATTGGTCATTTATTCAAGAGAAAAAGTGGCAAGACTTAGAGAACAGTATCCGGCAGGAACAAGAATCTGTCTGAATTCGATGGACGGAGAAGCGGGTATGCCGCAGGGACTGGAAGGAACTGTGCAGTATGTGGATGATGCAGGCCAGCTCGGTGTTAAGTGGGACAACGGCAGAAGTCTCTCACTGATACCGGGAGTGGATTCCTTTCATAAGAAAGAAGGACAGGGACATCCAGAAGAAAAGCCACGCAAGAAAAGAGAATCTGACTTGCAGAGATAAGTACAAAAAAGCAGGACTGGGTTCTGTATCTTGTATTTCTGCCATTTGTCTGGTGGGCGGCAGCGATTACCGCTTGTGCCATTACACCGGATAAGAATTTTATTCAAATCTTAGAAACGCTGAGCGAAAAACTCGAACAGCCGTTTTTTATCACGTATACCCCGTATACGTTCCAATGTATTCTGATATTCACAGCAGCCTATTTCTTAGGCATTGGTATTTATGAATCCCAAAAAAGAAATTATAGAAGAGGTGTGGAACATGGCTCCGCAAAATGGGGCAATGTGTCCGAAATCTGCAGACGTTACTGCGAAAAACAGTACACCCAGAATCTGCTTTTAACACAGCATTTCCGCATGGGATTGGACGGTTATAAGCACAAACGAAATCTAAATGTGCTGGTAGTCGGAGGTTCAGGAGCAGGAAAGAGCCGGACGTATGCAATCCCAAATATCATGCAGTGCAACTGTTCGATGGTGATTACTGATCCCAAGGCAGAACTTTTGCGTAAAACCGGAGGTGTTCTGGAACGGAATGGATACGAAGTCCGGGTTTTTGATTTAATCAATCCGGAGACTTCCTGGTGTTATAATCCGTTTGCGTATGTCCGGGATGATAAGGATGTACTGAAGCTGATTAACAACCTGATCCGCAACACGACACCGAAAGGTGCACAAAGCTCGGACCCGTTCTGGGAAAAGTCAGAGACTGCACTTTTACAGGCACTTATGCTGTATTTACTGCATGAAGCTCCACCGGAAGAACAGAACTTCCCGATGATTATGGAAATGCTTGGCAGTGCACAGGTAAAAGAAGATGATGAGGATTACCAGTCTCCACTGGATATTTTGTTTGAGAGACTGGAAATGCGGGACCCAGAGAGTATTGCGGTCAAGCAGTATGCGATTTACAAGCAGGCGGCCGGCAAGACTGCGAAGTCGATTTTGATTTCTGTTGGTGTCCGTCTGGCAGCGTTCAATCTGAAACAAATTGCCAATCTGACCTGTACAGACGAACTGGACTTATACAGTATCGGGGAGAAAAAAGTGGCACTGTTTTGCTGTATTCCAGATGCGGACACCAGTATGAATTATCTGGTCGGCATGATTTACAGCAATCTGTTTCAGACACTGTATTATGTGGCAGACCGGAAGTACGGAGGAAGGCTTCCGATTCCGGTACACTGCATTATGGACGAATGGCCAAACGTAGCATTGCCGGATGACTTTGACAAAATTCTGGCAACCATGCGTTCCAGAGGGATTTCCTGCAGTATCATCATCCAGAACATTGCACAGATGAAAGCCTTGTTTAAAGACTCGTATGAGAGTCTGATCGGCAACTGCGATGAATTTTTATATTTGGGTGGAAATGAAAAAGAAGGACATAAGTATGTCTCGGAATTATTGGGAAAAGAGACATTGGATACCAATACCTACGGACAGACAAAAGGGCGTAGCGGCAGCTATTCGGTGAATTATCAGCAGACTGGAAGGGAACTTTTAACACCGGATGAAATACGGCTTTTAGATAATCGCAAAGCGATTTTGTTTATTCGTGGGGAACGTCCGATCATGGACGATAAATATGACTTAAAAAAGCATGTGAATTTCAGATACACAGAGGACGGTGGTGCATCGCCTTATGATTATGCGAAAACACCACTGGCTCACGACGATTTAAACATTGACATTAACAGATTAGACGATTATGAACTGCTCTCTACCGAGGACATCCTTGGTGAATAGCAGTTTTTCTTATGGATTGGAGTGATGTGTATTGAAGAAACTTCTCGCAGGAGAAAAAAATAGAACGAAAAAGAATGCAACGGAAAAAATGACACCCCCGATGCCGATGGGGAGAAAGCAGAAGAAATGGATGGGGCTTTATATGACACTGGTTCTTATTGCAACCGTAGGGACAACCACGGTGTTTGCAGCCGGAGATCCGCTGTCGGTGATCAATAACCTGTCTACATTCATCTTCTCACTGATCCGTGCCATCGGCTTGATCCTGCTTGGATTTGGAGTGGTGCAGGTAGGACTGTCCTTAAAAAGCCATGATCCAAGCCAGAGGGCAAATGGATTTCTGACACTGGCCGGAGGCGTGATCATTACGTTCGCCAAAGAGATCCTGGACCTGATCATGGCGTAAGCCTCTGAAAAAAGATAGAAGGAAACCGCAGGAGTACCGGAAGGTGCTCCTGTATTCAAAACCATTTTCTAGGAGGTGAGAATTTTTGAGTGATAACTGGATTGTACAGAATCTGAACTCGGCACTATCCACATGGAGTGAAAAGATGGCAGAACTGTGGACGCTGCTTACCGAAAATCCGGCAACTTTTAAAGGCGGCGGCATCTGGCGCATTATGACCAATATCAATGATGCACTGACAGCCATTGCTTATGGACTGCTGGTGCTGTTTTTCGCAGCCGGGATCATAAAAACCTGTGGGAGTTTTACGGATATTAAGAAACCAGAACACGTATTAAAAGCATTTATCCGGTTTGCACTGGCGCAGGGGGCAATCACCTATGGTATGGAGCTGATGCAGGCGCTGTTTTCGATTGTGCAGGGAATTGTGACCACGGTAATGAGTGGTTCCGGCATGGCAGGAAGCGTGACCGAACTGCCGACAGAGATCGTAGATAAGATTGAAAGTGTGGGAATGCTGGAATCTATCCCGTTATGGATCGTGACACTGCTTGGCAGTCTGCTGATCACAGTACTGTCGTTTGTCATGATCCTGACGGTGTATGGCAGGATGTTCAAGATCTATATGTATACCGCAATCGCCCCGATCCCGATCTCCTCTTTTGCAGGAGAACCTACACAATCCATCGGAAAGAACTTTCTCCGTTCTTATGTGGGTGTGTGTCTGGAAGGGGCGATCATTGCACTGGCATGTATCATCTATTCCGCCTATGCCGCAAGCCCTCCGGCAGTGGGGGATACAGGGCTGAGTGCAGTTACAATCGTGTGGAACTATGTAGGGGAACTGGTATTTAATTTACTGGTTCTGGTCGGAGCAATCAAGGCATCTGACCGAATCGTAAGAGAAATGATGGGACTTGGAGGTTAAGAAGATGGATACAAATAAGACGTTAGGATACGACTGGGAATATGGACATGAGGAAGTAGCGATTCGAGTAAGCTCTTACAGGAATAATGGGAACTTATATGTAGGACTTTGCCACAGGGAAGAGGGAGAATGGGAAGATTTTGGAGATGTAACGATCAATCTGCCATTTTCCTTTTTAGAGCCAAATGAAGCATATATAACCGGAGACTTTACCAAAGATATGATTCGTTTTATTAAGGCGCATAAGCTTGGCAAAGTATTAGATGAAACAGCAAAGTCTGGATATGGAACCTATCAGAAAGTGGCATTTGACCTTGCAAGGCTTGCAGAATTTGATCCGGAGGGCGTTGCAGAACATTGCAAAATGATGGGAATCGAACTGCCAAAAGAGAAACCAAAGAAAGTGAAAAAGCAAAACAGAGGAAAGGAGCGATAAGTTATGGAAGTCAAGATGAATAAAGAAATCCGGGACTATCAGGAATCCATGTTTATGGGACTGGATCTGAGACAATGCGTGTGTTCTGTTCTTGCCATCCTTACAGCAATCGGGATTTACTTTGGAATGCGTGATATTACCGGACAGGAAATAACCGGATGGCTGTGTGTGATCGGGGCGGCTCCGTTTGCTGCTTGTGGGTTCTTCAAATATCATGGGATGACTGCCGAGCGGTTTTTATGGGCAGTGATCAAATCCGAACTTCTGTATCCAAAAAAACTGGTGTTTCAGTCGGAAAATCTCTACTATTCCTGTATGCAGGAGGCCATCTCGCTGGGAGAAAAGAACCAAAAGGATGGAGCAGAAATCTTAAAAGAACGGGAGAGAAAAGCAGAAGTAAAACAGGGAAAGAAACAAAAGGGAAGGAGTGATGCCCTTGATTAAAACTTTAAGTCAGGCACTGCGGATGGACAAGGAACGGTTCAAAGTTCCAAGATCCGTTCAACAGGCGATTCCCATCCAGCGGATCTGGCCGGATGGAATCTTTCAACAGGGAACGAAGTTTTCGAAAACATTTCGTTTTACCGATATCAACTATTATATTGCGAGTAAGGACAATAAGACCGAGATGTTTCTGGATTATTCGGAACTCTTAAATTCACTGGATTCTGGCATTTCTGCCAAAATTACCATTAATAACCGGAGAATCAATAAAGAAGAATTCGAAAAGTCTATTCTGCTTCCAATGAAGGAAGATGGACTGGACCACTATCGGGAAGAATACAACGAAATGCTCCTGTCCAAGATCACAGGAACGAATAACAGCATCTATCAGGAACGGTATCTGACTGTCAGTGTGCATAAAAAATCCATTGACGAAGCGAGAACCTACTTTGCACGAATCGGAACAGACATCGTAACACATCTTGCAAAGCTGTCATCCACAGCAGAAGGACTGGATGCAGAAAGCCGGCTCCAGATCTTCCGAGACTTTTTCAAAGGAGATGTCCCACAGGCGTTTCCTTTTGACCTGAAACAATTTGCCAAGAAGGGAACAAGTTTCAAGGACTGGATGTGTCCGGATTCTATGGAATTTGAACGTGACCATTTTAAAATCGGTGACAGGTACGGAAGAGTCCTGTATATGCAGGATTATGCAAACTATATCAAAGATGACATGATTTCAGAACTGTGTGACTTCAGCCGGAATCTGATGTTGTCGATTGATATCCTGCCAGTCCCTACGGATGAGGCAGTAAGGGAAATCCAGAACCGTCTGCTAGGGGTGGAAACAAATGTGACCAACTGGCAGAGAAGACAGAACGCAAACAATAACTTTTCAGCTATCGTCCCATATGATATGGAGTTGCAAAGGAAAGAGACGAAAGAAATGCTGGATGATCTGACAACCAGAGACCAACGGATGATGTTTGGAATTTTGACGATGGTACATCTGGCAGACAGTAAAAAACAGCTGGATTCTGATACAGAACTGCTTCTGTCGGTGGCAAGAAAGCATCTGTGCCAGATGTCAACACTGAAGTGGCAGCAAGTGGACGGACTGAATACGGTGCTCCCGTATGGACTTCGTAAGATCAATGCCCTGCGGACACTGACAACCGAATCCACAGCAGTTTTGATCCCGTTCCATACGCAGGAAATCCTGCAGCCGGGAGGCATCTATTACGGGCAGAATGCAGTCAGTAAGAATCTGTTGGTAGCCGACCGGAAGAAACTGATGAATGGAAACAGTTTCCGATTGGGTGTCAGTGGTTCGGGAAAGAGTTTCTCGGCAAAAGAAGAGATCGTGCATCTGGCACTGGCTACGGATGATGATATCCTGATCCTTGACCCGGAGTCCGAATTTACAAAATTAGTAGAGGCTCTGGGCGGACAGGTTGTAAAAGTATCTGCGACATCAGACAATCACCTGAATGCAATGGATATGGACGCAGCCTACGGCAATGAAAAGAATCCACTGATTGAAAAATCGGAGTTTATCCTGTCTGTGTTCGAGCAGTTGGTTGGAGCAGGAAATCTGTCGGCAAAAGAAAAGTCGATTCTGGACCGCTGTGCTGCAGATGTGTACCGGGATTATATCCGAAGTGGTTATACCGGAGAAGTTCCGACATTGAAAGATATGTACCGACAGTTGATGCTGCAGCCGGAAGAAGAGGCAAGAGGGCTCGCACTTTCCTCCGAACTCTTTATCAATGGAAGTCTGAACACCTTTGCACAGCCGACCAATGTGAATAAGAAGAACCGGATCATGGACTATGATATCCGGGAACTGGGGGAACAGCTGATGCCGCTTGGAATGCTGGTTACCTTAGACAGCATTTTCAACCGGGTGATCCAGAACTGGAAAGAAGGGAAAACGACATGGATCTTTGCGGATGAGTTCTATCTGTTATTCCGCTATGAATACAGTGCGAACTTCTTCTACCGGCTTTATAAGAGAATCCGTAAATACAATGGATTCGTGACAGGCCTCACACAAAATGTGGAGGAACTTTTGAAATCCGACACGGCAAGACTTATGCTCGCCAACAGTGAATTCCTGATTCTGTTGAATCAGGCAAGTACAGACCGGGAAGAACTGGCTGCCCTTTTGAACATCTCGGAGAACCAGCTGTCTTATATTACAAATGTATCGGTTGGTAGTGGCCTAATCCGTTGCTCTGGAAATATCGTACCATTTGAGAATACGTTCCCAAAGAATGCAGAACTCTATAAACTGATGACAACGAAGCCATCCGACATGTTAAATTAACCAAAACGGGAGGGTACTAATGAAAAAAGAAGAGAACACCATTACTTTTTATGCTGCGGAATGCGGCGAATTCCATGAGATGGGCGAATATACAAAATGTAACTCACTGGAAGAAGCATATAAAAAGTACAGGAAGTATTGTAAAACATCTGGCAACATGTGTCCGGCAATTGAATTTTCCATCCATGATCCAGACTCTTTTTACTCGGATCTGGAATATCCGTTGCCACTATCTACGAAAGACAGGGAACTGTTGGAACTTGTGCCATACTACAATGAGCATCCACTGGTGAATGAAGCCATCCGAAAAGTAGAACAGTTACAGAAACAGCAGGAAAAGAAGAAACATCGGGACACAGCCCGATGAGGTAAAAGATACGGAAAGAGGGTGACCGGATGAGAGATATCAAGGAACGGGTAAGGGATAAGAATCCGAAGATTCGTAATCCGGCTGTCCGGCTTCCGAAAGAGTTGGTTCGCCAGACGGTACTGGAGGCAAAAGAAAAGCCAAGGGAACTACAGGGAAAAACTGGCAGCCAATCAGAATCCCCGACACAGTATGGTGCTGAAAAAATAGAATCCGTACAGTACAGGGCGGCGAGTGTGGCAGGAAAAACGGTAGGGAAAACGACATATCAAGGTGGGAAAAAGCTTGCAGGGGTAACCTACCGAAAGATAAAAGAGAGAAAAAGCAGACAGGAAGAAGCAAAAGCCACTGAAGAAGCAATGAGGCAGGGCATAGAAAGCGGAAAGACACGGATCAAGGTGAAACCGGAACAGGCAGTACTTGCCAAGGAGAACAGCAAACGACAGGTAAAAGCAGCACCGAAAGTGGTAAAAGTATCCGGACTGTCTCAGGAGAAAATAAAAACACAGGCATCCATGCAGAAATGGCAGGTAGAAAAAGGTGCACAGGCGATGCAGAAAGCAAGAGCAGTACAGATGGCAAGAAAATCCGCAGTAGCATCAGCAGAAAGTAGCGAAGCAGTCCTTCAGACGACCGGAAGAGGGGCAAAGCTTTCTATGCAGGGGATTACAGCAGCCATACAAAAAGCAACAGCCGCCCTGGGAAAAATGGGAAAAGGGATTGCTATCGGAGGTATGGCATTTCTTGTAGTATTTATCCTGATCGCTGGAATCATTGCAGGGGCAGCGTTTAGCAGTGGTTCAGAAAGCTCCGAATCCTTAAGTGAAGAAGTGCTTGCGTATACTTCTGTCATCCAGCGGTATGCCTCCCAGTACGGTATCCCGGAATATGTATCTGCGATTCAGGCCATCATGATGCAGGAATCCGGGGGAAGGGGGACAGATCCGATGCAGTGTTCAGAGAGTCCATACAATACCAGATTTCCACACAGTCCCGGCTCCATTACAGAGCCGGAGTATTCCATCGAGGTGGGAGTCGGGACATTTGCAGACTGCATTAGTCAGGCAGGATGCAGCACCCCGCAGGATCTGGACAAGCTGAAACTTGCATGGCAGGGATATAACTATGGAAATGGATACATAGGATGGGCATTGCAAAGAGGCGGTTACACCGAAGCCAATGCCCTGCAGTTTTCACAGCAACAGGCAGCTTCGCATGGATGGAGCAGTTACGGAGATCCCCAATACGTTCCCCATGTGATGCGGTATTATTCCGGTGGCAGCCTGTTTGCTGGTTTGTTTGGAAATCAGCAGATCGTATCGGTTGCGATGGGGCAGCTTGGAAACAGTGGCGGTCAGAAGTTCTGGGGCTGGTATGGATTTGACAGCCGGGTAGAATGGTGTGCCTGTTTTGTGAGCTGGTGTGCAGATCAAAGCGGTCTGATAGCAAGTGGGAATGTTCCAAAGTTCTCATTGTGCCGTGATGGAGTGTCCTGGTTTCAGGGAAAGAATAAGTGGCAGAGTGGCGGAACAACCCCGACAGCCGGAATGATCATTTTTTTTGACTGGGATCATGATGGAAACTCGGACCATGTAGGAATCGTAGAGAAATGTGAAGGTGGAAGAGTCTACACAGTGGAAGGAAACTCCAGTGATCAGGTACGGCAGAGAAACTATGCGATGGATTATGCCTCCATCATGGGATATGGGGTGATAAATTGATGGAATTGGAGAGATAAAAAATTATACTTGTAATCTGGGGAAAATTGCGACAAAATAAAAAGAAGAACTAGTGAAAAAGAAGGAATCCTCTCATGAATCAACAAGAAATATTCGAATACATCAAAAAGCAATATCCAGCCAACCCGGAGAGAATCATACAAAGTGGAAAGCAGATCACAATCTTTAAAAACCAGAGAAACAACATTCCCTATGCTATTTTTTATCAATCAGACGAATCTGTAATGTCAATCATGGAAGTTCAGGCAGAGTCAGATATGATAAGCAATTATATTGAAATGTATCACCTTGCTCCGGCAAAGTATATGAATCAGAAATACTGGCTGGCAGTTCCAGTAGATGGGACTGTCAGTGATTCGAAAGTTTTAGATATGCTTGATATGAGCTACGATATCGTTGATGAACAGGAAGAATGGCAGACAAACAATGGATAAACAGTGTGAAGAAAAGGATTGACATTTCTGACGATGAAGTCCCTGGATGCTGACAAGAAAGCTTCCAAGACTTCCGAAGCAGCACCGGCAGAGGCTGAAAAAATAGTTGAGAAGATTGATTTTTCCAAAGTAAAAGTTGAGCCATTATTTGAAGAAATGGTTGATTTCGATACTTTCAGCAAGTCTGATTTCAGAGCTGTAAAGGTAAAAGCATGTGAAGCAGTTAAGAAATCCAAGAAGCTGTTACAGTTCACTCTGGATGACGGAACAGGCACAGATCGTACGATTTTAAGCGGTATTCATGCTTATTACGAGCCGGAGGAACTGGTTGGAAAGACCTTAATTGCAATCACCAACCTGCCACCGAGAGCCATGATGGGAATTGAATCTTGTGGAATGCTTCTCAGTGCAATTCATGAGGAAGAGGGCGAAGAAAAACTTCATCTTCTGATGGTAGATGACCACATTCCGGCAGGTGCAAAGCTGTACTAAAATTAAATACAAAATCTCTAAAACCATGATGTCAGACCATAGTTGACAACAATTTGACAACAAAATTTGGGATAATAATGAATCGTTATGAAGCATGACGAATTTCAGGTGAAAGGACATAGGTTTGGCAATGAAGTAAGAGCACTTCTTAGAGTTAATCTAAGAGGTGCTTTTTTGCGTTGCATATCAAAGAGGCGCCAGTGGCGCGTCTGATGATTCGTCCCTGGAAAGTTATATCCCGGTAGTCAGCTTCTGTAAAACAGTAAATCTAATTTTGGAGGAAAGTATCATGGATAAAAATTATAAACCAATCAAAAGTATGAAAGAAGTACCAGAGCAGCTTAGAAAATTGCGCCGACAGTATCTGCGTTATCAACAGGCAGAGATTATTTACAGCATTTCTCATAAGAAACTTTTTGAACTCGCCAGTGATGCAGGTGCGATTTACAGAATAGATGGAACCGTATTGATCAACCGGGATATTTTTGACGCCTATCTGGAACGATTCCATGAACCAGCGACAGGAAAGGGTAAGGAGGAGATAAAAGATGAGCGGTAATGTATGGATGTTTTCAGATGAAATTGACGACGAAGATATGGAATTTATGAGTCATGACTATGTGACCTATAGCATGGCGTGCGAATACTACAGACGGGGAATCAAACCCGTTGTCCGTATGGCGCATGAAGCAGGGGCAATATATAAAATCGGGAAAAAGGTGTTGATTCGAAGAAGTATATTTGAAGCATATCTGAGAGAGAAGAGAAAGATTTGATGGAGGAGAAGAACATGAGCAATCAGAGAAAAATACTACATGATGACAAGAATGGATTAGATTATGTGTTGGTAGGAGATTATTACCTGCCAGTGCTATCATTACCGGAAGAAACCAGACCGATTGGGTACCGGGGAATGCTTCGGAAAGAATATCTGAAAAAACATAAATTGGGAATGTATTCTTATCTTTTGTTGACCGGAAAACTGGACAGCTATCTGGCAGATCTTAACGAACAGGAACGGTATGAGCTGATTGAAGCACAAATGAGAAGTGTGGAAGGTGTTACAGAGGCATTAAAAGCACGAAATCCTATGGGGTGGGTGCGACAGTGTAATAATATCAGGAATCGTGTGCAGGAAATTGTATTGAGTGAATTGGTATATGTATAGGAGGAGCGTATGAGATACAGGATTGAATATGCTGATGGAAGATGTTGCAATTTCGCAAACAGCAGAAAAGATTTACTGGATTGGTTGAAACTTCTGAAAGATGAACAGATTGTTGATATCCGTAAAATCTATAAAAGCGGTGTTACAGATTCAGTTCTGGATAGTTACCGAAGATATTTAAAACAGTGAAGGGGTAGGCAGTCATGGTAGTTGTAAAAATTATTATAAGGATTTTGTTATTGCCAGTGCGGATATGCCTGACGTTGATACAACTGATGCTTATGTTCAGCACATGGCTGTCTGCAACTGTATTTCATGCCCTGTCGGGAATCATCTGCATTACAGCAGTCTTAGGCTATGGATTCGGACAGGAAACAGGCACAGAAGCGAGCAGAATGCTTTTGGTAGGTTTTATACTTTATATCCTGCCTGTACTTTTTGGCTGGGCGGTGATGTGGCTGGAAACAATCAAAATCAGATTGATGGGAGATTAAAAAGATGGAATTAACGGAAATATGGAAGAGTTCCTGAATGATCTGATCGGAAAAAGAATGGAACAGGTTTATCAGGAAAAAGATGGAGAGCAGTATGATCCATTCAATGAAGAACTGGAACTGAAAGTGCAAAAAGTAATTCGGAAGTTACCACCAAAACAGGGAAAAGTCATTTTTGACTATATGACAGAAATCTCAAATAACAACAGTGATTTGAATGAGTTCTATTACCGTATGGGATTGAGAGATGGGCTAAAGCTGAGGAAAGCTATCCAAACTATACTGGACACATTGATGGAGTAGGATACCGGAGAAAGGAATGAAGTTCATAAATGAAAATGACAAAAGAGATTGAAGAATTTATCAATCTGATAATAACGGAACACATGGGAAAATCATATGCAGATTGGAAGTTGAGTCAGTCATCTGTGACAGAACCAGATGAAATTGAGAAAGCGTATAAGAAAGTGATTGAGACACTTCCGTCAGAGCAAGAAGAAATTATTACAAAATATTGTGATGCAATATTTAACAGCGGGGCAGATACGGAGGAATTCTTTTATCGTTTGGGACTGAGAGATGGGTTAAAATTACGAAAAGTAATAAAAAGCATATTGAAATCTTTTTCATAAGTGAAGAGTAATTTGAAGAGGCATTGACTGCAATAATGGTTGATGCTTCTCTTTTATTCTTCGGGATTCTACATATGCTGCCAGCTTCCTGATTACACCATCATCTCGTACAGAAAAGTGTACCGCATCAATAAAAACGATTGGATACACAGGCGACAAGGGACGATTCTGCCATTCCTCGATTTTTGGAAGGAGCTTATCTGTGATATCGGATACCATTCATTCACTGACTTCAAACCCATAAATATCCTCTATGGTTTCTGAAATCTACCGTGTAGTCATCCCCTTGGCATACATTGCAATAATCTTATCATCAATCGCAGAAATATCCTTTTGACGTTTTGGGAGCACTTGCGGTTCAAAAGAACTTTGGCGATCCTGAGGTACATCTACTTCGAATTCACCGTATTTACTACGAACAGTTTTAGACTTTGTTCCATTACGGTAATTAAGCTCACCAGATCTTTCATAACGATCGTATCCAAGATGATTGTCCATTTCTGTTTCAAGCATATCTTGAAGGGTTCCGGAAAGCAGATCTTTAAGTGCCTCCTAAATATCCTCAGCTGATTGGATATCGTATTCCTGGAGTAGTCCCTGAATAAGATTTCTTTTTCCCTCGGTCATTGGTTTTGGTTTGTAAACTTCTTTTTTCTGTTTGCCATAATAAAAGGTCTCCTATGATTTTAATATTTTATCATAGAAGACTGTTGTATTGTTTAATTTACAGAGTTTTTTTCACAGGCTCGGTCAGGCACTGTTAACAATTTGTTAACAGTGCCTGACCCTTTCTACTACATATGTGTCTGGAAAGTGGTGTTACGTGGAGTAAGGCCGTCTTCCAGGATCTGTCTGTTACGTTCATCCAGTTTTTGTTGTCCGTTATGCTTTACATGGTATTCCCGGTCAGTGATTTTCTTCTCAGCAGGTGCAAGCAGATCTACCTGGTGCAGATGCTCCCGGCGGCATAGAGCCATAAGGGACTGCGTTTGGTGAATCAGGTAATCTTTGGATACATGGTGCTTATACCCGGCACGGGAATCACAGGTACGTTCCATAAAATCCTGCCGTGCTACATTGTGTTTTCGCAGGCTATTGATGACAATATGCACATGAATGTTGCCGCTCTCGTTGTGTCCGTCCATGTGTGTACAGACTAAATCCTGATGACCGGGGAAATTTTTACGGGCATACTTTAAACCGATCTGCTGTGCCTGTTCTCCGGTCAGTCTGTTCTCTTCCTTGTCTTTCGGGTCAAAGCTAATAATGTAATGATGGGATTTGATTTCATCATAGGATTCGTTTTTATGATAAAGGGCATTCAGTTCCCGGCATTCCATATCAAAAGTAAACGGATCGCAGTTTAAGCCGTCCATGTAATATTCTTTACGGGGAATCAACTCGCCGTTTTCATCAAGTATCGGTTTGCCCGTAAGTTCATCATACTGGAACATGAGATAACGCTGCGCTTCTCCATAATCGGCATTTTTACTCGCTATGTGTTTCAGTATCGCCATGAAAATGCCCTCCGGCAATCGAGTGGAAATCCCCCGCCATCTTTAACACTTCGTATTTCATTTCATAGATTCTGGTTACACTTTGGTCGATTTTCTTACGCATTTCCTGTGAATGGATGCCGCCGCTGTTGAAATGCCTTGCAATCTGGTTTAAGTTGCTTCCGATTTTCCCAAACTCTGCAATTAGTTTCTTTAACTCTGGCAGGTCTGCTACAATCTCATACTTTGCAGTTAGCTTTTGTTTCATAATTTGTTTTCGGGCATATTCTGCCAACGGGAGATGTGCGGCTTTTGCGTTTTCAGAGACGATTTCGTATTCTGTGTCGGTGAGGCGGAGCATAATCTGATGTTTACGTCGTAATTCTTTTTCTTTCTTCGGTCTTGCCGTTTTATAATTCCTTTCTGAGCGGTGTTCGTGATATGCTTTCTCGTTTATAAAGGGTTCTATAATATAAGCCGATTGGAGAGGGATAATGGGAAATGAAAAAGATTTTTTGTAGAAATGCCTGCATTTTCCGTGATTGGTACAATCACGCTGCTACTGTTTTTAACAGGAGCCAGAACTGTATATTTGAAAAATATGCAATAACCGAGGGCATGGGGAGCGGAATCCTCATCAAGATTGCCAGGTGCTCAAAATCCACAAAGTGGGTTTTGAGTAACTCAGGCGAATCTTGCGCTTTATTTGAGAACTCAAATAAAGCGTTATAGCGATAAATACCTTATCTTGAATTCCGTATAAACACGTTATAAATTTAACCTTATCACAAAAAACACGGGATACTATTTTGATTCATACAGAGAGAGAAACCTATAAAAACACGGGATAAAACATTTATCGCTATAACATAAGCGTCAGATAAGAACGTGTAGAGACAAGCAGCGATTATAGAAAACTCCCCTGCTACTTAAAATGGGAGCAGGGGAGTTGAGATGTCAATGACAATAAAATAATCTTTAAAATGCAGTTTTCCATTATCTCTCTCATCATCTGGTGATTATTCACATGTCTTTTCCTTATATTAGAAAAATTAAGCTTTAATCCATTTGCCAATCCATTTCCTTGTTGTTTGATTATATCTACGTTTATACAAGACGCCATTTAAGGTTTTATATTTCCAAACAATAGTGTGCGAAGCCGGACTGATTTCTGGAGGCGTAGCATCCGTCGAAGCAGCATAAACATTTGAAGTAATAAGCGTATGATTAGCAAAAGCTATAGATGATGGCGTTGTCAGACTAAAAATAAAGCTGCAGATTAAAGTGATAAATAGTGTTTTAGTCGTTTTCATGAATTGGTTCCCCTTCCTTGTAGCGTGGCAATCTTTTTAAGTCTTCAGAGAGGTGGTCGATGTTGGCAAAGAACCTTCCTTCGTAATAAATGGTATATTGTTTGGTTCCGTGATCAATGATATAAGCGTTATTTTCACGGAGCTCTACTGCGCCGTCTGTCACCGGATACAGCTCCCGAAAATTAGGTTCAGGGACGCAGAAAACAGAGAATATGACCACAGCAAATATGGCCGTATGGCACAGATACCCGTGTACACGCTTAAAACGGGAAGTATTTTCCTGATGGTTTAAGATAAAGTAGATTCGTGTACTTAGTACAGAGGTATCATTTACGGCAAAGTGCATCATGCGGCTGGGCTCTGCGAGCCTGGCGCTTTGTATTCTTTTTGCGGTTTTTACAATCAGTTCAGCGTAATCGGTGACACTGAATTTCGGGTTGGATTGTATCAGGAAAAAGTCGTTGGAAAGCTCCAGAAAGAGCATAAATTCTTTTTTTAAATGCTGTACAAAAGGATTCCACCAGTGTATGCGGCAGATAATTTCCATCAGAAATTCAAGCCATAGGTGATGCTCTTTATAGTGCGCAATCTCATGCAGGCAGATGTACTTAAGCTCCGTTTCGGAAAAGCTTTGCTCATCGGGCATTATCAAAATCGGATGTAATAATCCAGTGATGGCCGGAGAGATTGGCTCCGGGATAAGGGCAATCCGTATCGGTTTGGCAAGGTATTCCTGTAAAAACTCGTACAGATATGCATATGCGCCTTTTTTTTCAACAAAAAATGCAGAGAGCGCATGGTGCAGCCGTATATACTGAACCAGGAGCCGCAACAGCAGGATAAAAGCGACCGTAAACCAGATTGAAAATATCAGCGTATCCACCCGTAGACGGCAGTCAGCAATATTTTGTGTTGTAAAGTCTAATATCCTTGGCAGGACCTGATAAGACTGAAACGAATAGGTAAAAGGAAAATTGAAAGGTATACTCATGCGGATTAAAATAACAAGTATACCGATTAACGAAAATTGTATCGTGCGTTTGTGGAAAACGGATGTGTGGTGCATGATGATATGCAGGTACACCGTGAGAAAAAGCGTTATAATAAAGCAAGTAAAAAAAGGTCCAAATGAAAGCGCCATATTTAATTTCCTCCGTTGATAAGAATGTGTTTGCGCTGGGCTATCATCTCTTCCAGATGCTCTAATTCATCCAGGTCTGTTTCAGTATCGATCAATGAAGCAATTAACGCAGATTTCTGCCCGTCTCCGAGTATATCTGTACAAGTATTGCCAAAATACTCATCACGGGAAATGACTGGCGCATAGCTTCTGGTAAGCACCGTACCGCTGTAGACGATATCTGCCACTTTAATAGAATGGTTCGCAATCAGTGAGCGGAGACATGCCTGTACGGTATTGATATTCAATGTATCGTCTTTCCTGACAATATCGGATGCAACCATTGGCGTATCGCTTTCCCACAGAACCTTCATAACATCCAGTTGCTTTTTTGTAAATCGTTTCTTCATTATTATATCACCTCGCTTTTTATGATAATTGTTCGGATAGCATAATCATTGCATAAAAAAGAAAATATGTCCATACTAAAAAAAGATAAAAATAAAAAAAGAATATTTTTTTAATAAAATAATAAAAATAATTATTGTTTTATATATTGACATATTAGAAAAATAATCACATTTTAATCATAAGAAGGTCTAATTCCAAGATGCTTGCATCGCGCAAACTAATACCGAGCAAAGCGAGATTGAGGCGAACACTCTGCTTCTACAAAGAAGGCGGCAAACGTCTTTGTGGCGTTTGAGTGCTTGCATCAGGGAAGTTTATTTAAAAATGGTCTGGTTTAATATACTAGTGTTGTTATAAGAATATATATATGAATGAAAATAATAAAAAAATATTTTTTTTAATAAAATAAAAAATTTTGATTGACAAAACAAAAAAAAAATGACATATTAAAAAAGTAATTACAAAGGAATTCCGAAACAACTTAAAAGAAAAAAGGAGGAACAATTATGGGTAACTTTAAAGATTTTGATCTTGACTTAAGGAATGTAGCATCAGGTGGGGAAGCGGAGCCAAGTGGAGTATCAGAGATTTCGACTAAGATTGTGAGCTTCATATCCAAAATGTCATTAAAGAACAAGTGTAAATCTGTTGATACGCCGACAACAGGAAGGTCAGCGATGTGCTGCAAGAGGACGAATGCTGCGGCTGAACCTCAGTGTATCTAAAATGTAAGAGCGTGGCATTTTGCTGCGCTCTTTTATAAAAAAGAATCAAAGGGAAGGTATGAATATGGAGACAATTTTATTTTCAAAAACAGATAAAATAAAAATCGTTACATTTGCAGCTGTAGCTTTTGGATTGCCGTGGTTACTGTTACCGCAGATACGGGTAGAGGGGATTTTGGCGTACAATATACCGGCGTCGTACATGATGATTCTTCCGACTTTCGGTATTATATTGGGAAGAATTATCTGTGAGCGAAAAATTCATGGGTGGTTTCATTGGATTTATACAATTGCTTTTATCGAGAGTACTGCGGTGATGGTATTGTGTGCGGCGAAAGTAATAACCGGGAAAGCGGCAGATGATATGCTGACGGTTTCTTCTATGGCATTGAGCATCGTTCTTTTATTGGGCAGGATGATTGACGAGCAGGAACTTTATCCGTTTAAAGATTTAAAAAAGGCCATTGGCATTTATATTATGTTTGTAGCCATTGCGCAGATATCAAACCTTCCGCAGCTTATACATGCCGGAGCCTTGCGCACGGCAGATGAGATTGTTTCCAATCTACTGTTTGCGCCAATTGACATTTTCGTGGTGCAAAGTATATATTTTTTCGGGGAAGAATATGCATGGCGGGGGTGCCTGCAGGGACGGCTGCAGAATATATTCGGGAAGCGCATGGGCGTTATTTTGCTGGGAATCATATGGGAGCTGTGGCATATGCCGCTGTGGTTCCAGATCTCTGAGCCGGGGCAGGGGAAGCTGATTGTACTGCTTGTTTTGATGCGTATGCCGTATGTTATTGCGCTAGCTGTATTTTTTGGATGGGCATATATGAAGACAAATAATATCTGGCTCTGTGTTTTGATTCATGGAGTCAATAATGCGGCGGTGGCAGCATTTGATTCTGATTTAGTAACTGTCGCCGATACGGTTGAAAGTGTAAGCGTCTTTGACGGTATTATGACCGCTGTTGCTGTGATTGTTATGCTGCTATTTCTTTTTACGAAGGAATACAGAAAAGGGGAAAGAGTATGAAAGTAGTTGGTTATGCAGGAAGTCGCTCCGCGTTTTCAAAAAGCATCTGTCTGGGAGAAAAATTGAAAACAATGCTGCGAGAGAAGAACATAGAAATGGAACTGTATACAGCCAGAAACAATGTAGTGGAGGAGTGTCGGGGATGCGGAAAATGTTTTGATGAAGGGTTATGTCCGCAGGATCAAGAGGATAGTATGGAATACATTAGAAAAAAAATTCTAGAAGCAGATTTAATTGTTTTACTGTCGCCAGTCTATTTGAATAATGTGTCCGGCGCGATGAAAACATTTCTTGACAGGATTGGATCTTGGGTTCATACTTTGGCACTTTCCGGGAAAATGGGGATTGTAGTGACAGTGACAGATCAAAGCGGACAGGAATTTGTTTCTTATTACTTGCAGAAGCTCCTTTTACAGATGGGGTGTAATGTGGTTGGAGAGTATAAGGTTGTGGCACTAGAGGAATTAGATCAGGAGGAAGTTATAGAAAGAATTGTATCCAATATCGTAAAAGCATTTTCTGATCAAGAACAATATATAAGCACGGCTGATTTAGAAAATACGTTTCAGTATCTGAAGGCTAGATTTGTCAACGCGGATATGGAACAGTATAAAGATGAATCCTATGAGATTAAATATTGGTATGATTCCGGGATGGCAGAGTGCGAGACTTTTCAGGAAGTGCTGAACCTTAGAAAATTACAATGCAGGAGTGATGTACATGAAGTCTGAGGTTAAAGAAGAAATACAGACTTATATACGGTATATTAATGAGAATGACCTCAGAGACAAGTGTGAGGAATACATTCAGATGTTTTTTTTTCTATCGCAAATGATGTTAGAAGAGAGTTTGGGAGCGGACGAAAGAGTAATTCAGTCAATGGCGCAAAAGATGGTAGGACTACTGGGACAGGATCTGGATATAGATTTTGCTTCTCCGAATGATGGAATGTATGGGGGATTGGGAGTGCTTACATTTTCAGTTCATGAGATCATGGGAAGGACAGGAGAGTTAAAAGAGACTTCAGAATTGCTGGATAGATTTTTATTAGATCAAGCGTGTCAGAAAGCAGATTTGTTCCAGCAGAGGAAACTTTCGTTTGGTTCGTACGATATATTAGGCGGAATTGCAGGTGTGGTATATTATCTGCTGGACTGTGAGGAAATACTGAACCAGCCGGAGGAGAAGCTGAAATTGCGGGATCTGATACGGTTCTTAATCTAT
This sequence comes from uncultured Lachnospiraceae bacterium, assembly GCA_934351835.1. Lineage (GTDB taxonomy): Bacteria > Bacillota > Clostridia > Lachnospirales > Lachnospiraceae > CAKRJP01. Next base: position 92,352 of record CAKRJP010000007.1, read on the forward strand.
TTGTCAGGAGATTATTCTTATGGGGGGAAACAAATTCTTCGCTATCACATAAGAAGAAGACAACAGTTTCTTGCAATAGAACGAAAGACGATGAAACAGGGACATATCAATTTCGGGATGGCACATGGGGTTGCGGGCCCGCTCGTCGCTCTGGCGAAGGCGAAGAGACAAGGAATCCAGGAAATGTATCTGGAGGAAGCAATCTGGAAATTATTCGGGCTGTATGAGGAATTATGTGTGGAGAATAATGGGATTGTTCGCTATCCGAGAAGGCTTCCGATTGACTGTTATGTCAGCAAAACGAGCGCTGATCTTACGGAGAATGCCGGGTGGTGTTATGGGAATCTGGGGATTGTCCGCAGTTTAATGAAGACGGCGAAGTATTTAAGGAAGCCGATGGAATATGCGTATTATCTGGATAAATTGGTGGATATTTTAGCACAGCCCGCAAAGGAATACAATCTCTCCAGCCCAATCGTATGCCACGGATATGGGAGTGTGATTTCGATACAGAAATATGCCTTTCTGGAAAGCCAGGATGAAAGGTGTCTTGTGAACCTGGAGAGAAACGTGGAGATCACACTGAAAGAGCATAGAAAGAAAATGCAGGATGAAGGTTACCGTAAGGATTTTTCGCTGTTGAATGGAAGCGCAGGAACAATACTGGCGTTGTGTAACAGCATGACAGGCAATCTTACTTACGGGAAATTATTATTTATGGATTGATGCATATGAAAAAGAAAACAAATGTAATAGATAATATAATCTGGGTATTAAGATCAATTTTTCGATTTGATCATAAGTATATTTTTGCAATGGGGACTGTGACAGTTATAACGGCTATCTGTTCCCCAATGTCTACGCTGGTCTCGCAAAGTCTTATGAACAGTTTGCAGGAAAGAAGAAGCCTAAAGATGCTTTTGGTGCTTGCGGCAATTTATATTGGAATTGATTTGTTTCAGATGCTGATCGAGTGCTTTCTGGATTACTATAAGTACACATTTGCACAGGAGTATAATCTACATTTGAATCAGGAGGTGCTTAAAAAGTCGTCCCGATTGAATCTGAAAAGTTTTGAAAGCAGTGAGACCTACGATATGGTGTCCAGGGCGCAGTATGAAGCGGATGGAAAATTGCTGACGTATTTGGATTCTTTGATGGGTGTTTTTTCCAGTATTATTACAACAGTTTCGTATTTGTTGATTATTGTCAGGTTCCGTATTTGGATTATGTTGTGTATTCTTATCATTCCTATCGTTAAATTCTGCATAAATAGGAAGATGAATCGGGAGACATTTAAAGTTATAAGAGAACGTACGAACGATTCGAGAAAATGTTGGTATATGCAGCATGTGCTTACTTATGGAGAAGCATATAAGGAATTGAAAATTTATAACTTGTTCTCGCATTTTATCGGTCGGTATAGAGAGTATAAAAAACAGTTTAATGCGGAAGATTTAAGGTTGAAGAAAAAAAGTACTGTACGATTGGGCGGCGCTACGGTTCTTGAAACAATGATTGATGGCCTCATATTTGCTTATATTGTGTTTTGCGGATATACAGGAGAGATTCTGATTGGAAATGTTGTGACATATATGAAGACGATTACACAAGTAAAAACACACGTGATGTCTGTATTACAGATATTTTCCGATATGAATCAGGAAAGCATGTACATTGATCAGTTAAAAGAATATTTGGATTATCCGGAGGAAGGAATCAAAGGAAAAGAAGCTCTGATGGATATCGAAGAAATTGAATGTATTGAAATCAGGCATTTGTATTATAGATACAGAGAAGACCAGGATTATGTACTGAGAGATATTAATCTTAAAATAGATGGCGCCCAGACAATTGCAGTAGTAGGACAGAATGGAAGCGGAAAAACCACTCTCTTAAAAGTTATAATGGGCTTTTATGATGATTATGAGGGAGAAATTTTGATTAATGGAGTGGAACTTGGTAAGATTAATAAGACATCTGTACTTAACAAAATAGCTACATTATTTCAGGATTTTTATAAATATGAGGCAACATTTAGGGAAAATATTGCATATGGAAATCTAAACGCAATAGATGATGATGAAAAGCTGAAAAGAATTTGTCGGAAATTTGATCTGGAGCAGTTGATCGATGAAACGGATGAGCAACTGGATTGTCAGATTGGCTATTGGTTCGACAATGGAAAGCAAATTTCAATCGGCCAGTGGCAGAAGATTGGCCTTGCAAGGGCATTTTGTAAAAATGCAGATTTATACATTATGGATGAGCCTAACGCAGCGATGGATGCGATATCTGAACAGCGGTTAGCGATGCTGTATCAGGAGCTTTTAGATGGAAAGAAAGGAATCATTGTTGCGCATAAATTTAACAATCTGATCAGAAGTGTGGATCGGATTATTGTTTTGGAGCATGGAGAAATCACAGGAAATGGTTCTCATGAAGAATTAACGAAATCCAATGAAACATATAAAAAACTGTATGAGATACAAGTGCAATAAAAATAAAATTAATCAGGAGACGAAAAGATGAAAGCAGAATGTCAGGATTATTATATGATTAGAACACCCAATTTACCCATAAAATACCTTGATAAATATGAGTGTCAAGAGTTGGATATATATGAGTTTATCCGCCAGAATAAAGAATTGGACAGCTTTTTCAGAAAAGCATTGTTAACTGCTAGTCCAACTCTTTACAAAAGTTATGTTAATAGACCTACAGATGAGAAGGGATATAAGAATCTGACAGAATCACTGTTGAAATATTTCCTGCGGAGTGTGGGACGTCCTACTCCATATGGATATTTTGCATCTGTTGCATTAGGAAAGTTTGATGAAAGTACGTGCCTTTTGCGCGGGAAACAGCTTCTGGATTTGCGGGTTGACAATAATTGGATAAATCAAATTGTGAGTTTGTTGGAGAAGGAGGACGCAATACAAGGAAAACTAAAAGTCCGATATAATCCTTTGTGTTATATAAGTGGTGACCGGGTGAAAAATTTGTATTTTACAAGTCATGGAAAAGCGGAGGATGAAAAGAAGATTATCGAGGAGAAAAGTATCCGGCATACACCGTTGACGGATTTATTAAAATCTTTAGCATCAGATTTTATTATTCTGAAAGAATTGTCTGACAGAGTCAAAGAATCATATGGGGCGGTTCCAGAGACAGTGATTGCGAAGACATTGGGTGATATGATAGAAAATGAGTTCCTGATTTCAGACCTTCGGATACCGGCGTATTGTGTTGATCCACTGGCATATATCATTCAAAAATTAGATGAGATAGAATATTCAGGACATTATTTATTTGAATTGAGAAAGATACAAGATTTGCTTGAGGAATACCATAAAGAAGAAAGTGAAGAAATACTCCAAGAAATTTATAAAAGAATGAGTGCAATTAAAAAGAATAAAAATTATCTTATACTAAATACGGGTAACCAATACGTGGTGAATACACTAGACAGAAGTATTCAGAAAAAAATTGAAAAATTGGCAGAAGTATTGTATAAGATTCCCATTGACTTTGACACAACTCATGCATTAAAAGAGAAATTCATGGAAGTATATGGAGAAAACGTTAAAGTCCCTCTTATGCAAATTATTGATGATAACAGATTTGACGGTGGAAGCCTTATTGATTTAAGCAGGATAGGGACAAAAGGCGAAGAAGAGATTTTACATATTATAGATAATAAAATCCAACAGGCATTCATAAATCAGGAGAAGGAAATTCGTCTTTTTGATAAGGATTTTTCACATCTGCAGTATAAACCTGTATCAGTTGGGTCATTTGATATTAATGTGCTGGTTTTGGATAAAGATAAAAAATATGACTTGTGGTTGGGACCTAATTTTGGAGCCGAACATGCTGGAGCCATGACACAGAGATTTTCGGAGTGCTTCACGGCAGAGGAATTTGTGAAATATAATCAACTGTATGAGAAAAACGAAGATGCTTACAGTCAATATGAGAATGTTGAAATTAGAGAATTTAAAACATTTGGCGGACAGAGTAATATCCTGAACATAAGAAGGAACCGTAAGTATTGCCTGGCGCTTGGGACTCATTCAGAAGATGAAAATAGCGAGATTAAGCTCGAGGATATATACATTGGTCTTGATGGTAGCGGAATATATGCATGGTCGAAACTACTTGGGAAAAAATTGAGATTTATTACAGATAATATGCTGAACCCAACATTGAACAATAAAATAACAAGGCTGTTACTAGGAGTTTCCAGAGAGTATAGTAGTTGTCCAATAAGCCGGTTAGCGTATCTTCCTTCACAATTACACTATAAGCATCTTCCTAGGATAAGGATAGAGGATATTGTTGTTGTGCCACGAATGTGGATGTTGGATAAAGCAGATATTTCCGGAGATTCCTATAATAAATTCAGAGATCAATTTGAAAAATTCAGGGAGATTTATAAGATGGATTCGATTCTCTATTATGCGTCGACTGATAATCGAATTATTGTGGATTTAGATAAGGAGAAATATCTACATATTCTTTATAACGAATTTAAGAGAAAAAAGGAACTTCATTTTTCTGAAATAGAGGAAGGGTTGGTTGAAGGCGCTATAGTGCAGGATGATCAGAAAAATAAATATATTAATGAATGTGTATTCAGTGTTTTGAATATTAATCAAAACCGTGCTTCATCCGAGCTTTATAATGGGAATTCTGAACTATGTGAAACCGACAGAAGAAAAACGTTATGCGAAAGCGGTTGGATTTATTTTAAATTATATGGAATTGGACATCGCGGAGATGAGATTATCAGCATGGAGCTTCCAAAACTTTTGGGCAATCTTGATTGTCCTGAACATTTTTTCCTGCGCTATTCAGATGAGTTAGGTGAACATTTAAGAATCAGAGTAAAATGTGTTAATGAAGAGACCGCATATATACAGCTTAGCGTAATAAATAAGTGGATTCAAAGACTGATGGATATGGAAATGATTAATAATGTTATGTTTGATACATATTTCAGAGAAATCAATAGATACGGCGGAAAAGAGCTGATTGAGTCCTGTGAACAGATATTTTTCAAAGATTCCGTAACCGTGGAAAAGCTTCTTCATAACAACATTTTGGATGATGAAAAAGAACTGGAAAAAGTATATATGATTGGCATTTCTTTTATTCTGAAAAATTTGACGAAAGATTTGGACGATATGTTTTGTTTAATTGACACCGTGGGTTTTCAGAATAGATACAGAAAAGAGTATCGTGAACGGAGCCGGCAGTATGTTCAATACGTGCAGGCGGTGCTGGATGAAAAAGAAGGTGAATATCTGGATGTCATGGAAGAACATATTCAGGAAAAAAGAGTTTTAAATTCTTTTGCAGAAAAAATAGACAGCCAGATAGCGGAAGGGAAAAACACGAACAGCAGAGAGAATATTATTTTTTCTATTGTTCATATGTATTGTAACAGGGTGACGGGAATTCGAGCTTATGAGGAAAAATATTTAGAACTTGTAAGAAATGCATTGTACCAGATTGTACAGCAGAGAAAACATCGCAATAATAGTGCGGGCATGAATATGAGGTGAAAAAAGTGATAAATGATTCACAGTTGAGAAAGGAAGTTAGACATGCGGTTTGTCAATATGTTGAATATTTTGTAAATGAATTTCAGCTTGGACAGATAAAAAAGGAAACATATGATGATGTATTGTTTTTCTGTGCGGAGATTTTAAAAGAGTCAGTTTTGGAAGTTTACCAAGAAGATATAAAGTCTATCATTATGAAGATTTTGAATGATCTGAAAGAAGATATCTACAAGGGGAACACAGAAGAACTTTTTTATATGGGTTCCCATAAAGGAATTGGAAATATTGCTTTCAGCTTGAGAATTTTAAATGAAAAAGGGATCAAGCTGACGCAATTTCAAAAATATTTCGATGATTTGATTGCGGAATATTATGATTCAAATATCAGCTTATATTACGAAAAGCAAACAGCTCCAATTTTATACGATACAATTTATGGATTGTCAGGCTTGCTCAATTATTATTTAGATAATCGAAAGGATCAAAAGTGTACGATTGAAGGTTTGATGAAATATCTAATTTTCCTTACAGGTAAAAATGAGAGCGGGATAATAAATTATTTTATTATGGAATTACCGCCTTATGTGATAAATGAGTCGGAGAACATGCCGTATCTTGACTTTGGCATGGCTCATGGAATCCTTGGACCACTGATTGTGATGTCTAAAGCAAAGAATCAAGGGTTTTACACGGACGGAATAGACGAAGCGATCCAGATACTATTAAACTTATATAAAGAGTATACTGTGCAAGTAGAAAATAAAATATTAAAATTTCCGGTTCAGTTAGGAATGAAAGAGTACGAAGAGAAGACGGCAAAGCGTTTATCATTTAATTGCGGGTGGTGTTATGGAAATGGCAGTATTGCATTGGGACTTATGAGAACAGCTCAATATTGTGGTAGCAGTGATGAATATGAGTATTATAAAGAGGCGTTATTGAAAATCTTGTCTGCTCCAATCGAACAGCAAGGCTTGGATGAACCGATTATTTGTCATGGATATGCGAGTGTTTTAATGCTTCAGATGAGCGCATATTTTCAAACAAACGATATTCATTTTTTAGAGACACTAGACAAGAATGTATATGTCACATTAAAGTGTCATGAAAATTATTGGGAGAAGATGGAGTATAGGACGGAATATTCTATGTTAGAAGGAGCAAATGGTGTAATGCTTGCTTTGCTAAAAACGATGGGCGGAAAAATTGTAAGTAATAGGCTTTTATTACTTGAATAAAAGATGTGTTATTGTACTAATCAGTATTTTGGTGAATGCGATTTCTAAACTTTTCGAATAATTATTACTTAATGAATTGGTATTCATGCAGATGCGGATTACATATTTAACCATACATTCTTTACAGATGATAGGCATATTTTTACTATTAACTTAAATCCTATGTCCAAAGTTCTCTTGATGCAGAGTATCATAGAGAGTACGCAGATTATGCGAATCTGATGGAAATCTCAGAAGAGGATGTGAAGAAACAGGTCGAAGAAGATTTTAATGAAAGCATCCGTCAGCAATTTACCTCTTCCGATAACATCACAGAAGAGGAGATTGCAGCTTACACAGAGAAGATGGCAGAGGCTAAAAAACTGGCGAAGTACAAGGTGCAGGATGAGAAAAAGGATGAGGATGGAAATTACACGGTCAGTGTAAAAGTTGAACCGTCCGATGTGTTTCAGACACTGCAACAGAGCTCCGCAGAAGTCAGCAAGGAAAAGATTGCACAGGGAATGAAAGAAACAGATCCGGGTGTATTTGCATCTGTTTTAACGGAAAGTGTGCAGAAGAGCATTGACAAGAACAGCTATGGGGATCCGGTGGCGGTAACTGTAAAAGTGGAAAAGAATCATTCCGGGACGTATGAGCTGTCTGAAACCGAAAGAAGTAAGCTGGAGACAGCGATGTTTCCAACAACAGAATAATTGAATATGGAAAAAGTGGACTGCTGGGGGTAAAATCCTGGCAGTTTTTATATCAAAGTATGCAAGAGAAGCTACCAGTGGCAGGTTCTCTGTATAAAGGCTTGAAAATGATTCAGAGAATGCGAGATAATTCCAAAGGGACGAAAGAAGGTGAGAAAGTATTTGGATATTAACGGACTCAGAAGAAATGTCGAAAGATGTCGGATAATGCGAAAAATGACTGTTAAGTGACTGTTATATAACACAGTTTTGTCAGCCTTTTTTTATATACTTTTCTTTGTGGTGTTTTAAGGAAAGGCATAGCAAGGAGAAGAATTATATTTGCATCAAAGAAAGTGCTTAAGACAACAAAATGGGAATAATAAGCAAAGTGTTGTGATCGAACTGGTTGCAGCACTTTTTTATTCGACATTTTTCGAGAATTGTGGGACACTACATATCCGGTCACCGCCATGCTCCGATTTGATTTCTATACGAAAAATCAGATCGGAGGAAAGATAAATGGCTTATAACAAGACAAGTGAAGAACGAAAGTGGAATTATTGGAAAGAACAGGAAGAAAAGAAACTGCGTGAACTGGGAATGGAAGAAGAGAAGATCCAAAAGCTGCGTCAGATGGACCGGGAAGATTTTCTGGAAGAGCGCAGATACCGGGAACATCTGGATGAAACGATGCAGGATATGGATTCCATAAAAGAAAAGGAAAGCGAGCTGTTTGCAAGGGATGTAAAGGAGCTTCTGGATCACGTAGGTGATAAGCGAATCTATGAACTATTGAAAGAAACGGAGCATCAGACACTGGAGATCCTCTTACTCAGTACATGGGGATATTCGGGAAGAGAAGTTGCTAAGATTATGGGAATGACAGAACAGACGATTTATACCAAAAGAAACCGTTTGAGAAAAAAATTAAAAAATTTATCAAAAATTGAATAATTATGGCGTTTTTCGTCGGCTATTTAATAGGCAGGTAAATTTTGCCAGTGTACTTTGATAATCTCATACCAGCATTACAGGTACGTTCCCGTAAGTAGAAGCGTGGCAGGAAGACGCGAGGACAGATGAAAAGGGCATGGAAGAAATCAGACCAGAAAGTGAGAGGCAGAGTTCTTTTGTGACGTTTTTGTTTCGAGCGAATCATCTTTAACTGAAACAAAGACCGTGGCGGTCTTTTGCGAGGATCACTTACGAGGGGATAATGATACATAGGAACTGCCAGTGAGCAGGGGATGGACTTTGGGTTGTAATCAGCAAGACCTTTAGAAGATCCATGAGCGGTGCGATGCCAAGCATCCGCCTGTAATGTTCCCGTAAGGCAAAGGGGGAGTCGAGGACAAATACAATGCCAAAAATCAAAAGTATAAGAAATCAAGGAAGAATGTGTCGTTGATATCAGATACATGCGGCTGTAGGGAGTTATTCCTTTACAGCCGTATTGATGTGGTATCAGCAGACATATCAGGTAACAAACTATGTATTACAGAAAAGAGTATTTGAAAAGAGCACATCGGGAAATTGATACGATCTTCCGGGTGCTGTTCCCGGAACATGGAATGGCAGTAAGGGAAGAACAGATTCTGTTATGCCATGAAATGCTGGATAACCTGCTGGGAAGAAATATAGCACTGTGTGACGCAGGTGTCGGTATCGGGAAAACGTATGCCTATCTGGTGGCCTGTATTCTGATGAGAAAGTATTCTCTTCTTGCAGATGGATATTCCCCATACGAACAGCGTCCGGTTGTGATATCTACTTCCAGCATTGCACTCCAGAAAGCAATTCTTACGGAATATATCCCTTTTCTCTCCCGGATTCTTCAGGAGAACGGGACAATTCAGGCGCCGATCAAAGCAGTCATCCGCAAAGGGAAAGAGCATTTTGTCTGTGATGAGAGATTAGAGCAACGAATCGTTGCAATCAAAGAGAAAAATAAAAATGAATTGCAGAAAGAAGCGCTGCTGTCTCTGAAAGAACACTACGATATGGATGAAGTGTCTGGATTAAGCGGATTTGACAGAAGGATGGTATGCGTACCAAAGTTCTGTTCAAGGGAATGTCCGAAAAAAGGTTCCTGCCGGTATCAGCAGTATCTGGAACATTCCAGAGATGATGAAATGTTCATCCAGATCTGCAACCATAATTACCTGCTGGCAGATGGCTATCACAGACTGCAGGAATACCGCCCGTTACTAAAAGACTACCGGGCATTGATCGTAGACGAAGCACACAAACTGCCGGATGCGGCAAAGCAGATGTTCGGGAAGAGCCTGTGTTATGATGATATCCGGGAGATCTGTTTTTATCTTGGGAAAGAATATCAGGGACTGGAGATAAGAAAACTGTCCGGGACGATCCGGATGGTGCTGGATGTGATAGGAGAAAACCACAGAACCAGATATGGGTTAAAAGAAGAATTTCACATGACAGAAGAGTGTGCCATGTATTTATATGAAGGGATACAGACCATGAATAAGATCATAGAAAAATTAGAAAAGAAGATCCCGAAGTGGATCAGAAATAAGCTGGAAGAAACCAGAAGTGTGCTAGAATGCTTTTTCCATCAGGATAAGAAGTATGTGCTGCATCTGAAACAGGATCAAGAACATCGGATCATATTGTGTGCCTCCAGCAGACGGATTCCACAGTATCTTGACCAGATGTTGTGGAGCAGAGGAATGGGAGCAATCTTGACGAGCGGAACATTAAAAACCGGACAGGGATTTTCCCATATCCGGAAGATGACAGGATTACAGAAAGTACAGAGGGTACGTGAATATGTGGCAGATTCTCCATTTGAATATCAGAGAAATTGTCTGTTATATCTGCCAAAAGATCTGAAAAGATGCAGAAAGGGAAGTCAGGAAGAAGCAGAGATGATAGCTGACCATATCCATTCGCTGATCTGTTCGACTTACGGACATACACTGGTGCTGTTCACATCGTATCACTTGATGGGAAACGTATATCAGATGTTGCGGGATGAGATTCCTTTTCCAATGATCGAAGTGTGGAGACACTCCCCTGAAGAAATCACGAGATTTAAACAGACAGGCAATGCGGTTCTTTTTGCAGCCGGATCCTGCTGGGAAGGAGTAGACTTTCCCGGAGATATGGTATCCTCGTTAATTATTGTAAAACTGCCGTTCGCTGTTCCAGATCCCATTAGTGAGGCGCAGAAGAAAGAATATGACAGTTTAAAAGACTACATTCAGGCAGTGGTTGTTCCGGATATGCAGAAAAAATTAAGACAGGGATTCGGACGTGCGCTCCGCACAGAGACAGACACCTGTGTCGTGTCCATCTTAGATGAACGTGCAGGAGAAGAAGGAAGATATCATGAGGAAGTGATGTGCGCACTTCCGAAGTGTAAGATGGCAAAAGACATCAAGGATGTCCAGTGTTTTATTAGAAACCGGAAGGGTGTGGAATATTACCTGTAAATGCCCGTGGTTCTGCTACAATAACAGCAAGGTTACAGCAAAATGTTTGGTGGTATTTCAGGAGCATTTTCGGTGGAATTGGTGGTAGTGATGAATAGCTATTTGGACATAAAGTGGGTATACTGTGTATAGCGTTAGAGACTTAGAAGGAAGGTGCTAATATGGCAAAATATATCGTAGAAATGCAGATGGATAAACAAGAGAAATTTTATTTTATTCGAGAAAACGAAAGCGGAGATATTGTATATTTACCTTCTAAATATCTAATGCATAAGAAAAGGTCAAAGATATCACCGAATACCATACGAAGAAGTGCCTTTGCATTATCTTATTATTTGAATTTTCTGGATGAAAAGCAACTTTGTCTGGATGGTATTTATCAAATGAAATATATTGAACAGCATGAACATTTTACAGATTTCCTGATTTGGTTAAAAGCCGGTATGCATAGCAGGGAAGATTATTTAAAACTTCCTAATAATGAGACATGCAATGCATACTTAAAAGAGGTATTTAGGTTCTATACTTTTATGGATCAGGAAAACAATCATTCGGGAAGTCTGAAGGTGCTGTCAGATACGCAAATGATTGTGCGAAATTCCATCGGTATCAGAAAAGTATTGAATAGGAAGAGTTTTCGAGGATATTTAAAAGAAAAAGGACATCAAGGAAAAACCATTGAGCAGGACAAGATTGTAGTGTTGTTGCAAGAATGTGCAAACAGCCGCGATCAGGTTCTGCTTTTATTATTAGCAGAAACAGGCTTTAGAATAGGGGAACTCTTAGGTGTACGATACGCAGAGGATATAGACTATGAGAAACATATAATATATGTCAACTTTCGAGATGATAATGAGAATGGGGCAAGAGCTAAAAACGCAGAACTTCGAAGAGCCAAAATCAGCGACGCAACATTTGATATTTTAATGTTTTATATTGAAGACTATAAGGAACTGATTATAGGACAGGAATATTTATTTATTAATGTCTCGGGTGATTACGTTGGAAAGCCTTTTAAGGGAAGTGGAGTATATGCCATGTTACGCAGATTGGAGAGAAAGACGGGAATTAAAGCATCTCCACATATGCTCCGGCATTATTTTGCAAATGCAAGACGAAAAGATGGATGGAAATTAGAAATGATTAGTCAAGCACTCGGGCATCGGAATATCGAAACGACTATGAAATATCTGAATATAACAGAGGATGAACTAATAGAAGTCAGTGATGCTTTTTATAATAGGCATCAAGCAATGTATGGTGTTCAGAATTTGTTATAAAAAAGAGGAGGCGATCAAGTGTCTGCAATTCGATTGCTGCAAGCAGAACGCAAGGAAGAGATACAGTATCTTCACAGGCAGTTTATGTCAGGCGGAATATTGCAGAGAGAATTATGGGAAGAAGCAGAGAAATTCCTTATCCAAAGAGAAATCTATGATGTGATTTTAGCAGAAGAACAAGATTTGCGGGAATACAAACAAACTTTGTTGGATAGTGGGAATTATACGAAAAAGCAGGTGAAAGAGCAGTCATCCGCATTACGGAAGATACAGAAGTATTGGATAGAAACAGAATATGGAGAGCTACTCTCAGAAATCCGAGAAAGCCAAGTGTCAGATGAGGCATTGAAGGGAAACATCAAACGGTTTCTAATCCGGCAGGGAATACATCATATCAAAGAGATTGATTATACGGTACGAAGCCGTTATGAAGCAGAACTGAAAAAAATGTGGGATGAAGCGAGTGCGATGAGATATTTAAAGGTTTTCGATCATATCAAGCAGTATAGTATCCAAAAAGAAATAGAAAGTCTGCCGGGAAGAATCGAACACCGGAGGAAATATCAAGCACAGGTTGTATTCTTGCCATACTTACCAGATTTGGAGTTGGTTAAGGATTTTGAATATGTCCGAGATAAACAGGAACTGGTGTGGGATTTTTTTAGAAGAGCATCTGAAAAATTAAAAAAGCAGATTTTTCTACTATTGAATTATATTCTAGATAATTTGTATCGAGACGATCCCAAAGAGAGAAGAGTTCGCTATTTATTGCCATTACACTGGTTATATGATTTTTGTGTGGAGGAAGAGATTGATGATCTGGAAGGATTGGAATTAGAACAGATCCAACGATTTGAGAAAATCGTGGAACAGAAAGTGGTCAATGTGAAAAACTCTATGCAGATTATTGACAATAGTCGGAAAATCTTATTTTTAACAGCACCAGAAATTCATTGGCATGCCAATGTGTGGTATATGGAACGCTTTCACCTGTCAGAAGATCGGCTTAACCCAAGCAATCCAGTACAGCGATTGAGTTTTATAGAAGTGACTAACAAAAAGAATCGAGAATTGTTACAGGAATATGCCAAATATCATGTTGGAATTGGTGGACTGACGATAGCAAATATCCGAGGACAACTATATGAGGTAAAAAGACTTCTGGAATATTTTAAGGAAGAAGAATCCATTTGTCAGGTAGATGAAAATCAATTGGATGACTATTTTAGAAAACTGGAAGAAAAGGATACCAAAGATGATACATTCAATAAAAGAATTGTGCATTATATAAAATTTTATCAGTTTTTAAATGTCCGAGGATATATGAAGGAGATACCCTTTAAACCGGAGTATTACCTGAAAAAGACATATCCAGAGCATCATGACAGAACGGTGGAAGAAAAAGTTTATATGGAAATCCTGCATAAGCTGTATGCATTTCCGCTAGTTCCAAGATTGATATTTTTACACTTGTGGTGTACTGGATTGAGAATCAGCGAAGTGTGTACGTTAAAAGGGGATGCATATTACTGGGATGGAGAAGATGCATGGTTGAAAGTCTATCAGATCAAGATGAAGGCAGATAAAATGATACCAATACCGCTTGTGATGTATAGAATCATGCGTAAGTATATTGAGCGTGAACACATTCGTCCGAAAGATTATATCTTTAAAGGGAAGGATGGTGGAGCGTACCGGGGAACAACATTCCGACAAGAGTTTCAGCAATACTGTGATAAGAATGGAATTGCAGATGGCAGTTATACCTTCAAAACCCATGACTATAGGCATACGCTGGCCACCCAATTTTATGATGAGGATGTTTCTATACAGACAATCCGAGATTATTTAGGACATTTTTCCGAAGAGATGACAAAACAGTATGTAGACTTCATGCCAAAGAGAATTGAAAAAGCAAGTGATACTTACTTTAAGAAACCGGAAAATGACTTGGCTTCTACCATTAAAGCTAAGAAGCGTGGTGAAAGAAAATGAAAAAAAGAATTTACATATATGAGCTGGACTGCTGCAAGGTAGCATCCGAAGAGCAGATTCAGAGATTGCGTATCAGCCCGGAACGGTATTTTAATCTGGAAGGATTGCCATCAGAAGAACTTGCCGAAAAGTTGGAAGAATTTATATGGGAAAGAGGAAAAATGCTCGCACCGTCCAGCATGGCAAGTGAAGTGACCTATTATAATAATATTCGGGAATTTCTGATTGATCGGAAAATACAAAGCCTTGATGCCAGAGAAGAAGAAAAAATCATCCGTATGTTAAAAGGATGGATGCTGGAACGAGGATATGCTTTATCAAGCAAAAAATATCGGCCTGCATATGACAAAATAGGAATTGAAAGTCCTGGCATTGTAAAGCATATGAAAAAAATCTTGAAGTTTCTGGAAGAAGAGGATGACAGGGATGAGCAGGAAAAAGATATCTGGACTCTTAAAAACTTCGATTTTCCTATTTATGGAAATCCAATCAAGAATACGGAAACGATTAACTTTACTAAAATTGTACAGCCAGATATTCGGGAAGAAGTAAAAAAAGTAATTTTTATGCATTTAAAATATTCCCCTTTAGGAACGATTCATAGTGAAATAGCTGCAGTAAAGCGGTTCTCAAAATTTCTTAAAAGAAAATATTTGGACATTCAATCGCTGCAGGATCTGGAACGGATGCATATAGAAGAGTATCTGATATATCTTCAGACGGAAGCACATGACCGGAAAAATTATAGATCTGACCTATATGCACTACGAAGGGTAATAGAAGATGTTGGGAATTTATATGAACGACAGTACATGAGCGAATTATTTCTGAGTAATGATTTCCCAAGTACACCAAGGCATGTATTCAAATTTTACTCAGATGCGGAAATCAAAAGATTAAACGAACACATTTTCAAAATGGATGAGCAGATATGTAGGGCACTGATTATCCATCAATTACTGGGAACGAGGATTTCAGATACGCTGACCTTAAAGACAGACTGCCTAAGCATGCGGAATAATCGATATTTTATAAGGATTGATCAGGTGAAGTCAGTCACCTATGAAAAAGCCATCAGTGAAGAAGTGGCACAACTGATTATGAAAGCAATTGATTATACAAAGGAACGGTATGGAGAAACAACTTACATTTTTGCAAAAAAAGATGATCCAACTAGGCCTTATCAATATAGCATGATTCAAAATCAGATTATGACAATGATCCGCCAGGAAGATATCCGGGATGATAATGGAGAGTTTCTGAAGTTTGGAACCCATATTTTCCGACATTGTTATGGAAAGAAATTGACAGAAATGCATGTGGATGACTGGATGATAGCTAAGCTACTGGGGCATACCTCCATATATTCGGTACATCATTATCGAAAAATTGGCAATAAACTGATGGCAGATGAAACGAGAGCTGCAAGAGAAAAAATGGACATGATCCTATTAGATATCATAGAAGGATGGGATGATTATGAAATATGATAAGATGGTAGCGATTACGCAGGCTGAGAGTCAGAGGAAGATGAATATTGCAAAAAATACAATATCTGATATGCTTAAAAATATGGAAAGAATTACCGTAGCAGAGCTGGTAAAAAGAACTGGGCTTTCTAGAGGATTTTTTTATAAAAATGAGCTTATCAGAAGAGAAATGGATGATGCAATACATAGACAGGAAGCAATTTTTAAGAATAGACATCCGGTTGCAATGGACAGAAAACTTGAAAATTCAGTAATTGAGTTGAAAATTGAATTGTTAAAAGCCAAAGCAGAGAACGAGAAATTAGCAGAACAAAATCAGGAATTGAAAAGAAAAAATGAACTGTTGCAGCAAGAACTAGAGAAATTGAATAAACGGGTCAGTAGGAAAGAAATTTCTGTTCTAAAAAAATTGTGAGAATGGTGTGGTACAAGTTTTTTGAGAGGACGATAATCTATGAAATACGATAAAATGGTCGAATGTAGTTTGGAACGTAGCAAACAGAAGGTAGAAACCGCAAAACGGGAAATTCAAGAAATGTTGGAATCAAAAGAAAAAATAACAGTTGCTGCATTGATTCAAAAAACAGGATTTTCTAAAGGATTTTTTTATCGAAATGAAGAAATGCGCAGGGTGGTAAATGAAGCTATGCATCAACAGAGCGTAACGTATAATCCGAAACAGATTATTATTGATATGGCTATGGAAAGAACTTTAGTTAATGCAAAAACGACTATACAGGAATTGAAACTAAAAATAAAAAAATTGGAAAAAGAAAATGCAGAGTTGCGAGAAGAATTGGCAAGGGTAAGAAAAATATCTAAAGTATAAAAGGAAAAATTAAATATTTGAATTTGAATGATTCAAGGCAGAATGTGCAGTAAAAAAGCAAGTACATTCTGTCTTGTTTTGTATAGATATGAATAAATAAAAATACTGGCTACAAAATGCACACAACATACAAAAAGTGCAAAAAACAAAGAAAATAGACGAATGATACGTTTTGGTCTATATGGTTAAATCCAGTGTTTATAAGGCTTTTGAGGAATGAAAAAGACAGGGGCTAAATTTATGGTCGTATTGATCGGTCTGGTCATTATATTCAAATCGCAGCTTACAAGTTTAGTGGAGACAATCTTCGAAAAAATCACGAGCGAGAGTTCAGGTATTTAAGAGGAGAGGTAGTTGCGTATTTAAGCCTGATATTCATTCTGTTGATTACGTTTATTGCAGGGGTTATGGAGAGTGCGTCTATCCAACTGGCGAAGAATTACCGAAGAGCGGATATGAACCGGGCGATGGAGTGTGTATTTGCAGAATATCAGAAAGAATTACTGGAACAATATGATATTTTTGCTTTGGATGCAGGGTATGAGACGGGTAGATATCAGGAGGGTAATATAGCAGACCGTCTGGAATATTACGGAGTGGCTAATACTGGTCAGAATATAAAGAGAGTACAGTTTTTAACAGATAACGAATGTCAGGCTTTTAATGATCAGGTTTCAGCATATATGGAGAATAAATATGGGGTAGATTCTGTCAGAAATCTTCTTGGAAAGACCAGTGTGTGGAATCAGCAAGAGCAGCGTTCTGAGGATTATACAAGGGAAGAAACGGAGCAGGAAGGCAAGCTGAATGGGTTGTTGGAAGAACAGGAGAGTGAATTGCCGGCGCAAGGAAATCCGATAGAACATGTGGACAATTTAAAGAAGGCAGACATTTTGTCACTGGTAGTTCCGAAAGACAAGGGAGTATCAGATAAGCAGATTGAATTGTCAGAGATGTTAGAACAAAGGAACCGAAATCAGGGGTATGGAAGTTTTGAAGATGTTGCCGGGGAGAGAGGTGCGATATCCAGCCTGTTGTACGGAGAATATTTAAAAGAGCACTTCTCGTCATATATCTCTGCGGAGTCAGGCAAAAAAGGAAGTTTGGAGTATGAATTAGAATATATCTTATATGGAAAATCCAGCGACAGAGAAAATTTGAGAACGGCAGTAAAGAAATTAATTATGCTTCGTTTTGTCCCTAATTATATGTATATCCAGACGGACAGTGAGATGCGTGCGGAAGCGGAGGCAGTATCAGGAACATTATGTACGCTGTTGGTAGTTCCGGAGATTACAGAAGCAGTTACACAGGTGATTTTATTGGCGTGGGCATATGGGGAGTCGGTGATTGATCTCAGGACATTGCTTGCAGGCAATAAAGTTGCGATGACAAAAAGTAAAGAGACGTGGCAGCTTCAATTATCCGGGTTGTTAAAACTGGGGACAGATGAGGATGAAAGTGTAGGACAGGATGTGGAGGGCGGACAGAACTATGAAGATTATCTGAGTATGTTGTTATTTTTGGAAAATAATAACATAAGAGCCTTGCGAACACTGGCAATTATCGAAAAGAATCTTCAGACCATTTATGGTCAGCCAGAGTTTCGTGCAGATATTTGTATCAGCAGGATAGAAATCGAAAGTAACAGTAAATTGCGCAGAGGAATTGTATATAAGTATCGGACTTATTACGGATATAAATAAAGAATGAATAGAAGCAGATGCAGATATCCTTCTGGATGTCTGATTATAAAAATCAAACCCCATAAAAATAAATCGAAAGGAGAACGATTCGTGCGGCTAGAACTTAAAAAAACTCAATACTCCCCTCATTTGAGATCTATCAAAAATTTGTTCAGAAGGATATCTGCATCTGCTTCTAAAAGAAAAAGGATGGTTAGAAAAAGCAGTATAAAACGTAATGTAAGCGGCAGTGTAAAAGGCAGCATAACGCTGGAAGCGGCGATAGCGATTCCGATATTTTTCCTGGCGGTAGTCACGCTACTATATTTATTTGAGATTATGGCAATACAGACTGCTGTAAGATCGGGCCTTCAGTATGCAGGAAAGATTGCGGTTCAGGAAGCATATTTGACTAAAATGGTACAGTCATCTTCGATTGAACAAAATGTGGTTAAAGCAATAGGAGAAGAACGTCTCGCAAGGAGCATTATAGAAGGAGGGAGTAGCGGAATTCATTGCGATAAGTCGCAGATATCACCGAGAACAGGGATTGGAATACTCCGAGCTTCTTATGATGTGCGTATACCGATTTCGATATTTCGGATCAGACCAATGCAATACGAGATAAGCATGAAGATAAAGGCCTGGGTGGGATATGAGAAAGAAGGATTTGGAAATGAAAGGGACGCAATTGTCTATGTGACGGAAACCGGACTGGTATATCACAAAGACTATCATTGTAGCCATTTGGAATTATCGATACATATGGTTTCGGCATCTGAACTTTCGGATAAGCGGAATGAATCCGGAGGAAAATATTACCCGTGCAGGCAGTGTCATGCTTCCGGGAGTGGAAACGTCTATATTACAGATACGGGAGACAACTATCATGCATCGTTATCGTGTAGTGGATTGAAACGGACCGTTTATGCGGTTCCAGTGTCGGAAGTAGTTGGGAAAGGAGCGTGTTCCAGATGCGGACGGTAAGTGATTGGATGTTGATGAGTGGCCTGGTGTTAGTGTCATGGATTGATATCCGGTGGAGAAAGATACCGGTAAGACTATTACTAATCTTTAGTATCATCACTATAGGGTATCAGTTATATTGCCGACCGATGGCTTGGTGGATAGTAGCCGGTGGCATTGGAATCGGAATTGTATTTTTTATAATCAGTAAAAAGACAAGGGAAAGTATAGGATACGCAGATAGCTGGATGATTCTGAATCTGGGAATTTATCAGGGATTTTGGGGAATATTAGGAACCTTGATGGGCGCAATGTTTATATTGGGAGTAGTATCTCTGATAACAGTCGTATTAAAACAGATGTCCCACAAATGCGTATTGCCGTTTGTCCCATTTTTGACTGTGGGGTATTTTCTGTGGATACTTTCTGAAGTGTAGAAGCGGGATGAAACGGAGGAAGGATTTGGATGGGAAAAGGGAAATGTTTAAGAGGAAGTTTTACGGTAGAAATGTCTCTGTTAATGCCGTTTGTTCTGTTTTTGATTTTGGGATGTATTCTGGCAATATTTTATTATCATGATAAAAATATACTGTCGGGAGCGGCATATGAAACGACGGTGGTTGGAAGTAACCTGGCAAGGGAAAAAGATAAGCTGAATGAAAGTAAGATGGAAGAACTGTGCAGACAGAGGATTAATGGAAAATGTATTTTAATGACCAATTTTCAAGTAAATGCGGAAGTTGGGGAGGATGTTGTAGAAGTATCCGTACGAGCCCGGCATAAAAGGTTAAAAGTACATGTAACAAAAAGAGCACCTCTCACAGAACCGGAACAGCACATTCGAAAGATAAGGAAAATAAAAGATGTTGTTCGACAGTAATTTATAACAAGGAGACGATTGCAGTATGGAACGTAAGATTACAATAGAAGAGAATACGATATATGAAGAGGATTATCAAATGGCAATGTTAAAAGCGAATCCTTTGAAATATATGTTGCCCGTAACAGGGAGAGGAATCGATGTTAAAAGTTATTATGATTATGATGTGACAGGAAAAATATCAATGAAGGCAATGTATGAAAGGGGTGTGGTCAATTCGAAAGATATGATATTATTTCTTGAGCAATTAATTTTGGCAAAAATAGAGCTGGAGAAGTACATGTTGAATGTTAATTGTCTGTTATTGGAACCCGATTATATTTTTTATGAAGAAGAGCAGTTTTATTTTTGTTATTATCCATTATCTGAGAAAAACATATGGGAAGAATTTCATAAATTAACAGAATATCTGGTGAAAAAAGCAGATTATCAGGACCAGGACTGTGTACAGATGGTATTTTTTCTGCATAAAGGAGTGATGGAAGAAAATTATAGTATTGATAAGTTGGTGAAAGAATGCAGAGAAATCTTAAAGACAAAAGAAGAGGAGAGAAACAGTCTGAGAAAAGAAGAACAGATTTATGATTTGTCGGAACATGACTGGATTGCAGAACAGAGCGAGGGAAGTTCTATTTTAAGGGAGACGGACAATCTGTGGACACCTGTGAAAAAGTTCCTGAATAAGCACAAGAAGTCTAAATGGGGAGATTGGGATGGATTGCATATAGAGGAAGACGAATTGTAAAAGGTTGTAAAAAGCCTGCTATATCAAAGAGGATATTGCAATGACAATAGAATGGGGATT
Organism: uncultured Lachnospiraceae bacterium; assembly: GCA_934351835.1. Lineage (GTDB taxonomy): Bacteria > Bacillota > Clostridia > Lachnospirales > Lachnospiraceae > CAKRJP01. Next base: position 113,225 of record CAKRJP010000007.1, read on the forward strand.
ATAATCATAAAAGTAATTTTATGGATAAGGGAGGAAGTAAAGTGAAATATCTTCTGAAATACATGGAAAAGTATAAGAAGGAAAGTATTCTGGCACCGTTGTTTAAGATGCTGGAAGCTTTATTCGACTTGTTTGTACCAATCGTGGTCGCCCACATTATTAATGTAGGAATCATAAACAAGGATACAACCTATATCATAGGCTGCTGTGGCATTTTGGTGCTGATGGCAATTATAGGATTGTTATGCAGTTTTACAGCACAGTATTTTGCAGCCAAGGCAGCAACAGGATGTGCAACAGAACTCCGGCATGAATTATTTGCACATATTCAGGAACTTGGTTCTACGGAAGTAGATACTATCGGAACAAGTACATTGATCACACGGATGACAAGCGATATCAATCAGGTGCAGAATGGATTGAATCTCTTTTTGAGATTATTCCTTAGAAGTCCGTTTATCGTATTGGGTGCAATGATCATGGCATTTATGATCAATATAAAGATTGCTTTGATTTTTGTTGTAGCAATTCCGGTATTGTCGATTATTATATTTGGAATCATGCGTTGGACTTCACCGATGTATAAGAAGATCCAGAATCGCCTGGATGGTGTCATGGGGGTAACCAGAGAAAATCTGTCCGGTGTGCGAGTGGTCCGTGCATTTGGTAAAGAAGAAGCAGAAGTTGACCGTTTCCACAAAGCGAATAAGGAGCTGGTAGATCTGCAGATTCATGTAGGGCATGTCTCTTCTTTGATGAATCCGTTGACATATGTCGTTGTAAATATTGGAATTATTGCAATCCTTAATTCAGGAGCAGTAGCGGTAGATAATGGTGTGCTGCTGAGTGGTGATATTGTAGCACTGGTTAATTATATGAGTCAGATTCTGGTGGAACTTGTGAAACTGGCGAATCTTGTAGTATCTATCAGCAAGGCGTTGGCAAGTCTTAGCCGTGTGGAAAATGTACTTGATACAGAAACTGCCATGAAATTTGTAGATCAGGATTCAGAAGAAATACCTCAAAACAACTCAAAGAGCCATTTAGAAGAGGCTGTTCGTTTCAATCATGTTTCTCTTAAATATGCCGGTGCCGGTGATGAGAGTCTGAGTGACATTTCGTTCTCTGTAAAACGTGGTCAGACGATAGGGGTTATCGGTGGCACAGGAAGTGGTAAATCCAGCCTGATCAGTCTGATTCCTCGTTTTTATGATGCGACGGCAGGTCAGGTGTATTTGAAAGGAAGACCAATTTCTGACTGGAGCCGTGAAAGTCTGAGAAAACAAGTATCAGTGGTTATGCAGAAAGCACAGCTTTTTGCTGGGACAATTCGTTCGAATTTATTATGGGGATGTGCGGATGCAACGGATGAACAGTTGTGGAAAGCACTTAAGATTGCGCAGGCAGAGGAATTTGTAGAATCTAAACCGGAGAAATTGGACGAGCCTGTGGAACAGGGAGGAAGAAACCTGTCCGGAGGACAAAGACAGCGTCTGACGATTGCAAGAGCACTGGTTAGTGAGCCGGATATATTAATCCTTGATGACAGTGCGAGTGCATTGGATTATGCAACGGATGCAGCGTTGCGGAAATCTTTAAAAGAATTGCCGGAAGATACGACAGTATTTATTGTATCGCAGAGGACATCAAGCTTACAGCACGCAGATCAGATATTCGTATTAGATGATGGAAATCTGGTAGGTGCAGGTACCCACAGCGAGTTGATTGAGAACTGTGAGACTTACCGTGAGATTTATGAAAGCCAGTTCCAGAAGGGAGATGAGTGTCATGAGTAATAAAAAGCAGAGATCATCAAGAGACATGGGAAAAAACCAAAGGACTATGAAACGTGTACTTGGATATATAAAACCGTACTTATTCTTCGTTTTCGCCAGTTTGGTATGTGCGGCAATCAGTGTGGCGGCTCAGCTTTTAGTTCCAATCTATTGTGGAGATGCGATTGATTATATGATCGGAGCAGGACATGTCAATATGGGAGGCGTCCGTCAGATTATTCTTTCTATTATAATAGCGACCGCAATTACAGCAGTTGCACAGTGGATCCTGGCAGCATGCAATAACAGAATCACATTTTGCGTATCCAGAGATTTGAGAAATGATGCAATTGAGAAGATTCAGAAACTTCCGCTTTTTTATCTGGATGGGCATCCATCGGGAGATTTGGTCAGCAGAGTCATTGCAGATGTTGATACATTTGCAGATGGACTCCTGATGGGATTTACACAGTTATTTTCGGGTGTATTAACGATTATAGGAACTTTAGGATTTATGTTATCTGTAAATCTTCCTATTACATTAGTCGTAGTGTGTCTGACGCCGCTTAGTTTATTTGTGGCACGATTTATCGCAAACCATACTTACGAATATTTTCAGAAACAGACAAAAGTACGTGGAGAAGAAACCGCATTGGTAAATGAACTGATAGAGGGACAGAAAGTTGTCCGGGCATTCGGACATGAAAGAAAGAGTCTTGAAGATTTTGATGAGGTGAATGGACGACTTCAGGACATAAGCCTGAAAGCAGTATTTTTCTCAAGTCTTACTAATCCAAGTACCCGTCTGGTAAATAATATTGTTTATGCAGGGGTTGGACTTGCAGGTGCATTATATGCAGTTGGCGGTGGAATCACGGTAGGACAGCTCAGTATTTTCCTGAGTTATGCCAGCCAGTATGCAAAACCATTTAATGAGATTTCGGGAGTTGTCACAGAACTTCAGAATGCACTGGCATGTGCAGCGCGTATTTATGAACTCCTGGATGAAGAGGATCAGATTCAGGAGGACGACAATGCAGCTGTGTTAGAAAGCACCGGACATGTAAGCCTGACAGATGTAGCATTTCGTTATGTGCCGGACAGACCATTGATCGAGAATTTTAATCTGGATGTAAAACCTGGGCAGAGAATCGCAATCGTGGGGCCGACCGGTTGTGGTAAGACGACATTGATCAACTTGTTGATGCGATTCTATGATGTAGACAGCGGAAGCATCAAGGTGGACGGAACAGATATCCGGAGAATGACGAGAAAATCGCTTCGTGCAAATTACGGAATGGTGCTTCAGGATACCTGGCTGAAAGCGGGAACAATTCGCGAGAATATCGCATATGGCAAACCGGATGCAACAGAGGAAGAGATCATAGAAGCAGCAAAGGCGGCAAGAGCGCATGGTTTTATTCGCCGACTGCCAAACGGATATGATACAGTGATTGCGGAAGACGGTGGAAATATTAGTCAGGGGCAGAAGCAGCTCCTTTGCATTGCGAGAGTTATGCTGTGCCTGCCGCCAATGTTGATCCTTGATGAGGCAACAAGTAGTATTGATACACGAACAGAGATTAAGATTCAGGCGGCATTTTCACATATGATGAAGGGAAGAACAAGCTTTATTGTAGCACATCGACTCTCTACGATCAGGGAGGCTGACGTGATCCTGGTTATGAAAGACGGACATATCATTGAGCAGGGAAATCATAAGACGCTGATAGCGATGAATGGTTTCTATGCAAACCTTTACAACAGTCAGTTTGCATCAAACGAATAAAAACTGCTGTTGAAAAAAAGACGAAAAATATCTTCTAAACCAGCATAAATTATGCAAATAACATAAATGTTAAAAAAATAACGTTAAAGTATTGACAAAATGAGATGGCGAGGAATATACTATGCGTGTAATCAAAAATGATTAGTTTATGGGAGGCATGATAATATGGCTAAGAAGAAGGAAGTAGAAGCAGTAGTACCAGAAATCGTTGACAGCGTAGAGACTTTAGAGGCGAAGCTAAAGGCTATGAGAAAAGCCGAAGAAGTATTTGCCACTTACACACAGGAGCAGGTAGACAAGATCTTCTTCGAAGCTGCAATGGCAGCAAATAAGATGCGAATTCCTCTTGCAAGACAGGCAGTTGAAGAGACTGGAAGAGGTATCGTAGAGGACAAAGTAATCAAGAATCATTATGCAGCAGAGTATGTATATAATGCATATAAGAATACAAAGACATGTGGCGTGATCGAGGAAGATCCGGCATTTGGAACGAAAAAGATTGCAGAACCGGTGGGAATTGTAGCAGCAGTTATTCCGACAACAAACCCGACATCCACAGCAATCTTTAAGACATTGCTTTGTTTGAAGACAAGAAATGCAATTATTATCAGTCCTCACCCGGCGGCAAAAGCTTGTACGATCGCTGCAGCAAAGGTTGTTCTTGATGCGGCTGTAAAGGCAGGAGCACCGGAAGGAATCATCGGATGGATCGATGCTCCTTCACTGGAACTTACAACAACTGTTATGAGAGAGGCAGACCTGATCCTTGCAACCGGTGGTCCGGGAATGGTGAAATCAGCTTATTCATCTGGTAAACCGGCCGTTGGTGTTGGTGCTGGTAATACACCGGCGATCATTGATGATACAGCAGATATTAAATTAGCAGTAAACTCCATTATTCATTCTAAGACATTTGATAATGGTATGATCTGTGCATCAGAACAGTCAGTAACTGTTCTTGATAAAGTATATGATGAAGTAAAGAAAGAATTCGCATATCGCGGATGTTATTTCTTAAAACCAGGTGAAGAACTGGATAAAGTAAGAAAGACGATTCTGATCAATGGGGCTTTGAATAATAAGATTCCTGGAAAATCAGCTTACGAGATCGCTAAGATGGCCGGAGTTGATGTTCCTGAAAGCACAAAGATCCTGATCGGTGAAGTTGAATCTGTAGATATTTCTGAAGAATTTGCACACGAGAAATTATCTCCGGTACTTGGAATGTACCGTGCAAAGAATTTTGATGATGCCCTTGAGAAGGCTAAAAGACTTGTAGCCGATGGTGGCTATGGTCATACCTCTGCATTATATGTACATCCATCAGAGACGGAAAAAATCGCAAAACATGCCGATGCCATGAAAACATGTCGTATTTTAATTAATACTCCGTCTTCCCAGGGTGGAATCGGCGACCTCTATAATTTTAAAGTCGCTCCGTCTCTGACACTTGGATGTGGATCCTGGGGTGGTAACTCAGTATCAGAAAACGTAGGCGTAAAACATTTGCTGAATACGAAACTGGTTGCCGAGAGGAGAGAGAATATGTTGTGGCTTAGAACACCTGAGAAGGTATACTTTAAGAAAGGCTGTATGCCGGTAGCGCTTGATGAACTTGGAACGATCATGCATAAGAAGAAAGCATTTATTGTAACAGATACTTTCTTATATCAGAATGATTATGTAAAACCAATCGAAGAGAAATTAGACCAGATGGGTATTAAGCATGCATGCTTCTATGAAGTAGCACCGGATCCGACATTACAGTGTGCAAAACGTGGAGTAGAGCAGATCCGCGAATTTGAGCCGGATACGATCATCGCACTTGGTGGTGGATCAGCAATGGATGCAGCTAAGATTATGTGGATCATGTATGAACATCCGGAAGCAAACTTTGAAGATATGGCTATGGATTTCATGGATATCCGTAAGAGAGTATATACATTCCCTAAGATGGGAGAGAAAGCATACTTTGTAGCGATCCCTACATCTTCAGGAACAGGTTCTGAGGTAACACCGTTTGCAATCATCACAGATGCAGATACAGGTGTAAAATGGCCAATTGCAGATTATGCATTGATGCCGAATATGGCGATTGTAGATGTTGATAATATGATGACTCAGCCAAAAGGACTGACAAGTGCTTCCGGTATCGATGTAATGACACATGCGATCGAAGCGTTCGTATCTATGATGGCAACAGATTTCACAGATGGATTTGCAATGAAAGCAGCCAAACTGGTATTTGATTATCTGCCATCAGCATATGAGAATGGAGCAAAAGATCCAATTGCCCGTGAAAAGATGGCGAATGCATCTTGTATGGCAGGTCTTGCATTTGCGAATGCATTCCTTGGACTGAATCATTCAATGGCTCATAAATTAGGAGCATTCCATCACTTGCCACATGGTGTTGCAAACGCAGTGATCCTGACAGAAGTTATGAGATACAACGCAGCAGAAGTACCAACCAGAATGGGAACATTCCCACAGTACCAGTATCCAAAAACATTAGCAAGATACGCAGAGTTAGGACGTTTCACAGGCTGCAAGGGCAACACAGATGAAGAAGTATTTGAGGACTTCATTGCAAGACTGGAAGCTCTGAAAGAGAAGATCGGTATTAAGAAATGCATCAAAGATTATGGTATTGATGAAAAATATTTCCTCGATACATTGGATGAAATGGTAGAGCAGGCATTTAATGACCAGTGTACCGGTGCAAATCCAAGATATCCAATCATGAGCGAAATGAAAGAAATCTATCTGAAATGCTATTATGGTAAATAAAAGATTGTCGAAAAATATATATTCTTTAAAGTAGAATAAATAGCTGACAGAAAAAATTAAAGATATATCACTCGCAGGATTATGCCTCCCGTGAGTAGTATAACCCTCCGGATTCCCAGGACTTTCGAATCCGGAGGGTATTTTTGCGGAATATTTTATGATATAATCGGCAAGAATGAAAAATGTATGATATAATGAATGGTAAATATTGGAAATTAGAAAGTTGACATAGAAACATGGATAAGAAGTGGACGAAGACTCCCGGCACAATACTGTTAGTGGTTATAAATGTTGTAGTATTCTTTGCATTGTCTTTTGTGGGAATGACAGAAGATGCCGTATTTATGTTAAAGCACGGTGCGATGTATATGCCGATGGTACAGGCGTCAGGAGAATATTACCGGCTATTTACCAGCATGTTTCTTCATTTTGGATTTGAACATCTGATGAATAATATGCTTATATTGCTTGTGATGGGGATGGTTTTAGAACCACAGCTTGGAACTGTCAAATATCTGATATTATATCTGTTAAGCGGCCTGGGTGGGAATGTGATATCTGCCGGATGGGAATGGATGACGAATGATTATGCCGTATCTGCCGGTGCATCCGGAGCAATCTTTGGGATTATCGGTGGATTGCTTTATATTGCAATTCGAAATCGAGGTCGAATTGGAAATCTTACAGAGCGAGGACTGATTTTTATGATCATTCTGAGTCTCTATTACGGATTTACCAGCAGCGGCGTAGATAACATGGCTCACATAGGAGGGTTGTTATCTGGATTTATCTTTAGTATTTTATTGTACCGGAAGCCTCAGCAAGAAAGTTGTTCCTGAGGACGAAGTAGATTCTACTTCGACAGAGCCGTGATGGGCACGGATGACCCGTTCAGTAACTGCAAGTCCGAGCCCGGTACCATTTTCTTTATGAGTGATAAAAGGCTGGAAGATATTCGGGAGATCCTTTTGGGAAATTCCACAGCCGTTATCAGAGATGCGGATCAGTAATTCTGACGCATCGATGCAGAACGCTGATAACCGTATCGAAGGAGATACATTTGAAAGCACAGCGTCTTTTGCGTTATTTAACAGATTAGAAATTGCCTGACGAAACTTAACCTCATCAAGGGTGATGACTGGAAGATCCGGATCGATTGAAGATGTGAATTCAATATCCAGATTGGCAAGTGAAGCTGCATAGGATAAAGCAATTTTTTGCAGGTATGTAGTCATAGGAACGTCAGAGCAGTGGAGTTTCTCACCATTATTATAGAGAGAAAGTTCATTAAGCAACTGAACCAGATACTCAAGATCCTGATGAAGATCGTCCCAGTGGTCGAATGAGAGAACTTCGGGATGTCTGGCCTCGATAAGTTGTAAGGTGCTGTAAATCAGCGTCAGGGGGTTGCGGACTTCATGACTGAAGCTACTAAGCGTTATCTGATGTGAAGTAAGAAGACGGTTTAGCAAGTCCTTTTTCTCAGGACTTTCTTCCATTATCTGTAGTAATTGGTCGTGGTCTTGTTGAGACAACATAATAATTACCGCTCCTTTCTGAACTACAAGTTTAGCATTAGCGGTTTAAATAATCAATCATTAATTTTAGACAAAGAGAGAGGGATGACGAAATGAAAGACGATAACTGCATATTTTGTAAATTGGCGAATGGAGAAATTCCAACGTCAACAATCTATGAGGATGATGATTTCAGAGTGATTTTGGATGCAAGCCCTGCAACAAAGGGACATGCATTGATTATTCCAAAAGAGCATTATGCAAATTTATATGAGCTGGATGATGAGCTGGTACCAAAAGCATTTGTTCTGGCTAAGAAGATGATCAAAAAGCTGACACCGATTTTAGGCTGTGACGGTTATAATATCGTACAGAACAACGGAGAGGCAGCCGGACAGACGGTATTTCATTTTCATATGCACCTGATTCCGCGATACAAGAAAGATAAGGCGGGATTTGGATGGAATATGGGAACATTGAAAGATGACGACAGAGATGAGATTCTGGCAAAAGTAAAAGAATAAGAAAAATAAATAGTTAAACAAAAGAAAAGGATGTACAAGTGGGAATCAAGCGGGATGAGAATATTTCTGTCACAGATCAGGCATATGAACTGTATGCAGAAATAATTTATAAAATTGCAATGAAATATTCCGCAAACCATTATATTGCAGAAGAGATTGTACAAGAAGCATTTTTAAAACTCCATTTTCATGAAAATCACGTAGACGTGGAAACCGCCGGAAAATGGCTGGCGATCACTGTGAAAAACATGGCATTGAATTATCTCAGAGACAGTAAAAAGGAGTGTCCGATCGACGAACTGGTTTATGACGAATCTGAAACCGGAACGGACCGGCTGGATAATCCGGAGATACTTCTTCTGAAGAAGGAGAAAGATGCAGCCGACATTGCACTGCTGGATGAAATCTTCAGTGAACTATATGTGAAGAATATCAGATGGTATGACGCTATTATGTTGACGTATGTATTGGGGAAACCTCAGAAAGATGCCGCAGATGAAATGGGAGTTACTATGGAAGTGTTTCATAGTATGTTGTATAGAGCAAGACAATGGATTCGGAAAAATTATGGAGAAAAATACATGCACTTGGATAGTCCGTAGAAAAAGGTGTCATATTGACACCTTTTTCTAAATTAAACAGGAATTATATTTATTTATTCGCCAGAGATTCAATTAAATCAATAATGACATCGATAGAATTCTGTTGTGCCGAATGCTTCATGGTTTCGATGTAAGTTTCACGTTCCCGGTAAAGATCGCGGATCGTTTTCAGAAGAAGTTCCGGAGATAATTCCTCCTCTTCAAGAACTTTGCTATAGCCCTGACGTTCGAAAGAACGGGCATTTAAAATCTGATCTCCACGGCTTGCATTTGCAGATAGAGGAATCAGAAGATTTGGCTTATGCAGAGCCAGAAGTTCACAGATTGCATTTGCTCCGGCGCGGGAGATTACGATATCTGTCAATGCGAAGAGATCTTTCAATTCGTCTTTGATATATTCGTACTGAACATAGCCGTCCAGGCCATTTAAGGTTGCGTCAACTTTGCCGCGGCCGCAGAGATGGATCACCTGGAAATCTTTGAGCAGTTCCGGTAAAATACTGCGAACGGCCTCATTTACAGCAACAGAACCGAGGCTGCCGCCCATGACCATGATGACTGGTTTATCAGAAGTAAATCCGACCAGTTCTTTGGCTCTGAAGCGGTCGCCGGACAACAATTCCTGACGGATAGGAGAACCTGTCAGAACAGCTTTTCCTTCCGGTAAAAGGTCTAACGTCTCCGGAAAGTTACAGCAAACCCTGGCTGCCGATGGAATCGAAATTTTATTTGCAAGGCCGGGCGTCATGTCAGACTCATGGATGATGGTCGGCACATGACGGCTCTTTCCGGCGAGAACAACAGGGACGGAAACGAAACCACCCTTGGAGAAGATAACGTCCGGTTTTAAAATCTTAACCAGTCGTTTGGCTTCTCCAAATCCCTTAATTACGCGGAAAGGATCGGTAAAATTCTGAACGCTGAAATAACGGCGCAGTTTACCGGAAGAAATACCGTGATAAGGGATACCGAGCTGTTCGATCAGTTCTTTTTCGATACCGTTGTAAGAACCGATGTAATGTATGTCATATTGTAATTCCTTGAGTCGTGGCAAAAGTGCAATGTTAGGCGTAACATGGCCGGCGGTGCCACCTCCGGTTAAGATAATACGTTTCATAAAAAACCTCCAATTATTCGTATCAATACGATTGATAAGTAAGAGTATGTTTGATACTGTAAAAATATAATAACATATAAAGTAGGTAAATATCCTACTAATGGCCTCAAATGGGGCAGATTAAAGCTGCTAAAACATGAAAAAATATATATGCAAGCATTATAATTTTATGTTTTGCATTTTTGAGAGAAAATACCAAAACGGATTGTTGCGTGCTGCGCACTTACGCAATCCGCAACTCAATATTCGG